>JAUVZY010000030.1 GCA_030602315.1 Pseudomonadaceae bacterium | reverse complement strand
CCCGCCCCGGTCACGCCCATCAACGCCAGCACCAGCCCGGCGCTGATGCCGAGCAGCCAGTGCAGCTGAAAAAGGATTTTCTTCATGATTGCCTGCCCGAAGAGGGCCACGAAAAAGGGCCGCCTCGAGAAAGGCAGCCCTTTGCATTTCTTGCCTACCGGACAGCGCCTTGCAGCGCTGCCCGGCGGTCGTCACGCCTGGATTAGAAGGTGACGTTGGCGCTCACGCTCATGGCCATCGGCGAGCCGGGCATGATGTTGTGGTTGTTGTGCGCCGAGGCGTAGTACTCCTCGTTCAGCAGGTTTTCCACGTTCAGCTGCAGCTTGAGCTGCGGATTGACCGTGTAGTACACCGCAGCATCCACACGGGTGTAGCTAGGCAGTATCACTACGTATTTATCTGTTGTATCAAGCGCTGCGTGCACATAGCTCTGGTAGGTAGCACCCAAACCGATGCCCCAGTGTTCGCTAAAGTCGTAACGATTCCAGATCGATACCGAGTTACGCGGAACTTGGGGAGCTTTAAAGCCTTTCATCGTACCACCCAGGATTTCGCTTTCTTGGTAAGCATAACCGCCGGTGATCTGCCAGTTATCGGTGACATTACCCGTCAAGCCAAGCTCCACACCCTTGACTTCCACACCGTCTACGAGCTCGTAATTTTCACCAACTTTGAAAGGGGTATTAGTTTGGGTCAAACGATAGACTGCAACAGTGGCCGCCAAACGCTGATCAATGTCCCATTTAACCCCAACTTCGCGATTGATGAACTTTTCCGGATCGAGTGAATTGGTATTCACATCAAGGCTCGCCAATTGTTCACCGGCGCGCGGCTGGTGAGACAGAGAGTAACTGGCGTAGATAGAGAGATCATCCAGCGGCTTGTAGATCAGTCCGGCGCGTGGCGAAATCAGATCATCGGTTTCGGTGATATGCACAGGCGCTTTGCCGGCGTAATTATGGAACTCTGTCTTAAAGTTTTCATACCGCACACCCAAAACCGCCTCCCACTGGGAGGTAATCTCGATCTGGTCTTGCAAATACACCGCAGCCGTCTTCGCAACACCTTTATTGTTCTGCCCTACCTTGCCGAGCGTAACAGGTGCAAAGGTAACCGGCCGAGACAGGGGAACATTACCTACGGTGCCAGTCTTGCGAAGATTCTCGGTAACCTGGCGACCAACTTCACCGCCGATAAGCAGCGTATGACCCAGGCCAAAAGTTTCGGCCTTGATGGTCAGATCCGTCTGGTTTAGCAGATTAGTACGATCGGTGGCACTATCATAAGCACCAAGCTTTACCTCAGTATCGTTACTGGCCAAGCCCGTCGGATATACATTCACGTAGTACTTTTTATAGTCCGCATATCGCGTCTGGTTCACCAGCGTCACGGCGTCATTGAATTCGTGAGTCACGCGTGCCGTCACGGCATCAACTTCGATGTTCGAGTAACTCTGGTCCGGACCACCGAAGAAGGTGGACTCGTTGGTCTTCAGCGGCTTGCCTTTCTTGGACACTGTGTCGATTACAGCCGGCACGCCCCGATCTACAACCCGATCATCTTCGAAGTGCTCGTAGCCCAGCTCGATGCTGGTGGCGTCACTGAGGCGTAAGGTGGCAGTCGGATTGATACCCCAGCGCTCCAGCTCGGCATAATCGCGATAGCTATTGGAGTCTTCGAACATCGCGGTCAGGCGAACGGCAACCTGCTCGTTCACGCCCTTGTTGAAGTCGGTAGTGATGCGGCGCTTATCCCAGGAGCCATAGGTCAGCCCGATCTCGTTGCGATCGAGCCAATTGGCCTGCTTGATCGTGCGGTTGATCAAGCCACCAGTGGCGCCGCGGCCGAAGACCATGCCGTTCGGGCCTTTTAGCACTTCGACACGCTCGACGTTGTACAGATCGCGCAGGTACTGGGTGTCGTCGCGCATGCCGTCAACGTAGAAATCAGCGGTAGAAACGATGCCTCGCATGATCGGCGCATCGCGGTGGCCTTCACCCTGGGCCATCTGCACGCCCGGCACGTAGCGGACCACGTCCGCCATGCTCTGCATGTTCTGGTCCTTGATCTGCTTGTCGGTGACGACGCTGATCGATTGCGGAATGTTGCGCAGCGGGGTGTCGGTCTTGGTGGCGGTCTTGGTGCTCTTGACCTGGTAGGAATCGCGCTCTTCCACCACCTCGGTAGTATCGAGGGTGAGCGCTTCCGTCGCCGCATAGGCCTGGGCCGAAGCCAGCAAGGGCAAGCCGTAGATCGCTGCCCGAACGAAAGTTGCTACCGGTGTCTTCCTGAATCCTGCGTGCTTGGACATATCGCTCTACCTGCTGATGCTCTGATGATGTTGTTAATGCGAATTATTGTTGTTTTCGACAATGCTAACGAGCTGTCAATTTGATGTCCAGCGCGAATTTATGGCGTACGCCGACACCGCCGGCCGCGCCGGCAACCGACCGCGCCAGGCACGGCAGAGCCGCCCGCCGCTTGCGCCAGGCGCCCGCGGCTTGTCAAAAGATTCGGAAGAGGTAAGGACGGGGGATTACGGACAGACCCGATTGCGCCCCGCCGCCTTGGCGGCATAAAGGGCCTGGTCGGCTTGTTGCAGAAGGGAGGCGAGCGCCTGACCGGTATCGCCGGGCCAGGTCGCGTGGCCGATGCTGGCGGTGACCTGGCCTAGCGGCGAGCCGGCGTGAGCGAGGTTCAGGTCGACGATCGCCTGGCGCAGCCGCTCGGCGGCTTGGGCCGCCTCGCCGGCGCCGGCACCGGGCAGCAACACGGCGAACTCCTCACCACCGAGGCGGGCCGGCAGCTCGCCCGCGCGCTGGAACAGACTGCTCAGGCAGCCGGCAATCGCGCTCAGGCACTGGTCGCCCGCACCATGGCCATAGCGGTCGTTGTAGCCCTTGAAATGATCGACATCGAGCATCAGCACCGTAAGCGGCCGCCCGCTGCGCGAGGCTCGGCGCAGCTCGTCTGCCCAGCGCTCGTCGAAGTGGCGGCGGTTAGCCAGCCCGGTCAATGGATCACAACGCGACAGGCGCTCGAGCTCCTGGCGCGTGGCTTCCAGCTGGCGGGCGTGCTCCCAACGCTCCAGCAGACTGAACAGCATCTCCGCGGCCATTTGCTGGTAACGCTGCTCCTCGTCCGACGGCAACGCCGGGGCGTGCTGCAGGACCAGAAGATTGCCGCCGTCGTCATCGGCCAACTGGTAGGCACGTAAATCCGGCCGCGTCGGATCGAGCAGCCAGCCGTTGCCGTGCCACGACAGCAGCAGTGCGCCAGCTGCCTCGGCGGCGCAATCTGCGCCATCTCGGTGCCAGATAACCTGCCAACACCAGGCACCGTCAGCGCTTCGGGTGGCCAGACCGCAGGCGTGTGCGCCAACGCGATCGCCCAGCTCGCCGAGGGCCTGGTGCAGCGCATCGGGGTAGCCTGCCAGCGGCAGATGGATGCAGCGCATCAGGGTGCGCGAAAACAGATCGAGGTAACCGTTGATGCGCTTGAGACTCGCGGTGCGCTGTTCGACGCGCCGGTCGAGACGATCCCGCTCGGTCGCCAACTCCGTCATCGCCAGATCGCGCTCAGCGCCGTAGTGCTGCAAGCTGTCATTGAGCGCCTCGAAGCCATGCAGCACCAGGTCGATCTCGTCATGCCAGCGCCTGCTCGGGCGCGCCAGCGGCGCGGCCGGCGCCGCCCGCCCCGGCGCCAACTGACTGACGTAGCCGGCCAGCGCGCGCAGCGGCTCGGCGAGTTCGCGACGTAGCCGCCAGCAGATCAGGAAACAGATCAGGGCGGTAAACAGGGCGATCTCCAGCACGCGCTGCAGAGCCGCCTGCGCGATCGCCCGCTGCAGATGGCCGGCCTCGGCATAGAGATGCAGGACGCCCAGCGGCGCCGGCTCGCCACGTGGATGCGGCAACGGCAGCATGGTGTCGGGAAGCGCCTCCAACCTTGGCGTGCCGGCGACCAGGCGCACCCCGGTCGGCGACTCGAGCAGCGCGCCGGCCACCTCGGGGCGTGCGGCGATTTGCGCCAGCTGCTGTTCGAGCACGTCCAGCTCGACCGACCACAGCGCATGGGTCAGCAGCGGCACATGAGTCTTGCCCAGGTCTTCGGTCAGCGCCTGGAACTGGGCGGTGATCTGGCGCTGCAGCACCAGGGTCTGGACCACGATGGCCAGCCCGGCGCAGAGCAGCGCCGACCACAACACCCAGCCGAGCAATCGCCGGGCAATCGGTAGCATGGGCGTCGCCAGGGTCATCCGCCCGCCTCCTGGCCATAATTCACCTGGAATACGTAGCACTGTTTCTGCGGATTGAGCGCCAGGCTGTGCCGGCGGAAATCCAGCGCTCGCCCCTGACTGCGCAGAAATTCGCGCGCCCCGGCCGGGGTGAACAGCCGAAACAGCGGACGCACCATTTCCAGGCCCTCGCTATCGGCAAAGTCGCGCCCGTGATGGTAATCGTGCAGCATCACCAGTGCCCAGGCGCCCTGCAGGTAGTGCCCGCCAGCCAGCGCGGTGAGACGCCCGTCGATCACCGCATGCATCGCCTCGGTCGAAGCGTTGATCCCCGAAAACAGCACGTCCCGCCCGGGAGTCCGCCCGCTGCGTGCGGTCGCCGCCATGGCGCCGAAGGCCATCTCGTCGTTGCCGGCCCATACCAGCCGCGTGGCGGGATAGCGCCGCAGCAGGTGCTCCATTTGCCCTTCGGCCTTGTCCCGTCGCCACTCGGCATACACCATCTGGTGCAGGAGGACCTCGGGGTGCTCGTCGAGCGCCTGCTTGAGCCCGGCATTGCGTCGTACGGAGGAGTCAGTGACGCGATCGCCACCGATCGCCAACAGCTGCAGGCGCCCCTGGGCATCGGCGAGCCCGGCACGGTGAGCGCGGTCGATCAACTGCTTGGCGGTGAGATAACCGGCCAACTCGGCCTGGGGGATCAACGAGCCCAGCCAGTGCCGGAAGCGCTCGCGCGGGGCGCCCAGCTGCTTGCGCTCCTCTGCCGAGGGCGCATTGAAGGTAACGAAGGCGGGAATGCCGGCCGATTCGGCGAGCTGCAGTTGCTGCGCCAGCACGCGCTTTTCACCGGCGAGGATCAGGTAATCCGGACGCGCGGCCAGCGGCTGGCGGACCACGTCACGCACCAAGTCCACCTCGCGCAGCAGGTCGCGCCCGGCGTAGTCCACCTGCAGGTCGATACCCAGGTCGTCGGCAGCATTCTGCATCGCCCGGGAGACGTCGGCCCAGTAGGTTTCTTCGGGGTGGCCGGGGCTGATGAAACGAACGCTCATCGCCTCGGCGCTGGCAGCGCCGAACAGCAGGGCGACTAGCAATACGAGCACATGCATCCTGCGGAGACTTCGCCAAGAAAGGGTGACGCCGAGTATATAAGCAGGCGCATCGGCGGAACACGCTGAAAAGGTGGCACTTTGATGACAATGCGCAACCCAGGCCGCAATGAAAAACGCCCCGGCTGGCGGGGCGTTTCGGGCATTACAGGTAGTAGGCTTTGAGCGGCGGGAAGCCGTTGAACTCCACCGCTGAGTAGCTGGTGGTGTAGGCCCCGGTGGACAGCCAGTACAGTCGATCACCGCTGGAGAGGTTCAGCGGCAGGCCGTACTTGTAGTGCTCGTACATGATATCGGCGCTGTCGCAGGTCGGACCGGCGATCACCACCTCTTCCATCTCGCCTTTCTTCTCGGTCCAGATCGGGAACTTGATCGACTCGTCCATGGTTTCGATCAGGCCCGAGAACTTGCCCACGTCGGTATAGACCCAGCGCTCGACGGCAGTACGCGACTTGCGCGCCACCAGCACCACTTCGCTGACCAGAACGCCCGCGTTGGCGATCAGCGAACGGCCCGGCTCCAGGATGATTTCCGGCAGCTCGTCGCCGAAATCTTCCTTGAGGAAGCGAATGATTTCCTCGGCGTAGGTCTCCAGGCTGTTGGTGCGCTGAATGTAGTTGGCCGGGAAACCGCCACCCATGTTGATCATTTTCAGGATGATGCCGTCTTCTTCGCGCAGACGGTCGAAGATGACCTTGACCTTGGCGATGGCCGCATCCCACACATCGATGTCGCGCTGCTGGGAGCCGACATGAAAGGAAATACCGTAGGGCTCAAGACCGAGTTGACGGGCCAGGATCAGCAGATCCAAAGCCATGTCCGGCTGGCAGCCAAACTTGCGCGACAGCGGCCAGTCGGCGGTGGTGGAGCCTTCGGTGAGAATCCGCACATACACCTTCGAACCCGGCGCCGCCTTGGCGATGTTGCGCAGGTCAGCTTCCGAGTCGGTGGCGAACATGCGCACGCCCTTCTCGTAGAAGTACCGGATGTCGCGGGCTTTCTTGATGGTGTTGCCGTAGCTGATGCGCGAGGCGTCGACACCGACGCTCATCACCTTGTCCAGTTCATAGATCGAGGCGATGTCGAAGTTCGAGCCCTTGTCCCGCAGCAGTTCGGTGATCTCGGTGGCCGGGTTGGCCTTCACCGCGTAATAGATCTTGGCGAACGGAAAGTTGCCCACCAGCTCGTCGTAGGCCTGGGAGATGATCTGGGTATCGATCACCACGAACGGCGTTTCGTGCTGGTCGGCGAAGGCCTTCATTTTCTGGAAGGTCGCGCGCGGGTAGTAATCTTCGACATTAATGGACATGGCATCGGCTCCAAAGCATAAGGTTTCGGATCGGGCCGCAGGGGACGGATGATGACGAATACAGAGGGACGAAACGGCCCCGACGTCTCAATGGACGGAGGGAGTCGCTCGCAAGGGAGGGCTCTGAACGCATCAGCCAACACGCAACCCGGGGGTGCGAACGTCTGATCAGTATCCCCACTTTGGTTCGCCTACATCCCAAGGCGTGCGCCGAAAGCAATAAGTTCGCCTAGCGAACCTGCTGTCTCGTCGTCAGTACTTGAGCCGTATGGATCGTGCCAGCCTCAACGTTCGGCGCGCACCTTAAGGCCAGCCGTCACGAGGGTCAAGACCTGCCGACTGCTGCAACGCCCCGCGGTGACGGTCTGTGCCCCCAAAACCGGGAAATCTTCCCAATCCGCCTAACCAAAGTAGGCGGTCCGAATGACGACCGCATTACTGCGGCTGCGCAATTGTTGGTCTCCGGGTGTTGTTCAAGCATGGCAAGGGACGCATCTCTGCCAACGAAAAAGGACGACAACCATGAGCTTTTGCCCTCATCCGCTGGCCAAGGCCCTGAAACTCGCGCTGGTAATGTGCACGCCGGCCGTGGCCCTGGCGCAGGACCCCGAGCCGCTGGAGCTGCCGACGCTGGACGTACGCAGCGTGGTGCCGGAGACGGTGAGCGGCACACCCGGCGCCGCCAGCCTGGTCACCCGCGACACGCTCGACAGCTACAAGCCCTACACACTGCACGACGCCCTCGATCACGTGCCGGGCGTGCGCACCATCGATGACGACGTGCTCGGCCTGCGCTCGGGCATCGGTGTGCGCGGCGCACCACCGCGCCGCTCACGCAAGGTGCTGCTGCTCGAAGACGGCACCCCGATCAACAACAGCGCCTACCTGGACTCCGGCGCCCACTACACCCCGCCGACCCAGCGCCTGGAGCAGATCGAAGTGCTCAAGGGCGCCGGGCAGATCGTCCACGGCCCGCTGAACAACCACGGCATCGTCAACTTCCGCAATCTCAAGCCCACCGAGAAGCCCGAGACGCGCGTCGAACTGGCCACCGGCAATCAGAGCACCCGCCAGAGCCACGTCAGCCATCGCCGCACCGAGGGCGACCTGGGCATGGTGTTCAGCTACACCGGCCAGGAGGCCGACGGCACCTTCGATGTCGAGCGGCACGAGTTCGATGACTTCTATGGCGCGTTCCAGTGGCAGCTGAGCGAGCGTCACCAACTGGCCACCTCGGCCACCTATTTCCGCGAGCGCAGCCAGGGCTATGACGAGGCCAACCTGTCGCTTGAGCAGTACCGCGAAGACCCGCGCGGCAAACGTCGCCTGGACGAAGGCCGCGAGTTCAACAACATCGCGGTGGACTTCTTCAAGCTCGACCTGACCCACAACTTCCAGATCAGCGATGACGTGCGGCTGTCTTCCAAGGTATTCGCCACCGAGCTCGACCGCCCGCGCTTCCAGACCCGCGGCAAAGCTCCCACCGAAGGCGGCGTGATGGAGGGCCGCGATCGCCGCTACGACACCTTCGGCGCCGATAGTCGCCTGGACATCGGTGGCATCAGCGCCTTCGGCCTGGATCACCGCATCCAGACCGGCGTCCGTTACGAGAAGCACCGCTTTGCTGACCGGCGCCCGGTGGGCCGCCCTGGGGAAGCCCTGGACGAGGACAACCGCGGCAACGTTTACGCCGTGTCGGGCCAGGACGGCTACACCCGCACCGGCCGGCGCATCGACTACGACGCCGAAGCCGTCTCGCTATTTGCCCAGGACACGGTGAGTATCGGCGACTGGGCGGTCACCCCCGGGCTGCGCTTTGAAACCTACAACCAGTACAAGTACACGCGCTTCCGCCCCGGCAGTGCCGAAGAAGGCACCTCCGTGAAGGACAGCAACACCCTGCTGCTCCCCGGCATCAGCCTGCTGTACTCGGGCCTGGCCGACAGCGAGATCTACGCCGGCATCCATCGCGGCTTCGCCCCTGCCTCGGCGCGCACCGAAGAGTTTCCGCTCACCCCGGAAACCGGGATCAACACCCAGCTCGGCATTCGCTCGACGGCCTTGCGCGGGGTCAGTCTCGACGCGGCGCTGTTCTACAACCGCATCAAGGACACGCTGATTCGCGACAGAGTCGACACCTTTGATGATGCCCTGTTCGTCAACGCCGCCGACTCGCGAATCTACGGCGTGGATGTCGGCGCTCGCATCGATTCCTGGGCCTGGTACGACTCGCCCTACAACCTGTTCGCCGAAACCGCGCTGAACTACACCCGCGCCCGCTTCAGCGACGGTCCGCTCAAAGGCAATCACGTACCGGAGGTGCCCGACTGGGCCGGCAGCTTCACCTTCGGCGTGGAGCACACCGCCGGCTGGCAGCTGAGCGCCACCCTCAGCCACTTCGGCGCCTTCTACACCGACCTCGCCAACACCCGCGCCATCGTCGCCGAGGGCGAGGAGGACGACGCCGGCCGGGTATCCAGCCGCACCCTGCTCTCGGCACGCGCCAGCTACAAGCTGCCGACCAACCTCGACACCACGCTCTGGGTACAGGGCCGCAACCTGACCGACAAGCTGTACATCGCGGACATTCAGGAAGGTATTCGTCCCGGCGCGCCACGCACCGTGCTGGCAGGCGTGACCATGCGTTTCTGAGGCATCCGCGCGCGTGGCTGCAAGCGGGGCAGCCACGCGCCCGAAGGCGTATAATCGGCGGCTTTCTGATTTGCCATCGACAGGTTCCCATGACCCTCCAGGCCGCCGAAGTCGCCCGACGCCGTACCTTCGCCATCATCTCCCACCCCGACGCGGGCAAGACCACCATCACCGAGAAGCTTTTGCTGATGGGCCAGGCGATTGCCGTGGCCGGCACGGTCAAGTCGCGCAAATCCGACCGCCATGCCACCTCCGACTGGATGGAGATGGAAAAGCAGCGCGGCATCTCCATCACCACCTCGGTGATGCAGTTCCCCTACCGCGAGCACATGGTCAACCTGCTCGACACCCCCGGCCACGAGGACTTCTCCGAAGACACCTACCGCACCCTGACCGCGGTGGACTCGGCGCTGATGGTGCTCGACGGCGGCAAGGGTGTGGAGCCGCGCACCATCGCGCTGATGGACGTCTGCCGCCTGCGCGACACGCCCATCGTCAGCTTCATCAACAAGCTCGACCGCGACATCCGCGACCCGATCGAACTGCTCGACGAGATCGAGGCGGTGCTGAAGATCAAGGCCGCGCCGATCACCTGGCCGATCGGCTCGTACCGCGACTTCAAGGGCGTCTACCACCTCGCCGACGACAAGATCTACGTCTACACCCCCGGCCACGGCCATGAGCGCATCGAAACCCGTGTGATCGAGAAGCTCGACTCGGATGAAGCCCGCGCGCACCTGGGCGATCTGTACGACGGTTTCGTCGAGCAACTGGAGCTGGTTCAGGGTGCCTGCCACGAGTTCGACAAGGACGCCTTCCTCAAGGGCCAGATGACCCCGGTGTTCTTCGGCACGGCGCTCGGCAACTTCGGCGTCGACCAGGTGCTCGATGCCATCGTCGACTGGGCGCCGATGCCGCTCTCGCGCGCCGCCAACGAGCGCGTGGTCGAGCCGACCGAGGAGAAATTCACCGGCTTCGTGTTCAAGATCCAGGCGAACATGGACCCGAAACACCGCGACCGCATCGCCTTCATGCGCATCTGCTCGGGCAAGTACGAGAAGGGCATGAAGCTGCGCCATGTGCGGATCAAGAAAGACCTGAAGATCGCCGATGCGCTCACCTTCTTCTCCAGCGAACGCGAGCAGCTCGAGGAAGCCTGGGCCGGCGACATCATCGGCCTGCACAACCACGGCACCATCCAGATCGGCGACACCTTCACCGAAGGCGAGGTGCTCGGCTTCACCGGCATCCCGCACTTCGCCCCGGAACTGTTCCGCCGCGTGCGCCTGAAAGACCCGCTCAAATCCAAGCAACTGCGCCAGGGCCTGCAGGAGCTGGCCGAGGAAGGCGCCACCCAGGTGTTCTTCCCCGAGCGCAGCAACGACATCATCCTCGGCGCGGTCGGTGTGCTGCAGTTCGACGTGGTCGCCAGCCGCCTCAAGGAGGAATACAAGGTCGAGTGCGCCTACGAGGCGATCAACGTCTGGTCGGCGCGCTGGATCGAATGCGATGACAAGAAGAAGCTCGAGGAATTCAAGACCAAGGCCTTCGAGAACATCGCCATCGACGGCGGCGGCCACCTCACCTACCTGGCGCCGACGCGGGTCAACCTGGCGCTGATGGAAGAGCGCTGGCCGGACGTGAAATTCCGCGCCACCCGTGAGCACCACTGAGGTCGAGCACGCCATGGACCTTGCCGCCATCCTCCAGCGCCTGCACGCCGTTCGCGACCAGAACGACTGGCAGCCATTTCACAGCCCGAAGAACCTGGCGATGGCCGCCAGCGTGGAGATGGCCGAGCTGGTGGAAATCTTCCAGTGGCTGAACGAGGAGCAGGCGCGCGCGCTGCCCGCCGAAAAGCGCGAACACGCCGGTCAGGAAGTCGCCGACATCCTGATGTACCTGATGCTGCTCTGCGCCGAGCTCGGCATCGACCTGGAGCAGGCGCTGCTGGCCAAGCTGGCCGACAACGAGCGGCGCTTCGCCCGATGACCGACCGCCACTTCGACGAACTGGCCACGCGCTTTGCCGAAAAGATCTACGGCGGCGCCAAGGGTGCCATCCGCCTGGCCGTGCTGCAGGCGGATCTGACTGAAATCCTGCCGCAGCGCCCGCTGCGGGTGCTGGACATCGGTGCCGGCCTCGGCCACATGAGCCTGTGGCTGGCGCAGCAGGGGCACGCGGTGACACTCGCCGAACCGGCGGCACCGATGCTCGACGGGGCGCGCCAGCGCTTTGCCGAGGCCGGAATCGCGGCGCAGTTCGTGCAGGCCGACTGGCAGACCCTGGAGCAGCACGTCCAGGGTCCGTTCGATCTGGTGATCTGCCACGCAGTGCTGGAATGGCTGGCCGAACCGGCGGCAATCCTGCCACTGCTGCGGCGAATGACCGCCAACGAGGGCTGGCTGTCGCTGGCCTTCTACAACCGCGACGCGCTGATCTACCGCAACCTGCTCAAGGGCCACTTTCGCAAGCTGCGCAGCGGCAAGCAGTTTTCTGGCGAGCGCCAGAGCCTGACGCCCCAGGAGCCGCTGGACCCGCGCACACTGGCCGGGCAACTGGCCGGCGACTGGCAGGTGGTCGCCGAAAGTGGCGTTCGCGTGTTCCACGACTACATGCCCGCCGAGTTCCAGGCGCGCACCGAGCTGGCCGACCTGGTGGAAATGGAGCTGACCTACCGTCGCCACCCGACCTTCGCCCGCCTCGGCCGCTATCTACACTGGCTGTGCCAACCACGCTGAACACCTGCGGAGGTCCCATGCGCGCACTGGCGCTGCTGCTGCTCGGCCTGGCGCTTGCCGGCTGCCACACCGCCAACCCGTATCAAGACGTGCAGCCGGTGGCTCCGGCCAGCCAGGCCACGCCCGCCGAGCTGGCCACCTACCCGGCTGCACCGATCGATTATGGCCGCATGCGCAGCTGGGCCTGGCAGGCCGACCCGATCGCCTTCGCCGGTCTCGAGCCAGAGCAGCTGCGCGAAATTGTCGGCGCCGCCCTCGATCAGCGCGGCCTGCGCCCCGCCGCAACGAATCGGCCGGCAGACCTGCTCGTGTTTGTCGCAGCCCGCCGCGAAACCCGTCTGCACCACGTCTACGAGCCGGTCGACTACCGCTATCCGACCTATCGCCACCCTGGCTACCACCCTGCGCCGCTACCGCGCACCTACACCGAGCAGGTGGTGCTCGTACAGATGCAGCTGCACGACGCCAGCAGCGGCCGCCTGATCTGGGAGGGCCAGGCCGAACGCCGCCTCGCCGACAACCTTGCCGACACGGTGCGTAACGCCGTCGCCCAAGCGCTAAACGACTATCCTCCTCGGTGAAAGGGCCGCATCGTCGCGGTCCAATAACCGTCTCGCCTTTGTTGGAGGTCCGGCATGTTTCGCCGCCTGCTAGTGATTAGCCTGCTGCTCGGCCTCGCCGCCTGCCAGACGCCACAACCTGTGGTCGACTTCGACCCGACCCGCGACTTCGCCGCCTATCGCAGCTGGAGCTGGCAAACCCCTGCCCTGCACTACCGCCCCGACGACCCGCGCCTGCGCAGCGACCTGACCGAACAGCGCCTGCGCGAGGCCATCGCCGAGGCGCTCGACCAGCGCGGCCTGCGCCCGGCGCCGGCCGGCGCGCCAGGCGACCTGAGCGTGCAGGTCTGGCTGATCGTCGACCAGCGCCAGCAGCAGGTCGTCACGCAGTACGCCAGCCCCTGGGCGCATCCGTGGAACCGTGGCGGCTGGGCCATGCCCGGCTATTACGAGGCGCGCACGGTCGACTATCAGGTCGCCACCCTGCAGATCGATCTGCACGATGGGCGCGACGGCAAACTGGTCTGGCGCGGCAGCCGCAGCTGGGTGCTGTCGAGCGCCGACCGCGGCCCCAGCGAGCGCAGCGAACTTTATCGAACCCGCGCCCGCGAGGCCCTCTCCGGCTACCCGCCGCGCTGAGGCCAGGCGCCGCATGGCCGCCGCCCGCGCGAGACTGCTAAACTCATCGGCAGACTGACTCGGAGAGACGCGATGGACTGTCTGTTCTGCAAGATCATCGCAGGCGAGATTCCCGCCCGCATCATCTACGAAGACGATCAGGTGCTCGCCTTCCACGACATCGCCCCGCAAGCGCCGGTGCATTTTCTGGTCATCCCGAAAAAGCACATCGCCACCCTGCACGACCTGAGCGAGACCGAAGACAAGGCGCTTGCCGGTCACATCCTGTTCACCGCCCAGCGCCTGGCCCGAGAGCTCGGCTGCGAAGAAGGCTTCCGGGTGGTGATGAACTGCAACGAGATGGGCGGCCAGACGGTCTACCACATCCACCTGCACGTGCTCGGCCAGCGTCCGATGCACTGGCCGCCGGGCTGACCGGCAGCGCCTGCCGCTTCGCAACGTTCGCCATGGAGGATTCATGTCCAGCCTGACCCGCCGCCATTACTCGCCGACCGACCGCCTGCTGATGCAGGCCGACGCCGCGCTGCGCACGCTGCTGCCGTTCAGTGGCCAGCCCAATCGCCCGTCGCCGGCCATTCCCAAGGAAGACGCGGAGCTCAGCGATACCGAGACCCGCCACATCGCCGGCCTGATGCGTATCAACCACACCGGCGAAGTCTGCGCCCAGGCGCTGTATCAGGGGCAGGCGCTGACCGCACGGCGCCCGGATATCCGTGACGCCATGGAGCAGGCCGCCGACGAGGAAATCGACCACCTGGCCTGGTGCGAGAAACGCCTGCACGAGCTCGGCAGCCATACCAGCGTGCTCAACCCGCTGTTCTACGGGCTGTCGTTCGGCATCGGCGCCGGGGCAGGACTGATCAGCGACCGCATCAGCCTGGGTTTTGTCGCCGCCACCGAAGACCAGGTATGCAAGCATCTGGATGACCACCTCGGCCAGCTGCCCCTCGCCGATCAGAAATCGCGCGCCATCCTCGAACAGATGCGCATCGACGAGGCCGAGCATTCGAGCAACGCCATCGCCGCCGGCGGCTACCGCTTCCCCGCCCCGGTGAAATTCGCCATGAGCCTGATGGCCAAGGTGATGACCAAGACGACCTATCGGGTCTGAGAACGGCAAGCGGCCAGCAAAGGCCAGCGCTGGAGGCTGGCGGGCCGCAGGTTGGTTAGCGAAGCGTGACCCGACGCGTCTGAAGATCGCTCGTCGGCGCTTTCCGCTGACTCGGTCTACAGCGCGGAAACGAAAAGGGCGCCTGACGGCGCCCTTTTGCTTTGCTTCCAGCTGCTCTTACCGCGGCATATTGCGCGCGTAGAAGATTTCCAGCATCTCGTGGCGCAGACGCTCCTCGACCTTCTGACGCTGCTCGGCCGACAGGTTGCGGGTGGCGTCGCCGAACAGGTAGTTCTCCAGCTCGAAGTCCTTGAGCAACATCTTCGTGTGGAACAGGTTCTCCTGGTACACGTTGACGTCGGTCATCTGATACGCCTCACGGGTATCGTCCGAGAGGTAGTTCTGGATCGAATTGATCTCGTGGTCGATGAAGTGCTTGCGCCCTTCCACGTCGCGAGTGAAACCGCGCACGCGGTAATCGACGGTGACGATGTCCGAATCGAACTGGTGGATCAGGTAGTTCAACGCCTTGAGCGGTGAGATCACCCCACAGGTGGACACATCGATATCCACGCGGAAGGTGGCGATGCCGTCGACCGGATGGATCTCCGGGTAGGTGTGAACGGTGATATGGCTTTTGTCGAGGTGCGCCAGAATGGTTTCCGGCAGCGGACCGGGGGACTCTTCGATCTGGCTGTCGGTCGGGGTGACCGGCTGCTCGGAGATCAGGATGGTCACGCTGGCACCCTGCGGGTCGTAGTCCTGGCGGGCGATGTTGAGAATGTTCGCGCCAATGATGTCAACCACATCGGTCAGAATCTGCGTCAGGCGCTCGGCGTCGTACTCTTCGTCGATGTACTGCACGTAGGCCTGTTGGTCTTCGGGCGTTTCCGCATAGCAGATATCGTAGATGTTGAAGCTCAGGGTCTTGGTCAGGTTGTTGAACCCGTGGAGCTTGAGTTTGCTTTTCACCATTTGGAAACACTCTCTCGAAGCGGCTCTGCCGCATGGTTGAGCCTGCCCGTCAGCCAATACGGCGGCTGCGTAGGGCGATGAACACCTCTTCGCGTTCGGCGATTGTGGTTTGGATGCATCCGCGCCAGGAAAGCCCCACGATTTGCGGGGTGCGCATTATGCAGAGCGGGCCCGCACTATGCCAGTACCGCCACACGGCAGATGACGCGCGGGCCCGAAGGCACGGGCCGCTTCATCCGGCGAGCGTCAGAGCTCGATGATTTCGTAGTCGTGGGTGATTTCGACACCGCCGCGGGTCAGCATGATCGACGCCGAGCAGTACTTCTCGGCCGACAGCTCCACCGCGCGCTTGACCTGCGCCTCCTTGAGGCCACGCCCCTTGACGACGAAGTGCAGGTGGATGCGGGTGAACACCTTCGGATCCTGATCGGCGCGCTCGGCCTCTATAAAGGCTTCGCAGGCTTCGATCGGCTGGCGGGACTTCTTCAGGATGCTGACCACATCGAAGCTCGAGCAGCCGCCCAGACCGATGAGCACCATCTCCATCGGCCGCGCCGCCAGGTTGCGCCCGCCATGCTCCGGCGGACCATCCATCACCACCACATGGCCGCTGCCGGACTCGGCCAGGAAGGTCGCTTCACCCGTCCACTGAATACGCGCTTTCATTTCTGCCCCTAAGACTTTGGCAAGGGGGCCGGAGTGTATCACGCGCCAGATGCGAACTTGCCGACATATGGCCCAGATCAAAGTTTGGAACTTTGCCGCGATAGGCCTTATGGTTGCCAGGGTAAAACTTTTGCTAGTCTCCGGTGTCGAGCCGGCGCTATGGACGGGCCGCTTCGCCCTGTTTTCACTAAATCGGACACCCCTGCATGGTAGCGATCACAATTCCGCCCAAGATCAAGAATATCGACAAGCTCATCGCGCATTGTCACCGGCGACGCTTTTCGTCCAAGAGCACGATCATTTATGCAGGCGACCGCTGCGAGTCTCTGTTTTTCATCATCAAGGGGTCTGTGACCATCCTCATCGAGGATGACGACGGCCGCGAAATGATCATCGCCTACCTCAACGCCGGCGACTTCTTCGGCGAGATGGGGCTTTTCGACCCGGAAAACGCCGAGAAGGAGCGCAGTGCCTGGGTGCGCGCCAAGACCGAATGCGAAGTGGCCGAGATCAGCTACGCCAAGTTCCGCGAACTGACCCAGCAGGAACCGGAAATCCTCTACGCCCTCGGCCGGCAGATGTCCGAGCGCCTGCGCGCCACCACCCGCAAGGTCGGCGACCTGGCCTTCCTCGATGTGACCGGGCGCGTGGCCCGCACCCTGCTCGACCTGTGCAAGCAGCCCGATGCGATGACCCATCCCGACGGCATGCAGATCAAGATCACCCGCCAGGAAATCGGCCGCATCGTCGGCTGCTCCCGCGAGATGGTCGGCCGCGTTCTGAAGGCCCTCGAGGAACAAGGCCTGGTCGACGTCAAAGGCAAGACCATGGTGGTGTTCGGCACCCGCTGAGTAACCCAGGCGGGTACGACGCCCGCCTGGCGGTATTTCCCCGCCCTTTTCCCCTGCGCGCCTGTTGGTCGCGCGCCCTCGGCACTATAATCCGCGGCTTTGTTTGCCAGCCTACTGCTGTGCATCTCCCGCCTCAGGACCTCGCCGTGATCTCCACCGCCAACATCACCATGCAGTTC
The DNA here is from genome assembly GCA_030602315.1 of Pseudomonadaceae bacterium. GTDB lineage: Bacteria > Pseudomonadota > Gammaproteobacteria > Pseudomonadales > Pseudomonadaceae > Azomonas. Next base: position 7,873 of record JAUVZY010000030.1, on the reverse strand, counting down.
GGTGCCAAGCCGCTGTTCGAAAACGTCTCCGTCAAATTCGGCGGCGGCAACCGCTACGGCCTGATCGGTGCCAACGGCTGCGGCAAGTCCACCTTCATGAAGATCCTCGGCGGCGAGCTGGAACCGTCGGCCGGCCAGGTGATGCTCGAACCCAATGTGCGCCTGGGCAAGCTGCGCCAGGACCAGTTCGCCTATGAGGACTATTCGGTCATCGACACGGTGATCATGGGCCACACCGAGCTGTGGGCGGTGAAGGCCGAACGCGACCGCATCTATGCCCTGCCGGAGATGAGCGAGGACGACGGTATGGCAGTGGCCGAGCTGGAGGTGCAGTTCGCCGAATTCGACGGCTATACCGCCGAGTCCCGCGCCGGCGAGCTGCTGCTCGGCCTGGGCATTCCGCTGGAGCAGCATTTCGGCCCGATGAGCGCGGTCGCCCCCGGCTGGAAGCTGCGGGTGCTGCTGGCCCAGGCCCTGTTCTCCGATCCGGAAGTGCTGCTGCTGGACGAACCGACCAACCACCTGGACATCAACACCATCCGCTGGCTGGAAGGCGTGCTGGTGGCGCGTAACTCGACGATGATCATCATCTCCCACGACCGCCACTTCCTGAACTCGGTCTGCACCCACATGGCCGACCTGGATTACGGCGAGCTGCGCCTGTTCCCCGGCAACTATGACGAGTACATGACCGCGGCCACCCAGGCCCGCGAGCGCCTGCTGTCGGACAACGCCAAGAAGAAGGCGCAGATTGCCGAACTGCAGACCTTCGTCAGCCGCTTCTCGGCCAACGCCTCCAAGGCCAAGCAGGCTACCAGCCGCGCCAAGCAGATCGACAAGATCCAGCTCGAGGAGGTCAAGCCGTCCAGCCGCGTCAGCCCGTTCATCCGCTTCGAGCAGACCAAGAAGCTGCACCGCCAGGCGGTGACCCTGGACAAGGTGAGCCAGGGCTTCGACGGCGTACCGCTGTTCAAGAATCTGTCGATGCAGATCGAAGCCGGCGAGCGCGTGGCCATCATCGGCCCCAACGGCATCGGCAAGACCACCCTGCTGCGCACCCTGGTCGGCGACATGCCGCCGATGAGCGGTGAAGTGAAATGGACCGAGAGCGCCGACGTCGGCTACTTCGCCCAGGATCACGCCGCCGACTTCGAGGACGACGTCACCCTGTTCGACTGGATGGGCCAGTGGACCGGCGGCGGCGAGCAGCTGGTGCGAGGCACCCTGGGCCGCATGCTGTTTTCCAACGACGAGATCGGCAAGTCGGTGAAGGTGATTTCCGGTGGCGAGCAGGGCCGCATGCTGTTTGGCAAGCTGATCCTGAAAAAGCCCAACGTGCTGGTGATGGACGAGCCGACCAACCACCTGGACATGGAGTCGATCGAGGCGCTGAACCTGGCGCTGGAGAACTACCCGGGCACGCTGATCTTCGTCAGCCACGACCGCGAGTTCGTCTCCTCGCTGGCGACGCGCATCATCGAGCTGTCCGCCGACGGCGTGCGCGACTTCAGCGGCAGCTACGACGAGTACCTGCGCAGTCAGGGCATCGCCGCCTGATTAACCCTGGCGCACAAAAAAGGCCGGAATTGCCGGCCTTTTTCGTTTATTCCACGTCCAACCCGCTGCGGACCCAGCCGCCGGCGCGCTCGGGGAAGAACAGCCGCTGCAACTCAGCGCCCGGCTGATCGGCGCGCATGAACACCTCGCCCACCAGGAAACCGTAGACCTCGTTCACTTCCATCAGCTCGACATCGGCACGGCGCAGGATGCCGCTCTCGGTGACCACGATGCGCTCGCGCGGAATTCGCGGCAGCAGCTCGAGGGTGGTTTCCAGCTTCACCTCGAAGGTGTGCAGATTGCGGTTGTTGATGCCGATCAGCGGCAACTCCACGCGCAGTGCCCGCTCGAGTTCGGCCCCGTCATGCACCTCGATCAGCACGTCCAGCCCGAGGCCGCGGGCGGTGGCAGTCAGATCGGTCAGCTGCGCATCGTCCAGCGCCGCCGCGATCAGCAGCACGCAGTCGGCGCCCAGCACCCGCGCCTCGACGATCTGGTAGGGATCGATCACGAAATCCTTGCGCAGCACCGGCAGGCCGCAGGCCGCGCGCGCCTGCTGCAGATAGGCGTCGCTGCCCTGGAAAAAGTCGATGTCAGTGAGCACCGACAGGCAGGCCGCGCCGCCCTTCTCGTAGCTGCGCGCGATATCGGCCGGCACGAAGTGCTCGCGCAACACGCCCTTGCTCGGCGAGGCCTTCTTCACTTCGGCGATCACCGCCGGCTCCCTGCGCTCGACGCGCTGGCGCAGCGCATCGGCAAAACCCCGCACGGGATCGGCGCTGCGCGCGAGCCGCTCGAGTTCGGCCAGCGGCATCAGCTGTTTGCGTTCGGCGACTTCCTCGGCCTTGCGCCCGAGGATCTTGTCGAGGACGGTGGACCCGCTCATGCCTGCTTCTCCTGCCTGAAAACCGCGGTAAAGGCGACCAGCTCTTCGAGTTTTTCCAGCGCGAGCCCCGTTGAGACCGCGTCATGCGCCAGGGCAATGCCTTCGGCCAGACTGACGGCCACATCGGCAGCATAGAGGGCCGCGCCGGCGTTCAGCGCGATCATCTCGGCAGCCTTCTGCCCATTCTCGGTCCGTCGCTTGCCCAGTGCATCGCGGATCAGCGCCAGCGAGCCAAGGGCGTCTTCGACGTTCAGGCCGATCAGGCTCTGGCTCTTGATGCCGAAATCCTCCGGCTGGATCTGGTATTCACGGATCTGCCCATCACGCAATTCGGCGACATGGGTCGGCGCCGCCAGGCTGATTTCGTCCAGCCCGTCCAACGCATGAACCACCAGCACGTGGCGGCTGCCCAGGCGCGCCAGGACCTCGGCCATCGGCCGGCACAGCTCCTTGCTGAACACGCCGAGCACCTGGTGCCTGACGCCCGCCGGGTTGGACATCGGACCCAGAATATTGAACAGGGTGCGCAGCCCCAGCTCCCGCCGCGGACCGGCCGCATGGCGCATGGCACCGTGGTGCGCCGGGGCGAACATGAAGCCGACGCCGACGGTTTCCACGCAGCGCGCTACCTGCTGGGGCGTCAGTTCGAGATAGACCCCGGCCGCCTCCAGCAGGTCGGCACTGCCGCTCTTGCCAGACACTGCGCGATTACCATGCTTGGCCACCTTGCCGCCCGCCGCGGCGACCACGAAGGAGGCGGCGGTGGAGACGTTGAAGATGTTCATGCCATCGCCGCCGGTGCCGCAGGTATCCACCAGGTGCTCACTGGGGAAATGCACGGGCTCGGCCAGCTCGCGCATTACCTGAACCGCGCCAACGATCTCGTCGATCGTCTCGCTCTTCATGCGCATGCCCATGAGGAACGCGCCAATCTGCGCATCGGTGCACTGACCGGTCATGATCTGGCGCATCACCGCCTTCATTTCCTCGGTGTTGAGGTCCAGCTGGGTGGAAACCCGCTTGAGCGCCTCCTTGATGTCCATCAGCGGACGCCTCCGGTCTGCTTCAGAAAATTGGCGAAAAGCTCGTGTCCCTGGCGGGTCAGGATCGATTCGGGGTGAAACTGCACGCCCTCGACATTCAGCGTCTTGTGGCGCAGCCCCATGATCTCGTCGACGCTACCGTCTTCGAGCTGCGTCCAGGCGGTAATCTCCAGGCAATCGGGCAGGGTCTCGCGCTTGACCACCAGCGAGTGGTAACGGGTCACCGTGAGCGGATTCTCCAACCCGGCGAACACGCCCTGGTCATGGTGATGAACCGGGCTGGTCTTGCCGTGCATCGCCACCCGCGCGCGAACCACATCGCCGCCGAACGCCTGGCCGATGCTCTGGTGCCCCAGGCACACGCCAAGAATCGGCAGCTTGCCGGCGAAATGACGGATCACCTCCAGCGAGACGCCCGCCTCGGTTGGGGTGCACGGCCCCGGCGACACGACGATGCGCTCGGGCGCCAGCGCCTCGATCTCCGCAACCGTCAGCTCGTCGTTGCGCACCACCTTCACATCGGCACCCAACTCGCCCAGGTACTGGACCACGTTGTAGGTGAAGGAATCGTAGTTATCGATCATTAGCAGCATTTTTTGCATAACCTCTTGATTTTACTGCTTTTTTATTAGCTTCTACTGCCATGATACCCGCATATATACCCGCTTTTTATTGTGCTGCAGTGAGCTAGGGGTAAGCAGCCGAAGGCTAGGGAAGCAGGAACAAACAAGGACGGACCGGACGAGCCGGCAAGGAGAAGTCAGGCGCGCCAGCGCCAACGGGCCAGGGCCTTGATGACTCGCATCAGGAGGGTGCTGCTAGTGGTCACGGCGATATCTCGCATTGCTATCCGGGCACAGTAGCCGACAGCGCAATACGGTGCAATAACACCGTACCGCCCAACACCCGTGGAAACTCACACAGCAGCTCTGCTTGCCCTAAAGCCCCTCCGCAGAAGTCGATTTAAAAATATTTCAGACCTTTATTACCCATGGGAAGACGAGCACGAAAGGCTCGTTTCTACCTCTGGGTATCCTCTTTTGAACAGGAGTCTGAATGATGAGTATTTGCTGTCCTTCCTGCGGTTCTCTTCGAGTTGTAGCGCGCAATCATGGTCGGAAAGTCGGGGGCGCTATTGGTGCCGTTGGCGGCACGGCGAGCGGAGCAGCAGGCGCTATGGCTGGCGCAAAAAGCGGCGCGCTTATAGGGGCTTTCGCTGGTCCCGTGGGTATTACTCTTGGCAGTCTAGCTGGCGCGATTCTGGGCGGCCTGGCCGGTGGAACTGCTGGAGGCTTGGCCGGCGCTAAGATGGGTGAAGAGTTTGATTCTCACGTACTCGACAACTATGAATGTCATCACTGCGGTACTGCTTTTACACAATCTGGTCGCTGATTCACCGCGCCAATAATGAAACGTTATTACGTTTATATCGTATAAGGAGTATTGCAATGGCCCATCTCGTCGAAACAATGGCATACGCTGGCGCTACCCCGTGGCACGGCCTGGGCAACAACCTGCCGCAGAAACAACCCATCGAAGTCTGGCAACGCGAAGCCGGCATGGATTGGCAGATTCTGGAAAGCCCCGTGCATTTCAAGTCGGACGCTATCGGCCATCTGGGCGCGATCCACTCATTCCCCGAGCAGAAGGTGCTCTACCGTTCGGACACCAAGGCACCGCTGTCGGTGGTCTCGCAGCGCTATCACACCGTGCAGCCAAAGGACGTGTTGGAGTTCTACCGGGACCTGACCGAAGTCTCCGGCTACGAGCTGGAAACTGCTGGCGTGCTCAAGGGCGGGCGCAAGTTCTGGGCGCTGGCACGGACCGGCCAGGGTGCAGCGATCAAAGGTAACGACCAGGTGAATGGCTATTTGCTGCTGGCCACTTCCTGCGACGGCACCCTCGCTACCACCGCAACGCCCACCACCATTCGCGTGGTCTGCAACAACACCCTCACCATCGCCCTGGACGGCACCAGCCGTGCGATCAAGGTGCCGCACAGCACCCGCTTCGATGGTGACCTGGTGAAGAAGCAGCTTGGTGTCGCCGTCTCGCAATGGGACGACTTCATGTACCGCATGCGCCACCTGGCGGAACGCAAGGTGCAGTGGCATGAGGCACTGGGCTTCTTTATGAACGTGATGTGTGAGACCAGCCCGACCGGTCCGCTTCCTGAACAGCTGCCGAACGAGCGCGCTCTGCGCAAAGTGCAGGAGCTGTACGAAGGCCGTGGCCGGGGCAGTCAGCTCGACTCGGCACGGGGCACCGCCTGGGGCCTGCTCAATGCCGTGACCGAGTACGTCGATCACGAACGCCGGGCGCGCAGCACTGAGTATCGATTGGACTCTGCCTGGTTCGGCCAGGGCGCGCAGATCAAGCAACGCGCCTTGGACGCAGCGCTGCAGCTCGCCGCTTAAGCTGATGCGGCATAAACACAACCCCTGATCGCCACAAGGGTGATCAGGGGTTGTTCAGCTGCTCTGCATTAAATGATCGCCCTTACTCAGGCGTTCACCCAATCCTCGACACGCAAACCTGGAACTCGCTCGAACTCACGAAGATTATTCGTGACCAAAATCAGTCCCTGGGCACGTGCGTGTCCTGCAATCATCTGATCATACGGGCCAATAGGCTTGCCGATACGAGCCAGCTCAGCTCGCAATTGCCCGGAATGAGCCGCTGCCTGAGCGTCGTAAGGCAGTACTTCCAGGCGCGCAGCGAAACCTTCAACGTCCGCCAGATTACGCTCGGGATTAGCGGACTTCTCGGCGCCGTAAATAAGCTCCATCAGGGTGACAGTGCTGATGCTCAGCTGCCCTGAATGGCGCTTGAAGGCTTCCCGCACCTGCTCAGGGCGATTCTTGATCGTGAAAATGCAGATGTTGGTATCAAGCATGTATTTCAGCATCAGAACGCATCCCGCTCTTGATCTGCAGGCTGCTCGCGATCCGCCATGTAGTCAGCGGTCACACCTTCGCCATCGAACCAGACGTCCCAGGCCTCGCCTGCCGGCGTGATGATTCGGGCTCGACCAACTACCACTACATCCACCCGCTTCACATCCTCAGGCAGCGCAACCGCCTTGGGCAAACGCACCGCCTGACTGCGGTTGCTCTGAAAAACTGCACCTTGTTCCATGGAAACCTCCTGGGGATATGCCTTGTGTATAGCCCATTGTGCCAATCAAGAGGGATATGTCAACGGTATATCCCTAACTAGACATCTACCTACCACCATAAACGCCCGGTCAGCCTTGTGCTGGCTGGGCGTTTTTATGCCTGCAGGAGAAACATGATGAAAGCTACTTCATTGAACCGCAGCCCCAGCAAACCCCGCCCAGCCCTACGTCTGATCAGCACCAAGGAATTGCCCCGCGAGGACTGGCTGCAGATCCGCAAGCAAGGCATCGGTAGTTCCGATGCAGCTGCAGCGGTCGGCCTTAACCCCTACAAGTCGCAGCTGGAACTCTGGATGGAGAAGAGCGGTCGCGATGCCGGCATGCCGAAGGCTGATCCTCAGGATGAGGAAAGCCCGATGTACTGGGGCAACGTGCTGGAGCCCATCGTGGCCTGGCACTACAGCAAGCGCACTAAGAACAAGGTACGGCGCATCAACGCCGTGCTGCAGCATCCTGATCCGGAGTTGCCCTGGATGCTGGCTAACATCGACCGCGAGGTAATCGGGGCGGACGATGTGCAGATCCTGGAATGCAAGACAGCCGGCATAAACGGGGCACGCCTCTGGAAAGAGGGCGTGCCTGAGTATGTGCAGTTGCAGGTGATGCACCAGCTCGCCGTCACCGGCAAGCAGGCGGCGGATGTGGCCGTGCTGCTGGGTGGCCAGACGCTGGAGATCCACCGTATCGAACGGGACGAGCAGATGATCGCTCGCCTGATCGAGCTGGAGCGCAAATTCTGGCACTACGTTGAGACGGATACGCCACCGCCGGCTGACGGCACGGCTTCGGCCGAGTCGGCGCTGCGCTGCCTCTACCCGGAGGACAACGGCCAGGTCGTCGACTTCAGCCAGCATGCGGGGCTTTCTGCTGCGTACATCGAGCTGAAAGCCGTGCGTCAGTCGATTGCCGACAAAGAGAAGCGCGAGGCTGAACTGAAGCAGATCCTGCAGCAAGCCATGGGCGATGCTAGTCGGGCGGAGTTCTCCAGCGGCTACGTCTCCTGGCGCAAGGCCAAGGACAGCATCGGTCTCGATGTCGTGCAGTTGCTCCAGGACAAGCCCTACCTGCATGTCAACGCCGACCGAAAAGTGACCCCTTTTCGTATGAAAACGCCGAGTGAGATTTGACCCCCTGGGCCGTTGGGTTATGCCTTTTCGGCGCTTCGCGAACCAGCTGTACCAGCCCGGCGTTTGTCCTTCAGTCGGTAGC
>JAUVZY010000013.1 GCA_030602315.1 Pseudomonadaceae bacterium | reverse complement strand
CGTCTCCTCCAGCTGGGCCGGCGACCGCTACGGCGGCCTCGCCATCCCCCGGGTCGGCATGGAAGTGCTGGTCAGCTTCCTCGAAGCCGACCCCGACCAACCGCTGATCACCGGCTGCCTCTACCACAAGGAACACGTCGTTCCCTACGAGCTGCCGGCGAACAAGACAAGAACCGTGTTCAAAACCCTCAGCTCCCCCGGAGGCGGCGGCTACAACGAGCTGCGCATCGAGGACAAGAAGGGTGAAGAGCAGATCTACCTGCACGCCCAGCGCGACTGGGATGAAAACATCGAGCACGACCAGAAGATCCGCGTCGGCCACGAGCGCCATGACACCGTCGAAGCCAACAGCTACAGCGAGATCCGCGGCGAGGAGCACCGCACCACCCACCAGGACCGCAAGAGCGAAGTCCGGGCCAACGACCACCTCACCGTGGGCCACAGCCAGCACATCAAGCTGGGCAGCGGCCAGTTCGTCGAGGCCGGTCAGGAAATCCACTACTACGCCGGGAGCAAGGTGGTCATCGACGCCGGCATGGAACTCACCGCCAAAGGCGGCGGTAGCTGGCTAAAGCTCGATCCGAGCGGCGTCACCCTCAGCGGCGCGACCATCAAGATCAACTCCGGCGGCTCGCCGGGCAAGGGCTCCACAGCAGCCGCTCAGCCACCTGCAATTCCTTGGGCTGCAGATCAACACAAGGCTGGAGCGATTCCCAAGGTGGCCCTAGCCAACTCACAGCTGCAAATGCTTCGCCGTGCCCGGGAGTTAGGCGCCAGCCGCTGCCCGATCTGCGAAGCCTGCCGCGAAGGCTTCTGTGCAACAGGTATGTCCTCATGATCGACCATCCCCAGACATGGCTGGATCGTTATCTAGTTGACCAACGCCAACTGCTGCTAATCATCGACAGCATGGCCGAGCCCAACCCGATCCTCGAGCTGTTTTCGGCCGGCCTCATGCAGGATTATCAAAACCTGCTGCTTGGCACGGAATTCAACGATCTGGCTGACGTCGGTCCTTGGCTAGTGCGGGTGACCGAGCCGAATTCCGCAGCCATTCTGAAACTGCTGCACGAGCCATCACGACTCTGGGGATGGCTTGGCTGCATCGAGCAAGGGACGGATATCCAGGAACTGGCCCAGCACTGGTTAGAACGGATGCTGTTCAAGGAGGACGGGCAACGCTCGCTCTACCGCTTTCAGGATCCTCGGGTGCTGGCGCGAAGCGTTGCCCTTATGTCACCGGACCAGGTGCCGCAGCTGCTCGGCCCTCTTCACTCCGTCTTGTTGTGGGACGGAGAACGCTGGCACACCCACGACAACCCCAGCCCCGGCCGCAGCACATTTGCACACCCCGCGCCCTGGATGTACCCAGAGCCCCCAGCCATTGCCAGGGAAATTCGCCTCGACAATCTCGAGCAATGGCTTTGGGAAAACCATCCCGAGAGCACCGCCAGCCTGGCCAGCGAGCGGATGCTGCGCGAATGGCTCGACGAGTGCTTGGCGCTCGGCGCCACCTGGCGGTGGGATGCACCCGAACAGCTGTATTTACTGGTCGATCAGCACCGCGGTGCGAAGGCTGCCGATCCCCGCTGGCTTCCCCTCGACCATGAGTCTCCTCTCGCCCACTTCGAGCGCTGCCGTCACCTCTTCGCCGCGACTTCTCTTGGAACCAACGAATGAAAGCTCTTGCTGCCGCACTCCCCCTGGCCCTAACCCTCAGCGGGTGCTCATGGATCGGCAGCGCGGCCAAGGAGGGATTGATCCAGGCCGCCGGCTATTCCAGCTGGTCCCATTTCAACCTCACCGGCGAAGTTCCGGCAGACTATTCGTTTCAGTACACCGCCTACTACGAACCGGATAAAGCCGAGGCCTGTACTTTTTTCAGCGTTGGCCTTGGGAGTCAGGTGCCGCGCCGACATGTCGCCCAAGAACGGACCGAGACAGCCACAACGACGCAACACTTCCGCTACCGCGTGCCCCTCGCCTATCACGAGGCCGGCTGTGAAATGCGACTGCAATACGTCGGCTTTCAGATATTCGCCAACTACGGTTCCAAAGACGGCGAGTTCGGACGTGACCTGGGCGCCTTGGGAATCAGCGATAAGCTGCCGGAATCGGTTCCGCATCTGCCGGTGGATGGAACCCTTGAAGTGCGGGGCAAGTGCATGTGGCTGTTCCGATTAATTGGGAAAGGCAACCACTTGGTAAAAATCCTCGTGTGCCACGAGGCCGACCAGCAATGGGAAGTGCCGGAAGATTATGACCAGCGGCAGGGTATAAGGGCTGCGGTACGTCGGGGTGAGTTGGCGGGCCGGACAATACATGTTGCGATTCGGCCGTCAGAGGAAGAGCGCCCCTACTATCGCGGCACTTGGCTACTTACCGAAGCGGGCTGGAAATCTTGCATCGAGACGAGCGAATACTTGCGTTGCCAGAGCCCGCCGAGCTTCCGAAACTTTCAAATGAACGGCCGTGAATGCACGGTTTATCCCAACTGTACGGAGTAAGGCTCATGGACGAGACCTTCACCAAGGCACTTGGCGCCAACAGTCAGCAGTGTCCACAAGGTAAACAGTGGGTAAGCTTTCGCTTGGTCGACGAACTCGGCGAAGGTAAATCCTTCGCAGGCTTGCCTTATGAGATCTTCGATTCCTCGGGCACTAAGGAATCTGGCCTGCTTGATAGTGAAGGGTACGTGCGGCTGGAAAATCTCCAGTGTGGTCCTGTCCTGCTGACAATGAACGCACCGTATGCGGGTGGGGTAGACACCTGGTACGAACGCTTGATGATCAGGGATCACTATCCACTCCCGATCACTGCCCTCCAGGTGGCAGCCGAACAGACCCAACGCCGCCCCGCCGACCAACCAAGCCCAAGTGTCATCCGTGCGGCCAGGGAAAAAGCCGAATTCTATCGGGTCGAGGTTCACGACTTCGTCGAGGCCACCCGCCATCTGCCTCCAGCCTCTGCCATCCTTGCTCCACGACCTTCAGCCACGCTTGCGGCCCACGTGCGTCAGCGCGAGAAGGTACCATCATTCGGCGTTGCGCTGACGCCGAACAAGCACCACGTAATGGAGGTCAAGGCTCTGCGCGCAAGGCGACCCCTGCTGTCGCTGACGCCCGAATTCTCCGCCCTCGATGCTTATCAGCTGTCCCTGTTCACGGTATTGGCCTATGCGAACGTCGGGCAGCGCTATCAGGAAGACCAAACCACTCCGCCGACCTATCCAGTCCCCGGCACTATCGGTCACGTATTGCATACCTGTCTGGCCAATATTCAGACCGGATCACTGATCGAGGATCCGCGACGTTTCGCAGACGCCAAGGGCTTCACCCCCTTGCTGGAGGAGGTCCCTTATTCCAAGAGGCTGGAGATGATTCCTTTCGACCCGGAGCGCTATATCAAGGTGGAGGAGCAAAAGCGCCCCTGGGACGTGCACAGTCTCGATCACCCAGAAACCAATACTCAGGCTTACATCACCCACGACGACCGGATGGTGCTTATCAGCGTACGAGGAACGCAGGAAAACCCACCAGACCTGTGGCGTGATATTGACGCAGCCCAAGTTGCCTATGAGGAAGGCGTTGGTCAGGCCCACCAAGGATTTTACGAAGCATTTAAGGCGGTTAAGACATTCGTATGGCCCTATCTTCGCAATGTCTACATAGGTCAAAAAATAGTTGTCTGCGGTCACAGCCTGGGCGGCGCCATCGCACTTTTGCTTGCCGAATGGATTCGACGTGACAAGCAGCTATCTCCAGAAGTGCTGCTCTATACTTACGGCGCCCCGCGCGCGGCCGACAAAACATTTGTCGAAGGTGCGGCTGATCTCGTCCACCACCGTTTGGTTAACCGCAACGATCCCATTCCCAGCGTGCCCGCCACCTGGATGGATACCGACAAACGCCTGTGGATTCCAGGATTGGCAGCAATAGTCGGAGGAGCCAGCTTCGGCGGTCCCATTTTCCTTGCCGGACTGGTCAACTTCGAAGGCGATCCCTATCAGCACCACGGCACCCAGCATTATTTTTTGCCGTTACCGCTGGGGGACAAGGAAGAGACCTCCGTGCTCTGGCAACCGAACTGCTCCGGTCTGGAGGACACAGGTTGTGCCTACTACGCAGCGCAGACTGAAGCGGACATGGCTAACCGGGCGCCCTTCCTCCAACAGCTAGCATCCATGAAGCACCACTTCACGATTTCGGGCTATGTCCCGGCTTGCCATGCCACGCTATTACGCTGGCAAGCGAGTTGCTCTACGCCAGAAAGCAGCCGGCTAACACCCCGGGAGCAACAATGGCTGCAAAAGGAAATCGAGAGTTATCAACGAAATCTCGAAGCCTGGGAATGGCAGGCACGCCATATCCATCGCAGTCATGCGGGCAGATACGCACCAGGCAAGCGCCATGCCCTTGAGCGCGCCATCAGACGGGCTGGAAAGGAGCGCCAGCGGCTGCCTGATGCGCTGGGTCGCATCCATGAGCTCGCCCGACAACCGGTCACCTGGGCGCAGGTCTATGGAGCCGCTATGAGCCATCCGGACTTGGAAACGCTACTGGCACGATGGCAATCTCACCCGGAAAACCATCCCTCGGAGACGCCTCAGTTGGTTCGTACCACAAGGCCCACTCAGACGATCCATGCCTAATAGCCGACGTACCAATCGGCTGCCTGCCTCTACACTCAGTGCCCGGCGATGATCAGTCGCCGGGCACTCTCAGCCAAGCCCGGCAGCGAGATGCCCGCCGCCAGAGCGCCCGGTGCGGCAGTACACAGCCCGTGGTTGTAGGCGGCGGCCATGCTCAGGTCGTCGGTGATCAGCAGGCCGTCGTGGCTTCAGCGGTCGCGGATCACGCCCCGAATCACCCCACGCCACATTACTGCGCTGGCAGACCGGTTGCTCTACGCCGGGCGGCAGCCGATTAACACCTCGGGAACAACAATGGCTGCTGCGAGAAATCGGAAGCTACCAGCGCAATCTGGAAGCCTGGGAAAGGCAAGCGCGCCACCTTCATCGAAACCAGGCCAGCAAATACCCACCCGGAAAACGCCATGCCCTCGACCAATCAGACGCGCCGGTAAGGAGCGTGAGCGTCTGCCCAGCTCACTGGGCCGCCTCGAGGAACTTGCCCGACAACCGGTAACCTGGGCGCAAGTTTACGGAGCTGCCGCCGCACACCCGGAGCTGGGAAAGCTGCTGGCGCGCTGGCAATCGCACCCGGAAAACCATCCTTCGAAAACGCCCCAACTGGTTCGCGTAAGCGGGACCTCGGCGTCCCCGGCCTGAGAAACGAATCGCTACAGCCACTCAGCCAGCACCCCAGCACCTCGCTCAGCGGGCGTCATAGCCGCGATAGAACGCCCGCATCTTCGCCTCCAGCTCCGCGCGTTGCAGTTGCCACAGGCCGAGCGGGCCGTGGATCAGGCGCAGGTCGTGCTCGGAGCCGACGTCGAATTGCTGCCAGTACTCGGGCGTGCGGGGGAAGCTCAGCGGCGGTGGGCCGTCTTGCAGCGGCGTGAGGCGCGTGGGGTTGTCCAGCCGGTAGCGGTAGTCCTGCGCCGCCGGGCCGAGCCACTGGTCGAGGCGCTTGGCGGCCGGCACAAAGGCGAGGGTCAGCGCCACCGCCAGCAGCAGACTCAGTACCAGCGACTCGCGGGCCGGCACCGCTTCGCTGATCAGCAGCCGATAGCACGGCACGGCCGGTAACATCACCAGCGGCGCCCACCAGAGGAGGCGTCCTGCTTCGACCAACTCGTTGCGGTTGAGAAAGAAGCCGTCGACCAGCGCGAAGGCCAGGATGGCGAAGAAGGCGATCACCACGCCGAGCGAGGCGCCGTTCTTTTCCAGGGCGAATTCACGGCCCGCGGCGCGGGCCCGTGAGGCATCCGGGGCCAGCATGCTGAACAGGTCGGCGGTGGCCTCGCGCGATTGCAGCGCGTTGAGGCCCGTGTCGGCGGTGAGATACAGCGTGTCCGGGCCGCTGCCGAGGGACATCCAGTGCAGATTGGCGCTGGCCAGATTGGCATTGCCGATCCAGTCGATGGCCATGCCGTGCTTGGGGTAGGTGCGCTCGAGCCGGCGGCCCTGGCCGAGTTCGCCGACCACCTGCAGGCGATCGCCCAGGTCCAGCAACAGGCCCTTGCCCTCGAAGGCCATCACCCGTAGGCGCTTTTTGTAGAACGCCGGGCTGGCCAGGTTTACCCGGAACCAGGCGTTGGCCGCGCGCAGGTCCAGGCGTTCGACCAGCTGGTTCTGCAGCGCTTTCAGGCGGCGCTGACGCAGCGTCATGTAGCCCAGCGGAATCAGGGCCAGCAGGATGACCAGCCCTTGGGAAAGCAGGAACCATTCGGTGCGCATCGGGACATCCTTGTCAGACCGCGCCAGGCGGGATGGCGCGTTTATAGCCGAGCACACGGCTGGCGTCGATCCGTCAGTGTCCGGCCGCGGTCAGACGCCGGGCGCTGTCCGCCAGCGCGTCGAGCGGCCCGGCCCGGCTCAGGCAATGCAGTACCTCAAAGACCTTCTGGTAATCCCATGACACCAGCAGCAGGTCGACCCCGGCCTCCAGCGCACCGACCGCCGCCGTGCACAATCCGTGGCGGTAGGCGGCGGCCATGGTCAGATCATCGGTTATCAGCAAACCATCATGCGCCCACTGCTGGCGGATGACACCGCCAACCAGTGCCTTGGAAAACGATGCCGGGTATCGCGCGTCGAGGGCCGGCAGACGCACGTGGCCGAGCATGATCAGCGCCTCGCGGCTCGTGGCGAGTTCGCGAAACGGCTGCCAGTCCTGCGCCTGCAGCAGGTCCAGCGGCACCTCGAGGTCGGCGGCGAAATGGTGGGTATCACCGTGCACCCGGCCGAGCCCGGGGAAATGCTTGAGCGTGCCGCGCACGCCCTGGCTGGCCAGCCCATCGAGGTAGGCGCCGGCCATCGCGGTGGTGATCGCCGGATCGGCGGAGATCGCCCGTTCGCCGATCCGGCTGTGCAGGTCCAGCGGATCGTCCGGGCGCGCCAGCTTGAGATCTACCACCGGGCTGAAGTTGAGGTTCACGCCGAGCATCGCCAGCTCGCCTCCCTGGACGCTGCCCAGCGCGTGCGCCTGGCGCTGGTGCTCGGCGTCGGTTGCCGCCTGCGCCAGCAGCGATCCGAGCGGCGCGTGGCGTGGCAGCGGCGGACTGAGGCCGGCAACGATGCCGCCTTCCTGATCGGCCGCCACCCACAACGGCGCCCGGCCCGCGTCGGCGCGCCATCGCTGCATCGTGGCGATCTCTTCGCGTAGCTGCTCGAGCGTCTTGCCCGCGGTATTGCGCCGGGTGAGGAACACCCCGCCGATCAGACCCTGCTCGATCAGCGGGCGAAGCTGCGCCGGATCCGCATAGCCGGCGATCACATGGCGCCCCAGCCCGGCCAGGCGAGCCCCCTGCGCCAGCACCTCGGCCTGGCGCTGCCGATAACCCCATTCACCGACCAGCGCGGTCCCCAGCGCCAGCATGAACAGCCCCATGCCCAGGACGCGTGGCGCGCCGTCGAACCGGGCGGCGAACAGGGCGATGCCGGCGAGCGACACGCCGACCAGCAGCGGCAGTTCCCAGGCGCGCACCGCGAGCAGGTGCGGGTCCTTGAGGTTGACGGCGACGAACACCAGCAGCGCGCCCAGGGGCCAGAGCACGGCATGCAGGGCATAGCGGCGAATGGTCGGTTTCATGTGATCGCATCCATGCAGGGGGCGACCACTGTACGCCAGTTGCCGCTGTCGATCAGGCCAGCACGCGCCTTCTCAGCCGGCCGAGCATGCCCAACAGGCTGTTGACCTTCTCGCGCTCCTGGCCTTCGCGCGGGGCTTCGGGCACACGGGCAATCGGCCGGGTCGGCCGCGCGCGCCAGCTATGGGTCTGCTCGGTCGCGGCTTTGAGGCCCTTTTCGAACAGGCCGCGGCGGATCGGCTTGGGCAGGTAGCGGAAGATCTGCGCCTCGTTGATCAGCTTCATCAATGCCTGGGTATCGCGAAACGGCGTGACCACCAGACTGAGCAGCCCCGGATGAGCCATGGCCAGCGACTTGAGCAGCGGGGTGATGTCTTCGCCACCGAGCTTGAGGTCGCTGACCAGCACGTCGACGCGCTCGGTATTGAGCAGCGCCAGCGCCTCGCCGAGGCTGCGCGCCTGCCACAGGCGGTGGCCGCCGGCGGCGCAGAATTCACCCACCGTGGCGCGGGTTTCGGCGTCGTCATCGAGCAGCAGCACGCTGACCGGCGACGGGTTGACCTTGGGCGCCAGCGGATCGTCGAGCTGTGCCTGGCGCTCGGCGATTTCCGCGGCCTGGCGCAGGGTGAAGGCCATCTCCTGCGGTTCCCAGGGCTTGGTCAGGTAGCGGAAGATGCCGCCGCTGTTGAGCGCCTCCACCGCCGCGTCCAGGTCCGAATAGCCGGTGAGCAGGATGCGCAGGCAGTCCGGACGGATCTCGCGGGCGTGCGCCAGCAGCTCCGCTCCGCTCATCAGCGGCATGCGCTGGTCGCTGACCAGGATATGGATGTCTTCCTGCTCCAACAGCTGCAGCGCCTTGTGCGGGTCGGTCTCGGTGAACACCTGGTACTGGCGGCGAAACTGCATCGCCAGGCTGCGCAGGATGCGTTCCTCATCGTCGACGAAGAGGATGCGAACGGGTTGGGACATGCTCAGGCGCTCCGTTTGAGGGCGGCGGGTTGGCGCAGCGGCAGGCGGATCAGAAAGCGCGTGCCGCGCCCCACTGCCGACGCCACGCGGATGCTGCCGCCGTGGTCCTGGATGATCTTGAAACTGATGGACAGGCCGAGGCCGGTGCCCTCGCCCACCGGCTTGGTGGTGAAGAAGGGGTCGAACACGCGCCTGAGCACCTCCGGCGGCATGCCGTGGCCGCTGTCCTGCACCGAGAGGTAGGCGTTGTCCTGGTCGGCCCAGCTCTTGATGTGCAGGCGGCCGCCGTCCTTCATCGCCTGGGCGGCGTTGTTGAAGAGATTCAGCAGCACCTGGTTGATCTGCGACGGCGCGCAGGGCAGGCGCGGCAGCTCGGCGAGCTCCTGCAGCACCTCGATCTTGCCCTTGAGGTTGTTGCGGGCGATCAACAGCGCGCTTCTCACGCAGTCGTTGAGGTCCACGTCCTCGCTCATGGCGCGATCGAGACGGGCAAAGTCCTTGAGCCCGGTGACCAGTTCGGCGATCTGGCCGAGGCCGTAGAGGGTGTCGCCGACCAGCTGGCGCAGGTCTGCTTCCAGCGCTTCGGGCGCCGCCTCGGCGCGGGCAGCGGCGGCCAGGTTGAACGCCTCGGCCACTTGCGCCTCGTCACAGGCAGGATTGTCCAGGCAATCGGCGAGCGCCGCCTGGGCGGCGGCGAGATGGAACAGCGGACGGCTCAGTTCGTCGATCAGCTGGACGTTGTTCTTCACATAACCCAGCGGCGTGTTCAGCTCGTGGGCGACGCCGGCGACCATCTGACCCAGCGAAGCCATCTTCTCCGACTGCACCAGTTGGGTCTGGGATTCCTTCAGGTCCACCAGTGCCTTGCGCAGAATCTGGTTGCGCTGGGCCATGCGCGTTTCCATGGCCTTGAGCAGGTCGAGCACCGTACCCTGGCCACGATAGCGGCCGGCACCATCGACCAGGATGAAGTCTTCGGTGATCGGGTAGCGCAACTGGCCGGTGATCTGCCGGGCGGCCTGCTCGAGGCTCAGCTGCTCGCTCACCACCAGTGCCGGCGTCATCACATCCAGCGCCGGGCGGCGCCCCCAGAGGTCGCGGCCAAAGCGCATCATGAAGATGTTTTGCAGCGCGTGACGGCTGACCAGCCCGAGGGGCACGCCGTCTTCGTCGACCACCGGCAGCGATAGAAAGGCCTTGCTGTCCTCGGCCAGCAAACGGTCGGCCACATCGGTGATGCTAAGGCTCGGCGACAGCGGCTCCACCGGCATCGACAGGCATGCCAGACTGCTTTCGGCTGCCATGGGTACACTCCCTGTACGGAACTTGGCGCCATTGAAACAGCGCCAGATTGCGTTCCCGTGACAATGGCGCGACAGCCGTGCGCTGCCAGAGTTTCCAGCTACAGCGGTTTTCGTGGTAATAACGCGCAGCCAGGCCCACCCACGGCCCTTCCAGCAGAGGAAACCATGCGTCCGCTCGTACTCAGTGCTTTGTTGATGATCGTGCTGGCCCAGCCGGCGCTGGCGGCTCCGCCTCAGCTCGACTGGCTGGATCTGTTACCGCCGGAAGATCTGAAGGCGCTGGAGGAAATGCCCGAGATCGTGCACGACACCCCCGAGGGGCAGGGCTTTTCCGATCAGGGCGCGCTCAAGCAGCGCGACCCCGGTCTGCCCGAGGTGATGTACTCGACCCGCACGGTGGCCAAGCTGGACGGCAAGTCGTTGCGTCTGGGCGGCTACCCGGTGCCCCTGGAAAGCGATGCGCGTGGGCGCAGCACGCTGTTCTTCCTGGTGCCCTACCCGGGCGCGTGCATCCACGTGCCACCGCCGCCGCCGAACCAGATCGTGCTGGTGCGTTTTCCCAAGGGAATCGAACTCGACGACATTTACGCGCCCATCTGGGTCGAAGGCAAACTGCGCATCGAACTGGTCAACAACGACCTGGCAGACGCCGCCTACGCGCTGGATGCTCGCCTGGTGCGGCCAATCGAGGAAAACGAACTGTAACGCTTGATCGGTTGGCGAGCGCACGCAGAATCGTTACAACATAACAAAAACCGGAGGATTCATCGTGCGCCATCTCACGCTCAGCCTGCTTGTCGCCCTGCCGCTGATCGCCGCTACCGCCAGTGCTCACGACCATGCTCACGGGCATGGCCATGACCACAAACACCGGCACGCCCATGACAAGGTGCATGACCACCATGCTCATGGCCATGACCAGGAGAACCTCGGTGCTCATGAACATGGCACCGGGCTGCTCGATGTGGCGCTGGAGGGTGAAACCCTGGTGATCATGCTCAAGAGCCCGGCGGCCAATCTGGTCGGCTTCGAGCACCTGCCGGCCACGGACGCCGAACGCGCGGCGATCGCCGAGGCGCGCCGCCAGCTCGAGCAACCGCAGCAATTGTTCGGCCTGCCCACGTCCGCCGGCTGCACCGTGCTGTCCACCGACCTGCACAGTCCGCTGTTCGACGCGAGCGCCGGCGGTGCCGATGGCCACGCTGACATCGAGGCCAGCTATAGCTTCTCCTGCAGCTCGCCCGCCGCGCTCGATCGCCTCGATCTGGCGCACTTGTTCCAGGCGTTCCCCCACACCGAACAGCTCCAGGTCCAGGCGATCGCGCCGGCAGGACAGCAAGCCGCCACGCTCAAGCCCGGACAGCCAGCCCTGATGCTGCGCCCCTGAGACGGCGATCGATGGGCGAGTTGGTACAGATCCGCGACCTTGGCTTCGCCTGGCCGGGCCAGCGGGAGCTGCTGGACATTCCCGCGCTCTCGCTGGGCGCCGGCGAGAGCCTGTTCCTGCGCGGTCCCAGCGGCAGTGGCAAAACCACCCTGCTGGGCCTTCTGGGCGGCGTACAGCGCCCCAGCCGCGGGCAGGTCAAGATCCTGGGCAAGGATCTGAACGCGCTTTCTTCGCGGGCTCGCGATCGCTTCCGGGTCGATCACACCGGCTATATCTTCCAGCAGTTCAACCTGTTGCCGTTTCTGTCCGTTCGGGACAACGTCGAGCTGCCCTGCCGCTTCTCGCGCAGCCGCGCCGAGCGCGCCGGCAAGCGTTACGGCAGCGTCGCCCAGGCTGCGCAGACACTGCTCGAACACCTCGGTCTGAGCGCTTCTGTGCAGGAGAGCCGGGCCGACCGCCTGTCCATCGGCCAGCAGCAACGGGTCGCCGCTGCCCGTGCGCTGATCGGCCAACCCGAGCTGATCATCGCCGACGAGCCGACCTCGGCGCTGGACTTCGACACCCGCGAAACCTTCATCCGCCTGCTGTTCGCCGAGTGCCGGGAGGCCGGCGCGAGCCTGTTGTTCGTCAGCCATGACCGCAGCCTGGCGCCGCTGTTCGACCGCGAACTGTCGCTGGCCGAGATCAACCTGGCCAGCCGACCGCCGGAGTTCTAGTGGCACGTTCGCCCGCTTCGCCAAACGCGCACGCCTCGACCGGGCAATCCCGCGCGCACGTGGCCAGCGCTTCGCACCCGGCGCGGCCACCCTGTTCTAACCGAGCGTTACCCTCATTCGCCACCAGACGCCCCTTGCCATGTTCCTCCTGCGCCTAGCCCTTGCCAGCCTCGCCAACCGACGCTTCACGGTGTTGCTCACGGTGTTTGCCATCGCCCTGTCGGTCGCGCTGCTGTTGGGCGTCGAACGGCTGCGCACCGAGGCGCGCGCCAGTTTCGCCAGCACCATCAGCGGCACGGATCTGATCGTCGGTGCGCGCTCGGGGCCGATCAACCTGCTGCTTTATTCGGTGTTTCGCATCGGCAACGCCACCAACAACATCCGCTGGGAGAGCTACCAGTTCCTGGCCGCGCACCCGCGGGTGAAATGGGCGGTGCCGCTGTCGCTGGGTGACTCGCACCGCGGCTACCGCGTGCTCGGCACCAGCACCGATTACTTCGAGCATTACCGCTATGGACGCAGTCAGTCGCTGGCACTGGCCGAGGGGCAGCTGTTTGCCGACGATCCGTTCGACGTGGTGCTCGGCGCCGAAGTGGCGCGTGCACTGGGTTACCGCGTGGGCGAGTCGATCATCCTCGCCCACGGGGTGGCGACGGTGAGCCTGGTCAACCATGACGACAAGCCGTTCACCGTGGTCGGCATCCTCGCGCCGACCGGAACGCCGGTGGACCGTACCCTGCACATCTCGCTCGCCGGCATGGAGGCGCTGCATATCGACTGGCGCCAGGGCATGCCGGCGCGCGGCGCGGCGCGCATCAGCGCCGAACAGGCGCGGACGCTGGACCTGACGCCCAAGGCCGTGACGGCGGTTCTGCTGGGGCTGGAAAATCGCATCGCCACCTTCACCGTGCAGCGGCAGATCAACGAGTACCGCGGCGAGCCGCTACTGGCGATTCTGCCGGGGGTGGCGCTGCAGGAGCTGTGGGGACTGATGGGCACCGCCGAGAAGGCGCTGTTGGCGGTGTCGGCATTTGTCGTGCTCACCGGCTTGATCGGCATGCTGACGGCGATTCTGTCCAGCCTGAACGAGCGCCGGCGGGAAATGGCCATCCTGCGCTCGGTGGGCGCACGCCCGCTGCACATTGGCGGTCTGCTGGTGGCCGAAGCGCTGGTTCTCAGCGTGGCTGGCATTCTGTCCGGACTGGCACTGCTCTATACCGGCATCCTTCTGGCCCAGGGCCCGTTGCAGGCACACTACAGCCTGTATCTGCCACTGGCCTGGCCAAGCGCTTATGAGTGGAAGCTGTTGGGCGCCATTGTGGCCGCCGCCCTGTGTATGGGCGTGGTGCCCGCCTGGCGCGCCTACCGGCAATCGCTGGCCGACGGCATGTCGATCCGTCTCTGAGGATTTGCCATGAGAGTGTTGATTGTTCTGCTTGTGCTGCTGCTCGCCGGTCCGGCTTTCAGCCAGGTCCGCGAACTGCACTGGCACGAGCTGGTGCCCGATGACGCACCGCCACCACCGCCACCGATGGCGGTGCACGACCTGAGCCGTCTGGGCGATGTACTGCTCGAGGAATACGGCGCACCGGCACCGCAGCAGGAACCCGCCGCCCCGGTGGTCGCCGAGCTCGATGGCGTGGCGTCGCGCCTGCCCGGTTACATCGTGCCGCTGGAGTTGAGCGAGGACGGGCGCGTCATCGAATTTCTGCTGGTGCCCTACTTCGGCGCCTGCATTCATGTGCCGCCACCGCCGTCCAACCAGATCGTGCACGTCAAGGCCCCTCAGGGCGTGGTGCAGGATGCGCTGTATCAACCGTTCTGGGTGCAGGGCACCTTGCGGGTCGAGCACCAGAGCAGCGAGTTGGCCGAAGCGGGCTACAGCATGGAGGCCCAGCTCATCGAATACTACGTGCTGGACTGAGCGCCCGGCCGCCCGCCTTCAGGCGACCTCGATTCGGTTGCGCCCGTTCTTCTTGGCCTGGTAGAGCGCGCGATCGGCCCGCTCCAGCAGCGCCCGCGAACTCGCATCGCCCTTGAACTCGGTGATGCCGAAACTGGCGGTCTTGTGCCGCACCGTCTCGAACTCGAAGCTATTGATGCGCTGTTGCAGCGAACGCGCTGCCGCCTGCGCCTGCTCGGCACCGATGCCCGGCAGCACGATGAGAAACTCCTCGCCGCCCAGGCGTCCGACCTTGTCGACACTGCGCACATGGTCGCGCAGCAGCGCGCCGAACTGGCGCAGCACCGCATCGCCGGCCAGATGACCGTGGGTATCGTTGACCTGTTTGAAGTGATCGACATCCAGCAGGATCACGGCGAACGGCGAGCCATAGCGCTGTGTACGAGCGATTTCGTCGACCAGGAACTGGTCGATCCAGGCGCGGTTCCACAGCCCGGTAAGCCCATCGACACTGGCGCTGAAGGTCAGCCTCGATTGGTGCAGGAACATCGTCTTGTGCGCCTTTTCCAGCAGAAAGGCGCTTAGTGCGCCGAAGGAAAACGCCGCCGCGACCCACAACAGGTGCAGGTGCTGGACGCCCTGACGCGGCGGCCCGAGCAGCGTTGCGACCAGGGTCAGCAGCACCATGACCGAGGCGCTCAAGGTTGCCTTTTGCAGGCTGAGTCCGGAGATGGCGAAGGTCCACATGATCGCCAGGTACAGCTCCGGTGCGTAATGAGCGAACTCGGCACTGCTGCCGTTGAGGTAGAGACTAGCGGCGATGGCCACCACCGGCGCCACGCAGAGCAGCCGTACCATCGCGCGGTAGTGCCGGGCCGAAAAGCTCATCAGCCCCACGCCCAGCAGCATCCCCGGCACCACCAGCCCATGCATCAAAAGGCGCACGCCGTGCTGATCGGCAGACACCTGCTGCTCGAGCGCGGCATAGACCCAGTAGAGCGCCATGGTGAGAAAGGCCACGTAGCGGATCTGCGCCACCTTCGCCTGGCGATACCAGGCGGCGAACTCCTCAGCGACGGCGCGCGGCGACCCGGCGAACGGGTCGAGCGCAGCCTTCAGCCCAGCGATCGATAACACGCCCGGCAACCTCGCAAAAAATGATGGCCATACGATACGCGCGTGCCACTACGCGGCCTATAGCAAAAATGTAGCGAGCCGGCCGGCGACGGCCACCACCGCGTGCACGCCGATGCCTGGCTGGATCGGCACGCCGAGTTGCCCACGCCGCAGCGACAACAGCGCGCTAGCGGTAGAACACCGCAAGCCAGATCGTCGGCTGCTCGGGATCGGTCCAGGCGACCCGGTGCCGGACATGCGCCGGGATGTTCAGGTAGTCGCCGGCGGCCAGTTCGCAGCGCGAACCATCCTCGAACGCCAGCACCGCCCGGCCCTGCACCAGCAGCACCCACTCATGCTCCGACTGGTCGTACCAGCCCGTCGCGGGCGAGCAATGCCCCAGGGAAACGATGCGCTCGATGCGCACCGCCGCTGACTGAACGATGTCTGCGAAGACTTCGTCGCGCAGGTCCGACGGCAGCGCGGCGAGGATGTTGGTCGGTTTCATGGAGCACCTGCTCGATCAGCTGAAAAAGGTCGGCCCGCGCCCCCAGGCAGCGTCAGCGCGGCGGTAGCGGCACGCGGAACCAGGCCGCATACAGCGCCGGCAGAAACAGCAGGGTCAGCAGCGTCGCCACGATCAGCCCGCCCATGATCGCCACCGCCATCGGCCCGAAGAACACGCTCTGCGACAGCGGAATCATCGCCAGCACCGAAGCCAGCGCGGTGAGCACGATTGGCCGCAGACGGCGCACGGTGGCCTCGACGATGGCGCTGGCGCGCTCGCTGCCGGCGGCGACGTCCTGCTCGATCTGATCGACCAGGATCACCGAGTTGCGCATGATCATTCCGGCCAGGGCGATGGTGCCCAGCATGGCGACGAAACCGAACGGGCGCTGGAACGCCAGCAGAAACAGCGTCACGCCGATCAGGCCCAGCGGCGCGGTGAGAAACACCAGCGCGGTGCGCGAGAAGCTGCGCAGCTGGATCATCAACAGCGTCAGCACCACCCCGATGAACAGCGGCATGCCGGCGTTCACTGAGGCCTGGCCACGCGCCGACTCCTCCACGGTACCGCCGACCTCGAGCAGGTAGCCGTCCGGCAATGCCGCGCGCAGCGCCTCAAGGCCCGGCTGCAGCTGCTCGATCACCGTGGCCGGCAAACGCTCGCCGTAGATGTCCGCGCGCACGGTCACCGTGGGCAGCCGGTTGCGATGCCAGATCACCCCTTCCTCGAAGCCATACTCGAGCGTGGCGATCTGCTGCAGCGGCACCCGTCGGCCATGGGCGGTCGGTACCGCTAGATCCGGCAGCCGGGTCAGATCGCCGCGTTCGGGGGCGCGCAAGAGGATCTCGATCAGCTCGTCGCCTTCGCGGAACTGGCTGACGTGCTGGCCGGTGAAGGTGCTCTGCAGAAAATGCGACAGTTCGGCGCTGGAGACGCCCAGCGCGCGGGCGCGGTCCTGGTCGATGGCCAGGCGGATCGCCTTGCTCGGCTCCTGCCAGTCCAGGTGCACGTTGGCCACCTCGGGGTTGCCGCGCACCAGCGTGGCCAGCTGGCGGGCGATGGCGCGGACCTGGTCAATGTGCTCGCCACTGACCCTGAGCTGGATCGGGTAACCCACCGGCGGGCCGTTCTCCAGGCGTGACACCCGCGCGCGCAGGTTGGGGAAGTCCTCGCGCAGGCGCTCGATCAGCCACAGGCGCAGGCGTTCGCGCTGAGCAAGATCCTCGGCCAGCACCACGAACTGGGCGAAGCTCGCCGCCGGCAGCTGCTGGTCCAGCGGCAGGTAGAAACGCGGGGAGCCGGTGCCGACATAGGCCACGTAGTTGGCGATGCCCGGCTGCTGCGCAAGCAATTGCTCCAGACGGCGCACTTCGGCCTCGGTGGCCTTGAGCGAAGCGCCCTCGGCAAGCTTGAGGTCGACCATCAGCTCCAGGCGCGTCGAATCGGGGAAGAATTGCTGCGGCACGAAGCGAAACAGCGCCACCGCACCGACGAAGGCCAGCACGGTGGCGCCGATCACCACCCAGCGCCAGCGCACGCAGGCGCCGATCAGCCGGCGCACCTGGCGATAAAAGCGCGTGGCATACGGATCGTGGCCAGTGGACCGGGACTGCCCACCCCCGCCCTCGGGCAGCAGCGTGGCGCCGATCAGCGGCACGAACAGCACCGCGGTGATCCACGAAGCCAGCAGCGCCAGGGTGACCACCTGGAAAATCGAGCGGGTGTATTCGCCGGTGCTCGAATCGGCGGTGGCGATCGGCAGAAAGCCGGCTGCGGTGATCAGCGTGCCGGTCAGCATCGGGAAGGCGGTGCTGCTCCAGGCAAAACTGGCGGCGCGCAGGCGGTCCATGCCCTGTTCCATCTTGACCGCCATCATTTCCACGGCGATGATCGCGTCGTCCACCAGCAGGCCCAGCGCCAGCACCAGCGCGCCGAGGGAAATCTTGTGCAGGCCGATGCCGAAGTAGTGCATGGCGCTGAAGGTCATCGCCAGCACCAGCGGGATCGACAGCGCCACCACCAGCCCCGTGCGCAGGCCGAGGGAGAAGAAGCTCACCACCAGCACGATCGCCAGCGCCTCGATCAGCACCTGGACGAACTCGCCCACCCCGGCGCGCACCGCGGCCGGCTGGTCGGCCACCTTGGAAAGCTGCATGCCGGCCGGCAGCTGGCGCTGCAGGCGGGCGAAGGTGTCTTCCAGCGACTGGCCCAGCTGCAGGATGTCGCCGCCTTCGCGCATCGCCACCGCCAGGCCGATGGCCGGCTCGCCCAGAAAGCGCATGCTCGGCGCGGGAGGGTCATTGAAGCCGCGGCGCACCTCGGCGACATCGCCGATGCGCAGGGTGCGCTCGCCGATCCGCACCGGGAAGTCGCGGATCTGCTCCAGGCTCTCGAACTGACCGCTGACGCGAAACCACAGCCGCTCGCTGGCGGTTTCGGCGAACCCCGCCGGGGCCACCGCATTCTGCGCCTCGAGCGCCTGGCGCACGTGCTCCAGCGGCAGGCCCAGGGTCGCCAGCTTGAGGTTGGACAGCTCGACCCAGATCTTCTCGTCCTGCAGGCCGAGCAGCTCCACCTTGCCCACATCCGGCAGGCGCTGCAGCTGCAGTTGCAGGCGGTCGGCGTAGTCCTTGAGCAGCGCGTAGTCGAAACCCGGGCCGGTCAGCGCGTAGAGATTGCCGAAGGTGGTGCCGAATTCGTCGTTGAAGAACGGCCCCTGTACGTTCGGCGGCAGGGCGTGGCGGATGTCGCCGACCTTCTTGCGGATGCGATACCAGAGGTCCGGCAATGCCTGGGAATGCATCGAGTCGCGCGCCAGGAAGATCACCGTCGACTCGCCGGGCCGCGAGAAGGAGCCGACCCATTGGTAATCGCCGGTTTCCATCGCCGCCTGCTCGATGGGGTCGGTGACCTGTCGCGCCACCTGCTGGGCGGTGGCGCCCGGCCAGAGGGTGCGTACAACCATGGCCTTGAAGGTGAACGGCGGGTCTTCGCTCTGCCCCAGGCGGGTATAGGACAGCGCGCCGACCGCCGCCACCAGCAGCATCAGGTAGACCACCAGTGAACGGTTGCGCAGCGCCCAGGCCGACAGATTGAACGCCACGCTGTTACTCGCTGCCCAGTCGCACGGGGCGGTTGTCCCGGTCCAGCGGGCGGACCGGCTGGTTCTCCTGCAGCAGATGCACGCCGGCGAGCACGATCCAGTCCTCCGCGCTCAGCCCTTCGAGCACCGGCACCTGTTCCTCGCCATAGGCACCCAGGCGCACGCTGACCCGCTCCAGGGTGTGGTCGGCGCGCAACCGCCAGACGAAGGGCTGCCCCTGTTCGGCGCTGACCGCGCTGAGCGGCACGGCCAGCGTCTGGCGGCCACCGTTGTGCAGGGTAACGAGGGCGCTCTGGCCCGGCTCCACGGCCACCTGGCTGGCGAAGGCGACGCGCGCGGCGAAGGTGCGTGAAGCGGGGTCGGCGGCCGCCGCCAGTTCGCGCAGGCGCCCCTCGAAGCGCTCACCCGGCTGCGACCACAGCTCGATGCTCGCCGCATCGCCCAGGCGGAAGGCAGCGAACTGCTGCTCCGGCAGGTGAATCGCCACCTCGCGCTCACCGTCGGCGGCCAGCACGAACACGGTCTGACCGGCCGCCACCACCTGGCCCTCCTCCACCGCGCGCGCCACGATCAGCCCGGCCAGGGGCGCGCTGAGCAGCGCATGATCGAGCTGATTGGCCGCCACCTGGCGTTCGGCAGTAGCCTGTTCGAAATCGGCGCGGGCGGCGCGATAGCGGTTTTCGATGGCGTCGAATTGCGACTGGCTGACCAGCCGGCGCTCGAGCAGCGCCCGGTAGCGCTGCTGCTCGGCCTGCGCCACGCCCAACGCCGCCTGCGCCGCCTCGACACGCGCCTGGGCCGCGTCGCGGCGCAGGCGCAGATCCTCGGCGTCCAGCCGGGCCAGCGGCGCACCGGCGGCGACCCGGTCGCCGACTTCCACCCGGCGCTCGACCACCTTGCCGCCGACCTGAAAGGCCAGTTGCGGCTCGTGGCGCGCATGCACTTCCCCCGGATAGCGCTGCAGGTGGGCGGCGGCGGCCTGTGGCTGCACCACCAGCACCGGCTGCGGCGCACTCGCCGGCGGCGTGGCGCGTTCGCAACCGGCGAGGGTCAGGGCCAGCAGCATCAGCCAGCGGGCAGGAAAGGTGGGCCGCATCAGGGCACTCCGCAAAAAGGTGGAAACAGCTTAGCAGCGCGGCTCGCGCCTGCCTGCCGTCACGCCGTGAGCTTTTTCTTCGGGTAGATATCGTAGCGGCTGGATTTGCCTTCCAGGCTGTATCCGGGCTTTGGCCCTTCGATCACCGGTGCCTTGCGCGGGCGCTTGACCACCACCCGGTGGCTGG
Organism: Pseudomonadaceae bacterium; assembly: GCA_030602315.1. Classification (GTDB taxonomy): domain Bacteria; phylum Pseudomonadota; class Gammaproteobacteria; order Pseudomonadales; family Pseudomonadaceae; genus Azomonas. The sequence goes on along the minus strand of JAUVZY010000013.1, from coordinate 62,726 downwards.
CCAGGGCCAGGGCCGCTTCGAGCAAGGCCGGCGCGTCGTCGTCGTCCCCCACCAGCGGGCGGAACACGCGCATTTCCTTTTTCACCAGCGCGGTCTTGTCCCGATGCGGAAACATCGGATCGAGGTAGACCACTTGCGGCGCCTCGCCCTGCCACTGGCGCAGGCGGTCAATGGCGTTGCCGGTGTGCAGTTGCATCCTCGCCACGATCGGGCCGACTTCAAGATCCCGCGCAGCCCGCGCCAGCCCGTCTTCGAGCAGCGCCGCGATGACCGGCTGGCGCTCGATCAGCTGCACCGGGCAGCCCAGCGTGGCCAGCACGAAGGCATCGCGGCCCAGACCCGCGGTGGCATCGAGCACCTGCGGGCGGATGCCGGGGGCGATGCCCACCGCCTTGGCGATCATTTGTCCGCTGCCACCGCCGAACTGGCGGCGATGGGCGGCGGCACCTTCGAGAAAATCCACCCGCACCGGCCCTGGCGCGTCGTCGCCGAGCAGCTGCAGCTGCAAGCCGTCCTCGCCCACCTGCAAGGCCAGCTCGGCCTCGCCGGCCAGCGGCAGGCCCAGGCGCGCCGCCCAGCGGGCCGCCTCCTCGGCGAACGGGGCGGCAAGGGGCTCGATGCGAACGACGCAGCTCATGGGGCGATCACCAGTGATGTTAAGCCGCGCATTGTGCCAGCTGGGCGCGCCGGGCGATAACCGGGCCGTTAGCGACAGATGCCGAAGCGGCCCATGTCCACATGCAGGTGGTCATGGTGGGCGGCGTTGTAGTCCGGTCCGAGGGTGGCGCGAAAGCGCCGGCAGGCGCCATCGCGCACTGCGCGCAGAAAGCGTGCCTCGGGATCGTCGCCGGACCAGTGGCGCGCGACGGTGATTCGTCGGCCGTCGGCCAGATGAAAGCCGGCGATGTCCAGCGCATTGGCCGTGGCGTGCTGGCTGCGCCGGTTGCTACGGGCAATGTTTCGGCAGGCGAAGCTGCCGAAATGGTCGAGGCGAACCAGCGGCGAACCGAGGTGAGCTTCGGCCGCCGGCCGCAGGTCATGGGTTTCGAACAGCGCGTAGGCCACCGCCAGGCTGCAGGTGGCACGAAACGGCGCGCTGAAGCGTAGCGCCGAGGCCTCGATGCGCACGGTGTTGGTCAGCGGGCAGGTCGGATCGGGCAGGCTGTCGGGCATCGGCGTGTAACGCAGCTCGGCACTGTCGAGCGCCAGGCGGCACAGCGCCGGATCATCCTGCAGGCGCCGCAGCTTGTGGCCGGTGAGCAGGTTGGGCGGCTGCTGCACATCCAGCGGCGCCCAGGGGTTCCACGCCGGCGGTACCCGGTAGACGCCCTGCCAGACGGCAAGGCCGAAGCCGACCAGGGCCAGCAGTACACAGAGCAGGATCAAGCGCGCGATGGTCATGTCGGTTGGGCAAGCGGCCGAGCGCCGGGTTGCAGCGCTCAGCCGTGCGCGTCGTCACCGATCAGCGATAACTGCGCCTGCACGGCGCCGGGCAGCGCCAGCGGCGGCAGGCCGGGCAGGCGTTCGGCAAGCAGGCGATGAAAGCGCAGCGCCAGCTCCGGCGCCTGGCGGTTGTCCGGGGTGTGCAGGTAGACATGCGGCGTGAGTCCCTGCTCGATCCAGCCGGCGAGCTTGTCCAGCCAGGGCGCCAGGAAGGCATCGTTGGCGGCCAACGCAGGGTGGCCGATGAAACGCAGCTGCGGCGCGGCGCTGAACGCCGTCGGGCGCACCGGCAGTCGCGGCTTGACGCGCTGGGCGTGCAGCACCGCCGGTTCCTGCGAGCGGCAACTGAACAACGCGCGGCTGTCCAGGCAGATGCGCTCGACACCGTGATCGCGCAGCAGGCGGTTGAGCGCCCGCTCCTCCTCGCCGCGGGCGAAGAACGCCGGGTGGCGCACCTCCACCGCCAGCGGACGCCCCTCCATCCAGCCGAGTACGGCTTGCAATTCAGCCAGTCGCGCCGGCCCGAACTGCGCCGGCAATTGCAGCCAGTACGGAGTCACCCGCGCGCCCAGTGGCGCGAGCCGCGCGAGAAACCGCCCGATCTCCTCGCGCTGCAGACGTAGGTCGCCGCCATGGCTGATCTCGCGGGGAAACTTGGCGCAAAAGCGAAACCCGGCCGGCATCTGCTCCGCCCAGCGCGCCACCGTGCCTTCGGCCGGCCAGGCATAGAAGGTGGTGTTGCCTTCGACGGTGTTGAACACACTCGCATAGGCAGCGAGCAGTGCGCTGGCGGGCGTGCCCGGCGGATACAGCGAGCCAAGCCAGTCCGCCGTGTTCCAGGCGGGGCAACCGAGAAAGTAGGGAAGGTTCACGCGTCAGGCGTAGAGGTCCAGACCGAGCACTTGCTCGGCGGTGAACTCCTGGAACTGGGCGGTACTGAGGTAGCTGCTCAGCGCACGGGCGGCATAGCTGTTGGCCGGCGGGATGAACTCGGCCTGGCGGGCCTCGTCGCCGCGCTGCCAGCGGCTGCCGATGACCTCGATCGAGGGCTCCACCTGACGCCGTTGCGGCTGGCGCTCCAGCCCCTGGCTGGTAGCCTCCGAGCGCTGCTGATCGCGCGCCTGGCGCGCCTCGTCCGCCGAACGCTGGCTCTCCCGATAGGGCGTGACCGCGCTACCCGGGCGCGCGGGACGATCCAGCGGAAAGGAAGCGAAGCTGTCGATACGCATGATAGGAGGAAGCGAACCTGTGCTTGCGGGCAGACGGTGATAGCCTCGGGCGGAGGCTGCGCAACTTTACTTGCGACCGCACGCTGCTGGCAACGTTTGCGCCGCCGGTCGCCTCACAGCCCCTTCTTCGGGGTAGCGACGTTGTCGCGCAGGTAGACCGGCTGGGCCTGCTCGGCGGCCAGCGCCTCGCCCCGTGCCCAGGCCCCACGGGCCAGCTGCAACAGATCCTCGGCGTGCGGCAGCAGCCCGGCGTCCTGTGCCCGCGGGCGCACCGGAATCCGCGCGCCGTAGCCCCAGCCGGTGCCGGCGCCGAACCAGTCGCCCTCGGCCTGCCGAGGCAACGCCACCTGCTCGGGCGGCAGCACCGCTTCCACGCCGGCCAGGCGCATTTCGCCTTCCTCGAGGCGATAGCAACCCCAGTAGACCTCATCCATGCGGGCGTCGATGGCCGCTGCGACCTGGGTGGCGCCATGCTCGCGCCAGGCGCGCTGGGCGATCACCGCCAGGTCGGAGACCGGCAGCACCGGCCGATCGAGCGCAAAGGCCAGGCCCTGCACCACGCCGATGGCGATGCGGATGCCGGTGAAGGCGCCCGGGCCTCGACCGAAGGCGATGGCGTCCAGCGCCGTCAGGGCCAGTCCGGCTTCGTCCAGCAGCTCGCGCACCATCGGCAGCACCCGCTGTGCGTGCAGGCGCGGGATCACCTCATGGCGACTGAGCAGGCGCGCGTCATGCCAGAGGGCGACAGAACAGGCTTCGGTGGAAGTATCCAGGGCCAGGAGGGTGGGCATGGGAGTGTCCGAGGGGGCGAAAAAAGGCGGCGATTATACCCAACCACCGGCGGCGGAAACGACAACGGCCCGCAAGCGGGCCGTCGTGGCGAGCAACAGCCGATCAGCTGAGCGCAGCGAGCACCTTGCCAGTGATCTCGTCGACGCTGCCCACGCCTTCGACGCGGCTGTACTTGGGCGTGCCTTCGCTGGCGGCGAGTTCGCTGTAGAAGTCCACCAGCGGCTGGGTCTGCGAATGGTAGATCGACAGACGCTTGCGGATGGTTTCTTCCTTGTCGTCCTCGCGCTGGATCAGCGCTTCGCCGGTCTCGTCGTCCACGCCCGCGACCTTCGGCGGGTTATGGATGCTGTGGTAGACGCGGCCCGAGTTCGGGTGCACCCAGCGGCCGGACAGGCGGCTGACGATTTCCTCGTCGTCCACCGCGATCTCGAGCACGTGATCGATGGCCACGCCGGCCTGGCGCAGCGCCTCGGCCTGGGGGATGGTGCGCGGGAAGCCATCGAAGAGGAAGCCCTTGGCGCAGTCCGGCTGAGTCAGGCGCTCCTGGATCAGGGCGATGATGATCTCGTCGGACACCAGACCACCGCTGTCCATCACGCCCTTGACCTTCAGGCCGAGCGGCGAGCCGGCCTTGACCGCCGCACGCAGCATGTCGCCGGTGGAAATCTGCGGAATGCCGAACTTCTCGGTGATGAAACGAGCCTGGGTACCTTTGCCTGCACCGGGAGCCCCCAGCAGAATCACACGCATCGATGTGCTCCTAAAAAGAAAAACCACTGCCGGGCACCGCAACGGACGGGTGAAACCCCGGTTATCTGTTCTCGATGCCGCCACGCCGCGGCGAAAAAGGCCCGACACGATACACAAGCGCAGCGGTTGCACACAAGTTGCCGAGCAGGGTCCTGAGACGCCACGTGTCAAGGCGAACGCCCGTTCGGCACGAGCGCGCAATACTAGACGATGGTCGTACGCTTGCCGACCGCTATTTTCGTCTCAGCCCGTATTGCGCAAGCCCGCAGCAATACCAGCGACGCTGACCAGAAGTGCCTGTTCGAGCGGACTGTCGGCCAGCTCCGGCTGCTGGCGCGAGCGGGCCAGCAACTCGATCTGCAGCAGGTGCAGCGGGTCAAGGTAGGTGTTGCGCAGACTGAACGCCTCCTGGGTTTCCGGACTGTGCGAGAGCAGCTCCTCTTGACCGGTCAGCTCGAGCATGGCCTGGATCGCCTGCGTCAATCGGTCGCGCAGTTCCAGCCCCAACGCCTGCAGCCCCGGCTCGACCAGCCGCTCGTCGTAGCGCCGGGCAATGTCGGCGTCCGACTTGGCCAGCACCATTTCCAGCATGTCGATGCGAGTGGCGAAGAATGGCCACTGCGCGCGCATCTCGCGTAGCAGCGGCCCCTTGCCCTGGGCCAGAGCACGCTGCAGGGCGCTGTCCCAGCCCAGCCAGGCTGGCAGCATCAGGCGGGTCTGGGTCCAGGCGAAGATCCATGGGATCGCCCGCAACGTATCGACGCCGCCCTGTCGGCGACGCGCCGGGCGACTGCCCAGCGGCAAGCGCCCGAGCTCCATCTCCGGCGTGGCCTGGCGGAAGTAATCGACGAACTGCGGCTGGTCGCGGACGATGCCGCGGTAGGTGGCCACCCCGTCGGCGGCCAGCTGATCCATCAGCTCGCGCCATTCGGCGCGCGGGCTCGGCGGCGGCATCAGGGTAGCCTCCAGCACCGCCACCAGATAAAGGTGCAGGTTCTGCTCGGCGATGTCCGGCAGGCCGAACTTGAAGCGGATCATCTCGCCCTGCTCGGTGGTGCGGAAGCGTCCGGTCACCGAACCCGGCGGCTGGGAGAGGATCGCCGCGTGGGCCGGCGCGCCACCGCGGCCGACCGTACCGCCGCGACCGTGAAACAGCAAAAGCTCTACCTCGTGGGCGCGGCAGATCTGCACCAGGCTTTCCTGGGCGCGGTACTGGGCCCAGGCGGCGGCGGTGGTGCCGGCATCCTTGGCCGAGTCCGAGTAGCCGATCATCACCTCCTGCGGTCCCTGCAGGCGCCGGCGGTAACCCGGCAAGCCGAGCAGGCGGTCGATGGCCGGCCCGGCGTGGTTCAGGTCGTCGAGGGTTTCGAACAGCGGCACCACGCGCATCGGCCGGCGCAGCCCGGCTTCCTTGAGCAGCAGTTGCACCGCCAGCACATCGGAGGCGTCGCGCGCCATGGAGATCACGTAGCTGCCGAGCGAACCGGCTGGCGCATCGGCGATCACCCCGCAGGTTGCCAGCACCTCGGCGGTGTCGGCGCTGGCCTGGTAATCGGGCGGCAGCAGCGGGCGGCGGTTGTCCAGCTCCTCCTGCAGGAAGGTCAGGCGGCGCGCCTCGTCCCACTCCTCGTAGCGGCCGAGGCCGAGGAACTCGGTGATCTCGGTGAGCGCCGAGCGATGCCGCGCGGCGTCCTGGCGGATATCCAGACGCACCAGAAACAGGCCGAAGGCGGAAATGCGCCGCAGGCAGTCGAGCAGGCCGCCATCGGCGATCAGCCCCATGCCACGCGCATGCAGCGAGCGGTAGCACAGCTCCAGCGGCTCGCGCAGCTCGCCGACCTCCTGCAGCACTTCGGCAGAAGGCGGGATGTCCACCTGCTGCGCGGCGGCGGCCCAGTCGCGCGTCGCCACCAGCCGGTCACGCAGGCGCTTGAGCACGGCGCGGTAGGGCTCCGGATCGCCGCCGGCCAGGTGCAGCACGTCGTCGGTAGCCGCCTGCATGGACAGCGTGGTGATCAGCTCCTCGACCTCGCGCAGGTACAGCTCGGCGGCCTGATGACGCGCCAGCAGCAGCACCTCGCGGGTGATCCTGGCGGTGACGTTGGGGTTGCCGTCGCGGTCGCCGCCCATCCACGAGGCGAAGCGGATCGGCGCGGCGGACAGCGGCAAGCGCAGCCCGGTGCTTTCGTTCAGCGCATGATCGACCTGGCGCAGCACGTTCGGCACGGCTTCCCACAGCGAGTTCTCGATCACCGCAAACCCCCAGCGCGCCTCGTCCACCGGGGTCGGCCGCTGGCGGCGGATCTCTTCGGTGTGCCACACCTCGGCGATCGAGCGCATCAGCCGCTGTTCGATGCGCAGGCGCTCGGCGAGCGTCAGGTCGGAGTGATCCTTGGCTGCCAGCTGGGCGGCGATGGCGTCGTACTTCTGGATCAGGGTGCGCCGTGAGATTTCCGTGGGATGGGCGGTAAGCACCAGCTCGATGTCCAGCCGCCCCAGTTGCCGCGCCAGCTCCTCGGCGGCGAAGCCCTCGCCCTTCAGGCGCTCAAGCAGGTGCGGCAAGGCGCGGCACTCGAACGGCTCGGGCTCGCCGGCCCGGCGCCGCCGCACCTGATGGTGCTGCTCGGCGATGTTGGCCAGGTTGAGGAACTGGTTGAAACCGCGCGCTACCGGCAGCAGCTCGTGTTCGTCCAGCGAGTCGAGGGTTTCACCCAGTTGCTGGGCGCCCTCGGCGATCCCGCGGCGGGCCGCCTTGGCACCCTTGCGGATGCGTTCGATCTTCTCGAACAGTTCGTCGCCGTGCTGCTGACGGATCGCCCGTCCGAGCAGCTCGCCCAGCAGATGGACGTTTTCCCGTAGACGGGCATCGATTTTGGCCATGGCCATGCTCCTGTCCTGCGCACTGGTGCCGCGTTGCCGCAGCCTTGTCTGACCTTGAGTGTCAGCAAGAATGCGCCCGCCCGCAATCGCCATGAGCCGGCCTACCCGAGGATTGTTTGCAGGATCTTGCCTGCCGGCACGCAGCGGCTCAGGATGGATCAAACAGCTTCGCCACAACGCTAGAACAAAAGAAGGAAGCCGTGATGAACATCATCGAACTGGTCGATCAATGGGAGCGGACCGCCAAGGGCCAATTGACCAAGGCCCGTTACAGCGTCCCGCTGGACATCGAAGCAGCCGCCCGCCTCGAAGCCCTGGCCGAGATGTACCCCAAGCGCAGCGTCGAGGAGCTGCTGTCGGAGCTGGTGGGCGCCGCGCTGGAGGCGGTCGAGGGCAGCTTCCCCTATGTGCAGGGCAACCACGTGATCGCGACCGACGAGCAAGGCGATCCGATCTATGAAGACGTCGGCCCGACCCCGCGCTTTCTGACGCTCTCGCGCAAGCACCTGGAGCGGCTGCTGGCCGAACAGGGCGAACGCGGCTAGCGCCGCATCCGGCTGCGAGGCGGGCCTTCCCTCGCAGCCGGCGAACCGGGAACGATTGCCGCGCAACAGCCTCACAAAATGCAGGTGCCCCGTGGTCTGCGCGGTCGCGCGCCCACGGCCAGAGGCCACCCGCGCCATCGAACCCGACACTGGAGGCTGTCCCATGAAGCTAGCTGCCCTCACTCAACCCTTCTCACGCCGCGGCCGTGCCGGCATGGTCGCCCTGGCGTTGTCCGGCGCCCTGCTCGCCGGCTGCGCCGGCAATCCGCCCAAGGAGCAGTTCGCGGTCACCGAAGCGGCCATCCGCAGCGCCACCACCGCCGAGGCCACCAAGTTCGCCCCGCTGGAAATGCAGCAGGCGCGTGAACACTGGCGCCAGGCGGAGCTGGAGATGGAAAAGCAAAACTACGACAAGGCCCGCCGACTCGCCGAAAGAGCCGAGATCGACGCGCGCCTGGCCGAGCGCAAGGCGCGCGCCGTGAAGACGCAACGCGCGCTGGAGCAGGCCCAGGAAGGCATCCGCCTGCTGCGTGAAGAAACCCAGCGCGGCGGCGGTTACTGATACCGCCCCACGGCCGTCGCGAAAGCGAATCAGGCAAGCCGGCTGGACCGGTACGGGCCGGGCCGAGTGCCCGCCGACGCAGTTCCCTGGTGCACCGCAAGCCTGACGACATCTCACCGTCCGAAGGATCAAAGTCATGCACAAGCTCGTCACCCTTCCCTCGTTACTCGCCGTGGCCATCGGTCTTGGCGCCTGCGCCTCCAAGCCCAACGAACAACTGGAAGAAGCCCGCAGCGCCTACACGCGCCTGCAAAGCGACCCGCGCTCGCTGGAACTTGCCGCGCTGGAAACCCAGGACGCCGGCAACCGCCTGGACAAGGCCGAGCAGGCCCACAACAGCAATGCCGACACGGAAAAAGTGAACCAGCTGGCCTACCTGGCCCGCCGCTCGACCGAGATGGCCGAGCAGACCGTCGCCCTGCGTGCGGCAGAGCAGCAACTGATGAACATGGACCAGCAGCACGCCCAGGTACGCCTGGAGAGCCGCGAGGCGCAGCTGCAGCGCAGCCAGGCCGAGTTGCAGCGCCGCGAGCAGGAAATCCGCCAGCTACGCGAAAGCCTGGATGCCAAGCCAACCGAGCGTGGCACCCTCATCACCTTCGGTGACGTGCTGTTCGACGTGAACAGTGCCGAACTCAAGCCCAGCGGCCGACGGGAAATCCAGAAGCTCGCCGACTTTCTCAACCGCCACCAAGGGCGCCAGGTGATGATCGAGGGCTATACCGACAGCACCGGTTCGGCGGAACACAACCAGCGGCTGTCCGAGCGCCGCGCTCAGGCGGTCGAGCGCGAACTGATCCGCATGGGCGTCGACCCGCGCCGGCTGGTCACCCGCGGGTACGGGCAGGACTTTCCGGTGGCCAGCAACGACTCATCCTCGGGTCGCGCGATGAACCGGCGCGTCGAGGTCACCATTGCCGACGACAACCGCCCGGTCGGCCCGCGCAGCGAACAGCGTGAAGGCCGACCGACCGGCTCGATGGGGGGCCAGGGCGGCATGGGCGGCATGGGCGGTCAGGAGCGGCCGCGCATGCAACCGATGACCGAGGAGGAGCGCCGCCAGCATCAGCAGCGCATGCAGGACGGCCGTCACGACATGCGCATGATGGATCAGCAGCGCTGAAAGGCGATGCCCTGCCGCACCGGCGGCAGGGCATCGGCGACTCACAACGGATCGGCTTCGGGCATGCAGCGCACGGCGCGCTTGCGGTTGTCCACCAGCACGCCGGTCAGCCCCTTTTGCTGGGTATCGAACAGCACCAGCACGCCGTCGATGCAGCGCGCCACCTGATCAGCCGGCTTGAGCGACACCCGGTAGTCCTCGCCGGGAATGGTCTTGAGCATGGTGTAGTCGTTGAGCAGCAGCGCGTCTTCGGGCTTGGCGAAGTGCAGATAACCGTAGGCGCTGAGAACCGCGACGGTAGCGACCACGGTACCGATGGCGGTGAGGATGTAGGGAAGCGGGTTGCGTTCGCTCATGGGTGATTCCGGTTGCCAGTTCAGGGCGGCACGCTAACGCCCGCCGCCGCAAGCTGCAAGTACGGCGCCGCGGGCCGGCGATTCAGAGGATGTTGGCGTAGTCGGCCTCCACCCGATCCAGACTCAGGTGGTTGAGGAAGTTGGAGAAACACATCCACGCCGACAGCGCGTTGAGGTCGGCGAACTGCGGCGGCAGGTAACGCGGCGCGACCACCATGCCCTCCTCCACCAGCTGGCGCAGGGTGCGCATGTCTTCCAGGGTGGTCTTGCCACAGAACAGCAGCGGGATCTGCTCCAGCTTGCCCTTGCGCACCGCCAACTGGATGTAGTTGTAGATCATGATGAAGCCCTTCAGGTAGGACAGGTCCTTGGTGAAGGGCAATCCGTTCGGCGTCGAGCCGCGAAACACGCGACTGGCGTTGCCGTAGCTTTCCTCGTCACCGTAGCCCTGGCCACTGAAGAAGCGATAGACCTCGATGAAGTCGGCGCCCTCCTCGGCCATGTGAATGGCGCGGGTGCGGTTGGTCAGCTTGCGCAGGCGGGTGGGGTACGACGCGAAGGCGATGACCTCCATCAGGATCGCCAGACCTTCCTGGGTCACGGTGGAGGACGGCGGGCCCTTGGCGAGGAAGGTGCAGATCGGCTGGTTCAGCCCGTTGAGCGTGGTGCCGACATGCACCAGCCCCTCGTGCACCTCCAGCGCGCGGATGTCGCGCTGGTTGAACAGCGCGTCACTGCGGATCTTGATGTAGTCGGCGCCGGCTGCCGCATCGGCGACGATGCCGTCGGACTCGAACACGCGAATCACGCCGTCGTCGCCGAACACCTTGTCCAGCCGGGCCTGCAGCTGCTCGACCGCCTCCCGGGCGCAGAGCGACTTCGGCTCGTCGGCCAGATCGCCGCGATCGGCGATGTTGTTCAGGTAGTCCGAGAGCATCAGTCCGAGGTCGGCCAGGGTCGGGTCACCGGCGTGGAAGGCATCCGACGCGGCGCCGTACAAATCCTGGGAGATCAGCCCGAAGTCCGGCGTACCGCGCGCCTCGAGCATGCGGATCACCATGCGGTATTCCTTGCACATGCGCCGCATGATCTGCCCGACCGGGCTGAACTGGCCGAGCTGACGGGTCACGTCGCGCTCGATGTCCTGGAATTCCTGCTTCTTGGCCGACGGATCGAAGCCCAGCGGCCGGCTCTGGTAGTACTCGCGGTCCACCGCTGGCAGGCGCTGGCCTTTGCCGTCGAGAAAGCCCTGACGCACGCTGTCGTCCCACTTCACCGCGTCGAGGATGCGGATCGGCGTCTGCGCCTCGACGATGCGATCGGAAAGCGCGCGAACCAGACTCTGGTATTCGGTGAGCTCGGCGGTGCTGTTCATGCTCGGCCTCGTGCGGGTGCCCGGCGATGCCGCCATGATGCCAGAGCCACAGCGGCTGCAGGGCGCTGAAGCGCCCTGCGCGGTGACGTCCTCAGTGCTGGGGACGCATATGCGGGAAGAGGATGACGTCGCGGATCGACGGCGAGTTGGTCAGCAGCATCACCAGACGGTCGATGCCGATGCCTTCACCAGCGGTCGGCGGCATGCCGTATTCCAGCGCGCGGACGAAGTCGGCGTCGAAGTGCATGGCCTCGTCGTCACCGGCATCCTTCTCGCGCACCTGGGCGTGGAAGCGCTCGGCCTGGTCCTCGGCGTCGTTGAGCTCGGAGTAGGCGTTGGCGATCTCGCGGCCGCCGATGAACAGCTCGAAGCGATCGGTGACGCTCGGGTCCTCGTCGTTGCGCCGGGCCAGCGGCGAGACCTCGAACGGGTAGCGGGTGATGAAGGTCGGCTGCTCCAGCTTGTGCTCGACGGTCTCCTCGAACAGCATCACCTGCAGCTTGCCCAGCCCTTCGTGGCCCAGCACCTTGGCGCCGGCCTTCTTCGCCAGCTCGCGGCACTTGTCCACGTCCTGCAGATCTTCTGCGGTCAGTTCCGGGTTGTACTTGAGGATCGCGTCGAACACCGACAGGCGCGCGAACGGCTCGCCGAAGTGGAAGACCTTGTCGCCGTAGGGCACGTCGGTGCTGCCGAGCACGGCCTGGGCCAGCTCGCGGAACAGCTCCTCGGTCAGGTCCATGTTGTCTTCGTAGTCGGCGTAGGCCTGGTAGAACTCGAGCATGGTGAACTCGGGGTTGTGCCGGGTCGACACGCCTTCGTTACGGAAGTTGCGGTTGATCTCGAAGACCTTTTCGAAACCGCCGACCACCAGGCGCTTGAGGTACAGCTCCGGCGCGATGCGCAGGAACATCTGCATGTCCAGCGCGTTGTGGTGGGTCTCGAAGGGCTTGGCCGCTGCACCACCGGGGATGGTCTGCAGCATCGGGGTTTCCACCTCGAGGAAGCCGCGCTCGTTGAGGAAGCGGCGGATGTGGGCGATCACCTGCGAGCGGACCTGGAAGGTGTGGCGCACCTCCTCGTTCATGATCAGGTCGACGTAGCGCTGGCGATAGCGGGTTTCGGTATCGGTCAGGCCGTGGAACTTGTCCGGCAGCGGGCGCAGGGACTTGGTCAGCAGCCGCGCTTCGCCCATGTCCACATACAGGTCGCCCTTGCCGGAGCGGGCCAGGGTGCCGGTGGTGGCGACGATGTCGCCCATGTCCCAGTGCTTGATCGCCTCGAGGGTCTCGGCCGGCAGGGTCTTGCGGTTGACGTACAGCTGGATGCGTCCGCTGCAGTCCTGGATCACGAGGAACGCGCCGCGGTTGAGCATGATGCGCCCGGCCACGCTGACCGTGATCTGTTTGCCTTCCAGCTCTTCCTTGCCGGCCTCGGCGTACTGCTTCTGCAGGTCGCCGCACAGCGCGTCGCGACGGAAGTCATTGGGGAAAACCACCTTCTCGCTCTGGCGCAGGGCGTGCAGCTTTTCCTTGCGCAGGGCGATCAGCTTGTTTTCTTCCTCGTGGAGGGCGTGCTCGTTCAGCGGTTGTTCGCTCATGGTCGTTGCTTTGCCTGGCGCGTAAGTGGTGAATTTCGAAAGTGGTCCCGGCGGGACCACCGGCTGCGGCGTACCGGGCTTAGAGCCCCTGTTTCAGACTGGCTTCCAGATACTCGTCCAGATCGCCGTCGAGCACCTTGTCGCAATCGCTGCGCTCGATGCCGGTGCGCAGATCCTTGATCCGCGACGAGTCGAGCACGTAGGAACGGATCTGGTGGCCCCAGCCGATATCGGACTTGGTGTCTTCCAGGGCCTGGGCCGCGGCGTTGCGCTTTTGCATCTCCAGCTCATACAACTTGGCCCGCAGCATCTTCATGGCGGTGTCCTTGTTGGCGTGCTGGGAGCGCTCGTTCTGGCACGCCACCACGGTGTTGGTCGGCACGTGGGTGATCCGCACCGCCGAGTCGGTGGTGTTCACGTGCTGGCCACCGGCACCCGAGGAGCGGTAGGTGTCGATGCGCAGGTCAGCCGGGTTGATCTCGATCTCGATGTTGTCATCGATTTCCGGCGAGACGAACACCGCGGTGAACGAGGTGTGGCGACGGTTGCCGGAGTCGAACGGGCTCTTGCGCACCAGGCGGTGCACGCCGATCTCGGTGCGCAGCCAGCCGAAGGCGTATTCGCCCTTGATGTGCACGGTGGCGCCCTTGATGCCGGCGACTTCGCCCTCGGACAGCTCGACGATCTCGGCGTCGAAGCCGTGCTTGTCGGCCCAGCGCAGGTACATGCGCAGCAGCATGTTGGCCCAGTCCTGGGCCTCGGTGCCGCCGGAGCCGGCCTGGATGTCCAGGTAGCAGTTGTTGGGGTCCATCTCGCCGCTGAACATCCGGCGGAACTCGAGCTTCTCGAGAATCTCGCGCAGACGATCGACCTCGGCGACGACGTCGCTTACCGCCGATTCGTCGTTTTCCTCGACGGCCATGTCCAGCAGGTCGCGCGAGTCGGCCAGGCCACCGGATAACTCATCGAGCGTCTCGACGATCTGCGCCAGCTGGGCGCGTTCGCGGCCGAGGTTCTGGGCGTACTCGGGCTTGTTCCAGACGTTGGGGTCTTCCAGCTCGCGGTTGACTTCGATCAGGCGTTCGCTCTTGTGATCGTAGTCAAAGATACCCCCGAATGGACTGGGTGCGTTCGGACAGGTCCTTGATGGCGTTGAGGATCGGATTGATTTCCATGGCAGTCAGGACTCCGGATGGGCGTTCAAAAGCGCGAGAGTATACCCCACGCGCCAGAGCCTGACAGCTGCCCGGCCCGCGCGGCGCGCCGCCGGAGCGGGCGCTTGCGCCGAGCGGTCAGTCGCTCTCGAAGGGGTCGCGAAACGGCGTGTCGCGATGGGCCGCTCGCACGTACTGCGCCGGCCAGGGCACCTGCTTGTCGCCGAGAAAATCCGCCGCATGCAGTGGCCAGTACGGGTCGCGCAGCAGCTCGCGGGCAAGAAACACCAGATCCGCCTGACCGGTCTGCAGCACATGCTCGGCCTGCGCCGCTTCGGTGATCAGCCCCACCGCACCGGTGGCGATCGCCGCCTCGCGGCGCACCCGCTCGGCAAAACGGGTCTGGTAGCCCGGGCCGACCGGAATTTCGGCCTTGGCCGCGGTCCCGCCGGAAGACACGTCGATCAGGTCGACACCCAGCGCCTTGAGACGACGCGCCAACTCGACGGTTTCCTCCTCGTTCCAGCCGTCTTCCACCCAGTCGGTCGCCGAGAGCCGGACCAGCACCGGCAGGCTCTCTGGCCAGACCTGACGCACCGCTTCGGTGACTTCCAGCAGCAGGCGGATGCGATTGTCGAACGTGCCGCCGTAGCGGTCGTCGCGCCGATTGGAGAGTGGCGAGAGAAACTGATGCAACAGATAGCCGTGAGCAGCGTGTACCTCCGCCACCTTGAAGCCGGCCTCCAGCGCCCGTCGCGCCGCCGCACCGAAGGCGGCGATGACCTCTTCGATGCCGGCCTCGTCGAGCGCCTGCGGTACGCAGTGGTTGGGGTCGAAGGCAATGGCCGACGGTGCCACCGGCGTCCAGCCGCCCGCCTCGACCGGCGCCGTGCCGGCCTTGCCCGACCACGGCCGCCAGGTGCCGGCCTTGCGCCCGGCATGCGCCAGCTGGATGCCGGCGACCGATCCCTGGGCCTCGATGAAGCGGGTGATGCGGCGCAGCGGCTCGATCTGCTCGTCGCACCACAAGCCCAGATCCTGCGGGGAAATGCGCCCCTCGGGCAGCACCGCGGTGGCTTCGGCGATGATCAGTCCGGCACCGCCCACCGCGCGGCTGCCCAAATGCACCAGGTGCCAGTCGTTGGCCATGCCGTCCTTCGCCGAGTACTGACACATGGGCGAGACGACGATGCGGTTGGGCAGGGTCAGTTGGCGCAGGGTGAAGGGGGTGAATAGCTGGGACATGGCTGCCTCTTCTCGTTGCGATCACTCGAGAGTAAAGACGCTTTTGCGCCGGCGTGATCAGCGTGGTGCGATATGGACCACCATCAGCTGCACACTCTCCTGGCCGCGGTATTCGTTGACGTCCAGTTTGTAGACCAGCTCGGCCCAGCGCACCGACGGATTGGGCCACTGCTCGCGATCGACGTTGAACGCGATGCCATCAAGGCTGACCCGCCCGCACTCGCTCCTTAGCACCAGTTTCAGGTGCCGCTCCCCCACCAGGCGCTGCTGCACCAGCTGGAAGACCCCGTGAAAGGTCGGCTCGGGAAAATGCTGGCCCCACGGACCGGCGTGGCGCAGTGCGCGCGCCAGCTCCAGGTGGAACTCCTCGACGCCCAGTTGCCCGTCGGTCAGCAGCCGGCCGGCCAGATCCTCGGCCGACAGCTGCCGGCGCACCTCGGCATCGAAGGCCACCGCGAAGGCGCCGAAGTTGGCCTGCGGCAACGACAGCCCCGCCGCCATCGCATGCCCGCCGAACTTGCTGATCAGGCCCGGATGGCGCGCCGCCACGGCGTCCAGCGCGTCACGGATGTGCAGCCCCTGCACCGAGCGCGCAGAGCCCTTGAGCAGGCCATCGCCGGCATCGGCGAAGGCAATCACCGGACGGTGGTAGCGCTCCTTCATGCGCGAAGCGAGGATGCCGATCACACCCTGATGCCAGTCCGCATCGAACAGGCAGAGCCCGTAAGGCAGGTCATCGAGCGGCAGTTCCTTGAGCTGGGCCAGCGCCTCGCGCTGCATGCCCTGCTCGATGGCCTTGCGGTCCTGATTGAGCTGATCGAGCTGGCTGGCCATGTCGCGCGCCAGCGCCAGGTCTTCGGAGAGCAGGCACTCGATGCCCAGCGACATATCATCCAGCCGGCCGGCCGCGTTCAGCCGCGGGCCGAGAATGAAGCCCAGATCGGTGGCGGTCAGCCGACGAAAATCTCGCCCCGCCACTTCGAGAATCGCCAGAAGACCCGGCCGCGCGCGACCACTGCGGATCCGCGCCAGCCCCTGGTGCACCAGAATGCGGTTATTGGCATCCAGCGGCACCACATCGGCAACGCTGCCCAGCGCCACCAGATCCAAGAGATCGGCCAGATTCGGCTCGGCCCAGCCGTTGCGAGCGAACCAGTCCAGCTCGCGCAGCCGCGCGCGCAGGGCGAGCAGTACATAGAAGATGACGCCGACCCCAGCCATGCATTTGCTGGGAAAGCGGCACTGCGGCTGGTTGGGATTGACGATCGCGTCGGCGGCCGGCAGCTGGGCACCGGGCAGATGGTGGTCGGTTACCAGCACCTTGAGCCCGGCGGCCTTGGCCGCCGCCACGCCTTCGACACTGGAGATGCCGTTGTCCACGGTCACCAGCAGATCGGGCTGCCGCTCAAGGGCGACCGCAACGATTTCCGGGGTCAGGCCGTAACCATATTCGAAGCGGTTGGGCACCAGATAGTCGACCGACGCGGCGCCGAGCATGCGCAGACCGAGTACCCCCACCGCACTGGCGGTGGCACCGTCGGCATCGAAATCACCGACAAAGAGAATGCGCTGCCGCTTCATCAATGCCTCGACCAGCAGCGCCACCGCCGCTTCGATGCCAGCCAGGTCCGCATAAGGCAGCAGGCGTGCCAGGCCCTTGTCCAGCTCGGCGGCGCTGGCCACTCCACGCGCCGCGTACAGGCGCGTCAGCAGCGGCGGCAGCTCGCCAAGGTCAGGCAACTGCTCGGGCAGGGAACGGGTTTCGATACGCATCACAGCAACCAGATCAGAGGGTGAACAGACTCAGCGCTCGCCAGCCAGCCATTCCAGCGGAATCTCGTGCTGGCCGCGCTCGTCGGTGACGAACAGCGTGCCGTCGCTGATCATCACGCTCCAGCTCACGCTACGCGGCAGATTGGCGGTCAGCTCGGTCAGGGCCTGGGAGTCCACCGCCACCACCGACAGGTTCTTCAGCGTGCGCACCTGCTCGAGTACCTTGGTCTGCCACACCCGCAGGCTGCCGTAGGCCACCAGGCTCACCCGCTCGGCGCGGCGCGAGCACCACACCAGCCGATCGGCGTCCGGCTGTCCCACCTCGATCCAGTGCAGCACGCGGTCGTCCAGGCTCTTGTCCCACAGCGCCGGCTCATCGACATCCGACAGCCCGCGACCGAACGCCAGCGACTCGCTGTACCACAGCGCATAGCCGATCAGGCGGGCACCGAGGCGTTCCTCGGTCTCGGAGGGGTGACGCGCCACGGTGAAGCGCAGATTCTCGTACACACCCCGATCGAGGTCGGTCAGGTTCAGTTCCACTTTATAAGGAGTGGCTTGCAGGGCCATGGCGGGTGCTCGCGGCAAAAAAACGAGGGCGGAGTCTAACGCAGTCGCGAACAGGCTGGCTGTGGATTGTCAAAAGGCAGGCAAGCGACCGCTCGGCGGCTGCCGACAAAACCAACCACAAAGGTTGTTTACAATCATTCTCATTGCGATTAGTCTCTCAGCCATGCAAACGAACCCGGAGGAGCCCTGATGTACGTCTGTCTTTGCCGCGGCGTCACCGACGGCCACATTCGCGAAGCCATTTCCGAAGGCTGCTGCAGCTACCGCGACGTTCGTCAGGCTACCGGCGTCGCCGGCCAGTGCGGCAAGTGTGCCTGCGAGGCGAAGAACGTGGTTCGCAAGGAACTGGCCAAGCTCGGCACCCTCGCCCAGCAATCGCAACTGCAGTCGCTCGCCTACTCCGCCGCCTGAACAAAAGACCACACAGATTGTGTGGATCGTTTGACAGTGCGCGCCTTCCTGACCAGACTCTGCCCATAGTCCACCCGCATGGCAGAGTCCGACATGAAAGGCGACAAGCTAGTAATCCAGCACCTCAACAAGATCCTCGGCAATGAACTGGTTGCCATCAACCAGTACTTTCTGCACGCCCGCATGTATCAGGACTGGGGCCTGGAGAAGCTCGGCAAGCACGAGTACGACGAATCCATCGATGAGATGAAGCATGCGGATAAGCTCATCAAGCGGATTCTGTTTCTCGAGGGCCTGCCCAACCTGCAGGAGCTGGGCAAGCTACTGATCGGCGAGAACACCCGGGAAATGCTCGAGTGCGACCTCACCCTCGAACAGAAGGGCATTCCCGACCTCAAGGCCGCCATCGCCTACTGCGAAAGCGTCGGCGACTACGGTAGCCGCGAGCTGCTCGAAGACATCCTCGAGTCCGAAGAAGAACACATCGACTGGCTGGAAACCCAGCTTGGCCTGATCGACAAGGTCGGCCTGGAGAACTACCTGCAGTCGCAGATGGACGAGTAATCTCGAAGCCAACGAAAAAGCCCCGCAATGCGGGGCTTTTTCATGCCTGCCGGTTTCAGCCCTGGGCGGGGCTGGCGGCGGCCTTGACCAGAGGCTGCAGCTCGCCCTTCTCGTGCATTTCGAGAATGATGTCGCTGCCACCGATCAGCTCGCCTTTCACCCACAGCTGGGGGAAGGTCGGCCAGTTGGCGTACTGCGGCAGGGTCGCGCGGATTTCCGGGTGCTGCAGGATGTCTACGTAGGCGAACTTCTCGCCACAGCTCATCAGCGCCTGCGAGGCACGGGCCGAGAAACCGCACTGCGGCGCGTTCGGCGAGCCCTTCATGTACAGGATCACAGGGTTGTTGGCGATCTGCTCTTTGATGGTTTCGATGATATCCACGGGCACACCTCGGCAAAAACGGTTAGCGCGCTAGTGTAACGGAAAAACCGACCAATCGGGTCTGTCAACATGCGCGCGATCGGCGTGTCCGCAGCTCGCGCAAGGCCTTGATATCAATAACCACCGCCTCTGCGGGGCATTTGCGTCGGGCAGGCCTTCTCGATAAGATCCGGCCTTTCCCGCTTCGTCGCTGACCGCGCGACCCGTGTCGCCGGCAGGCTCGTTCTTTCAAAAAAACCGAGCGCGGCGGGCGGCAACAAAGGTAGTCAACAAAAATGAGCGCAAGACACTTTCTCTCTCTGATGGACTGCACACCCCAGGAGCTACACGCCCTGATCCGTCGCGGCATCGAGCTGAAAGAACTGCGCGAGCGTGGCGTTCTGTTCGAACCGCTCAAGAATCGCATTCTCGGCATGATTTTCGAGAAAGCCTCCACCCGCACCCGGCTCTCCTTCGAGGCGGGCATGATTCAGCTGGGCGGCCAGGCAATCTTCCTTTCTCCGCGTGATACCCAACTGGGCCGCGGCGAACCACTGTCCGATACCGCCATCGTCATGTCGCGCATGCTCGATGCGGTGATGATCCGCACCTACTCCCACAGCACGCTGACCGAATTCGCCGCGCACTCGAGCGTACCGGTCATCAACGGGCTTTCCGACGACCTGCATCCCTGCCAGGTTCTGGCCGACATGATGACCTACCAGGAACACCGCGGCAGCATCGCCGGCAAGACGGTGGCCTGGGTCGGCGACGGCAACAACATGTGCAACACCTACATCGAAGCCGCCATCCAGTTCGACTTCCAGCTCAAGGTCGCCTGTCCCGACGGTTTCTGCCCGAGCGCGCGCCTGCTGGAACTGGCCGGCGATCGGGTGCAGATCACCCGTGATCCGGTCGAAGCGGTACGCGGTGCACAGCTGGTCAGCACCGATGTCTGGGCCTCCATGGGCCAGGAAGAAGAAGCCGAGAACCGTCTCAAGCGCTTCCGCCCCTATCAGGTGTCGCCGGCCCTGCTCGATCAGGCCGCCTCCGACGTGGTCTTCATGCACTGCCTGCCGGCCCACCGCGGCGAGGAAATCAGCGAGGACCTGCTCGACGACCCGCGCTCCATCGCCTGGGATCAGGCCGAGAACCGCCTGCACGCGCAGAAGGCCCTGCTCGAATTCTTGGTCGAGCCTGCGTTGCGCGCATGAGCCAGTTGCTGCTCAACCTGCGGGATCTTGCCTGCGGCTATGGCGACCAGCGCATCGTGCAGAACCTGCATCTGCACCTCAATCGCGGCGACATCGGCTGTTTGCTCGGTCCTTCCGGTTGCGGCAAGACCACCACTCTGCGCGCCATCGCCGGCTTCGAGCCGGTGCATGCCGGCGAGATCCAGCTCGGCGATCAACTGATCTCCCGTGCAGGCTTCACCCTGCCGCCGGAAAAGCGCCGTGTCGGCATGGTCTTTCAGGACTATGCGCTGTTCCCGCATCTGACCGTGGCGGAGAACGTCGCCTTCGGCATTCGCAAGCACCCCAACGCCGAGCGCATCGTGCGCGAGATGCTCGCCCTGGTGAACCTGGCCGATCTCGGCCGACGCTACCCGCATGAGCTGTCCGGCGGCCAGCAGCAGCGCGTCGCGCTGGCCCGCGCGCTGGCGCCGGAGCCGGAGCTTTTGCTGCTCGACGAGCCGTTCTCCAACCTCGATGTCGAACTGCGGCGCAGGCTCAGCCACGAAGTCCGCGAGATCCTGAAGTTGCGCGGCACCAGCGCGATTCTGGTCACCCACGACCAGGAGGAAGCCTTCGCCGTGAGCGACCAGATCGGCGTGTTCCGCGAGGGCCGGCTGGAACAGTGGGACACACCCTACAACCTCTACCACGAGCCGCTGACGCCCTTCGTGGCGAGCTTCATCGGTCAGGGCTATTTCATCCGCGGCCAGCTGCTGACGCCCGACACGGTGCAGACCGAACTGGGCGTGATCCGCGGCAACCGCGCCTACACCCTGCCGGCCGGCAGTGCCGTGGACGTGCTGCTGCGCCCCGATGACATCGTCTATGTGCCGGACAGCCCGCTCACCGCCCTGGTGATCGGCAAGACCTTCCTCGGCGCCTCGACCCTGTACCGCCTGCAACTGTCCACCGGCACCCAGCTCGAAGCGATCTTCACCAGCCACACCGACTACCCGCTGGGCAGCTTCATCGGCATCCGCATTTCGGCGGACCACCTGGTGGTGTTCCCGGTACAGGGCAGCATCGCCGCCCACGAGACCCTGCGCGAAAAGGGCGTCCGCCGCTTCTCCGCCTGATCAGGCCTTCTGCCGCCTGGCGCGAAAGAACTCGCTCAGAATCGCCCCGCACTCCTCGGCCAGCACGCCCCCCTCTACCAGCGTCCGGTGGTTGAGAAACGCCTGTTCGAAGAACTGTCCGCGACTCACCGCCACCCCCGCACGCGGCTCGCTGGCGCCGAACACCACCCGGCTGATGCGCGCATGCACGATCAGTCCGGCGCACATGCTGCAAGGCTCCAGGGTGACATACAGCGTGCTGCCAGGCAGCCGGTAGTTCTGGATCGCCGCCGCCGCGGCGCGAATCGCCACCATTTCGGCGTGGGCGCTCGGATCATGCCGGGTGATCGGGCAGTTGAATCCCGCGCCGATCACCTCGCCGTCCTGTACCAGCACGGCGCCGACCGGCACCTCGCCCACTTGCGCGCCCAGGCGCGCCTGCTCCAGGGCCAGCTGCATGAAGTGGACATCGCGGCTGCGGTCGATGATCTGAGGGCGCATCGGGGTTCCATACGAGGTGAATGGTCGAGGGGCGGCAAGGGTAACCGATGCCCGGCCAATTGGCAGGGTGCCGCCTTCCTCAGGCCACTTCGATGGCCCCCATCAGCCCGGTTTCCATGTGGTCGACCACATGGCAATGGAACATCCAGATGCCGGGATTATCCGCCACCACAGCCACCCGCGCAGTCTCGTTCTTGCCCAGCAGGTAGGTATCGGTGAAGTACGGAATGATGCGCTGACGATTGGAGTCGAGCACCTTGAAGGTCATGCCGTGCAAGTGGATCGGGTGCTGGTACTGGCTCAGGTTGCGCAGTTCGAAGATGTAACTCTTGCCCAGCTTGAGGCGGGCGATCGGACGCTCAGCACAGCTTTTATCGGCCATGTCCCAGGCCTGGCCGTTGATTTGCCAGAAGCTCGGCATGGCGTCGGGACTGAGGTCGGCGGACACCGCCCCCACCCACTCGAAGTTAAAGCGCAGGGTCTCTGCCGCAGCCAGATCCGGCTCCGCGATCGGGTTGGCTGGCAGGCGCGCCGGCCAGCTCGACGCGACAACGCCGGTGGCCGCCACCGCACGCAGGGTGGCCAGACGCAGAGGCCCGTTGCGCAGGGCCAGCTCGGTGCCGGCCGCCGGCACCCGCAGACCGAGCTCGATGCGCATGCCCGGCCCCAGCCAATAGCCCTTGCCAAACGGCCGCGGCTCGATGGGATTGCCGTCCAGGGCATAGATGCGCGCCTCGGCGCCGGCCAGGTTGAGTCGGTAGGTGACGGTATTGTCCAGATTCAGCAAGCGCAGGCGCACGATCTGTCCGGCCGGCAGCTCCAGCGTCGGCGCATGCACGCCATTGACCGTCGAGAGCACCCCCGGCGTACCCCCACGCGCCGCCTCGCGCGGCACGCTGAATGGCGTGAAGGCCCCGCTCGCGTCGACGTGCCAGCTCTTCAGGCTGAGCACATGATCGTGCTCGAACCCCGTCGGTTCACGCTCCTCGACGATGATCGGCCCGACCAACCCGCGACCGAGCTGCTCGCCACTGGCCGAATGCGGGTGATACCAGAAGCTGCCGGCATCCGGCAGCTGGAAGCGGTAATCGAAGGACTCCCCCGGCCGCACCGGCAGCTGCGAGACGAACGGAACGCCGTCCATTTCCAGCGGCAGGCGGATGCCGTGCCAGTGGATCGTGGTCTCGTCCGGCAACTGGTTGGTAAAGCGCACCCGCAGCCAGTCTCCCTGACGTCCACGCAGTTCCAGGCCTGGCACCTGACCGCCGTATCCCCAGGCCGGGGTGATATGGCCCGGCAACAGCTCCACATCCACCGGCGCGGCGATCAGCTGGTAGTCATGCTCGAGCGTCTGTGCCGGCCGCCCGAGCCAGAAGCGGAAGCCGCCACCGGCCACACCCAGCGCACCGACACCGGCAAGGCCAGCCAGCACCTTTCTGCGAGAAAAGCTCATGGGACAATCCATCACGAACGGGAATGCCACCAATCCTACAGCCTCGCACCGCGGCCCGACACATCCGCGGACGCGACCAATTGCCCCCCGGCAAGGCCAAGAACCTGCCGCCGGAGCAGACGTCTACTGAAGCAGCAAGCCCGCCTTTACCCGTGAAATGAAGGAGGCGTCATGCGACAGACCAGCGCCAGCCCGCGCCGGCAAGTAACCCGTGGCATGGAGCTGCTCGCGCGCAGCGGCTATGCCGCGCGTGGCGTCGTTTACCTGATCATCGGCTACTTCGCCTTCACCGCAGCATTCAGCGGCGGCGGCGAGACCATCGGCACCCGGGGCGCCCTCCTCGAACTCCTGGAAAACCCCTTTGGCACCACCCTGCTGTGGATCATGGTGGTTGGCATGGGCGCTTACATCGCCTGGCGACTGGTGCAGGCCATCGCCGACCCCGAAGGCCACGGCAGTAGCGCCAAGGGGTTACTGATACGCGCCGGCCTGATCGGCGGTGCGATCGCCTATGGGGCGCTGGTGTTGTTCACCCTGGGCCTGCTGGGTGCCTCGCCCGGCGGCAGCGGCAACGGCTCGAATGGCGGCGGTGATTTCCTTTCCAGCCTGCTGGGCTGGCAGTACTCGAACTACCTTGTCTATCTGATCGCCCTGGTGCCGCTGGGCGTCGGCATCGCCCACCTGATCAAAGGCTGGAAAGCCAAATTCGAGAAGTACCTCAAGGCACCGCCGCAGACCATGCGCTGGGTTCGTCCGGTTTCGCGCGTCGGCCTGATCGCCCGGGGCGTGGCGTTCTTTATCGTCGCCGGGCTGCTGTTCGCCGGCGGCGCGCGCTACAAGGCCACCGAGCCACCAGGCCTGGAAGAAGCCCTGGAGGCGCTGCAGAACCTGCCCTACGGCATGCTCTGGCTGTCGCTGATCGGCCTGGGACTGATCGCATTTGCCGTCTACAGCTTCGCCGAAGCACGCTGGCGGCGGATCGACGTGGCCGCCGTGCTGCGCTGACTCACGGCAGCGGCGCGATCACCGGGACGTCGAAATGCACCGCCAGCACGGCAACCAGCGACGACAAGCTCAGATCCTCGCGGGTTTCGCTGGCGAACGGGTACGCAAGGTGCACGCCATAGCGCTGCGGCGCCTGGCCTAGGGTGAACAGCCAGGCGTGTGCACCAGGCTCCCGGGGATGACGCAGAAACACCGCGCGCGGGTCGGTCGAGGCCACAGGATCAATCACGAAGGCGTCCGCGCCCAGCTGCTCCTGCAACATCAGCAAGACGTGGCGGATGTCCTGATGCTTGTCCAGCGCCCAAATATTCATCTCGATCTCCTGACGCAAAGCCGACCTGCGCCCAGCTGGCCTGTCGCATAAGCGACACCGAAGCCTCACGCAGCATACGGCCTCGGGCACGCACGGCGCGGGGTTGACCAGCCGCAAGCGCCGGCCCGCTTCTTGCAGCCGCCCCGCATCAAGCAGCCGGTGCACAACCTCCTGCAAGGACGGCACCAGCCGCACGCCTTTTTCCGGACCGCGCGAGGCCTGTATGAACCTGCCGATGCAAAACGTCGCCGAACTGCCCGGCGAACCGGGCGACCTGCTGGTCGCGTTCGCTTCCTCCGATGGCGAGCTGGTCGATGAGCACTTCGGCTCAGCGGCCGCCTTCTACCTCTACCGAATCCGTGCCGGCAGCAGCGCGTTCATCTGCGAAAAACGCTTTGGCCAGGAAAAGCGCGACGGCAACGAGGACAAGCTCAAACCCAAGCTCGCCTGGCTGGTCGGCTGCGACCTGGTCTACTGCGGTTCCATCGGCGGCTCGGCCACGCGCCAGCTGGTCAGCCTCGAGGTCACCCCGATGCAGGTAGCCGAAGGCCCGGACGTGGCCGAGCTGGTCACCGAACTGCAGCATCAGCTGGCCGGCACACCGGAGCGCTGGCTGGAGAACATCCTCAAGCGCAAGGCCCGGCGCGGCAACGCGGTTGCCCTAGACGCCGACGAGGAATGGACCGAATAGCGAACCGGCATGGAAGTTCTCAACCTCATCACCCAGCTCGAACGCAAGCTGCAGGCCTACCTGCGGCTGCTGCCGGCGCCCGGCGCCGGCGACGCCTGGCTGCTGGAAGTGCAGCTCTACTACGAAGGCGCGCCGGCCGGCACCACGACCTTCAACCTGCAAGGCTACACCCAAGCCGAAGCCGAGGCGCTGGCGCGCAACATCCGCCAGAACGACTACCTCATGCATGAGATCGATCAGTTCCTCTGGGGCGAGAGCGACTGAGTGCAGAAATGAAAAGGCCCCAGGGCCGGAAGCCTCGGGGCCTTGGGTCAAGCGCGCGGATCAGGCGCCGCCGGGTTCGCCGGTGAACTCCACCAGCAGGTCCTCGTCGGTGACAATGGTCTGGCAGGCGAGCCGGTAGGTCGGCGGCAGATCACGCACCGCGGCGCGCTCTTCCTCGGATTTTGGCAGTTTGCCCACCGACTTCAGCACGTTGCGTTCCTTGTCGGTCAGCATCATGCCCTTGATGCGCTCGCCGTCCAGGTGGGTGACCTTCACCAGGCAGGAGCCACATTCGCCGTCTTCACACTCGAAGGGGATTTTGATGCCGTTCTCGCGCGCCACGCCGAGGAGCGTCGAGCGCTTGCCGGCGACGGCCTGGACTTTTTTGTTGTGCGGCATCAGCGGGGATGAAAAGTAAACGGTAGCCATAGCGACTTTCTCCATGTTCATCAGGCCATGCAGGCACTTAGCTGCCTGGCCCTGCCACTGAACACCAAGCCGCGCGCAATATCCATATTTTAATTGTGGATATAGCCGAAGGTATGACGACCCGCCCCGCCGAGCCGTGAAACGAAAAGCCCCGGCCTGGGCCGGGGCTTTCGCTACCTGGGGATCACTCCCACTCGATGGTCGCCGGCGGCTTGCTCGACACGTCATAGGTGACGCGGGAGATGCCTTCGATCTCGTTGATGATGCGGTTGGAGACCTTTTCCAGCAGCTCGTAGGGCAGGTGCGCCCAGCGGGCGGTCATGAAGTCGATGGTTTCCACCGCGCGCAGGGCGACGACCCAGGCGTAGCGGCGGCCATCGCCGACCACGCCCACGGATTTGACCGGCTGGAACACCACGAAGGCCTGGCTGACCTTGTGGTACCAGTTGGCCTTGCGCAGTTCGCTGATGAAGATGTCGTCGGCGCGGCGCAGCAGGTCGGCGTACTCCTTCTTCACCTCGCCGAGGATGCGCACGCCCAGGCCCGGACCCGGGAAGGGGTGGCGGTAGACCATGTCATACGGCAGGCCGAGTTCCAGACCGATCTTGCGCACCTCGTCCTTGAACAGCTCGCGCAGCGGCTCGACCAGCTTGAGGTTCATCTCCTCCGGCAGGCCACCGACGTTGTGGTGCGACTTGATCACATGCGCCTTGCCGTTCTTGGTGCCGGCGGACTCGATCACGTCCGGGTAGATGGTGCCCTGGGCCAGGTACTTGATGTTGGTCAGCTTGCTGGCTTCGGCGTCGAACACGTCGATGAAGGTGCGGCCGATGATCTTGCGCTTCTTCTCCGGGTCGGCCTCGCCTTCCAGGTTGCCGAGGAATTGCGCCTCGGCGTCGGCGCGGATCACCTTCACGCCCATGTTCTGGGCGAACATGGCCATCACCTGGTCGCCCTCGTGCAGGCGCAACAGGCCGTTGTCGACGAACACGCAGGTCAGCTGGTCGCCGATGGCCTTGTGCAACAGCGCCGCCACCACCGAGGAGTCCACGCCGCCGGAGAGGCCGAGCAGCACGTTGTCGCTGCCGACCTGGGCGCGCACCTGCTGCACCAGGTCCTCGACGATGTTGGACGGGGTCCACAGCGCCTCGCAGCCACAGATTTCCAGCAGAAAGCGCGAAAGGATGCGCCCGCCCTGCTTGGTGTGAGTCACTTCCGGGTGGAACTGCACGCCGTAGTAATGGCGGTTTTCGTCACCCATGGCGGCGATCGGGCAGCTCGGGGTGCTGGCGATGATGTGGAAGCCTTCCGGCAGCTGGGTGACCTTGTCGCCATGGCTCATCCACACGTCGAGGCCGAACACGCCGTCGTCGTCCATGTGGTCTTCGATGCCGTCGAACAGGCGCGACTTGCCGACCAGATCCACGCGGGCGTAGCCGAACTCACGGATGTCAGAGCCTTCCACCTTGCCGCCGAGCTGCTCGGACATGGTCTGCATGCCGTAGCAGATGCCCAGCACTGGCACCTTCAGGTCGAACACCGCCTGCGGCGCGCGCGGGCTGCCCGCCTGGTGCACCGACTCCGGGCCACCGGCGAGGATGATGCCCTTGGGCGCGAAGGCACGGATGTCCTCGTCAGCCATGTCGAACGGATGCAGCTCGCAATAGACGCCGAGTTCGCGCACGCGACGGGCGATCAGCTGGGTGTACTGCGAACCGAAATCCAGGATCAGGATGCGGTGGGCGTGGATGTCTTGATGAGCCATGAGGGGCCTCGTAAACCGGCTTTGAAAGGGCTGCTAGCTGCAGGCTTCAGAAAAGCGCCGGCCTCAAACGCAAGGCGGCAAGCCTGTAGCCTGCCGCCTGAGCATGAAGCCGGAAGGGCTTAGCCGACGCGGTAGTTCGGCGCTTCCTTGGTGATCTGCACATCGTGCACATGGGACTCGGCCATGCCGGCGCCGGTGATGCGCACGAACTGCGGGCGGGTACGCATCTCCTCGATGGTGGCGCAGCCGGTGTAGCCCATGGAGGAACGCAGGCCGCCCATCAGCTGGTGGATGATCGCCGACAGCGCGCCCTTGTACGGTACACGGCCTTCGATGCCTTCGGGGACCAGTTTCTCGGCGCCGGCCGAGGAGTCCTGGAAGTAACGATCCGAAGAACCCTGGGCCTGGGCCATGGCGCCCAACGAGCCCATGCCACGGTAGGCCTTGTAGGAACGGCCCTGGAACAGCTCGACCTCACCCGGCGCCTCTTCGGTGCCGGCGAACATCGAGCCCATCATCACTGCGTTGGCACCGGCGACGACGGCCTTGGCCAGGTCACCGGAGAAGCGGATGCCGCCATCGGCGATCATCGGCACACCGGAGGCGGCCAGCGCGGCGGAGACGTTGGCGATGGCGCTGATCTGCGGCACGCCGACGCCAGCGACGATACGGGTGGTGCAGATCGAGCCCGGGCCGATGCCGACCTTGACCGCGTCGGCGCCGGCTTCGACCAGCGCCAGTGCAGCCTCGGCGGTGGCGATGTTGCCGCCGATCACCTGCACTTCGGGGAAGTTCTGCTTGACCCAGCGCACGCGGTCGATCACACCCTTGGAGTGGCCATGGGCGGTGTCCACCACCACCACATCGACACCGGCGGCGACCAGCGCACTGACGCGCTCGGGGGTGTCGGCGCCGGTGCCGACCGCCGCGCCCACGCGCAGACGGCCTTCGGCGTCCTTGGAGGCCAGCGGATAGCTCTTGGCCTTCTCGATGTCACGGAAGGTCACCAGGCCACGCAAGTGGAAGTTCTTGTCGACCACCAGCATCTTCTCGATGCGGTGCTCGTAGAGCTTGGCCTTGATCTCTTCCAGGCCGGTGCCTTCGGTGACGGTGACCAGCTTGTCCTTGGGGGTCATGATGGCCGCCACGGTGTCGCCGGCGTTCGGCTTCACCCGCAGGTCGCGGCCGGTGACGATGCCCACCAGCTCGCCGTTATCCACCACCGGGAAGCCCGAGAAGCCCAGCTCGCGGGCCTTGACCAGCAGCTCGAAGATCTTGGTGTCGGAGCTGACGGTGACCGGGTCGTGCACGATGGCCGTCTCGAACCGCTTGACCTTGCGCACTTCGGCGGCCTGCTGCTCGATCGTCATGTTCTTGTGAATGATGCCGATGCCGCCTTCCTGGGCCATGGCGATGGCCAGGCGGGATTCGGTCACGGTATCCATCGCTGCGGAAACCAGCGGAATGTTCAGCTCGATCCCGCGGGTCAGACGGGTTTTCAGGCTCACGTCCTTGGGCAGAATCTCGGAATAACCCGGGATCAGGAGGACATCGTCGAAGGTCAGGGCTTCTTGGCTGATACGCAGCATGGCGGGGGCTCCCAGGCGGGAAAAAGGAAGCGCGGCATTATAGCGATCCGCCCCATGTGGCTCAATCGGCGCGAATCCCTCCGATGTCGCAAACCCGTTACTACCTGGGTAGGCCCGCCTTTCGACCCCCAGGTTCCCTGTGCGGCGGCAGGCGCATATCATGCCGGCCATGCTCAAAGACCCCTTCGAACGACTCAACCTCGACCGCGAGGTACTGACCGTCAGCCAGCTCAACAGCCGCGCCCGCGTGCTGCTGGAAGACGTGTTCGCCCAGATCTGGGTCGAGGGCGAGATTTCCAACCTGGCGCGCCCGGCGTCCGGCCACGTGTATTTCACCCTCAAGGACAGCAACGCCCAGGTGCGCTGCGCGCTGTTTCGGCAGAACGCCCAGCGGGTGCGCCAGGCCCTGCGCGACGGGCTGGCGGTGAAGGTACGCGGCAAGGTCTCGCTGTTCGAGGGCCGCGGCGATTACCAGCTGATCCTCGACTCGGTCGAACCGGCCGGCGACGGCGCGCTGCGCCTGGCGTTCGAGGCGCTGAAGGAGAAGCTCGGCGCCGAGGGCCTGTTCGCCACCGAACGCAAGCGCGCCCTGCCCGCCCATCCCAGGCGCATCGGCATCGTCAGCTCGCCCACCGGCGCGGTGATCCGCGACATCATCAGCGTGTTCGGCCGCCGCGCCCCGCATGTGGAACTGACCCTGGTGCCCACCGCCGTGCAGGGCCGCGAGGCCACCGCGCAGATCGTCCGCGCCCTGGCGCTGGCGGATGCGCAGGGCTTCGACGCGCTGATCCTGGCGCGTGGCGGCGGCTCGCTGGAAGACCTCTGGTGCTTTAACGAGGAAGCCGTGGCCCGCGCCGTGGCCGCCTGCCGCACGCCGGTCGTCAGCGCCGTGGGCCACGAGACGGATGTCTCGATCGCCGACTTCGTCGCCGATATGCGCGCCCCGACGCCTTCGGCAGCCGCCGAACTGCTGGCCCCGCACGCCGGCGACCTGGAACAGCGCCTCGAGGGCCTACGCCGGCGTCTGCTGCATTGCGCCCGCGAGCGGCTGCGCCGCGAACAGCTGCGCGTGGAAGGGCTGACCCGCCGTCTGCGTCACCCTGGGGAACGGCTGCAGCAGCAGGCTCAGCGCGTCGATGATCTGGAACAGCGCCTGCTGCGCGCCATCGACCGACGCCTGTGTGCCGGTCAGGAGCGTTTGGCGCGGCTGGACACCCGTCTCGGCGCGCAGCATCCGGGCCGCAGCCTGGCGCTGCATGGCCAGCGCCTGCAGCACCTGACCGAACGCCTGCCGCGGGCCATGCAGGAAGCACTCAGAAGCCGCCAGCAACGCCTGCACGGCCTGACCCAGACGCTGCAGGTGGTCAGCCCACTGGCGACGCTCAGCCGAGGTTACGCGATCCTCTTCGACGAGCACGGCCAGGCCATTCGTGCGGCGCACCAGACCCGCCCCGGCCAGCGCCTGAGCGCGCGCCTGGCCGAGGGGGAGCTTGCGCTGCGGGTGGAAGGCGAGCCCGCGATACCGGTCACCCTGCCGCTGCTCTGAAACAGGCCAGCGCTCAGGGCGCGATGGCCGGCGCCGGCTCGCTGTCCTCGATGCCCAGGCGCCGCAGCTCGCGGAACGACTCATGGTTGCCGCCGATCATCAGCACGTTGCGCAGGCTCTGCAGGATGCGGCTGGTGTAGCCCAGGTCGTTCATCAGCGAACTCATCTGCAGGCCGTCGAGCTGCGCGGCGCGGACCATGGCGAACAGCCGCTGGCGGAACTGCGCATCGAAGTCGGCGGCCCGCTCGTCGAACGCGTGCAGGTGTTGTAGCCAGACGTCATCGGGCAACTCCAGCCGCCCCAGCTCGCCCACCTCGCGCAGCATCTGCAGCAGATGCCGGCGCAGGTCGACGTAGGCCTGGCGCGGCGCGCCGGCCGGCGCCTCGAGATAACGTCCCAGGTTCTTCTGCAGGTGCTTGGCATCCTTCACCGCATCGATCAGCTGCACCGCCGCCAGCTGGCAACTGATCCAGAACTGCCGGTGGGAGGCGTCCATCGGCTGCTCCATGCGCCCCATGAAGCTCAGCAGGTCGCCGTAAACGCCCTTCACATGGTGCTGATAGAGGGTATCGGCGTCGAAGGCGCGACGATCCGGCCGCGCCTCCAGCGCCGCCTCGTCGATCCGCGGCGCGCGCAGCTGATCCACCGGCAGGTACAGCGCATGGCAGATCACCTCGAGACTGAGCCGGCCAAGGTGGCGCAGTTCCTTGACCACCGCCTCGGCGGCGGCTTCTGCCGAATCCAGCGCCCGCGCGTTGAGATAGCGGGCGTGACTGCGCTCGAGCTCCTCCACCACCAGCGGGGTGATCAGCACCGCCGGCTCCTGGCGCTCCGGCAGCCAGCGCATCAGCGCATCGGCCAGCTGACGCTGCCACGGCCAGAACAGCAGGATACCGAGGCTGTTGAAGAGGGTATGAAACAGCGCCAGCTGGATCAGCGCGTTGTTCGCCCAGCCCAGCGGTTCGGCGATCGCCTGCACCAGCAGAATCAGCGGCGTCAGCGCGAACAGCGCCACCACCGCGGTCACCACATTGAACAGCACATGCGCCATCGCCAGGCGCTGGCCGCCCCGGTTGCCGCCGAGCGATCCGGCGAAGGCCGCCGTAGCACTGGTGCCGATGTTGGCACCGATCGCCACCGCCATGGCGGCGACCAGATCCAGCTGCCCGGCGGCCAGCCCCGCCAGGGTCAGCATCAGCGTGGCGTGACTCGATTGCAGCACCACGGTGACCACCACGCCGATGCCGACGAAGGCGAGCCGACCCAGCCAGCTGCTGGCCTGGAAGGCGCTCAGGTCAAAGCCCTCGCCAAGCCCGGCGAAGCCCGATTTGATCTCGTCGATGCCCAGGAAGATGAAGCCGATCCCCAGCAGCACACGGCCAGCCGCCTTGCTGCGCGGGCCGAGAAAGCCGGCCAGCACGCCGAACACCACCAATGGCAGGGCCAGCGGCGCCAGGCTGATGTTCTGCCCGGCCAGCGCCAGCAGCCAGATGCCGCTGGTGGTGCCGAGGTTGGCCCCGAACAGAATGGCGATGCCGCCGGCCAGCTGGATCAACCCGGCGCTGATGAAGGCGATGGTCAACAGCGACACCAGCGAGCTGGACTGCAGCACCACGGTGCCGCCGAGCCCGAACAGCAGCGCCTTGAACGGCGTGGCCGTGCTGCGCCCGAGGATCTGCTCCAGGCGGCTGCCGGCGAGCTGGCGCAGCCCTTCCTCCAGGCACTGCATGCCAAACAGAAACAGCGCGAGCCCCGCGCACAGCTCAAGCCAGGCTCCGCTGAACCAGAACGACGCGCCGAGGCCGACCACCACCAGCAGGGCCAGCATCAGCACCGAATACTTCTTCACCACCGTGGCTCTCCCTGCAACGGGCAGCTGCCCGGACCGAACGGCCGCGCATTGTGCCAAAAGCGCCGTGGCGGAGCGACGGGGAGGGTCGAGTAGCACCCGGCAGTCAGCGGCTCGACTGTCAGGTTTCGGACAATCAGCCGTCCAGACGGTACTCACCGGCGTCCATCATGCCCACCAGGATGTCCTTCAAGCGCGCCGCGCTGATCAGGCAGCCGACCGCCTCGCCCCGCGGCATGATTTCCACCAGCACGCCGCGGCCGTGCGGCTCTTGCAGCAGCACGTCGAGAAAATGCTCGAGCGACACCGCCGACGGCACGCAGTCCTGCCACACCTCCAGCGCCGCCTCGCTGGCAAAGCGCCGGTACGGCCAGACCGGAAAGGTCCGACAGCCATCGACCTCGCGCTCGAACAGTCGTGGCGGCGCCTTGAGAAACCAGACCTCATCGGTTTCGAACACCCGGGTCAGAAAGTAGTCGCGCCGCTCGCCATCGGTCATGGTCGGGGCGGCGGCGTACTCGCCTGCGGTTGGCATGTGGCGCATCGAAAGCTCCTGGCGGTGAGAGACAAGCACCTGCCTGCAAGATCCAAGCCCTCGCCGCGCGAAGCTGGCGGTGACACGCTGCCGGCGTCTGGTACCTTTGGCAGCCGCCCTGCCCGTGCTCGCTCGAGGACACCCCATGCGCTCGCTGTTGCTGCTGCTCGCCCTGCTCATCGCCCTGCCCGCCCACGCCGAAGGCTTTCTCACCCGTCTGCTGAACAAGCCGGTGCCCGGTGGCGTCGCCGTGGTCGACCTCGGCAGCGCGCCAAAGGCGCCGCGGGCGCTCTACCAGGGCAAGCCGGTGCTGGTGGTGCGCGAGGATGGCCAGCGCTGGATCGCCATCGTCGGAGTCCCACTGGGCACGGCAACGGGCCTGCAGCAGCTGGAGGTAGACGGAACCCAAGTGGCGTTCACGGTCGGCGGCCGCAGCTACCGTGAGCAGCACATCACCCTGAAGAACCAGCGCCAGGTGAACCCGAACCCGGAAGATCTCAAACGTATCGAGCGCGAACTGGCCGAACAGAACGCCGCCTACCGGATCTTCCGCCCCGAGCAGCCGAGCAACCTGCTGTTCGACAAGCCGGTGGACGGCCCGCTGTCGAGCCCGTTCGGCCTGCGCCGCTTCTTCAACGGCGAGGAGCGCAATCCCCACTCGGGGCTGGATTTTGCCGTGCCGACCGGCACCCCGGTGAAGAGCCCGGCGGCCGGCGTGATCACCTTGGTGGGCGACTATTTCTTCAATGGCAAGACAGTGTTCATCGACCACGGTCAGGGCCTGGTCAGCATGTTCTGCCACCTGTCGGCCATCGACGTGAAGGTCGGCGATCGTGTGGTCCGCGGCCAGCCGGTGGGCAAGGTCGGCTCGACCGGGCGTTCCACCGGGCCGCACCTGCACTGGAACGTCAGCCTGAACGATGTCAGGGTCGATCCGGCTATTTTCATCGGTGCCTATCGCGAGTAATGGCAAAACGCCACAATATACCTTTCGCCGGCCAGCATGGCCTGAGCGAGTCACCGCCCACCGCCCAAGACGCGATGCAGGAATGCCATGTCGAATCTCTCCGCCCTCGCCGCCAAAGACGCCCTGTCCCTGCTGCTGTTCACCCTGCGTAGCGGCAAGCTGCTGGCGATCAACCTGCTCAAGGTCAACGAGATCATCCCCTGTCCGCCGCTGACGCGGATGCCCGAGTCGCACCCCAATATCAAGGGCGTGGCCACCCTGCGTGGCGCACCGCTGTCGGTGATCGACCTCAGCCGGGCGCTCGGCGAGCCGCCGCTGGCCGACCCCGATGGCGGCTGCCTGATCGTCACCCAGATCAGCCGCTCGCGTCAGGGCCTGCACGTACAGGCGGTCAATCGCATCGTGCAATGCCGGGCCAGCGATATCCTGCCGCCGTCCTATGGCACCCGCGGACGCTCGTTCGTCACCGGCACCACCCAGGTCGAGGGCGAGATCGTGCAGATCCTCGACATCGAGAAGGTGATCCACAGCATCGCCCCGCCAGCGGCCGACACCGACATCGACGGCCTGGACGCCGAGGACATGCAACTGTTGGCGCAGACCCGAGCACTGATCGTGGACGACAGCCTGGTGGCGCTGCACCAGTCAGCCAATGCACTGAAAAAACTCGGCGTGCACTTTCATACCGCCCACGGCTCGCGCGAAGCCATCGAGCTTCTGGAAGCGCAGAAACAGGCGCCCGAACCGATCAACGTGGTGGTCTCGGACATCGAGATGCCGGAGATGGACGGCTACAGCCTGACCCGTCATCTGCGCGCGCACCCGGACTTTCGCGATCTCTACGTGCTGCTGCACACCTCGCTGGACAGCACCATGAACACCGAGAAAGCCCAGGCGGCGGGTGCCAACGACATTCTCACCAAGTTTTCCGCGCCGGAGCTGTCCAAGTGCCTGCTGCGCGCGGCGAAAGCGATTCACGCCAAAAGCTGAGGCGCCAGCGGCTGGACGCTGGAACGCGACGACACCGCCACACCCCAGCCCCCCGCGCGCTCATCGATCGTCAGAAGCGCAGATCCGCCCGCACCCAGCCGCTGCGTCCCGGCTCGTTGATCCGCTCGTCACCGGGAAAGCCGAAGCCGGCGTTGCCGGCCAGGTTCAGGTGCTCGCTGTAGGTCTTGTCGAACAGGTTGTCGATTCCGGCGCTGAGCTTGAGCTGGCGGTTGACCCGCCAGGCGCCGTTGAGTGAGAACACGCCGAACCCGGCGCTTTCGTCGAAGTCGCGCCCGACCACGGTGCCTTCCTTCTCGGCAATGCGGTTCTGCGCCGCCACCAGGCGCCACAGGCCGCTGGTGCTCCAGTCGCCGCGCTCGTAGGTCAGGCCGAGGCGGGCCTCCAGCGGCGGAATCTGCGGCAGCGCGCGACCGTCCGAGGTGTTTTCACCAAAGGCGTAAGCTAGGCTGGCATCGCCTTTCCAATTCGGCCCGAAGCGATAGCTCGCCCCGGCTTCGCCGCCGGCGATGCGGGCATCGACATTGTTCACCACGGCGCGGGTCATGCCGGCCATCACCCCCGGCACCTCGCGGAACAGAATGTAGTCCTCGACCACCCCGGCATAGGCCGACACCCAGGCCTCCAGCGGGCCCTGGCGGTACTGCAGGCCGACGTCGAGCTGGGTGGTCTTTTCCGGGCGCACCGCGCCGAACGGCAGCTCGCTGCCGACCGGGCCGGGGTTGCTGACAAACAGCTCCCAGTAGTCCGGAAAGCGCTCGGCGTGACCGAGCCCGGCATACCAGGTCGCCGGCAGCGCCTGGAGATCCTGCTCGTAGCGCAGAAAGCCGCTGTAGAGCAGCTCGTGGCGGGTCTTGCCGGCGTCGGGGTTGTCCCAGTTGGCCTTGACCAACGGCATGCTCCCGGCGATATGGCTGTTGAAATAGGCACGCTCATCGGTCGCCTCGGCACGATCCAGACGCAGGCCGCCGATCAGCCGCTGATGTCGATCGATCTTCCAGGTGGTTTCGCCGAACACGCCGACGTTGTGCATGCGTGCGTCGGTCACCCAGGGCAGATCGGTGCCGCCGGCGACGGTGGTCATCTGGTTGGCCGGCAGCGCCGGGTTCATCGCCTTGCGATGCTCGCTGCGCTGGGCATCCACGCCGGCCTTCAGTTCCACCTCGCTCCAGCGCCAGGTGCCGATCAGGCGCCCACCGACGGTGCGGCGGTCGACCCGGGAGAAGGTCTCGCCCGGCATCATCATGCTCGGCTTGAAGTCGCGCAGGCTGTAGTTGTCCATGATGTGGTCGGCATAGTTGTAGTAGAGCTGCGCCTCGAGGCCATGGAAGGTCTCGCCGATGTAGCTCTTTTCCAGGCGCAGGGCGGCACTGTCGCGCTCGAACTGCGCACCATCCATGCCACGGCCGGCGTAGCGCGCCTCGCCATCGCCGCGCCCGAGGGTCAGCTCGACCAGGGTATTGGCGTCGGGCGTCCAGCCCAGCACCGCCTCGCTGTTCCACTTGGCAAACCGCGAGGGTACGCGCTGGTTGTCGCCATCCTGGTAGTCATCGGCCTGGGAGCTGTTGGCCAGCAAGCGCGCATAGGCCTCCGGCGTGCCCGCAGCGGCATCGACACGGCGGTCGAAACGCCCGTTGGAACCGGCCAGCAGGGTGGTATCCAGGCGCCAGTCGGGCTTTTCGAAGCGTTCGGGCTCACGCTCGAAACGCACCGTGGCCGCCGATGCGCCCGGGCCCCAGAGCACGGTCTGCGGCCCCTTGATGACGGTGAGCCGGTCATAGGTTTCCGGGCTGATGTAGGAGCTGGGCGAGTCCATCCGGTTGGGACAGGCGCCAAGCATCTCGCCGCCATTGTTGAGCAGGCGGATGCGCGAACCGAACATTCCACGAAACGCCGGATCGCCATTCACCCCACCGTTGCGCACGGCGGAAAATCCCGGAATGGTCTTCAGGTAGTCGGCTCCGTCGCTGGCCGGCACCGGCTGGCGCGGCAGTTTGGGATCGGCTTCGACGGTAACCGGGGCATGCAGCGCGGTGTTGGTGATCACCAGCGGGGGCAGTTCGGAGGCAGCTTCGCCGCTGTCGGCAAAGGCCGTCGGGGCAAGCGCGAGCAACAGCGCGGCACCAGCATGGGCGGACAGGGCACAAACGTGCGGCAGCGCGCCGCGGCGCAGGCGAAAGGCCGCCGGCGCGATCGAAACATGGGCAGTCATGAAAAATTCCACGCGATAGACAAAGCGAAGGCCCGGCGGATGGGCGCCGCCGGGCGCAGTCAGTCCAGGTATCAGGCGTGGATGGCAGGCGGGCCACGGGCCCGCAGGCGGTAGGTGGGTTCCCGGAAGTGCCCCTGCTCGGGCGTGGGGATCAGAAGAGCGGCGCTGCCCTCTAGCGCCAGCGGCCAGGCCGGCAGTGCGGCCACCGCGGGATTTTGTGCCAGCAGGTCGCAATAGCCGCACTGCTCGAGGTGATGGACCCAGGCAGGAGGACCCTGGTGGGTGCTCTGCTCGCCCTCGCCACAGTGCAGCGCCTGAAGGTCGATCTGGGCCAGCACCACGCTGTCGAGCGCGCGCCACTGCGAATACAACGGGCCGGCAAAGGCCATGAGCATGGCGAAAAGGCCAAGCCAGGCTGCCAGTCGTTTGTATAGGCGGTTCACCAGAATTCGCTCCCCTGGCCGGCGCTCGCCGGCTCGCTGGGCGTGGAGTCTACCGTCGCGCCAGCGTTTGTGAAGGCCGCCAAGCACCGAGCAATGCGCTGGATCAATTTACCCAGGCGGCGCAATTATCTTTCCCTGGAGCGCCGATCATGGGGTTTTCTGCCAAATTTCAAACAAAGGTTGATAGCGGAAATAAGCATCCGCTAAATAGGCGCCATCCACTTACTGTTTTCGGCGTCCCGTCGCCGGTTTGCCCCGCGAAGGAAAACCCCATGACCATGCTCAAAGACCCCTCGGCCAAGTACCGCTCGTTCGCCCCGCTCGCCTTGCCCGACCGCACCTGGCCGAACAAGGTGATCGACAAGGCGCCGATCTGGCTCTCCTCGGACCTGCGCGACGGCAACCAGTCGCTGATCGAGCCGATGGATGCGGAAAAGAAGCTGCGCTTCTTCAAGACGCTGGTGCAGGTGGGCCTGAAGGAGATCGAGGTGGGCTTTCCGTCGGCTTCGCAGACCGATTTCGACTTCGTGCGCACGCTGATCGAAGACGGCCACATCCCCGATGACGTGACCATCCAGGTGCTGACCCAGGCCCGCGAGGACCTGATCACCCGCACCTTCGAGGCGCTCAAGGGCGCCAAGCAGGCCATCGTCCACTACTACAACGCCACGGCGCCGAGCTTTCGTCGCATCGTGTTCAACCAGGACAAGGCCGGGGTGATCGCCATTGCGGTGAACGCCGGCACGGCCATCAAACGCCTGGCCCAGGCGAACCCGGAAACGGCCTGGCGCTTCGAGTACTCGCCGGAAATCTTCAGCTCCACCGAGCCCGAATTCGCCGTGGAGGTGTGCAACGCGGTGATCGAGGTGTTCCAGCCGACGCCTGAGCACAAGCTGATCCTCAACCTGCCGGCTACCGTCGAGGCGGCCACGCCCAACGTTTACGCCGACCAGATCGAGTACTTCTGCCGCCACGTGAACCGCCGCGACAGCGTACTGGTGAGCCTGCACACCCACAACGACCGCGGCACCGGCGTGGCCGCCAGCGAGCTGGGCGTGATGGCCGGCGCCGACCGCGTCGAGGGCTGCCTGTTCGGCAATGGCGAGCGCACCGGCAACGTCGACCTGGTGACCCTGGCGCTGAACCTCTACACCCAGGGGGTCGACCCCGAGCTGGACTTCTCCGACATCGACGGCGTGCGCAAGGTGGTGGAGGAATGCAACCAGCTGCCGGTGCATCCGCGTCATCCCTACGTTGGCGATCTGGTGCACACCGCCTTCTCCGGTTCGCACCAGGATGCGATCCGCAAGGGCTTCGCCCAGCAGGACCCGAACGGCCTCTGGGAAGTGCCCTACCTGCCGATCGACCCGGCCGACATCGGCCGCAGCTATGAAGCGGTGATCCGCGTCAACAGCCAGTCCGGCAAGGGCGGCATCACCTTCCTGCTGGAGCAGGAATACGGCATCAGCCTGCCGCGCCGGCTGCAGATCGAATTCAGCCAGGTGGTGCAGAAGGAAACCGACCGCCACGGACTGGAGATGACCGCGACACAAATCCACGCACTGCTGCAGCGTGAATACCTCGAGGCCACCACGCCGTACGTGTTCAAGGGCCACCGTCTGCAGGAGGAGAACGGCACCTGCGCGGTGGACGTGGAGGTGCAGGTCGACGGCGAGAGCCAGCACTGGCGCGGCATCGGCAAAGGACCGCTGGAAGCGGTGGTCGCCGGCCTGCCGCTGAAGGTGGAAATCATGGACTACAGCGAGCACGCCCTGGCCGGCGGAACCGATGCCAAGGCGGTGGCCTATGTCGAGCTGCGCGTGGAAGGCGGTCGTCCGCTGTTCGGCGTGGGGATCGACGAAAACATCACCACAGCGAGCTTCCGTGCGCTGTTCAGCGCCCTCAACCGCGCCCGTGCCGAGGCCTGTGCCAAGGCCGCCTGAGGCCCAGACGCAGCCTCGCCCGCCCGCTCAAACGCCCGCCCCTGCCCTGGGGCGGGCGTTTTTGTCTGTGCACCTCATCGCCTGGCCGCCCCCCAGTGGCACACCGGCAGGCCCGCCCGGTCTCAGCTAGGCTCTTGCGACCGCCAAAAACCGGAGAACCCCATGCTCGAAACCAAAGGTTATGCCGCGCAGAACGCCAGCGCCCCGCTCGCCCCGTTCAGCTTCCAGCGCCGCGCACCGGGTGCGCATGACGTGCAGATCGACATTCTCTATTGCGGCGTGTGCCACTCGGATCTGCACACCGCACGCAACGAATGGCACAACACCCTGTATCCCTCGGTGCCCGGCCACGAGATCGTCGGCCGGGTGGTAGCGGTCGGTGACCAGGTCAGCCGCCATCGCGTGGGCGATCTGGTCGGCGTCGGCTGCATGGTCGACTCCTGCCGCAGCTGCCCCTCATGCAACGAGGGCCTTGAGCAATATTGCGAGAAAGGTTTCGTCGGCACCTACAACGGCCCGGTGTTCGGTGGCGAAAACACCTTCGGCGGCTATTCGGACAAGATCGTGGTGGATGAACAGTTCGTGCTGAGGATCAGCCATGCCGAACAGGATCTGGCCGCCGTCGCGCCGCTGCTGTGCGCCGGCATCACCACCTATTCTCCGCTGCGCCAGTGGCGGGTCGGCCCCGGCCAGCGCGTCGGCGTGGTGGGCCTGGGTGGCCTCGGGCACATGGCCGTCCAACTGGCCAACGCGATGGGCGCCCACGTGGTGCTGTTCACCACCTCACCGGGCAAGGAAGCGGACGCCAAGCGCCTCGGCGCGCGCGAGGTGGTGATCTCCAAGGACGCCGAGCAAATGGCGCGCTACCAGAACAGCCTCGACTTCATCCTCAACACGGTGGCCGCACCGCACAACCTCGATGCCTTTCTCAACCTGCTAAAGCGCGACGGCACCATGACCCTGGTCGGCGCACCGGGCTCGCCGCACCCCTCCCCCGATGTGTTCGGCCTGATCTTCAAGCGCCGGCGCATCGCCGGCTCGCTGATCGGCGGCATCAAGGAAACCCAGGAAATGCTGGATTTCTGTGCGCAGCACGGCATCGTCTCGGACATCGAGATGATCGCCATGGGCGAGGTCAACCAGGCCTACGAGCGCATGCTCAGAAGCGATGTGAAATACCGCTTCGTGATCGACATGGCCTCGCTGAGGGCCGCCTGACGGCGACCCTCAGCCGCGGCGTCAGGCGTAGCGCAGGGCCTCGGCCGGTTGCGTCTGCGCCGCGCGCCAGGCCGGGTAGAGCGTGGCGAGAAAGCTCAGCGAGAGCGCTGCGCCCACCACCAATGCGACATCCACGCCCTGCAGCTCCGAGGGCAGGGAGCTGACGAAGTACACGTCGGCACTGAACACCTGCTGGCCGCTGATGCGCTCCAGCCAGTCGACCACGCGGCTGACGTTCAGCGCGCCCACCACCCCCAGCAGCGCCCCGGCCAGCGTGCCGCTGAAGCCGATGATGCAGCCCTGGATCATGAAGATCGCCATGATCTGCCGCGGCGTGGCGCCGAGGGTGCGCAGAATGGCGATGTCGGTACGCTTGTCCGAAACCACCATGATCAGCGTGGCGATGATGTTGAACGCCGCCACCGCGATGATCAGCAGCAGCAACAGACCGATCATGGTCTTTTCCATCTGCATGGCGCTGAACAGGCTGCCCTGGGTGCGCGTCCAGTCCTCGGTCGCAAAGCCCTGACCAAGCTGCGCCGAGAGCTGCGCACTGATCTGCGGTGCGCGGTACAGATCGTCCAGGCGGATACGCACGCCCTGTACCTGATCCTCGCCCCAGCGCTGCATCTGCGCCGCATCGGCGCGGTGGATCATCGCCAGGCTGCCGTCCAGCTCGGCGCCGACCTTGAAGATGCCGACCACGGTCAGACGGTGCATACGCGGCGTCACCCCGCCCGGCGAGTCGCTCAGCTCGGGCACGATCAGCGTCAGCTTGTCGCCCAGCGTCAGGCCGAACCGCCAGGCAGTCAGGCTGCCGATGATCACGCCATACTCACCCGGCACCAGCGCCTCGAGGCGCCCGGCCTGCAGGCTGCCGGGCAGGCTGGAGACCTGCGCCTCGACCGCCGGCTCGATGCCGCTGACCTGGATCGGCTGCATCGAGCCGCGGTACGACAGCATGCCCTCGAGCTGGGTCAGCGGCGCCGCCCCGAGCACCTGCGGATGCTGCCGCACGCGCTCGGCGAGGGCCTGCCAGTCATCCAGCGGGCCGCCGGCACTGATCACCGCATGCGGCACCAGCCCGAGAATCCGCGAGCTCATCTCGCGCTGGAAACCGTTCATCACCGACAACACCAGAATCAGCGCCATCACCCCCAGGGTGAGGCCGAGCATCGAGGTCAGCGAAATGAACGAGACGTAGTGGCTGCGCTTTTTCGCCCGGGTGTAGCGGCTGCCAACGTAGAGACTGAACGGGCGGAACATCAGGCAGTCACCAAGCGGCCGTCTTCCAGGCGCAGCACACGGTCCATCTGCCGGGCCAGCTGCGGGTCGTGGGTCACCACCAGAAAGGCGGTGCGCAGCGAGCGGCTGAGCTCCACCATCAGTTCCTGAATCCCCTGCGCGGTGTGATGGTCGAGGTTGCCAGTGGGCTCGTCGAGCAGCACCAGCGCCGGCTGATTGGCCAGCGCCCGGGCAATCGCCACACGCTGGCGCTCGCCGCCGGAAAGCTCCGCTGGCTTGTGGCTCAGCCGATGGCCGAGGCCGACCCGCTCGAGCAGCTGGGTAGCGCGCCGACGCGCCTCGGGAATCGCCACCTTGCCGATCAACAGCGGCATGCAGACGTTCTCCAGCGCGGTGAATTCGGGCAACAGGTGATGGAACTGGTAGACGAAGCCCAGCGCCCGGTTGCGCAGCAGCCCGCGCGCCTTTTCATCCAGCGAAGACAGC
The DNA here is from genome assembly GCA_030602315.1 of Pseudomonadaceae bacterium. Taxonomy (GTDB): domain Bacteria; phylum Pseudomonadota; class Gammaproteobacteria; order Pseudomonadales; family Pseudomonadaceae; genus Azomonas. The sequence goes on along the minus strand of JAUVZY010000013.1, from coordinate 20,244 downwards.
TGCTCGCCGGCCAGCCAGACGCTGCCGGAGCTGGGGATGTCCAGCCCGCCGAGCAGGTTGAGCAAGGTGCTCTTGCCGGAACCGGAGCTGCCGACGATGGCCACCCGCTCGCCTGGATACAGCGCAAGCTCGAGCCCTTCGAGCACCTGAACCGATTGCGGACCTTCCTCGTAGCGCTTGCCGAGGTTCTGGCAACGCAGCACCGCCTGCGTGTCACTCATGGCTTTGTCACTCATAACGTAGCGCCTCTGCCGGCTGGGTACGCGCGGCACGCCAGGCGGGGTACAAGGTGGCGAAGAAACTCAGCACCAGCGCAGCGCCGCAGACCAGCAGCACGTCTTCGGTCATCAGCCGCGATGGCAGGTAATCGATGAAATACACGTCGGAACTGAGGAACTGGTGGCCAAGCACGCGTTCGAGGCCGGCCACCAGCTCGCTGACATTCAGTGCCGCCAGCACCCCCAGCACCCCGCCGATGAAGGTGCCGACCACGCCGATCACCGTGCCCTGCACCATGAAGATGCGCATGATCTGCGCCGGCGAGGCGCCGAGGGTGCGCAGGATGGCGATGTCGCCGCGCTTGTCGGTGACCACCATCACCAGCGTGGAGATGATGTTGAACGCGGCGACCGCCACGATCAGCAGCAGCAGCAGGCCGATCATGGTCTTTTCCATGCGGATCGCCTGATACAGATTGCCGTGGCTGCGTGTCCAGTCGCGGGAGAAGTACTCATCGCCCAGTTGAGCGGCGAGCTGCCGCGCGATCACCGGCGCCTGGAACAGGTCGTCGAAGCGCAGCCGCACGCCTTCGACCTGATCGGCGCGCCAGCGGCGCAGGCGGGCCAGGTCCTCGATGTGCGCCAGCGCCACGAAGCCGTCGATCTCGCCGGCACCGACATGGAAGATGCCCTGCACGGTGAAGCGCTTCATCCGTGGGAACATGCCGGCCGGCGTGACGATCACCTCCGGGGCGACGAAGGTCAGCTTGTCGCCCACCGCGACACCCAGCTGACGCGCGGCCTTGTCGCCGATGACGATGCCGAACTCGCCCGGATGCAACACCTGCAGGCTGCCCTCGCGGAAGAAGTCCTCGATGATCGACACCTGGCGCTCGGCATCCGGCTGCACGGCATTGATCAGCACCTTCTGCACGGTGCCCTCATGGGTCAAAAGACCCTGCATCTGCACGAAAGGCGCGGCGGCCAGCACCTGCGGATGCGCCAGCAGACGCTCGGCCAGCTGAGGCCAATCATTGATCGGGGTAGGGCTCTGCACCGTGGCATGCGGCACCATGCCAAGCACACGGGTACGCATCTCGTGATCGAAGCCGTTCATCACCGAGAGCACCAGGATCATCACGGCGACGCCCAGGGCGAGCCCGATCATCGAGGTCAGCGAGATAAAGGAGACGAACAGGGTGCGGCGCCGGGCCCGGGTGTAGCGCGTTCCGATGAAAACGGACAGCGGTCTGAACATAGCAAGAACGATTCACAGGGAATGTAGAGACGGCACGCGGTTGCTGCCGGCGGAGGCTGTTACACTGCAGATACCCCGTCAGCCATGCCTGCTCGTTATGACAAGACATACCGACGAACGCCGCGAATACTATCGCATCGAGGATTGCCTCGCACTGGAAATCCTCCCCGCCGAGGCGCCTGCCGACGCCAGTTCCCGCCTGTTCCAGCTGCTGCACGAGCTGCATCAGCTCGATGTCGAAGCCCAGCCCCTGCTGCGTCAGCTCGGTGACCGCGACCGGGTTCTGGCCCATTACCTCAAGCTGCAGAACAAGCGCATCGAGCTGATCAGTCAGGCCGTCGCGCAGGAATTGTTGAAGGACTTCGGCTCGCCCCGCCGCGTAGTGCTCTCCGAAGGCGGCGTGAACTTCCCCCACGACCAGCCGTTGGCCGTGGGCGCGCGCATCACCTTGAAGCTTCTGCTGTTGCCCGAAGCCCTCGGCCTGCAATTGCAGGCTCAGGTACTGCATTGCCATCGCGAGCCTGACGGCCGCTTCGACATCGGCACCGAGTTCGTCGCCCCAAGCGACGCCCAGCGCCAGCTGCTGGCCCGCCACATCCTGCAGAAACAGGCCGCCGAGCGCCGCCTGGCGCGTGAAGCCGAACAACAAGGATCCTGACCATGCGCTGCTTTTCTCTCGTCCTGCTGGCCTGGCTGGCGCTCGGCAATGCCGCGCTCGCCGAACAGATTCTGATTCCGATCGGCCAGCAGGACACCGGCAACCTCACGCTGCCGCAGCGCGGCGACAGCAAACTCCGCGTCCTGGAGGCCCATGGCCTGCCCTGGGAAGAGCACAAACCGGTCGGCCAGCCGCCGATCACCCGCTGGGATTACGCCGAGTTCTCGGTGTATTTCGAACACGAGCAGGTGATCAATGCCGTGGTTCACCATCGCCCGCAGGGGTCGACGGGGGCCGTCCAGCCATGACGCTGATCTATGGTCATCGCGGCGCCCGCGGTGAAGCACCGGAAAACACGCTCGTCAGCTTCCAGCGCTGCCTGGAGCACGGCGTCCGGCGCTGCGAACTGGACCTGCACCTGTCCCGCGACGGCCAGCTGATGGTGATCCACGATCCGACCCTGCGCCGCACCACCGGACGGCGCGGCAAGGTCGCCGAGCGGGACGCCGAGCAACTGATGGCCCTCGATGCACGGCTTGATGGCCCGGGCTGGGACACGCCCTGCCCGATTCCACGGCTGGCCGACCTGTTTGCCGCCTGCGATTTCGAGCACTGGCAACTGGAGGTCAAGAGCGCCTCGCCGGCGCGGGCCGTGGCGACCGTGCGCGCCATCGACGCACTGACCAGACAGCACAATGTGGCCGACCGCGTGACGGTGACCTCCAGCTCGCGGGCCGTGCTGCAGGCGCTGCTGACCGAAGCGCCGCACCTCGCGCGCGGGCTGGTGGCCGAATACGCCTGGCTGGACCCGATCACCGTGGCTCGCCATTACGACTGCCAGCTGCTCGCCCTGAAATGGCGCCTGTGCACCCCGGGCCGCCTGGAGCGGGCCCAACGCCTGGGGCTGCACGTCTCGGTGTGGACAGTAAACGAGGAGGCCACCATGCGCACCCTGGCGGCGATGGGCGTGGACAGCCTGATCACCGACTATCCCGGCCTCGCGGTTCGGGCTCTGCGCGCTTAGGCGCAACGCCCCGCCTGAAAAAACGAACCGGCCGCATGCTGGACATGCGGCCGGTCGCTCAAGCCTGATCAGAAGCTCTCCCGATTCGGCCAGCGCCAGCTCGCCGAATCGCCGAAGAAGTCTCCCCCGCCCGCTTCAGGCCCGCGGGCGGAGCCGCTCAAAAAAGCCGGTTGAGCCCGTCGAACGCCGCCACCCGATAGGCTTCGGCCATGGTCGGGTAGTTGAAGGTGGTGTTGACGAAGTACTTGAGGGTATTCGCCTCGCCCGGCTGGTTCATGATCGCCTGACCGATGTGGACGATTTCCGACGCCTGATAGCCGAAGCAGTGCACACCCAGCACCTGCAGCGTTTCGCGGTGGAAGAGGATCTTCAGCATGCCAACCTCCTCGCCGGAGATCTGCGCGCGCGCCATGCCCTTGAAGAACGCTTTGCCCACTTCGTAGGGAATCTTGGCCTGGGTCAGCTCCAGCTCGTTCTTGCCGATCGAGCTGATCTCCGGAATGGTGTAGATGCCGGTCGGCACGTCATCGACGAAACGGAAGGTGTCGTTGTCGACGATGCTGCCAGCCGCCGAGCGGCCCTGGTCATAGGCAGCGCTGGCCAATGCCGGCCAGCCGATCACATCACCGGCGGCGTAGATGTTCGCCACCTCGGTGCGGTATTCCTGGTCGACGGTGATCTGACCGCGGTTGTTGGCCTTCAGACCGACGTTTTCCAGGCGCAGGCCGTCGGTATTGCCGGTACGGCCGTTACACCACAGCAGCGCGTCGGCCTTGATCTTCTTGCCCGACTTGGTGTGCAGCACCACGCCATGCTCCATGGTCTCCACCCGCTCGTACTCCTCGCTATGGCGAATCAGCACGTTGTTGTTGCGCAGGTGATAGCTCAGGGCGTCGGAGATTTCATCGTCGAGGAAGCTCAGCAGCTGGTCGCGGGTATCGATCAGATCGACCAGCACGCCAAGGCCACTGAAGATCGACGCGTATTCGCAGCCGATCACCCCGGCTCCGTAGATGATCAGCCGGCGCGGGGTATGCGTCAGGTTGAGGATGGTGTCGCTGTCGTAGACGCGCGGGTGATCGAAATCGATGTCGGAGGGGCGGTACGGGCGCGAACCGGTGGCGATAATGATCTGCTTGGCGCTCAGGCGCTCGAGCACGCCGTTGTTGCAGACCACCTCGATGGTGTTCGCGTCGGCGAAGCTGGCGTTGCCGAAGAACAGGTCGACGCGGTTGCGCGCGTAGTAGCTGGTGCGCGAAGCAACCTGCTTGGCGATCACACGCTCGGCACTCTTGAGCACATCCGGGAAGGAGAACCAGCGCGGTTCGCCGATCTGACGGAACAACGGATTGTTGTTGTACTGCATGATCTGGCGCACCGAGTGGCGCAGCGCCTTGGATGGAATGGTGCCGTAGTGGGTGGATGCGCCCCCCACCTGCCGGCGGTTTTCCACCACGGCGACCTTGCGGCCGGCCTTAGCGGCATTCATTGCCGCGCCCTCGCCCGCCGGACCTGAGCCCAGCACCACGATGTCATAGTTATAGAGAGCCATTACTCACTCCTGTCTCGCAGCCGCCCCCACGGCCTGCTGCGGTTATTCGATTCCATCAGCGCGCCCCAAGCAGCAGGGCGCTTCCCGCTTGTGCCAGCCGCCCCATTGACACAGGGCCCGGCGCCAACGCCTTAGCGCTTGGTCGCGTCGTGAGCCAGATCCGTCGGCTGCTCGGTTTCTCCGGCGGCATTGGCTTCATCGCACTTGTCCTGATTGCCGCCGCAGATCGGGCACTCGTCCTTCTCGATACCGAGATTGGCGATCCCGCCGCACGAACCGGCAATCGGCTTGCGCCCCATGATGACGCCAATGGCCATCCCGGCGACGACCAGCAGCATGATCCCAAATACCAGTAACCAGGTCATTGCTTGTCTCCTGCACCGAACAGTCGTTCAAACGCCTCGGTGCGTGTGGTTACGAATTCCTGATTTTCGCGAATGACGAAGAACGCAGGAATGCCCTGGCGCTCGGCGAACTCCATTCCCCGCTCTGGCCCGAAGACCATCAGCATCGTCGACAGGCCATCGGCGCGCAGCGCCGAGCGATCGGCGACGGTGACCGAGGCGAGCCGGTGCTCGATCGGCCGTGCGGTGGCCGGATCAACCGTATGGGAATAGCGCTTGCCGTCCCTTTCGTAATAGTTGCGATAGTCACCGGACGTGGAGATCGAATACCCGTCCAGCTCGATGATTGTCTGCGCGGTACGCTCACCTTCGCGCGGCGCCTCGATCGCGATACGCCAGGCGGAGCCGTCGGGTTTCTTGCCCTTGGCCTTCAGCTCGCCGGTGATTTCCACCAGGTAGCTCGATACCCCGGACGCCTCCAGATGCTGGGCCACGCGGTCCACCGCATAACCGGCGGCGATCGCGTTGAAATCGACTTGCAGATCCACGGTCTTGCACAACTCGTCGCCTTCGATCAGCAGATGCTGATACCCCACCCGACGGCGGGTCTCGGCGATCTCCTCGGCGCTCGGCACCTGCTCGCCCTTGCTGCGCGGGCCAAAGCCCCACAGGTCGAGCAGCGGGCCGACCGTCAAATCGAGCGCCCCTTGGCTTTCCTCGGCCATCGCCTCGCCGGCAGCGACCAACTGCAGAACCGGCGCCGGCATCGGCAGACAGGTTCCAGCGGGGCTGGCGTTGAACTGCTCGATCAATGAGTCGGGACGATAGGTCGAGAGCTGCGCGTCCAGCTCGGAGAGAATGCCGTCGGTCTCGCGCTTGAGCTGTTCCGGTGCGGCGGCACCGGCGCTGCGCACGTATTTGACCGAGTAGGTACTGCCCATGGTCGGGCCACCGTAGGCCTCGACCGGGTCCTGAAAGAGACAGCCCGTCAGGGCTGTCGCCAGAGCGACAGCGATGACGGGCCGTAGCAGCGTCTGCTGCATGCTAGCCGCCGAAGTCATCGAGCAGGATGTTCTCCGGTTCGACGCCCAGGTCGGTCAGCATCTTGATCACCGACGCGTTCATCATCGGCGGGCCGCACATGTAGAACTCGCAATCCTCAGGCGCCGGATGGTCCTTGAGGTAGTTCTCGTACAGCACGTTGTGGATGAAGCCAGTGTAGCCGGTCCAGTTGTCTTCCGGCTGCGGATCGGACAGCGCCAGATGCCACTTGAAGTTGGGGTTCTCCGCCTGCAGCTGGTCGTACTCTTCGACATAGAAGGCTTCGCGCAGCGAGCGCGCGCCGTACCAGAAGCTCATCTTGCGCGTGGATTTCAGGCGCTTGAGCTGGTCGAAGATGTGCGAGCGCATCGGCGCCATGCCGGCACCACCACCGATGAAGACCATCTCGGCATCGGTGTCCTTGGCGAAGAATTCACCGAACGGTCCGTACACGGTGATCTTGTCGCCCGGCTTCAAGCTGAACACGAACGAGGACATCTTGCCCGGCGGGATGTCGTCCTTGCCCGGCGGCGGCGAGGCGATACGGATGTTGAACTTGACCAGGCCCTTCTCTTCCGGGTAGTTCGCCATGGAGTACGCACGAATGGTCGGTTCGGAAACCTTCGACACGTAGCGCCACATGTTGAACTTGTCCCAGTCGCCGCGATATTCGGGCTGGATGTCGAAGTCCTTGTAGTTGACGGTGTGCGGCGGGCATTCCAGCTGCACATAGCCACCGGCGCGGAAATCCACGCTCTCGCCCTCGGGCAGACGCAGGGTCAGCTCCTTGATGAAGGTGGCCACGTTCGGGTTGGACTCGACCGTGCACTCCCACTTCTTCACCCCGAACACTTCTTCGGGCACCTCGATCTTCATGTTCGCCTTGACCGGGGTCTGGCACGACAGGCGCCAGCCCTCAGCCGCTTCACGACGGGTGAAGTGCGACTCTTCGGTGGGCAGCATGTCACCACCGCCGCTTTCGACGACGCACTTGCACTGGGCGCAGGTGCCGCCGCCACCGCAGGCGGAAGACAGGAAGATGCCGTTGTCGGCCAGGGTCTGCAGCAGCTTGCCCCCCGCCGGCACGGTGAGGGTACGCTCACCGTTGACTTCGATCGTCACGTCGCCGCTGTTCACCAGCTTGGCGCGCGCCGCCATGATGATCACCACCAGTGCAAGCACGATGGCGGTGAACATGCCGATGGCGAGGAAGATTTCAAAATTCATCTGGTCCTCCCCTTAGAGCTGTACGCCGGAAAACGACATGAAGCCCAGGGACATCAAGCCGATGGTGATAAAGGTGATACCCAGGCCCTGCAGCCCATCGGGGATATCGCTGTACTTGAGCTTCTCGCGGATGCCGGCGAGCAGCACGATGGCCAGCGCCCAGGAGGTGCCCGATCCCAGACCGAACACCACGCTCTCACCGAGGTTGTAGTCACGCTCGACCATGAACAGGGTGCCGCCGAGAATGGCGCAGTTCACCGTGATCAGCGGCAGGAACACGCCGAGAGCGTTGTACAGGCTGGGCACATACTTATCGAGGGTCATCTCGAGAATCTGCACCAGCGCCGCGATCACACCGATGTAGCTCAGCAGACCGAGGAAGCTCAGGTCCACGTCCGGCAGGCCGGCCCAGGCCAGCGCGCCTTCCTTGAGCAGGTAGGTGTAGATCAGGTTGTTGACCGGCACGGTGATGGTCTGCACCACGATCACCGCGATACCCAGACCCAGCGAGGTTTCTACCTTCTTCGAAATCGCGATGAAGGTACACATGCCGAGGAAGAACGCCAGGGCCATGTTCTCGATGAACACGGCACGGACGAACAGGCTGATGTAATGCTCCATTAATAAGCCTCCTTGGAGGAAACCTGCGGCGCCATGCGGAACGCCGGCTTCTCCACCTGACCCTTCTTCCAGGTACGCAGCGCCCAGATGAACAGGCCAATCAGGAAGAACGCCGACGGCGGCAGCAGCAAAAGGCCGTTGGGCAGGTACCAGCCACCATCGTTGACCACCGGCAGAATGGAGTAGCCCATCAGTTTGCCGGCACCGAACAGCTCACGGATGATGCCCAGAGCGATCAGCATCACGCTGTAACCCAGACCGTTGCCCAGACCGTCGACGAACGACAGCAGAGGCGGGTTCTGCATGGCGAAGGCCTCGGCGCGACCCATCACGATGCAGTTGGTGATGATCAGGCCGACGAACACCGACAGCTGCTTGGACAGGCTGAAGGCGAACGCCTTGAGGATCTGATCCACCAGGATTACCAGCGAAGCGATGATCACCATCTGCACAATCATGCGGATGGCGCTGGGGATCTGGCTGCGAATCAACGAAATGAACAGGTTGGAGAACGCGCAGACCAAAGTCAGCGCGATCGACATCACCAACGCGGTGTTCAGGTTGGAGGTAACCGCCAGCGCCGAACAGATCCCGAGGATCTGCAGGCCGATGGGGTTGTTGTTGAAGACTGGATTTAGCAGTACTTCCTTGGCGGTAAGCTGGGACATGCTCAAGCCTCCCCGGCACGCAAGTTAGCGATGAACGAGCCGTAGCCGTTTTCACCCAGCCAGAACTGCAGGAGGTTCTCCACGCCGTCGCTGGTCAGGGTCGCACCGGCGATGGCATCGACCTTGTGTTGGGCATTGGGTGTCTGGGCATCGACGCCGCCCTTGACGATCTCGATGGCCGGCTTGCCGTTCGCATCGAACAGCTGCTTGCCAGGCCACAGCGCACGCCAGCGCGGGTTGTCCACCTCACCACCGAGGCCAGGAGTTTCGCCGTGCTGATAGAAGCCCAGGCCCACCACGGTGTTGTAGTCAGCCTCGACGGCCAGGAAGCCGTACAAGGTCGACCACAGGCCGTAGCCACGGACCGGCAGAATCAGCGTTTCCAGCTTGCCGTCACGCTCGACCAGGTAGACGGTCTTCAGACGCTCACGACGCTTGATCGAGGCGATGTCCTGGGCGCTGGTGAGCGCCTTGGACATCTGCGGATCCTTGGCAGCGGCCAGGCCGTTGTAGGTTTCCGCGTCCAGTTCGTCGCTGAACTTGCCGGTTTCCAGATCGACCAGGCGCGGCACGATGCGCTCGCGGTACAGCTCCTTCACCCGGCGCGCCGACATGCCGGCCTCGCCGATTCCGGCGATCGCCAGAATGCTGCGCTGCTGGTCAAGCTGGCGGTTTTCCTGCTGGATCGGGCGCAGCGATACGGCCGCACCGGCGACGAATACCGAGCACACCAGGCAGACCAGCAAGGCCACTGTCAGTGTGCGAGCGATGGATTCTTTCTGACTAGACATTACGTGCCAGCCTCCGCTTGATATTGGCCTGAACGACGAAGTGGTCGATCACAGGCGCACACAGGTTGGCGAACAGGATCGCCAGCATCATGCCCTCGGGGAACGCCGGGTTGACCACACGAATCAGCACGACCATGACGCCGATCAGCGCGCCATAGATCCACTTGCCGGCGTTGGTCAGCGAGGCGGACACCGGATCGGTGGCCATGAAAATCAGGCCGAAGGCGAAGCCGCCGACCACCATGTGCCAGTACCAGGGCATGGCGAACATCTGGTTGGTGGACGAGCCGATGACGTTGAACAGCGTGCTCAGCGCGACCATGCCGATCATGGTGCCGGCAACGATGCGCCAGGGCGCGATCTTGGTCGCCAGCAACACGGCACCACCGATGAAGATTGCCAGCGTGCTGGTCTCACCTACCGAACCGTGGATGGTGCCGACGAAGGCATCCCACCAGCTGATGCCGCTGGCGACGACGTTGTCGATGCCACCGGTGTAGGCCAGGCTCAGCGAAGTCGCGGCGGCGTAGCCATCGACGGCGGTCCATACCGCGTCGCCGGACATCTGCGCCGGATAGGCGAAGAACAGGAACGCGCGACCGGTGAGTGCCGGGTTCAGGAAGTTCTTGCCGGTACCGCCGAACACTTCCTTGCCGAGTACGACGCCAAAGCTGATGCCGAGGGCAACCTGCCACAGCGGGATCGACGGCGGGCAGATCAGCGCGAACAGCACGGAGGTCACGAAGAAGCCTTCGTTCACTTCATGCTTGCGGATCGAGGCAAACAGCACTTCCCAGAAACCGCCGACGATGAAGGTCACCGCGTAGATCGGCAGGAAGTACGCCGCACCCTGGATGAAGTTGTCCCACAGGCTGTTGGGGTCATAGCCCGCCAGCAGGCCGGTCAGACCGAACTGCCAGTCGCCCTGGCTGCCCAGCAGATCCGGATTGGCCGCGTAGATCAGGTTGGCCTGGTAGCCCACGTTCCACATGCCGAAGAACATGGCCGGGAAGGTGCAGAGCCAGACGGTGATCATCATGCGCTTGAGGTCGATGCCGTCGCGCACATGAGCGGTGGTCTTGGTGACGCTGCCGGGACGATAGAAGAAGGTATCGATCGCTTCGTAAAGCGCGTACCACTTCTCGTGCTTGCCACCTTTTTCAAAGTGGTGCTCGATCTTGTCGAGGAATGAACGCAAACCCATGGATCAACCCTCCTTCTCGATGCGGGTGAGATTGTCCCGCAGGATCGGGCCGTATTCGTACTTGCCGGCGCACACGTAGGTGCACAGCGCCAGATCTTCTTCGTCCAGCTCCAGGCAGCCGAGCTTCTGCGCGGTCTCGGTGTCACCGACGATCAGCGAGCGCAGCAGTTGAGTCGGCAGGATATCCAGCGGCATCACCGCCTCGTAGTTGCCGGTCGGCACCATGGCACGCGGACTGCCATTGGTGGTGGTGGAGAAGCCGAACTTCTTCGCGCCCATCAGCTTGGAAACGAAGATGTTGTAGATCGAATGCTTTTCCACGCCAGGACGCAGGTAGTGCAGCATCTCGCGGTCCTTGCCCTCGCGCAGGCAGGACGCCTGGACGTGGTAACGACCGAGGTAGGCGAAAGCACCATGGGCGGTACGGCCGCCGAATACGGAACCGGAGATGACCCGGTTGGCGCCCGGCTGCAACTCACCGGCGGTCAGCTCGTCGAGGTTGGCACCCAGGCGGGTACGCACCAGGCGCGGCTTTTCCACCACCGGGCCTGCCAGGGCTACCACACGCTCGACCGACAGACGGCCGGTGGTGAACAGCTTGCCCACCGCGATCACGTCCTGATAACCGATGGTCCAGACTGCCTTGGTCGCACTCACCGGGTCGAGGAAGTGGATATGGGTTCCGGCCAGGCCGGCCGGGTGCGGACCTTCGAAGGACTCGCACTGCACCTTGGCCAGCCCCTCACCGGGGAGCGTGGCGCCCGGGGCCTTGCACAGGTAGAGCTTGGCGATGTTGCCGAGCACCTTGAGACCGGCTTCGAAGGCATCGGCCTGCTCAGCGATGATGACGCTCGGATCGGCAGCCAGCGGATGGGTGTCGATGGCCGTGACGAAAATCGAGCTCGGCTTGGCATCGACCGCCGGAACCTTGCTGTACGGACGGGTCCGCAGCGCGGTCCACAGGCCGGACTGTTGCAGGTTCTCGCGGACCTTCTCGTCGCCGAGGCTTTCGAGAGCGGCGGCATCGTAGGCGGAGAAGGTGATCTCCTCGTCGCCGTCGAGATCGATGACGACCGACTGCAGCACACGCTTCTCGCCGCGATGGACGGCGCTGATCACACCGGCGCCCGGCGCAGTGTAATTGACCCCCGGGGTCTTCTTGTCACTGAACAGGACCTGCCCCAGCTTCACCCGATCGCCGACCTGAACGTTCATGGTCGGTTTCATTCCCGGATAATCGAAGCCAATCACGGCAACGCTGCGCACCGACCTTCCGGATTCGATGCGTTGGACAGGCGCGCCGACGATGGGCAACTCGAGCCCACGCTTTATTCGGATCATGGGTTTGCCTAACCTACTGAATGGTAAAAACTTCTCGGCAACCGACGTCATGGGTACGGAGGTCTCCGCGCTCGCGCCATCCCCCCTGAGCAGCGCGACCCTTTGACGCAGCACCGTGCGATTAAACCGGCCAATTATAGGACTCGTTCGCAGCGGCTGACCACCGCCCGCACCCAAAAATTCGTCGCTAATACGCGGCGCGCGGCACTGGCGTGGGCTTTTTCATGCCCTGCCGATGGAAGGAACAAAAAATCCCCATAAATGCAAAAAGCCTGCCCCCTTTCAGGAGCAGGCTTTTTTTACAGCCTTAGCGCGACGCGATCAGCGCGGGAAGGCGGGGGCGTGAACGCCAGCCATTTCTTCCATCACGCGGACCACCTGGCAGCTGTAGCCGAACTCGTTGTCGTACCAGACGTACAGTACGACGCGGTTGTCGTTGCAGATGGTCGCCTCGGCGTCCACCACACCGGCATGACGCGAACCGACGAAGTCACTGGACACCACTTCCGGCGAGTGCACGTAATCGATCTGCTTTTGCAGGTCGGAGTGCATCGCCATCTGGCGCAGGTACTCGTTGATCTCGTCGCGCGAGGTCGGCTTTTCCAGGGTCAGGTTGAGGATAGCCATGGACACGTTCGGCGTCGGAACGCGGATCGCGTTGCCGGTCAGCTTACCCTTGAGCACCGGCAGCGCCTTGGCCGCGGCGGTGGCGGCACCGGTCTCGGTGATCACCATGTTCAAAGGAGCGCTGCGACCGCGACGGCTGCCCTTGTGGAAGTTGTCGATCAGGTTCTGGTCGTTGGTGTACGAGTGAACGGTTTCGACATGGCCATGTTCGATGCCGAACTTGTCATAGACAGCCTTGAGCACCGGCACGATGGCGTTGGTGGTGCAGGAGGCAGCCGAGATGATCTTGTCGTCGGCGGTGATTTCGCCATGGTTGATGCCATGCACGATGTTCTTCAGCGCACCCTTGCCCGGGGCGGTGAGGACCACGCGGTCGACGCCGGCGCACTTGAGGTGCTGGCCCAGACCTTCGGCGTCGCGCCACTTGCCGGTGTTGTCGACCAGCAGGGCGTTCTGGATGCCGTACTCGGTGTAGTCGACCGTGGACGGATCGTTGGAGTAGATCACCTGAATCAGGTTGCCGTTGGCGGTGATGGTGTTGTTCTCGGCATCCACGGTGATGGTGCCTTCGAACGGACCATGCACCGAATCACGACGCAGCAGGCTGGCGCGCTTGATGATGTCGTCGTTCGAGCCCTTGCGCACCACGATCGCGCGCAGGCGCAGACCGTCGCCACCGCCGGTCTTCTCGATCAGGATGCGTGCCAGCAGGCGGCCAATGCGGCCGAAACCGTAGAGCACGACGTCAGTGCCCTTGCGCTGATTGGCAGTGCCCTTGCCAGCCACTTCGGCCAGCTCTTCACGGACGAACTGGTCGAGCGTGCGACCGGCACCTTCAGCCTTGAACTTGGAAACCAGCTTGCCCAGATCGACGGAAGCGGCGCCCAGGTTCATTTCGCTCATGGTCTTGAGCGCCTGGCAGGTGTCATGAACGGCCAGCTCTTCCTGGTCGGCCATGCGGTGGCGGGCGAAGCGGTGCGCCTTCAGAAGCTCGATCACCGAGCGGTTGATCAGGCCACGGCCGTAGATCGAAGTGACCACATTGTTGTTGCGATAAAGCTGACCGATCAGTGGAATCATGGCCTCGGCAAGGGCTTCACGATCAATCCACTCTCCAAGACACTGGTCGGGCTTCTGAGTCACGGGCAGTTCCTTCCATATGTAGGGGCTACGAAAAAGGACTACATTATGACGGCGCCCCAATGCGCCGGCAATTGCAGCCTCGGTACGTCATTCATCGTCTCGCGCGTCATGCGCGCCCACCGCTTCCAGAAAAAGTCACTCTGGCGCCTTCGACGGCCTGGCTTGAGCACTGTGCCGCTCGATCTCTCTCCCTTGGCCAGCCGATGAAAGGCAGGGAACGAAGGGAGGACAATGCACGACCCACACACTGACAGCGAAGCGAGCCGATAGTTACAATCGGTCGGATTCACCTTTGATCGGAGCCACGTCACCCCGTGTCCGTACTGCGCCTTCCGCCCCTGCCTGCCGCCAGCGGCAAGCAACACTGGGGCAATCTTCCCGGAGCGGCATTGAGCCTGGCGATCGCAGAGGCCGCCTCCCACGCCCAGCGCTTCACCCTGCTGCTGACGCCCGACAGCCAGAGCGCCGAACGCCTCGAGCAGGAGCTGGCGTTCTTCGCACCGAACCTGCCGGTATTGCAGTTTCCCGACTGGGAAACACTGCCCTATGACGTGTTCTCCCCGCATCAGGACATCATCTCCCAACGGATCGCCACGCTGTATGACCTGCCGGGGCTCAAGCATGGGGTTCTGGTAGTCCCGATCACCACGGCGCTACACCGCCTGGCGCCGCCGCGCTTTCTGCTCGGTTCGAGCCTGGTGCTGGACGTCGGCCAGACGCTCGATGTCGAACAAATGCGCACACGCCTCGAGGCGGCCGGTTACCGCTGCGTGGATACGGTCTATGAGCACGGGGAGTTCGCCGTACGCGGCGCGCTGATCGACTTGTTTCCGATGGGCAGCGAGCTGCCCTACCGCATCGACCTGTTCGATGACGAGATCGAGACCCTGCGCACCTTCGATCCGGACAGCCAGCGCTCCATCGACAAGGTCGATGCGGTGCGCCTGCTGCCAGCCAAGGAATTCCCGCTGAAGAAGGAGGCGGTCACCGGCTTTCGCGCCCGCTTCCGCGAGCGCTTCGACGTGGATTTCCGCCGCTGTCCGATCTACCAGGATCTCTCCACCGGCATCACCCCGGCGGGCATCGAGTACTACCTGCCGCTGTTCTTCGAGGAAACCGCGACCCTCTTCGACTACCTGCCCGGCGACACCCAGGTGTTCTCCCTGCCCGGCATCGAACAGGCCGCCGAGCAGTTCTGGAACGATGTGCGCAACCGCTACGAAGAGCGCCGCTACGACCCGGAACGGCCGCTCATGCCGCCGGCCGAACTGTTCCTGCCGGTGGAAGACTGTTTCGCTCGCCTCAAGCAGTCTCCACGGGTGGTGGTCAGCCGCGAGGACCTCGAGCCGGGAGTCGGCCGCGAACGCCTGGAAGGCCGGCCACAGCCCTCGGTAGCCGTCGAGGCCAAGGCTCAGGAGCCGCTCGGTGCGCTGCGCCGTTATCTCGAGGAGTATCCGGGGCGCGTGCTGTTCACCGCTGAGTCCGCCGGGCGCCGCGAGGTGCTGCTGGAGTTGCTCGGCCGCCTGAAGATCCGCCCGCAGGAAGTCGAAGGCTGGCCGGCGTTTCTCGCCGGCAAGGAGCGTCTCGCCATCACGGTCGCCGCCCTCGACGAGGGCTTGCAGCTAGACCAGGTGGCGCTGGTCGCCGAGAGCCAGCTGTTTGGCCAGCGCGTCATGCAACGCCGCCGCCGCGAGAAGGGCCGCGAGGGTGGCGACAACGTCATCAAGAATCTTACCGAGCTGCGCGAAGGCGCGCCGGTGGTGCACATCGATCACGGCGTCGGCCGCTACCAGGGGCTGATCACCCTGGAAGTCGAGGGCGAGAAAGCCGAATTCCTCATGCTGCAGTATGCCGATGAGGCCAAGCTCTACGTGCCGGTGGCCAACCTGCACCTGATCGCCCGCTACACCGGCAGTGATGACGCGCTGGCGCCCTTGCACAAGCTCGGCTCCGAGCAGTGGCAGAAGGCCAAGCGCAAGGCCGCCGAGCAGGTGCGCGACGTCGCCGCCGAACTGCTGGACATCTACGCCCGCCGCGCCGCGCGCAAGGGCTACGCCTTCACCGATCCGGCCGCCGACTATGAAACCTTCGCCGCGGGCTTTCCCTTCGAGGAAACCGTCGACCAGCAAGCGGCCATCGAAGCCGTCAGGGCCGACATGCTCGCGGCCAAACCGATGGACCGGCTGGTCTGCGGGGACGTCGGCTTCGGCAAGACCGAAGTGGCCATGCGCGCGGCCTTCATCGCCGCCCATGGCGGCCGTCAGGTGGCGGTGCTGGTGCCCACCACCCTGCTCGCCCAGCAGCACTACAACAGCTTCCGCGACCGCTTCGCCGACTGGCCGGTGAAGGTCGAGGTGATGAGCCGCTTCAAGTCCGCCAAGGATCAGGAAAAGGCCGTCGAGGCGCTGGCCGAAGGCCAGATCGATATCGTCATCGGCAC
The DNA here is from genome assembly GCA_030602315.1 of Pseudomonadaceae bacterium. Taxonomy (GTDB): domain Bacteria; phylum Pseudomonadota; class Gammaproteobacteria; order Pseudomonadales; family Pseudomonadaceae; genus Azomonas. The sequence continues at coordinate 4,087 of JAUVZY010000013.1, read as the reverse complement.
CCACAAGCTGCTGCAGGGCGATGTGAAGTTCAAGAACCTGGGCCTGGTCATCATCGACGAGGAACACCGCTTCGGCGTGCGCCATAAGGAGCAGCTCAAGGCGCTGCGCAGCGAGGTGGACATCCTCACCCTCACCGCCACGCCGATTCCACGCACGCTGAACATGGCCGTGGCGGGCATGCGCGACCTGTCGATCATCGCCACCCCGCCGGCGCGCCGGCTGTCCGTGCGCACCTTCGTCATGGAGCAGCAGAACGCGGTGATCAAGGAAGCACTGCTGCGCGAGCTGCTGCGCGGTGGCCAGGTCTATTACCTGCACAACGAGGTAAAGACCATCGAGAAGGCCGCCCGCGACCTGGCCGAGCTGGTGCCCGAAGCGCGGATCGGCATCGGCCACGGACAGATGCGCGAGCGCGAACTCGAGCAGGTGATGAGCGATTTCTACCACAAGCGCTTCAACGTGCTGGTGGCCTCGACCATCATCGAGACCGGCATCGACGTACCCAGCGCCAACACCATCATCATCGAGCGCGCCGACAAGTTCGGCCTGGCCCAGCTGCACCAGCTACGCGGCCGGGTCGGGCGCAGCCACCACCAGGCCTACGCCTACCTGCTCACCCCGCCGCGCAAGCAGATGACCGAGGACGCGCAAAAGCGCCTGGAGGCGATCGCCAACGCCCAGGACCTGGGCGCCGGCTTCGTGCTGGCCACCCACGACCTGGAGATCCGCGGCGCTGGCGAGCTGCTCGGCGAAGGCCAGAGCGGGCAGATCCAGGCGGTTGGCTTCACCCTCTACATGGAAATGCTCGAGCGCGCGGTCAAGGCGATCCGCAAGGGCGAGCAGCCCAACCTCGAGCAGCCGCTGGGCGGCGGTGTGGAAATCAACCTGCGCGTACCGGCACTGATCCCCGAAGACTACCTGCCGGACGTTCATGCGCGGCTGATCCTCTACAAGCGCATCGCCTCGGCGGAGAACGAAGACGCGCTCAACGAGCTGCAGGTAGAGATGATCGACCGCTTCGGCCTGTTGCCCGAGCCGACCAAGCACCTGATCCGCCTGACCCTGCTCAAGCTCTCGGCGGAAAAGCTCGGCATCGCCAAGATCGACGCCGGCCCGCAGGGCGGACGGATCGAGTTCAGCGCAGACACCTGTGTCGATCCGCTGGTGCTGGTCAAGATGATCCAGACCCAGCCCAATCGTTACCGGCTCGAAGGCGCCACGCTGTTCAAGTTCCAGGTACCGATGGAGCGCGCCGAGGAGCGCTTCAACACCCTCGAAGCGCTGCTTGAGCGGCTACGTCCGACCGATGGCGCACGCTGACCGCACGCCCTTGCTGCGACGCCTGCACCGCCAGGACCGGGGTGCATGAGCCTCGCGGGGCCAGCCGCGTCAGCGGCGCGCGCACCAATCGCCCTGTTGCGCCTGGGCACCTACCAGGCGCTCGCCTACCAGCCGGGCAACGGGCGCATGGTGCCGACCCAGCAGCATCGCGCGGCCCTGTCGTTTTGCTATGGCGAGCAGCGAGTGTTCGGCAAGTTGCGCCCGGGCGAACGCCCGAGCATCGGCGCCGATGTACCGCAGCGTCAGATCGACGCCGAGCAGGCGCTGCGCCAAAGGCTGCAGCAACTCGGTTTCCGCCCCGCCCTGCGCCAGAGCCAGGCGCTGCCCAAGGATGCCGGCGAGATGTACGACCTGCCTAACGAAGCGGCCTGGCTGCGCTTCGTGCAGGAGCAGCTGCCGACACTGCGTGCCCAGGGCTGGCAGATCGAGATCCAGCCGGGGTTCGCCTTCGATCTGCTGCCGGTGGATGACTGGTATGTCGATGTGCAGCAGGCGGCCGAGCACGCCTGGTTCGATGTGGAATTGGGCATCGAGGTCGGCGGCGAGCGCATCAGCCTGCTGCCGGTGCTGCTCAAGGTGATCCGCAGCAATCCGGCGCTGCTCGATGAACGACGCCTGGCACAGCGCAGCGATGATGAACCCCTGCGCCTGCAGCTCGACGGCCAGCGCGCCGGCGCTGGGCAAGTCATCCTGCCGCTGGGCCGGCTCAAACCGATTCTGTCTCTGCTGGGCGACTTTTACCTGCGTGACGCCGCGCCGCCAGCGAGTGACCGTCTGCGCATCGGTCGTGGCGATGCCCCGCGGCTGTCGGCGCTGGAGGCACCGGCGGTGCGCTGGAGCGGCGCCGCCGAGCTACTCGATTTCGCCGCGCGGCTGCGCGATTTCCGCCAGCGTGCCCAGCGCCCGCCGACTGGCCTGCAGGCGCAGCTGCGCGCCTATCAGCTCGAAGGCCTGTCCTGGATGCAGACACTGCGCGAACTGGATGCCGGCGGCATCCTCGCCGACGACATGGGTCTGGGCAAAACCTTGCAGACCCTCGCCCACCTGCTCTGCGAACGAGAAGCCGGCCGTCTGGACCGCCCGTGCCTGGCAGTGGTGCCCACCAGCCTGATACCCAACTGGCTGGACGAAGCCGCGCGTTTCGCCCCGGCGCTGCGCGTGCAATCGCTGCACGGCGCCAATCGCCAGCAGCACTTCGCCGCACTTGCCGACTACGACCTGCTGCTGACCACCTACGCCCTGCTACCCCGCGACATCGAGGTGCTCGCCGCCCAACCGCTGCACGTGCTGGTGCTGGACGAGGCGCAAAACATCAAGAACCCCGGCAGCAAAGCCGCCCAGGCGGCGCGCCGGCTCACTGCCCGCCAGCGTTTGTGCCTGAGCGGCACGCCTTTGGAAAACCACCTGGGCGAGCTGTGGTCGCTGTTCGAATTCCTCATGCCGGGCTGGCTGGGCGACGAGCGACGCTTCAATCGTGACTACCGTCAGCCGATCGAAAAACTCGGCGACCAGGCGCGTCTGACACAGCTGCATCTGCGCATCCGCCCGTTCCTGCTGCGGCGCACCAAGGAACAAGTGGCCACCGAACTGCCGCCCAAGAGCGAGATCATCCAGTGGGTGGAGCTGTCGCCGGCCCAGCGCGACCTCTACGAAACCGTGCGCCTGGCCATGGACCGCAAGGTACGCGAGGAAATCGAGCGCCGCGGCTTGGCGCGCAGCCAGATCGTGGTGCTCGAAGCCCTGCTCAAGCTGCGCCAGGTGTGCTGCGACCTGCGCCTGGTCAAACCGGTGGAGCGCCTGCCGCGCGGCGGCACCTCCGGCAAGCTGGACAGCCTGATGGAGATGCTCGAGGAATTGCTGCTCGAAGGCCGGCGGGTGCTGCTGTTTTCCCAGTTCACCTCGATGCTGGCGCTGATCGAAGCGCGGCTGAAGGAGCGGCGCATCGACTACGTGCAGATCACCGGCAAGACCGCGGACCGGCGCGCCCCGGTGGAGCGCTTCCAGAGCGGCGAGGTGCCGCTGTTTCTGATCAGCCTCAAGGCCGGCGGCACCGGCCTGAACCTGACGGCGGCGGACACGGTGATCCATTACGACCCGTGGTGGAACCCGGCCGCCGAGGACCAGGCGACCGACCGCGCCTACCGCATCGGCCAGGACAAGCCGGTGTTCGTCTACAAACTCATCGCCCGCGGCACCATCGAGGAAAAGATCCGCCAGTTGCAAGAGCGCAAGGCCGCCCTCGCCGGGGAAGTCCTCGAAACAGAAAGCGGCGAAGCCCGTTGGCCGCTCGACGAACATGACATCCAGGCCCTGTTTGCCCCGTTGCCCTGAGCAGGCAGGCGCCAGGCTCGCGGTGCCTGCGCAAGGTGAACAGCCGAGCAGCGCTGCCCAGCCTCGGCCCAGTGCGCGAGTGGCGGAGAAGACCTGCGGTCGTTGTCCGCCCTACGGTGCGGGGCGGCAAGCATTGGTATCGCGCGGCAGAGCAGCGCGGCGGTGCCTGCGTAGGGTGGGCAACCGCGCAGCGTTGCCCACCACCCTTCCGCCACGGGCGGCGGACCCGACCTGCCGTCGGTGGCCGCGCTACAGCGCGCCCGTATTCAACCAGTCAGATCGCCGGCCAACACGCGCGCCAGCACCTTGCGAGCCTTGCCGATGCCATCGGCCAGCACCGCCTCGATCTCGGCCATGGTGATCACCCCGCTGGACTTGCCGGCCGCCGGGTTCACCACCAGCGACAGGCAGGCG
>JAUVZY010000036.1 GCA_030602315.1 Pseudomonadaceae bacterium | reverse complement strand
TGGTCGTCCGGGGTGCCGAGGTCGTAGTCGGGCAGGCTGCTGCCGCGGGCCTCGACGTTGTTGCGGCGCGGCTCGTCCCTGTCGGTGGTGCAGCCGCCCAGCACCAGCAGGGCGGTCAACAGCGTGCCGGCAAGCGCCGGCTTGGCGGGTCGGATCATGCGTGCCTCCGCTTGGGTGGGGGGCGGGCCGGGAGCCCGCCGTACCTGGCCTTCCTTATTGTCGACCGAGGTCGGCAGAGGCCGTTCGCGCGCGGGGCCGGCCGCGGATCAGCGGCGCGCCGGGAGCATGCGGCGCAGCACGTCGTCCTTGCGCAGGTAGTGATGCAGCAGCGCGGCGGCCGCATGCAGGCCGATCAGCCAGTAGCCGGCCACGCCCAGCGCCTCGTGCAGCTCCTCGAAACGCTCGGCCCAGCGTTCGGACGGGCTCATCAGCGCCGGTAGCGGAAGGCCGAACAGTCTGACCGGCTGGCCCTCGGCCGACAGCAGCAGCCAGCCCAGCAGCGGCATGCCGATCATCAGGCCGTACAGCGCCAGGTGCGCGGCGCGTGCCGCCAGGGTTTCCCAGGCCGGCCCGCTGGCCTGCGGCGCGGGGCTCAGGCGACGGCCCAGCAGGCGCAGCCAGACCAGCAAGAAGATCGCCAGGCCGAGCGAGACGTGCAGGGACTTCATCAGTGTGCGGGGGTCGCTGCCGCGCGGAAACAGCCCGCGCAGTTCGATGGTGGCGTAGGTGGCGGCGATCAGCAGCACCATCAGCCAGTGCAGGGTGATCGACAGCCGGCTGTAGGTTTTCGGGGCAAGGGCTCGTGCGGTCATCGGGCGCTCCGTGAGGGTGGCAGACGGGCGCAGGATAGGCCGGCGAGCTTAAGCCAACCTTAGGCCGGCAGCGGCAGGCGCGTGCGTGGCAGCTCGACGCACAGGCACAGCCCGCCCAGCGGGCTGTGCTCCAGGCGCACGCTGGCACCGTGCAGCTCGGCGATGCGCGCGATGATCGACAGTCCCAGCCCGGCGCCTTCGCCACCGCCCTGGCGGTAGAAGCGCTCGAACAGCTGGGCGCGCTGCTCGGCCGGCACGCCCGGGCCGCTGTCGGCCACCTGCAGGCGCAGGCGCTCGGCCTCGGCCTGCAGGCTGACCTGGATCTGCCCGCCGTCCGGGGTGTACTGCAGGGCATTGCCCACCGCGTTCTGCAGCAGCGTGGCCAGGCTCGCGGCGTCGCCGACCAGGCGGTAATCGGCGGCCTCGTCGGCGTCCAGGGTCAGCTCCTGGCGGCGCGCCAGCGCCAGCGGGGTGAGTTCGGCCAGGCTCTCGCAGACCAGCGCGTGCAGGTCCAGCGGGGCCATGCGCAGGGCGCTGGCGTTGGGCTCCAGTCGCGCCAGGGTGAGCAGCTGGCTGACCACCCGGGTGGTGCGGTCGACGCCCACCAGCAGTTGCGCCAGCGCCTCGTCGCGCTCCGCAGTCGTCGTCGCCTGCTGGGCGTTCTGCGCGTGGATGCGCAGCACCGCCAGCGGCGTGCGCAGCTCGTGGGCGGCATCGGCGATGAAGCGCTTTTCCCGTTCCAGCAGCTGGTTGACCTGCAGCAGCAGGCGGTTCAGCGAGGCGGCCACCGGCTCCAGCTCGCGCGGCAGCGGGGCGAGCAGCAGCGGCGTGAGGTTGTCCGGATCGCGCGTGCGCAATAGCTGGGCCATGCGCGCCAGCGGGCGCAGGCCCCAGCCCACCGCCAGCCAGATCAGCAGCGCGAGGAGCGGCAGGCCGACCAGATCCGGCAGCAGGCTGCGCCGGGCGATCTTGCCGACCAGCTCGCCGCGCACGTCGTCGCGCTCGCTGACCAGTATCCACAGGGCGTCACTCTGGTCATGCAACAAAAACAGCCGCCACTGATGGGCGCCGACGCTGACCGTGTGAAAGCCGGGCGCGAGGCTGGCGAACGGGCGCTCCGCGCGCGCGGCCGGATGGCGGGCGAGCAGCTGGCCGAGCGCCTCGCCGGGGGCGCCGGCCGAGGCCAGGCGCAGGGCGCCGCGTTCGTCGAACACCTGCAGGCCGAGCTTGCCTTCGTAATGGTGGCCGGGCGGCGAGACGCCGGGGGCGGCGTAACGCTGGTAGTTCACCGCGGCGTCCAGCGCGGCCTGCAGTTCATCGTGGCTGGCGGCGCTCAGCTCGCGGCCGATCAGCCCCTGCAGCAGGCGCGCGCTCTGCGCCAGGCGCGCGTCGAACAGCTCCTCGATCTCGTGGCGCGCATCGCGGTAGCTGGTCCAGGAGATCAGCCCGAGCGACACGGCGAGGATACCCAGCACCAGCGCCAGGGTGCGTCGACGGATCGAGCGGCTCAGCATTTGTCCACCAGGTAGCCGACCCCGCGCACGGTGCGGATCAGCTCGGGGAAGAACTTCTTGCGCAGGTGGTGGATGTGCACCTCCAGGGCGTTGCTCTCCACCTCCTCGTTCCAGCCGTAGAGCAGCTGCTGCAGCTTGTCGCGGGTCAGCACCCGGCCGGGCTGGGCGAGCAGTTCGTGCAGCAGGAGAAACTCCTTGCGCGGCAGGTTGACCGGCTGGCCGTTGAAGCTGACCTGCTGGTTGACCGGATCGAGGACGATGCCGCGGTACTCCAGCGCCGGCTGGGCGCGGTTGAAGCTGCGCCGCAACAGGGCGCGCAGGCGGGCCTTGAGTTCGTTGACGTCGAACGGCTTGACCAGGTAGTCGTCGGCGCCGGCATCCAGCCCGGCGATGCGATCGGAGGTGGCATCGCGCGCGGTCAGCACCAGCACCGGGATGGCGTTGCCGGCGCTGCGCAGGCGCTTGAGCACTTCCAGGCCGTCCAGGCGCGGCAGGCCCAGGTCCAGTACCGCCAGATCGAAGCTCTCGTGGCTCAGCGCATGCAGCGCGCTGGCGCCATCCTGCAGCCAGTCCACCGTGTAGCCCTCGGGTTTGAGGGCGGTGCGGATGCCCTCGCCGAGGGCGGCGTCGTCTTCCACCAGCAGTATGCGCATGGACCTACCTGTCGGGCGGCGCGGGGCCGCGGGTTACTTCAGTTTGGCGTTGGCTTGCTCGAGCAGTCGCTGCGCCTCGGCGCGCCGGCCGGCGTCGGCAATCGCGCGCCCCGGGCGGTCCGGCGCGGCGAGGGCGCGCTGCAGGGCATCGCGGGCCTCGGCGTAGCGATTGTGGTCCATCAGGTAGCCGGCATAGAAGTAGTTGGGATCGAGCCCGCCCGGATTGATCGCCAGCGCCTGGCGAAACACCGCGCCGGCCTTGTCGTCGTCACCGAAGCCGATCGGCCAGCCGGGCACCTGGGCGTAGAGGGTGGCCAGGCTGGTGTAGGCCGAGCCGTCCAGCGCCTGCGGGTCGAGTTCGAGCGATTGCTCCAGGCTGGCCTTGGCGTCCTTGGCCAGACCCAGCGCGCCCAGCCCGCCCTTGGCGCCGGCCCAGGTGCTGAGGATGATGCCGCGCCAGACGTGCAGCTCGGCGGCCTGCGGCTCGCGCTGCAGCGCCGCGTCGGCCTGCCCGGCGAGCTTTTCGAAGGCGGCGGCGCGCTGCGCCTCGGGCAACTGGTAATTGATCTCGGCCCAGCGGGTCTGCAGCTGGGCGAGGTCTTGCTCGCCGGCGGGGCTCAGGGCGAAGGTCGCTGGCGCGGCCAGCAGGGCGGCGCTCAGGCACAGGATGGACAGGGCTTTCATCGGGCGTCTCCGGCAGGGTTGGAACGGGCAAAGCGCTTGATGATCGGCAGCTGCTTGCGCAGCGACTGGTCCACCAGCCGCGGCCAGAGGCCGTTCAGGCGCACGAAGAGTTTTTCCGGCCAGCCGAGGTAGAGCTCCTCGCGCTCGCGGGCGATGGCCTGGGCGATCTGCGCGGCCACCGCCACCGGGTCGTCCATGCTCACCTTCAGCGCCTGGTTCATCTCCGCCACCGGGCCGGCGTTCATCGCCGTGCGGGTGGCGCGCGGGGCGATGTAGAGCACCTTCACCGGGGTGTCGGCCAGCTCGCGGCGCAGCGCCTCGGAGAACCCGCGCACGGCGAACTTGCTGGCGCAGTAGGCGGCGAAGCCGGGGTAGCCGATGGAGCCGAAGGTGGAGCCGAGGTTGACTACCAGCGCGTGCGGCGCCTGGCGCAGCAGCGGCAGCAGGCGATGGGTGAGCTGCAGCGTGGCGGTGAGGTTGACGTTGATCAGCCGGGCGATGGCCTCGTCGTCCTGCTGTTCGAGCAGGCAGAACTGGTTGATGCCGGCGGCGTGGATCAGACAGTTCAGGCCCTCGAAGCGCCGGGCGGCGGCGAGCACCTGTTCGCGGCCCTCGACGCTGGCCAGTTCGGCGCAGACGAACTCGATCCGGCTCGGCCAGCGCGCCGCCAGTGCGGCGAGCGCGGCCTGGTCGCGGCCCACCAGCAGCAGACGCGCGCCGCCGGCGCAGAGCTGTTCCACCAGCTCGCGGCCGATGCCGCCGCTGGCGCCGGTGAGCAGGGCGCGGCACTCAGGCAGCTGCATGGTCGGCTCCTTGGGTATGCACCGGCAGTTGGTGGAACAGGTCGCCGTAGAGGCGGTACACCACCTTGGCGGTGTGGATCACCGCGGCCTGGTCGTGCGGGTCGTCCAGACGGTTCATCAGGGTTTCGAAGAAGGCCACGTGCTCGATGTCCAGGCTGCCGTGGGAGGTGAGGTAGCTGAACGCCTGCGGCGGCAGCTTCAGACTGCTTTGCAGCACCGCGGCGGCCTGGGTGGCCAGGGCGATGCTGGTGCCCTCGAGCACCTGCACCATGCCGAAGAAGCTCACCGGGTTGTGCCGGGCGATGCGGTCGTAGACGTAGGCCACCATCAGCTCGGCGGGCAGTGCCGGCTGGCCGTGGCGCACCGCCTCGGCATCGCCGCCGCAGGCGCGCAGGTCGTTGAGGATCCACTCCTGATGACCGGTTTCCTCCTCGATGTATTCGGCAATGGCCACCCGCAGCCATTCGAGCCGCTCCGGCAGCCGCGCGCCGCAGGCCATCAGCAGCGGCACGGTGTGCTTGACGTGGTGATAGGCCTGGGCGAGGAACGCCCGGTAGCTGTCCAGCGCCAGGGTGCCGGCCAGCGCGTGGTGGATGATCGGCGCGCTCAGCAGGTAGGCGCGTTCGGCGGCCGTGTCCGCCTGCAGTCGTTCGAAGAAGCTCATGGATGATCCTCGGCAGTCAGGGAAAGCAAAGCGTCGTGGTAGCGCTCGATGAGGGCGGCGCGGCGCAGCCGGCCGTTGGCGGTGAGCAGGCCGTTGTGCGCGGTGAAGGGTTGCTCGGCGCGCCGCCAGTGGTGCACCCGGGCGTAGTCAGGCAGCGCGGCGTTCACCGCATCGACCGCGGCGGCGAGATCGGCGTCGGTCAGCTCAAGGCGGCGCGGCACCAGCACCGCGAGGTTGGCCGGCAGCGCCTCGCCGTACAGCCAGGCCTGGGCGATGGCCGGTTGCAGGCACAGCTCGGCCTCCACCCACTCGGGATTGACGTTGCGCCCGAAGGCGGTGACGAACTGGTGCTTCTTGCGCCCGCGCAGGTGCAGAAAGCCCTCGGCATCCAGCTCGCCCAGATCGCCGGTGGCCAGCCAGTCGCCCTCCGGTGCCGGCTCGCCCAGATAGCCCAGCAGGCGCGGGCCGCGCACCAGCACTTCACCGTTGGCGGCGATGCGCAGGGTCAGGTGCGGCAGCGGCCGACCGACGCTGCCCAGGCGCCGGGCCTGCGGGGTGTTCAGGCAGACCACCGAGGCGCATTCGGACAATCCGTAGCCTTCCAGCACCGGTAGGCCGAGCCGCTCGGCGCGCGCCAGCAGCGCCGGCGCCACCCGCGCCCCGCCGACGGCGAGAAAACGCAGCGAATCGGGCAGCGCCGCGCCCTGTTCGGCGGCGGCCACCAGCGCCAGCAACAGCTGCGGCAACAGGATCAGGCTGTGCGGACGGCTGGCGTGCAGGGTGGCGAGAAAGCGCGCGACGTCAAAACCGCTGGCGCCGGCCAGGCCGATCTCGGCCAGCGGACGCAGCTCGACGCAGGCGCCGCCCAGGAGCGGCGCGTACAGCCCGCCGATGTTCTCCAGCAGGGTGGCCAGGGGCAGCACGCACAGGTGGCGCTCGACCCCCAGCCCGTTGGCTACCTGCCAGAGGCTTTCGGCCACCGCGAGCTGGGCCTCGGCGTCCAGGCACACGCCCTTGGGCGTGCCGGTGGTGCCGGAGGTGTAGGTGATCTTGCGCGTGCCGGCCGGCAGCGGTTGGGCGAAGGCCGGGCGGCGGATGTGCAACGACGGGGCGGCCGCCACGAAGCCGCAGGCGGGGCCGACTTCGCCGGGCGGGCCGATCAGGCAGTCGACCCCGGCATCATCGAGCACGTGGCGCTGCTGGCCCGGCGAGAAGAAACCGGGCAGCGGCACGCTGGTCAGTCTGGCGCGCAGCAGCGCCAGGTCCCACAGCGCCCAGTCGATGCCGTTGTCCAGCGTCAGGGCGACACGGCGCACGCCGAGCGCGCGCAGGCGGGCCGCGCGGCGCTCGACGGCCTCGCGCAGTTCGGCGTAGCTCAGCGTGCGTTCGCCGTCGGCCAGCGCCGGCCCGGCATGGCGGGCCAGGGCCTGCCAGAAACGCTCAGCAGCCGGCTGCATGGGGCAGTGCTCCCTCGCTGAACAGCGCCTGATACCCGAGCCGCGCGTACACGCCCTGCTGCAGCAGGCGGTCGTGGCCGGGGCGGATCTCGCCGGCCATCACCTGCGGGGCGTTGTCGTAGTAGCGGCCCCAGTCGGCCAGCTCGCCGCCCATGCGCGCCGGGTCGGCCGGGGCCAGCGGCAGCAGGTCGATGCCCAGCCGGCCGAAGCTGTTGAGCAGCTCGCGGGTGCCGGTGAACACCACCCAGCGAAAGCCCAGCGCCATCAGAAGATCGGTCAGCGCGATGATCAACAGCCGCGCCGAGGCGCCGCCGCTGGCCGCCAGGTTGCCCACCTCGACGATCTGCCCGCGCGGGATCGCCCGGCCGTTGCCGGCGAGGATCGCCTGCTCCACCGGCAGGTCCAGGTAGCGTTCGAGAAACAGCGGCCGCTCCCGCGCGCTGCGCAGCCCGGCGGCGCCGTGCACCTGCCCGTGCGGGCTTTCGATGCCCAGCAGGCAGGGCAGGAACTGCTGGATGCGCGCCTGGTAACGCTCGGCGAAGCGACTGCGGATGAAGGTTTCCAGTGCGGCTCGGCGCTGGCCGTCGCCGGGGTGGGCGAGGTGCAGGGCGAGCGGGTCGTCGCGGCCGATCAGCGCCAGCGGGCGGGTCGGGTCTGTCCAGGGCAGTTCCATGGCGGGCCTCGGGTGATGAACCTGAGGCGATTGTTGGCGGCGCTGGCTTAAGGGAGTCTTAAGCGAGCCGGAGCCTGGCCGAGCGGGGCCGGTTGCGTCCCCGTCACTCGCCGAACGATACCCGCAGCTCGCCCAGCTGCAGGCTCAGCAGCGGTCGGTGGTCGGCGAGAAAGCCTAGCGCACCGTCGCGGGCGAAGTGCCACTCGGCGGCGCCGAACTGCGGCCGGGCGCGCCCGGCGCAGGGCGTGTGCTGCGCGCCGCCGGGCGCCGGCTGAATCACCACGCCGCGCAGCAGCGGGCGCAGCGGCAGTGCGCGGCCGGGGCGAAAGCGCAGGCGGGCCAGCGGGCGCTCCTGCTCGTACACCTCGGCGCTGAACCGGCCACCCAGGTCCTGGTCGAGGTCAAAACGTGCCAGCTGCTTGGGGATCTGCCACAGCGCGCGCCCGCCCTCGGCGGCGCGGGCATCGTCGACCCAGATCTGGCTCACCGTGCAGGCCGGCGTCAGTCGCCTCGGGCCACGCACCATCGCGGCCACGGCCAGCTCGCGGTAGGCGAGGGTACCGCCTGGGCGGTAGTCGGCGAGGATCGTCGCCAGCCAGGCGCAGTCGCCACCGAGGTAGGCGATGCCGGGGCTGGCGGCCGGCAGGTGGCGCTTGGGCACCCGCCAGAGCGACAGCCAGGCCTCGCCGCGCAGGCGCCAGGGGGCGGGCGGGAAGCTCGGCATCAGCGTGGCCCTCCGGTCCGGTTGACCAGCAGGCCGAACACCGCACCCAGCACCGCGCCGAAGATCAGGTGCAGCGCCAGGGCCAGCAGCGGCGCGGCCAGCCCCACCTCGAGGGCGAACAGGCCCTGACCGGCCAGTACGGTGAGCACCAGCATCATCGCCAGCCAGCCGACAAAACCCAGCAGCAGGCCCTTGAGCAGCGCGCCGCGCACCGGCCGGTCGCCGGCGATCACTGCGATCGCCACGCCGTAGCCGGCCGAGCCGATCAGCCAGTGCAGCAGCCAGCCGGTGCCGGTGGTCGCCGGCAGGCTCAGGTAGTTGCGCGCCAGGCCGGTGAGCATGGCGATGAATTCGAGCTGCGGCAGCAGGCCGATCGCCTGCTTGAGCACCAGCAGCAGGGAGAGGACGGCGGTGGCCGCGAAGGCGGCGATGACACCGGCGAGCACCTTGTTCATGTGACCTCCTTGGGCCGCGGCGTGGCCTGCGACTCAACAGATGACTCAGGCGGACGGCGAACGATCCCCGCGCCCGGCAGGCAATGTCGCGCGCTCTTGCTCAGGAGTAGTCCAGGCCCGGGGCTAACACAAGTCGCGCTCAGGGGCGTGGCGCGAGCCGGTGGCGAGCGATGAAACGGCGGTCGATGCGGTCTTTCCAGCGGCGCAGCAGCCAGCCTTCGGCGGTCAGCCGCGACCAGGCCAGCAGCGCGCCGCGCTCGCCGTCGCGCAGCAGGGCCAGGGCATGGCGCTGCGGACGGTAGCTGGCCAGTGCCTCGCCCTGCAGCGCATGCACCAGGTTCTGCGCCAGCACCGGCGCCTGGCGCACCGCATAGACGCCGCAGTGGGGCGTGTCGGGCAGGCTGGCGCAGTCGCCGCTGGCGAACAGCTGCGGGTGCGAGCGGCTTTGCAGCGTCGGACCGATGGCGATGAAGCCCTGGGCGTCGCAGGCCAGCCCCGAGGCCGCCAGCCAGGGCTGCGGCGCCGGGCCGGTGGCGACCACCGCGCGGATGCCGTGCCACACCGGCAGGCCGCCGGCGAACAAGGCATCGCCGCGCACCTCGTCGATCCGGCAGTCCTCGTGCACGGTCACCTTCAGCCGGCGCAGATGGCGCAGCGCGCGGCGGCGCAGGGCCGGCGGATGCGCCGCCAGCAGCGGCCCGGCGCTGAACAGGTCCAGCGCCGGCACCTGACCGGCCATGTTCAGCGCCAGCTCCACGCCGGCGGCGCCGCCACCGATCACCGCCAGCGGCAGCGGCTCCTCCTGCCACTGCAGCCAGCGCTCGGCGAAGCCGGCGAACGGCCGCACCGGCAGCAGCTCGATCAGCGCCTCGTGGCGCTCCGGCAGCCGCGGCGCCGAGCCGACGTTGAGCGACAGCCAGCTGGCCGACAGGCGCAGGCCATCGGCCAGCTCCACCCGCGGCGCGGCCGGCGCCAGCGCGCAGGCCGTCTGGGCGATCAGCTCCACCCCGGCCGCCGCGCACAGCGGTGCCAGCGGTACGCAGCACTGCTCGGCGCGGTAGTCGCCGGCCACCAGCCCCGGCAGCATGCCCGAGTACCAGGCCTCGGCGGCCGGCGCCACCAGGGCGATGCGCCAGTGGTGCGGATGGCGGTCCTCGGCCCAGTGGCGCAGCACGCCGAGGTGGGTGTGGCCGGCACCGATCAGCAGCAGGTCGTAGGCGGTATTCAGGGCGTGCCTCCGTCGCGGCTGGTCAGCGCCCCGGCGCAGCTCGAGCCCTGCCCGGCGGTGCAGGCGAAGCAGTGGTCGCGGGTGGCGATGGGATGGCCGGCAAAATCCGCGTGCAACAGCTCGCGCAGGTGCGGGCGGTCGCTGGCCAGCGTCTGCGGCGCCGGCAGCGGCAGGCCGAGCATCTGGTTGAAGTCGCAATCGTAGAGATAACCGCGCCAGTCGACGCTGATCAGCCGGCGGCACATCAGCGCGTCGCGGTTTTCCGCCCGGTAGTTGTCGCGCAGCAGCGCCAGGTAGGCGTCGAACTGGCCGCGGCTGACCAGGGTGCTGCCAAAGCGCGCGATGGGCTGGTTGGTCAGCGTCAGCAGACGGTCGAAGCGGATGCCGAAGTCGGCGAGCAGGCGCGTCTTGTAGTCGGCCTCCAGCGCCGCCTGGGGGGGCGGCAGCTGCGGCCCCTGCGGGTTGTAGACCAGGTTCAGGGTCAGCCCGCTGCCCGGCGTGCCGTAGCCCAGCGCGTTGAGCCGGCGCAGCCCGGCGAGGCTGGCGGCGAACACCCCGTCGCCGCGCTGACGGTCGACGTTCTCTGCCATGTAGCAGGGCAGCGAGGCGGTCACCTCCACCTGCTGCACGGCGAGAAAGTCCGCCAGGTGCTCTTGTCCCGGCTCGCCCAGGATCGTCAGGTTGCAGCGGTCGATCACCCGCAGCCCGGCGCCGCGCGCGCGGCGGACGATCTCGGCAAAGCGCGGATGCAGCTCCGGCGCGCCGCCAGTCAGATCCAGCGTCTCCAGGGGGCGTACCTGCAGCACCGCAAAGAGCAGCGCCAGGGTGGCGTCGTCCATCGCCTCGCTGCGCGTCGGCCCGGCGTTCACATGGCAGTGCAGGCAGCGCTGGTTGCAGCGGTAGGTGAGGTTCACCTGCAGGGTATCCAGCCCGGCGCGAGCCAGCGGCGGGAAATCCAGCGCGTTGAGCAGCGGCAGGGTCGCGTGCATGGGCACCTCCGGGACGGTTCCGTTTTGAGCACGCAATGGAGCCGGGGTTACCGCCGGGCGGCGTCCGGCGGGACGTGCGGCCGCCTGGCCGGCCTCAGCCGACGAACGGCGCGGCGCGCGGCATCGGTTTTCCGCTGGCTGTGGTCATTAGCGAAACATTTGCACACATTCGGAGCGTGCATGCGTAGCGCCAAGGCGATCGTCCCCCTGCCGACCCTGGTGCTGGTCTGCAAGCGCCCGGCGCTCGGTGTCGGCAAGCAGCGCCTGGCCGCCCGGCTGGGGCCTGAGCGGGCGCTGCTGCTGGCCGAGCGCCTGCTCGACTGTGCGCTGGAAGACCTCGCCGCCTGGCCCGGCCCGCAAGTGATCGCCCCCGATGCCCCGCAGCACGCCGACTGGGCCGCGCAGCGCGCGCCGTTCGCCTGCTGCCGGCCGCAGCCTGCGGGCAACCTCGGGCAGCGCCTGCAGGCGCTCGACACCCGCCTGCGTGACGAGGGGCACCAGGCGCTGCTCTACATCGGCAGCGACGCGCCCACCCTCACGCTAAAGGCCTGCCAGGACGCCGCCGGCGCGCTGCAGCATGCCGACTGCCTGTTGCTGCCTGCCCGCGACGGCGGCGTGGTGCTGATGGCCAGCCGCCGCCCGTGGCCGGAGCTGGCCGCATTGCCGTGGAGCAGCGCGCAACTTGGCAGCGCGCTGGCCCGCGCCTGCCGCGCGGCCGGCTACCGCGTGGCGATCGGCGCAGCGGGCGCTGACGTCGACCGTCCTGCTGACCTGCCACCCCTGGCCCGCGCGCTCGCCGGCGACCCGCGCCCGGCGCGCCGCCGTCTGCACCAGACCCTCGAATCCCTGCTGGCGGAGGCACCATGCGCTACCCCGTGGCCTTGAGCGTGATCATCCCCTGCTACCGCGACGAAGCGGCGCTGGAGCGCCTGCTGCACACCCTCGCCGCGCAGAGCGCGCAGTGTGCCGGCGAGGTACAGCTGCTGGTGGTCGACGGCGCCTGCAGCCCGTCCTGCGAACGGCTCTGCGCCCTCTACGGCGCCCGCTGGGTCGGCGCCGACCCCTGCCGCGGCCGGCAACTGGCCCTCGGCGCGCAACACGCGGCCGGCGAGGCGCTGTGGTTTCTGCATGCCGACGCGCTGTTGGTCGGCCAGCCGCTGGCGTCGCTCTTGGGCGCCCTCCAACAGGGCGCACTGGGCGGCTACTTCGCCTTTCGCTTCAGCCCCCCGCGCGGCTGGCCGGCGCGCCTGCTCGAGCCGCTGATCAACCTGCGCTGCCGCCTCGGCGTGCCCTACGGCGACCAGGGCCTGTTCGCCCGCGCCGACGCCTACCGCGCCGCCGGCGGCCACGCCCCCTGGCCGCTGTTCGAGGAAGTCCCGCTGGTCAAAGGCCTGCGCCGCCAGGGCCGCTTCGTCCGCCTGACCCACGGGCTGGAGGTCGATGGTCGGCGCTGGCAACAGGACGGCTGGTGGCGTCGCAGCCTCACCAACCGTCTGCTGGCCTTGGGCTTCGCCCTCGGCATCGCCCCGCAGCGACTGGCGGGATGGTACGGACGAACCGGAGTCATCGGCGGTCGGCTGCGGCCTTGAGCGGGGGAAGAGGGCGGCGCAGGCAGGGCAGCCGCGCCGGAGGACGGGCGAGCGGCCATGCGCTTTCGAGGGAAAGCCCGCGGCGCCATCTCGAGGCGCCTCAGTCGTGGCGCGCGCCGGCTATTCGGGCGTTTGAGGCAACAACTGCGGATTCCAGACCACCTCCCACAGATGCCCATCCGGGTCCTGAAAATACCCCGCATAGCCACCCCAGAACGTCTCGCCAGCAGGCTTGACGATCAGCGCCCCGGCCCGCCCGGCCTGCGCCAGCAGCGCATCCACCTCCACCCGCGACCCGACGTTATGCCCAAGGGAAAACTCCGTCGCGCTCGGTGATCCCAGCGGCAACCCCGCGTCATGCGCCAGACTCGCCCGCGGCCAGAGCGCCAACTTCAACCCGCCCCCCATCTCGAAAAACGCCACCGCCCCATGCGTGAACTCCGTGCCGACAATCCCCTCGGTGGGCAAACCGAGCCCGTCCCGGTAGAAGCGCACGGCCCGATCGAGATCATCGACGGCGAGGGTGAGGACGGACAGGTGAGGGGGCATGGTGAAAACCTCCGGATAGGGCGTTCGACAGCAAAGGGAACGGACCGTGGGCAGGCGCCAAGGCTTGGATAGCCTTTAGAGCAAATCTAGCGGCTCAATGCCTTTGCGCGTGCGTGGGTTTCCTCCGTGGTGGGAAACGGGGTCTGGTGGGAAACGGGGTCTGTCCCCAGTTAGTTCACGTCCATAGCAGGCTCAAGCGGTGCGCGTCAGGCTCTGAGGGAAAGAGAAATTACGGAATACGACGTAAATACCGAAACCACCGCCATTACGATGAGCGCCGGCTTCATGCCTCCCTTTTCGCTGTTACGGCGAGCGACGATGACTATTACGCCAAAGAAGATGGCGAATAACCCCATGCCGAGTGCTTGGGCAAAGCTCGATAAGACGATATACCAAAAAGGTGCGTTGAGATTGGACGCTATGTATAGCGAGGACGGCAATGACATAAGAGCACCCACCAGGATTATCCATCCAATTTGCTTCACCATTCGCATGTGATATCTCCTGTTGATGGCTAACGACTAAGCTAATGGGTAGACAAACGCATAGCGTTTGACTGTCCAGCGAACGAAGTGAGCGGCAGTTGAGAGCATTGTTAGCGGTGGGCTAGACAGTGAACCACATCCAGACTCCAGTAATAGGAAGAAAGATAAAGCCAGACAGTGCTGGAAGCGCCGTACCTAGCCGCATTCGGATGATAGTGTTTATTAAGGTCATGCCAGCTAATGTGGCGACCCATAGCGCTATGGGGTAGTACCATTCTGTTTGAAAGCCAAGGTACACAAGGAATGCAATGCCGTTAATGCGAATAGCCAGAAGGAATATTGTTGCTCCTGCCGCAAGCGCAGTGTCTTCTCTCCAGAGTTTTGCATCTACATTTGCGAGATCCTCTGGATTTGCTCGAGCTGAGACTGAGTGATAAAAACTCATAAGCCCATAAAATATTTGATAAACGGAGAAGAGTACGATTGTCGTAACTGGCATGCTAATGAATTCCTCAGTCTCAGAGGACACTCGCTTACGGCTGGCCGCTAACGTAGAGCTAACCGGCGCTGCGCGGCTTTATCGCGAAGCGTCCAGCGATCGAAGGGAGCGAGGTTGAGCGCCATGTTAGGAGTGGCTAGGTGCACTTTTCTCTGTACTTGTCATTCCATTTGTCTTGAAGACGAGATTTCGAGAGACCCCAGTCCTCAATGTAAATGTATCCAGATATATCTTGTCCGCTAGTGTTGAATATCTTGGTTGAGCCGTAAGTGTTGAAGTCACCAATTATTGTGTCGCCTTTACTTGCTGACACCCAACCGTCCACGATGACATATCCGGTATTGGTGTCGACGATGAAGCACTTCCTTGTCATCAACACGATTACTCCGGTCTCTGCATAGGAAACCGCTGGAATGCCACCTGCTGCAACCATCAATAACAGAAGGCTTGTACGAAGAAAGTTGAGTCGTTTCATCTTGAACTCCTAACGTTTGGTTAAGGGGCGGGCTTTAGCCCGTCCCAGCGAACGAAGTGAGCGATTTGAACCATTTGTTAGCTCAGGACTTCCATGGGAAATCTTTAATTTCCATGATTTCTTCAATCCAAGCTCCTTGGGCATGAATTGTTGGGTTTGAGCTTCCGCCTTGATAGCTGACTACGGTTTTAACAGTAAAGTTAATTCGATATTTTGTACTTTGAAGGTTCTCTATGTATGCAACTCCATAAAGAGAGACGTCTTTTTTAATGCCTGAGACAAAGCTTGCTTGATTAAATGCAATGTCAAAAGCCATGGGAAAGCAGCTGTTTACTGCGATGATTCTTTTTCGATCAGGCTTTTTGGTTATTTCTTGAGGTGGTTCGCCAGTTGTATTTGTGGTTGCAGCGTAGAAGAATAGCTGTGATCTGCCTGTATTTTTTACAAGCAAAGTTCCTGTTTCGTAAGAATACTGGAGATCAAGGCTTGGGGTGAAGTCGAGTGCGCTTAGTGATTTCTGTATCTTGTTTATGTTTTTTGATTCCAGATACTGGAATATCGCTAGTATGAATATTGCAAGGGTTGCTAATGCTGCAATCCAGTTCGATAAATTTGCTTCAAATAAGAATTTTATAACTTCACACATATGCGTCCTTGTAAGTGAGCTAACTCTAATTAGACCCCATTTGGCGTATAACCCACCGAAAGGGACTGGTGCATAACATCCGTGATCGCTAGGAGCGATACGCTCTAGCTCGCGGCGTCCACGAAAGGCTTAGGGTCTCTGGAAGGTTATCCACCATGCTCCCACCCAGCCTTTGCAGTTGATTACCCGCCCAAGCCATCCACAACTAACCCGCTGCGAACAAGTGAGCCGCTGGTTGCGCCAGCGGCTCACTGCTGCGCGTTACTGCGCCTGGGCCAGTGCGGCTTCGTGGGTGCGCAGGGCGTCGGCGAGGGTGGTCAGTCGGGCGTCGGGCAGGTCGGTGGGCAGGGGGTCTACGCCGGCGCTGACGAACAGTTGGGCGTGGGCGTTGCGCAGTTCGGCGTAGGCGAGGTCCTGGTGCAGTTGGGCGCGCAGGGCTTCGAGTTCGCCCTGGATCAGTTCCAGTTCGCCGATGTTCTGCGTGTTGTAGCGGTTGCGCAGCTGCTCGGCGATTTGTTCGTCCAGTTCGGCCAGGTGCTGGCTGGTGACGAACTGGCGACGGGCTTCGTGGAAGTTGGCGTTGGCCACGTGCAGCTGGGCCAGTACGGCCATGGACATGGCCTGGCGGCGGGCGGCGGTGACGGCCTCGCCGGCCTTGGCGACGTCGATCGCGGCGGGGGCGGCGAGGACATTGAGCAGGTTCCAGGTGATCTTGACGCCGTAGTCGGCCCAGCTCTGGTTGACCAGGAAGGAGTTGCTGTCGTAGTGGCCGCCGGCGGCGAATTCCAGGCCGGGCAGCATGCGCAGCATGGCCTTGCGGGTTTCCGCGGCACTGATGCGCGCCTGGTAGTCCTGTTCGCGCAGTTCGGGGCGGTTGATCAGCGCCTGCTGTTCGAGGTCGGCGAGATCGGCCTCGACCTGGGGGATCTCGTAGGCTTCGGGCATGGCGAGGGTGACGTCGCTGCCGAACGGCAGGTTGATCAGCGCGGCCAGTTCGGTCTTGGCCAGCGACAGGGCGCGGCGCTGTTCTTCGAGTTGGCGGGTGGCGTCGATCAGGGCGCGCTGGTAGCCGAGTGTGCGAATCGGGTCGCCGAGCTGTTCGCGGCTCATGCGCTGGCTGTTGGCGCGGGCCTGGTCGACGCGCGCCATCAGGCTGTCGATGCGGCCGAGCAGGCGTTCGGCGGCGACCGCGCGCCAGTAGGCCGAGCGCACGTCCTGGACGATGCCGTGGACGACCTTGCGCCGGCGTTCTTCGAAGATCAGGCGCTGGTCGGCCTGCTGTTTGGCGCTGACGTAGCTGACGCCGAAGTCGAGGACGTTCCACACCATGGTCAGGTCGGCCACGCCGCGGTCGCGGTCAAGCGAGGTGGAGGGTTCCAGCGACTGGCTGCCGGTTTCGATGCTGCGGCTGCTGGAGGCGCTGATGTTGCTGCGCCCGACGTAGCCGCCGGAGGCGGCGATGCGTGGCAGCAGGTCGTAGCGGGCGAGGTCCAGCTGGCTTTCGGCGAGGGCGTGTTCCATCACCTTCAGGCGTGCTTCGAGGTTGTACTTCACGGCGCGGGCCATGGCGTCGTGCAGGGTCAGCGGACCGGTGAGCGGTTCCTGCTGGTCGAACATGGCCTTGAGGTCCTGCTGGGCGCGGGCCTCGCTGGCCTGGGGTTCGATCGGCGCGCTGGTTACCGCGCAGCCGCTGATGGCCAGAGCCAGCAGGCTCAGTCCGATGATGTGTTGGCGCTTGTTCATCCTTGGGCTGCCCCTTTGTTTGGCTCTGTGGTTGTGATTTCGAGGTGTTTGGCAGGTGCGCCCGATCCGTCGGCAACGAGCTGGCCGAGCGCTGTTGTGAGGGAGTCGAGCGCGCGCGCCTGGCGTGCGTCGATCTCCCGAAGTTGGTTCTGCAGGGTGGGCGCGCCGAATGCCGCGCCCTGCCGGGGCAGTTCGCCGTCGCCGCGCTGGCCGAAGGTGCGGGCGATTTCGCTGCGATCGAAGACGTTGGCATCGCTGCTGCCGAAGCCGAGGAAGCCGAAGGCGCCCTGGCCCGTGCCCCCTGCTTCGCTGAACAGCTGGGCGATGAAGGTCGAGCCGGAGGGCGGGGTGAAGACCTCGGCCAGGCGCGGCAGGTCGCCACCGCTGCCGCGCGGTTCGAACATGGGCGGGGCGATGGGGGCGACGCCAACGCCGTCGAAGGCGCGCGGCGGCTGCGGTCGGTTCGGCGGTTCGGGCAAGCCTGGCAGCGGCGAGCTGGCGATGCGCTGCTCGGGGTCGCCGCCTGCGGTGTCGCCGATGGTGTGCGTCAGCGGCGGCAAGGCGCCGGTCAGGGCATTGCCGTAGAGGTCGGTGATGCCGCTGGCGCCGCTCAGCTGCAGGGTCAGTGTGCCGCTGCCGCTGATCTGCTCGATCAGGATGCGGTAGCTGGTCGGCGAGAGCTGCACCACCGACTGCACGGTGGCACTGACGCTGCCGCTGGTGACGAGGCTGAAGTCGCCGATGTCCACGCCCTGCACCGGCTCGTCGAAGGTCAGCGTGTAGGCGAGCGTGGGGCCGGCGCTGGGCGAGGGCTGGTCGGCCACCAGGCTGACGATCTGCGGTGCGACGGCATCCACCAGCACCGCGTCGGTCGGGCTGACGCCGTTGAGGGCGGTGGCGGCGTCGTTGCCCACGGCATCGCGCAGGGTGCCGCCGTTGGGCTGGATGCTGCTGCCCAGGGTGATGCCGTCGCCGTCGAGCTGGACGCTGGCGACGGTCAGGCGGAACACCAGCGAGCTGCTGCCGGAGCCGGCGAGGTAGTCGGCGTATACGGTGCCGCCGTTGTTCAGGGTGACGGCGATGCGCGGGGTGCCGCCGCTGCTGTCGACGATCACCGCTTCGCTGAAGTTGACGGTGAAGTCGAGGTGCTGACCGGCGACGTAGGTGCCGGCGGCCGGCACGCTGACCGAGCTGACGGTCGGGGCGACGCCGTCGATCACCACGTCGTGCTGGCCGGCGATGGAGTTGGCGCCGCCGAGCGCGGGCAGCGTCAGGATCGCGTCGTCGTTGGTGACGTTGCGGATGGTGGCGCCATTCAGGGCCAGCGCGCCGCTGGAGTGGTAGTCGAGGTCGGCACTCAGGTCGCCGGCCTGCACCGTGTAGCTGAAGGTCAGGGTATTGCTGCCCGAGCCGGACACGTAGGTGGCCTGGCGGTCGACGCTGCCGGTTTCCAGCAGCAGCGTGGGGCTGCCGCCGGCGGTATTGACGGTAACCGCTTGATCGAAGCTGACCGTGACGGTGATGACGTCGCCCACCTTGTAGCCACCGTCTGGATTGGTGACGTTTACCGAGGTGACTTCCGGATTGAGGCTGTTGACGGTGATCACCAGCGTGTCGGTATCGGTCTGGCTGCCGCCAGCGCCGGAATGGCCCAGGTCATCGGTGGTGATCTGCAGGCTCGCCGGGCCGTTGTAGCCTCCGGTCGGCGAGAATGACATGCCATTCAGCGCCAGGTTGATATCGGCCAGCGTGCCCTCGAAGATCAGGACCGCATCGGCCGTGCCGTCGCCGGTGATGAAGCTCAGCCCGGTCGTGCCGCTCAGCGTGAGTAAACCGTTCGTGGCGGTGAGCGTCACCCGGACATTGCCACCGCCGGCATCCACATCGGAAATGCTGATGAGATTGCCGTTGCCGGAGCTGAACACCAGCACGGAATCCTGATCCACCGACTGCGCGGCAGGCAGGTTGTTTATTGGCGCATCGTTCACCGCGGTCACCGCCAGGGTGACGGTGGTGGTATCGGTCTTGGCGCCGCCGCTGCCGGTGTTGCCATTGTCGTCGAGCTGGACGGTCAGCACGACGTTGCTGGTCGCGTCGAGCGCGGTCTGGAAGCTCACCTGGCCGGCGGCGAGG
>JAUVZY010000040.1 GCA_030602315.1 Pseudomonadaceae bacterium | reverse complement strand
CAGCCGGGCGATGAAATTCATGGAGCGCCTCAAGGAAGCCGGCTGCAGCTTCGCCCTCGACGACTTCGGCTCCGGCCTGTCCTCCTTCGGCTACCTGAAGACCCTGCCGGTGGACTACCTGAAGATCGACGGCGCTTTCGTCAAGGACCTGGAAAACGACCCCATCGCCCGCGCCATGATCGTCTCGATCAACTCCATCGGCCACGAAATGCAGCTCAAAACCGTGGCCGAATGCGTCGAATCCGCCGCCGCCCTGGAACGCCTGCGCATGATCGGCGTGGACTACGTGCAGGGCTTTCACATCGGCGAACCGATGCCGCTGGAGGAACTGGCGGGCGTGCGGATGATGCCGCGCTGAGCGGGCAGGGCCGCTGAGCGGCAATCTGCACACTGCCGAGCCAACGGTCATGGCTTGTTGCTACCATGGATCGCCGGTCGCCTCATGGGGCGACGGCATCCGGATGGCTCGCCAGGGGCGCCGGGAGGAGGGATCTGACTTACGCTACGCCGACAAGGAGAGTCGCCATGCGCGCGGACCGAAGCGATGCGCCGGAATACATCACCCGGGTAGCCCCGAACAGAAGCGTCGCCGGTTGGCTGGTTGCGGGGTTGATCGGCACGGCGAGCACGCTGGGGCTTTTGCAGATCGCCGGTCTCGCCCTGCAGGACACCATCGCGCCGAACCGTACTGCGCCGGTGGTCTCCCAGCCCGGGCCAGCGGCTGGCGCACACATCGCCCGGCCGGCGTCTGCGCCGGCCAAAGACTGGGACAGCATCGTCGAGGCGCTTGCAAGCACCAGGGCCGAGCCTCAGGCCGTCACTGCGCAACCGCGCAGCAGTAGCGGCGCCGTGAGCAGCCCGAGCGGCAAGCAGACCGAATTCAGCGACGCCAACTACCAGCCTCGCGGGGCCGACAACGTGCTCAGCTTCAAGGCGCCGCCGCCACCGCCGCTGGCGGCGCCCCGCTCTTCGAAAGCCAGCGAAATCGTGGTCGTCGGGCAAGAACCGAGTATGAAAGACCGCGCATGCTGGCCTTTTCGAGAAGGCAGCATCGAACGCCGAAATTGCCGGACGCGCGTGGGACTGCACTATCGGGACTGAGCGCGGGACGGCCGCTCGCCGCGGTTTGGCGGGCAGCGGCTTCGTTCAGGGTAGCGGCCGCGCGGGGTGGATACGCCGGGCGCGCTCTTGCCCGGCAGACGAGCCGCATTCGCTCGCTACTTCGCCAACGCCTCCTGAATCCGGTCGGCATAGGTCGACAGCCGCGCGAACTCGTCTTCCAGGCTGACATTCCCGGCCGGGCCAGCGGCGCGGGCCAGGATCACTTCCAGGGCGGCGGCAACGGCGTATGCGCGGCGGCCCTTGGCGTCGTCCGAGGCATAGTCGGACGCGCTGACGACGAGCTTGCCTACTTCACTCATGGTTCGATCCTCCAGTGGGGTTTGCCCGGTGGCTATGCAGAAGACAACACCGAGCGGGCTGGACGCGAGGGCGAGTGGAAAGTCCTCGCACGCGGCGCGGGCCGGGGCCGGGCAGGGCAGGACGCGGCGTTGCCGTCAGCGGTCGCCGACCATGAAGTGAGCGCCCTGGTAGCTGCCCTGAAACACCTCCAGATCCCGGCCGGTCTGACCCAGCACGGCGCGGCGCAGGCGGGCATAGTCTGCGCCCTCGCGGTTGTAGGCATGGCCACCGTTGATCACCACGACGCGCACGTCGCCGGCTCCTTCGACGCGGGAGGGGTAGTAGCTGGAGAGCAGGATCAGCTTGAGGTGCTGCTGACCGGAGGTGATGCGCCAGGTGATCGATTCGTAGGAGCTGAGCACCAGGATGGTCGGGTCGGACGACGGGCGGACGGTCAGACTGATCTCGCCGGGCCGGTTGCCCGGACCGTTCGGGCGACGGGCGACCGACTCGTAGACGCCGACCCCTTCGATGCGCGCGCCCTTGGCCAATGCGGCGAAGGGCGGCGGCGAGGGGGGAGCTTCAATGGCCGGCCCGCGGCCTGGCTCGTGCGGGTAGGCGTAAGGTGCCGGGTAGCCGGGCTGGCGGCTCGACTCGCGGGTCATGGTGGCCAGCTTGGCTTCCTGCAGGGCGAGGTTGCGCGCGCTGAGAAAGTCCTCCAGCGGCAGCGGGCTGCCCGTTCGCTGGTCGAGGCCGAACCAGATGCCGTCGTGGGTGCGGCGCAGGAAGCCGAGCCGGCCATCGAGCTCCTGAAGGATGCCGCTGTTGCCTTCGGCGGTTTCGACCGGTGCGAGCGTGGCCTTCTCGATGTCGAGGACCCAGGCGCTGCTGCTGACGGGGCGCTCGTAGGCGTCCACCAGCAGGGTGGATTCGCTGAGCTTGGCGTAGCGATTGGCGATGAACTCGCCGGTTTTCCACAGGGTTTCCTCGCCGGTCTGCAGGTCGAGCTTCATCAGGTCGCGCATGCTGACGAATACCAGGGCGCGGCCGTCCAGCATGGCGGTGGGGCGTAGCGAGGTGACCCCGGCGCCGCGCTGCAGGCTGTGGGTCTTGAGCAGGGTGCCTTCGATCCGCGCGGCGCTGCGTGCGAAGCCAAGCCGCACCACGCTGCGGCCGGTGCCGGCGGCCAGCGTGCCGTCGGGCAGATTGACCGCCCAGGTCAGGCGCTTGAGTGCCGGCAGCACGCCGGTCAGCTCGCCGGCGCGCAGATCGACCGCTGCCAGTCCGCCATCGGCGGTGGTGACCAGCGCGGCGGAGAGTTCGGGCAGCCAGGCCAACAGCTGCTGGATGTTGCGTTCCTCCCACAGCGGCGTGCCGGTTTCCATGTCGAGAAACACCACGCCCCCGCCGTGCCCGGCAGGCAGTGCCAGCACCCGGCCGTTGGGCGAGAGCAGGGCGTTGTGGAACGGCGCATCGCCAACGGTCGGCAGGCGGACGATCGGTTTGCCGCTGGGGATCTCCACCGCCAGGTGTTCGCCGCGGGTGCCGCGCAGCACGGCGACGCCGGCGGCCGAGGCTGCGACGCCGGCCACCAGCGGAACGCCGGGCGCGACCAGCGTCGGTGCGCCCAGCGGGGTCAGCGGTCGCAGCGCCGGTTGCGCCAGGCGGCGCTCGATCTGCTTGATCTGCAGAAAGCGCAGAAGGATCTGGTCCTGCTCGTTGAGGCAGTCACGGCTGACCGGCAGCTGGCTGACCTCGGCGACCGAGTCGAAGCGGCCGATCACCAGGTCGCGCCCGCAGGTCAGCCCGCGGATTTCGCGCAGGGTCTGGTAGCGGGCGGCCAGGCTCTGCCGCGCGGCGGCGTCGTGCTCGAGCAGCCGGTCGAGCGCTTCTTCGCTGGCGCGCACCGCCGCCTGCGGCGGGAAGGCGCGGTTGATCTTCTCGCTGGGGCTGAGCAAGACCTCCTCGATCAGCGAACAGCCGGCGAGGCTCAGGGCCAGCAGGGGTACGGCAAGCAGACGCATCGGAAACTCCTTTTTCCTGTAGTGCCCAGGCGGGCACCGGCCGGTCACGGGCAGCGCAACAGCGCCATCACCCGCTCACTGAAAAAACCCGCCTGCTCCTTGAGGCTGAACAGCTTGGGCGAGAACAGCCAGGTGTGGGTCAGGCCCATCAGGGTGGCATAGACCATCAGCGCCAGCGGCTCGGCCGGCGGACCGGGCGGGATGTGCCCGGCGGCCTGCGCGGCGGCGATTTCGCGGCTGAGAAACTGCACCATCTGCCGGGTCAGCTGGCGTTCGCGCTTGAGGGTGCTGGCCATGTCGGCGGTGAGCTCGGTCTTGTTCAGCAGGATCTCGAAGGACTGGCGGTGCCACTTGTTGGTCAGCAGCAGGGCGAACCACTGGCGCACGAAGTGTTCGATGGCCGCCAGCGGCTCGGCCTCGCGCGCCAGGCAGTCCTGCACCAGCTGCTCCAGCGGGGTCTGCGAATAGCCGAGCACCGCCTCGTAGAGTTCGTCCTTGTTCTTGAAATGCCAGTAGATCGGGCCGCGGGAGAAGCCGGCGGCCTGGGCGATCATCGCCAGCGTGGTGTTGGAATAGCCGTTGCGGCTGAACAGGTCGAGGGCGGCGGCGATGATCTTCAGGCGGGTCTGTTCCGCTTCTTCCTTGGTACGGCGCATGGACGTGTCTGTCGGCTGCAGGGGTGCTCAGCTTAGCGCAGCTGGCCGGCGCAAAAACGAAAAAGCCCGGCGCTGGGCCGGGCTTCTTTGTAGGCGGGTAATCAGCCGTTCTGGCGGATGCCGGCAACCAGCCAGGGCTGGTTTTCGCCCTGGGTGCGCTCCATGCGCCAGCTTTCGCTGAACGGTTCGCCCTGGTCGAAGCGTGAGGTCTTGGCCACGCCGCTGAAGGTCAGGGTGGCGACGGTCTTCTCGGCGTTGTCGTCCACGCCTTCCAGGGTCACCTGCAGGTTGTCGATGTAGGTGGACTGGTAGGCGTCACCGATCTCGTCGCGCTCCTGCTTGAGGAAGCTCAGCAGCTGCGGGGTGACGAACTCGGCGATCTTGTCCATCTCGTTGGCGTCCCAGTGCGCCTGCAGCGAGAGGAAGTGCTCGCGGGCCTGCTCGACGAAGCGCTGCTCGTTGAACCAGCTCGGGGCGTTGATCACCGGGGCGGCGCTGGCCAGCGGGGCGCTGCTGCCACCGAAGATCGACGGCTGTTGCGGCTGAATCTCGCGCTGCAGCGGGGCATGGCCGGCCATCGCCGGTTGCTGCTGCTGACGGCGGCGGGCGATGAAGCGGAAGATGAAGAACGCGGCCAGGCCCAGCAGCAGGAAGTCGAGGAACTGGAAGCCCTCGAAGCCGTCACCGAACAGCATGGCAGCCAGCAGGCCACCGGCGGCGATGCCGGCCAGCGGGCCGAGCCAGCGCGAGGCGCCGCTGGCCGCGGCGGTGCGGCCAGCCTGCTGCTGGACGGCGGCGGTCTGGTCGGTGCGCTGCTGCTGCACCTGGCGGGTCTGGTGGCTGGGCGCCGAACCGATGCTCTTGCCGCCGCCAAAGCGCTTGGCATGGACATCCATGCTGAGCGTCAGGGCGACGCAGAAAGCCATGAAAACACTAAGGACACGTTGCATGCGGGTAATTCCGATGGTTGTTCACGCGCGCCATGTTGCCGGGGGGCAGGGCACGACGCCAGTGGCAAACCGTTTCGGGCTTTTGCCCCGCTGCGCCTTGAAAAAGGCAGGGCGCCCCGTGCGCACCAGGCATGGCTGACGGTACGCAGGGGGCGCCCTGAAACACGGGAAAGGGCGGGCGCCGGGATAGGCGGCGCCGGCGCGGCGCGAATCAGGCGCTTTCGGGCGAGCTCAGCGCCAGTTGTACAGTTCCTTCTCGCTGAGCGCGTGCATCGGTTCGATCTGCGCCTGGAAGGCCTTGAGCGAGGCCCAGATGCGGCCATTGAGCTCGGACTGCGCGGCCAGTTCGCCGAGCACGTGCTCGGATTCGGCGCGCAGCGCATCGAGCACCTCGTCAGGGAAGCGGCGCAGCTCCACGCCCTGCTCCTTGAGCTGCGCCAGTGCCAGGGCGTTGTGGTAGGTGTATTCCTCCATCATCGCCAGGGTGCTGGCCTTGGCCGCCTCGCTGACGATCGCCTGCAGGTGCGGCGGCAGTGCGTCCCAGGCCTGCTGGTTGACCAGCAGCTCGATCACCGCCTGCGGTTCCTGCCAGCCGGGGTAGTAGTAATAGCGCGCCGCCTTGTGCAGGCCGAAGGCCAGGTCGTTGTACGGGCTGACCCAGTCGCTGGCGTCGATCACGCCGGTCTGCAGCGCGGTGAACACCTCGCCGCCGGGCAGGTTGACGGTGGTCGCGCCGATGCGCGAAAGCACCTCGCCGCCGAGGCCCGGCATGCGGATCTTCAGGCCCTTCAGGTCCTCGAGGCGGTTGATCTCCTTGTTGAACCAGCCGCCCATCTGCATGGTGGAATTGCCGGCGGTCAGAGGCTTCACGCCGAACGGCGCGTAGGCCTCTTCCCACAGCTGCTGGCCACCGCCCTGGCTGAGCCAGGCGTTCATCTCGGCGGTGGACAGGCCGAACGGCACCGAGGTGAAGAACTGCGCGGTGGCCACCTTGCCCTTCCAGTAGTACGAGGCGCTGTGACCGAGCTGGGCGGTGCCGCGCGAGACGGCGTCGAACACTTCCATCGCCGGTACCAGCTCGCCGGCGGCGTAGGTGCGCACGGTCAGCTGGCCGTTGCTCATGGCGTTGACCCGCTCGGCGAAGCGCTCGACCGAGGTGCCCAGGCCCGGGTAGTTCTTCGGCCAGGCGGTGACCATCTTCCATTCGAAGGTCTGTGCCGGGGCGGCGGCGGTGCCGGTGGCGGGCTCGTCCTTGCAGCCGGTGAGGCCGAGGGCGGTCAGGGCCAGGGCGGCCAGACCGAAGAGGGAGCGGCGGTTCATGGGCGTCTCGTCGAAGGGGCAGAAAAAAGCGCGCGCATTGTAGGAGTGCTGCGCGGCGACGGCCAGCGGCGCATGCGCCACGCCGGCCGCAGGCTCAAAGCTGCTCGAGCTTGGCGTAGCTGAGCATCAGCCACTTGCTGCCTTCGCTCTCGAAGTTCACCTGCACCCGCGCGTGGTTGCCCGAACCCTCGAAGTTGAGGATGGTGCCTTCGCCGAACAGCGCATGGCGCACGCGCTGGCCGAGGCTGAACGGCGTCTCCGGCACGCCGGCGCCCTTGAACAGCGCACCGTTGCTGGTCGGGGCGCTGGCGCCGTAAGGCCGGCTGACGGTGTTGGACAGCCGCACTTCCTGCAGCAGCGAGGGCGGAATCTCGCGTACGAAGCGCGACACCTTGTTGTAGGTCTCGCTGCCGTAGAGCCGGCGCGTTTCGGCGTAGGTCACCACCAATCGCTGCATGGCGCGGGTGATGCCGACATAGGCCAGGCGACGCTCCTCTTCCAGGCGGCCGCCTTCCTCCAGGCTCATCTTGTGCGGGAACAGGCCTTCTTCCATGCCGACCAGGAATACCAGCGGGAACTCCAGGCCCTTGGCGCTGTGCAGGGTCATCAGCTGCACGCTGTCTTCGTGGTCGCCGGCCTGCTGCTCGCCGGCTTCCAGCGAGGCGTGGTCGAGGAAGGCGTCCAGCGGGGTCTGGTCGTCCTCCAGCTCCTCGTGCTCGAAGGCGCGGGCGGCGCTGACCAGTTCCTCGAGGTTCTCCACCCGCGCCTGGGCCTTCTCGCCCTTCTCGTCGCGGTGGTAGGCCAAGAGGCCCGACTGCTCGATGACGGTCTGGGTCATCAGCGACAGGTTCATCTGCTCGGTCTTCAGCGCCAGGGTGTCGATCAGCTCGACGAAGCCGTTGAGCGCGCTGGCGGCGCGGCCGCTGACCACCTTGGTGCCGACCGCCTGGTGCAGCGCGGCCCACAGCGAAAGGTCGTTGGCCCGGGCGAAGTCGCGCAAGGTCTCCACGGTCTTCTCGCCGATGCCGCGGGTCGGCAGGTTGATGATGCGCTCGAGCGCCGCATCGTTGTGCCGGGTGCGGATCAGCCGCAGATAGGCCATGGCGTTCTTGATCTCGGCGCGCTCGAAGAAGCGCTGGCCGCCGTAGATGCGGTAGGGAATCTTCTCGCGCAGCAGCGCCTCTTCCAGCACCCGCGACTGGGCGTTGGAGCGGTAGAGGATGGCGATTTCGCTGCGCGAGAGGCCGTCTTTGATGGCCTTCTCGATGCCCTCGACCACGTAGCGCGCTTCGTCGTGCTCGTTGTAGGCGGCGTACAGCGAGATCAGCTCGCCCTCGCAGCCCGACGTCCACAGCTCCTTGCCCAGACGCCCCTGGTTGTTGGCGATCAGCGCGTTGGCCGCCTTGAGGATGCAGGCGGTGGAGCGGTAGTTCTGCTCCAGGCGGATGGTCTGCGCGCCGGGGAAATCGCTGCAGAACTGCTGGATGTTCTCGATTTTCGCCCCGCGCCAGCCGTAGATGGACTGGTCGTCGTCGCCCACCACCATCAGGCTGTCGCCGCCCTTGGCGAGCAGGCGCAGCCAGGCGTACTGCACGGCGTTGGTGTCCTGGAACTCGTCCACCAGGATGTGGCGGAAGCGCCGCTGGTAGTGCTCGAGCAGGCCCGGCTTGTCACGCCACAGATCCAGCGCACGCAGCAACAGCTCGGAGAAATCGATCACCCCGGCGCGGGCGCAGGCCGCTTCGTAGGCCTCGTAGATTTTCAGCTGGGTGGCGAGAAACAGATCGCCGGCCGGCTGGATGTGCTTCGGCCGCAGGCCCTCGTCCTTCTGCGCGTTGATCCACCACTGCGCCTGGCGCGCCGGCCAGCGCTGCTCGTCCAGGCCCAGCTCGCGGATCACCCGCTTGACCAGGCGCTGCTGGTCGTCCGAATCGAGGATCTGGAAGTTCTCGGCGAGACTCGCCTCCTGCCAGTGCGCGCGCAGCAGGCGGTGGGCGAGGCCGTGGAAGGTGCCCACCCACATGCCCTGCGGGTTGATGCCGAGCAGATCGGCAATGCGGTGGCGCATCTCGGCGGCGGCCTTGTTGGTGAAGGTCACCGAGAGGATCGAATGCGGCGAGGCATTCTCCACCTGGATCAGCCAGGCGATGCGGTGCACCAGCACGCGGGTCTTGCCCGAGCCGGCGCCGGCCAGCACCAGTTGCTGGCCGAGTTCGGCGGTCACCGCCTGGCGCTGGGCGTCATTGAGGGAGTTGAGCAGGAAGGAGAGGTCGTCGGTCGTCATGGGGCGGCATTCTAACAGGGCGGGGCGGCTGTCGCGGTCGCCGTTCGCCGTGGTTGCCTGCGATACTGCGCGGCGCATCGTCGGAGGATTTTGCGTGCCCGCCATTCCCCTCAGCATCGGCCTGTTGATTCTCAGCAACGTGTTCATGACCTTCGCCTGGTACGCCCACCTCAAGGAGCTGTCGACCAAGCCGTGGATCATCGCCGTGCTGGTGAGCTGGTCGATCGCCTTCTTCGAATACCTGCTGCAGGTGCCGGCCAACCGCATCGGCTACACGGCGCTCAGCATTGGCCAGCTGAAGATCCTGCAGGAGGTGATCACCCTCTCGGTGTTCGTGCCGTTCGCCGTGTTCTACCTGCGCGAACCGCTCAAGCTCGACTACCTGTGGGCGGGGCTGTGCCTGCTCGGCGCGGTGTACTTCGCCTTTCGCGACAAGCTCTGAGCGCGCAGCCCCGCCGGGCGCTTACAGCGTGCCGTCGGCGGCCTGCTGCATGTAGCGGGTGTCAAAGCGCAGCTTCACGTTGGCCGGATCGCCCAGCACCTTGCCGCCGGGCATGGCGATGCCGACGAAATCCACCGAGCGGGCGCCTTCACCGAGCAGGCCGTGGTCGAAGGAAAACCTGCGCACGCTGTCCATCGCGGCCAAGGCCTCCTCGCTTGCGATGAAGGCGATGGCCTCGGCCGGGGTCCAGAACATCTGCATGCCCTTGAGCTGCTCCTCGTAGCCCTGCTGGTCGGTGCCCGAGGCGGCGCCGAGCTGGGCGCGCAGTTCGGCGCCTTCGGGGGTGTCGCTCTGCATGATCGCCATCACTTCATACCAGGCGCCGACCAGCGCCTTGCCGAAGGCCGGGTTGTCCGCCAGCGTGGCGGTGTTGACCACGGTCAGGTCCTTGATGTGGCCGGGGATCTGGCTGGAGTCGAACACCAGGTGTGCGCCCGGCACGCGGGCGACTTCGCTCAAGAGCGGATTCCAGGTCACCACGTTTTTCACCCCGGGAGTGGCGAAGGCCGCCACCAGGTCGGCGTCGGAGGTGTTGACCACCTTCACGTCGCGCTCGGAGAGGCCGGCGCGTTCCAGCGCATGGGCCAGCAGGTAGTGCGACACCGACAGCTCGACCAGATGCACCGACTGGCCCTTGAGCGAGGCCAGGTCGGCGCTGCCCTTCATCACCATGCCGTCGTTGCCGTTGGAGTAGTCCCCGACGATCAGTGCGGTGGTGTCCACACCGCCGGCGGCCGGGATCGACAGCGCGTCCATGCTGGTGGCCACCACGCCGTCGAACTGCCCGGCGGTGAACTGGTTGATCGATTCGACGTAGTCGTTGATCTGGGTGATCTTCACCTCGATCCCGTACTTGTCCGCCCACTTCTGCATGATTCCGGACTCGTCGGCGTACTTCCACGGCATCCAGCCGGCGTAGATGGTCCAGGCGAGGTTGAAGCTGTCCTTCTGTTCGGCCATGGCCAGCGGCGAGGCGCTGGCCAGGATCAGGGCGCCGGCGCACAGCCAGCGCTTGAGTGACTTCAACGGCATGATGCGACTCCTGTCAGGCGTTAGAAGAATTTCAGGTAGCGCTGGATTTCCCAGTCGGAAACATGGGTGTGGTAGGCGTTCCACTCGTCACGCTTGAACTGCACGAAGGTCTCGAACATCGCGTCGCCGAACACCTGGCGCGACAGCGGGTCGGCCTCGAAGGCATCGATGGCTTCGTCGAGGGTGCGCGGCAGCATCTGGATGCCCATCTCGTGGACGTCCTGCTCGCTGTAGTTGTACATGTTCTCGCGGTGCGGCAGGCCCGGGTCGAGCTTCTCGCGCACGCCTTCGAGGCCCGCGGCGAGGATCATCGCCGCGCCGAGGTAGGGGTTGCCGCCAATGTCGGCGGCGCGGCATTCGACCCGTGCGCCCTGGGAGGGGATGCGCAGCATGTTGGTGCGGTTGTTGTTGCCGTAGCAGCAGAACACCGGCGCCCAGGTGGAGCCGGACATGGCGCCCTTGCGCACCAGGCGCTTGTAGCTGTTGACCGTCGGCGCGATCACCGCGCAGATCGCCCGCGCATGCTTGAGGATGCCGGCGATGAAGTGATAGCCCAGTTGGGTCACGCCGCAGCCGTAGGGATCGTCGCCCTCGACCTCGAAGAGGTTCTTGCCGGTGGCCTTGTCCGCCAGCGACATGTTGTAGTGCGCGCCGGAGCCGGTGCGGTTGGCCGAGGGCTTGGGCATGAAGGTGGCGAAGGCGCCGTGCTTGCGGGCGATCTCGCTGGCCATCATGCGGAAGAACACGAAGCGGTCGGCCATGGTCAGCGCGTCGGCGTACTTGAAGTCGGTCTCGAACTGGCCGTTGGCGTCCTCGTGGTCGAAGGAGTACACGCCCCAGCCCATCTCGTTCATCGCCTCGACCAGCTCGGAGACGATCGGCAGGTTGTCCATCAGCAGGCGCGGGTCGTAGCAGGGCTTGGCGCCGTGATCGCGCTCGGAGATCGGCGCGAAGCCGCCGTCGGGGGTGTCCTTGAACAGGAAGAACTCGGTCTCGATCCCCAGGTTGAAGGTGTAGCCGAGCGCCGCGGCGGCTTCGGTCTGGCGCTTGAGGATATTGCGCGAGCAGGCCTCGAACGGCTTGCCGTCCAGGTACAGGTCGCTGGCGAACCAGGCGAGGTCGCGGTTCCAGCTGCACTGGGTGGCGCTGGCCGGGTCGGGCATGGCCGCCACTTCGTTGTCGCTGACATCCTGCGGCACGCCGTCCAGCGCTGCGCCGGTGTAGAGCTCCGAGCCCTTGAGCATCTGCCCCAGGTGGGCCAGCGGAACGAACTTGCCCTTGATCACCCCGTGGATGTCCACGTAGCTGGCCATGGCGTATTTCACGCCCTTGTCTTGCAGGCGCTGTTTCAGTTGTTCGACGTGCGATTGCGGAAACGTGGTCATAAAGGACTCCTTGCTCGATTCGGGCCAGCGTCAGGCGCTGTGGCACGAATCGTTCATCCAATATACATGCCAGCGTGTATAGAAACGGCGAGGGCGACGGCCGCCGCGCCGCGCGAGCGATTGCGAGGAGAAGCGTCAAGTGACTGATTTAACGAGAGAAAAACATTACTTCGAAGTGCCGGTGCTGGCCCTCGAAGCGGGTGGCGTGCTGCGCAACGCGCGGCTCTGCTATCAGGTGGTGGGCACGCCGAACGCCGCGCGCGACAACCTGGTGCTCATTCCCAGCTACTACGGCGGCAGCCACTGGGGCAGCCTGCCCCTTTTGGGTGCGGGTAGCCCCTTGGCCAACGGCGACTTTTGCGTGGTGCTGACCAACCTGTTCGGTGCCGGCTTTTCCAGCTCGCCGAGCAACACTGAAGGCTTGCAGGCGGGGGCGGACTTTCCGCGCATCAGCCTGCTGGACAACGTGCGCGCGCAGAAGGCGCTGCTCGATCAGCTGTTCGGCACGGACTGGTCGCTGCGGCTGGTGACCGGCTGGTCGATGGGCGGCATGCAGGCGCTGTACTGGGCGATGGCCTATCCCGAGCGGGTGCGCGCAGCGCTGCCGTTCTGCTGCACCGCCGCCTGCTGGCCGCACAACCGGGTGTTTCTCGACGGGGTGAAGGCCGCGCTGTGCGCCGATCCGGCCTGGGCCGAGGGGCGTTACGCCGCACCGCCCGAGCGCGGCCTGCGCGCCTTCGGCCGGGTGTATGCCGGCTGGGCCTATTCGCAGGCGTTCTACCGCCGCGAGGCCTGGCGTGAACTGGGCTTCGATTCGCTGGCCGCGCTGCTGGGGTACTGGGAAGAGGATCATCTGGCGCAGGACGCCAACGACCTGCTCTGCGTGCTGGACAGCTGGCAGTCGGCCGACCCGGCGGTGACCTTCGGCAGCGGCGACCTGGCCGCCGCGCTCGGCCGCATCCGCGCGCGCACGGTCCACATGCCGTGCCGCACTGATCTCTACTTCACCGTGGACGACGCGCGCCACGAGGCGGCGCTGATTCCCGGTGCGACGCTGCGGGTGCTGGAGTCCGACTGGGGCCATTGCGCCGGCGGTCCGGGGCGTGAGCCGGCGGCGATGGCGCAGGTGTTCGCCGCGCTGGCCGAACTGCTGGGCGATACGTCCGTCTCTTGATCGAAGCCAACGTACGGTGGCTGGGGTGGGAGCAGGCTATGGTTAGAGATAACCCAAGGCGATGCTGATCGCCGGTGCATGAGAGATACCGCCATGAAGATTGAACGTTTCGAAGACCTGGTGGACTGGACCCGCCACACCCATGAGCATCTGTCGCGCTGCCTGGGGCGCAGTGCCGCCAAGCACGAGGAAACGCGCGCCCAATGGCTCTTGACCTACATCGCCGACCACGAGAAGGCGCTGGCCAGCACGGTGGCACGCATCGAGCAGCACGCCGATCCCAAGGCCCTGCACACCTGGATCTGCGACTACCTCGAGCGCAACCCGGTACTGCGCAACCAGCCGTGCGACAAGCCCTACGCGCAGATGAGCGTGGAGGACATCTCCCGCGAGATCTTCACCGTGCATAACCAGGTCATCGACCTGTACCGCTCGCTGGCGCGGCGCGCCGAGATCGACGGCGCCCGCGATCTGGCCAACGAGCTGCTGGATCTGGAGCAGCACGAGACCATGCGCATGGCCCAGCAGGTGGGACGGATCAACGAGATGTAGGCCCGGTGCTGGCTGTGCAAAAAAAAGCCCCGCGGTAGCGGGGCTTTGTCTGTCCGGCGCCGGGGTAAGGTGCCGGTGCGGCCGGATCAGACCGGACCGCGATGCTCGCGCTTGATCTTGCTCACGAGAGTCAGCGCCTGCTCGTAGCTGACGCTGTCGGCCTTGGCCTTGTAGCCGGCCAGGCCTTCGGCCATGGTGATGACCTTGTCTTCGGCGCTCTGGCCCTTGAAGTCTTCCTTGTCCATGCGCAGGTCGTCCATCAGGGTGTTCCAGGCGGCGCCTTCCTCGTGCGGCAGCAGGATGGCGCTGAAACCGTTCAGCTCGACCACCGCCGGCTTGGTCAGGTCTTCGACGTAGAACAGGATGTTGGCGCCGGCGGCCAGATCCGCGCTGTACATCTCGAAGAACGACGGCAGGTGCGCCAGCTCGACGAGGATGCCCGAGATCATCGCGATCTTGTCGGCCTTGACCAGCACGGTGGACTGCTTGACCACCGCCAGCGGCGGCAGGCGGCGGCCGGAGGCGTCGGCGATCTCGCCTTCGATCAGCACCAGATCACCACGGAAGGCATCGACGCCGGCCTGGCTGGTGGCGCCCTTGACGCTGACGTTGCACAGCAGGGCTTTCGACTCGTAAGTGTTGAGCAGCATGGGTACTTCCTCGGTTGATTGAATGAGTCAGGCGGCCGCGGCGGAAACCGTGGCCAGCAGGTCCGGCCAGTCGGCGTCGACCAGCTCCAGGGCTTTGCGGGTGCAGACCTTGTGTTCCTTCGGCGTGGCCTGCGGGATCAGCGCCCAGCCGGCCTGCGGCGCGGCGTCGTGGATCAGGTCGCTCATCACCATGCGCTCGGTGTCGCGGTTGAAATGCATGCCGAGGAACAGGTAGCGCAGACCCTTGCGCTTGTGCTTGAGCCAGCCCGGCACGGCGAAGCCGCCCATCAGCTCGGTGATGTAGTCGACGAAGTCGGCGTCGCTGGCGATGAAGGTGGGCTTGGGCAGTGGCGTGCCCAGCGGCTTGAACAGCACCGGCAGCGCCTCGTCCACCTGCTCCTGGGTCACCGGGCGGTAGGTCGCGCCGTCCCACTGGTAGATCTCGAAGCGGTAGTGGGTGCCGGTGAGCCGCGCGCAGCCGACCACCAGGGTGTGCGCGCGGTCGGCGTAGCACTGCTGCAGGAGGGTGTCGCGGTTGGCGTCGATCACATACGGCAGGTTCAGGCTGGCGATCCACTGCTGCAGCGGTCCGGGTTTCCAGCCCTCGCCGCCGTAGGTCTGGGTCAGAAAGCGCTCGATGAAGCTGCGCCCCTTCTTGTTCTCCAGGTGCATGGCCGCGCGCGGGAATTCGTACATCAAGCGCGGGGCCATCGGCTGACCGCCGGTCATGGCCAGAATAAGGCTGTCGCTGTCGGCCGGGACCGGCTGGCCGGTGGCCGGCGCCAGTACGCCGCGCAGCACGCCCGGCCCCAGGTAAGGGACGACATCGCCGGCGGCGAGCCCGGCGAGGATTTCCTCAAAGCTGTTGTTCACTGGTCTCTCCTGCTTCAGGCGTGATGCCACGAAGAGCCCTACGCAATATGTACGCCAGCCCAAAGCGATCGCTAAGTGGCTGATACACAAGGGATTGTCAGGAAGCAAACGGGGGCGCTGGGCGCTGCTGGCCGGAGAGTTCCGAACAAATTGTCGGCTTTGTCACAGCGAGGGGCCGGTAGGGCGGCCAGGGTCGATTGTCGGGTTGTGTTTGTAGCGTTGTCGCCATTCATCCCGGCCAAACGGCGCGTTTGTAATGTATCGAACCGCCCGTGTTAGACCGCTTTCCGAGGATAAATCCCTACAAATCAGCAGGTTAAGTTTCCTGGAAAACCCGTGGCACGAACGCTGCACCAGTGGTTCTGCGCGGGCTGGTTCGTGCCTACGGCCCACCAGAAGTGGCAACGAAACTGAGGAACTTAACTATGGCAATGCGTCAATGCGCTATCTACGGCAAGGGTGGCATCGGTAAGTCCACTACTACCCAGAACCTAGTCGCGGCTCTGGCTGAAGCCGGCAAGAAGGTCATGATCGTCGGCTGCGACCCGAAGGCCGACTCCACTCGCCTGATCCTGCACTCCAAGGCTCAGAACACCATCATGGAGATGGCGGCCGAGGCCGGCACCGTGGAAGACCTGGAGCTGGAAGACGTGCTCAAGACCGGCTTCGGCGGCATCAAGTGCGTCGAGTCGGGTGGCCCTGAGCCGGGCGTTGGCTGCGCTGGCCGCGGTGTGATCACCGCGATCAACTTCCTCGAAGAGGAAGGCGCCTACGAAGAAGACCTGGACTTCGTGTTCTACGACGTACTCGGTGACGTGGTCTGCGGTGGCTTCGCCATGCCGATCCGCGAGAACAAGGCGCAGGAAATCTACATCGTCTGCTCCGGCGAGATGATGGCGATGTACGCCGCCAACAACATCTCCAAGGGCATCGTGAAGTACGCCAACTCCGGT
>JAUVZY010000045.1 GCA_030602315.1 Pseudomonadaceae bacterium | reverse complement strand
TATCAACCAATCTCGGGCCGTCGGTTGCTCCCGCTCTTTGCTTCCAGACCTCAAAGTCAGAATCTCACCCAGTTATCGCCTCTTGTTGGCGCAGAGGTGGGCTTGACGGGTATATTGGCGAGCGAAGTCACTGATTCAGGTCATGGTCAAACTCCTTACTGGGTTGAGTGCCCACTCGGGCGGTCAAACGATCAGGCCATCTGGCCGATCGTTTTGCGAAAGCGTGCCAACGACAGGAAAAACAGCACCGTGCCGATCAGGGCCAGCGCCAGGAACGGCTGCCATACCGTCTCCAGGCCCGCGTCCCGGTAAAGGATGGCCTGGCTCAGTTCCACGAAATGGGTGGTGGGTGCGATCAGCATGATGTTCTGCACGATCTCGGGCATGCTTTCCCGGGGCGTGTCGCCGCCGGATAGCATCTGGAGCGGCATGATGGTCAGCATCATCAGCATGCCGAACTGCGGCATGTTGCGCGCCAGCGTGGCGATGAATATGCCCATCGAGGTGGTGGCGAACAGGCTGAGGGCCGCGCCGGCGAAGAACAACACAATGGAGCCCTCGATGGGCACGCCCAGGATGCCGCGCACCATGAGGTTGAGGGACAGGAAGGAGGCGATCAGCACGACCAGGGCCATCGACCAGACCTTGGAGAGCATGATCTGCGCGGGTGTAACCGGCATCACCAGCAGGTGCTCGATGGTGCCGTGCTCGCGCTCCCGGATCAGCGCTGCGCCGGTCAGGATGATGGACAACAGCGTGATGTGGTTGATGATCTGCACCACCGAGCCGAACCAGGCCTTGTCCAGTGCGGGGTTGAAGCGTGCGCGCAAGGCCAGATCCACGGGTGGCGCGTCGGTGCCGCGGTAACGCTTGACGAACTCATTGACTTCGCCGGTGAAGATCTGCTGGATATAGCCACTGCCGGTGAAGGCCTGGCTCATGCGGGTGGCGTCGACATTGAGCTGCACGGCAGGCGATCGCCCCGCCAGCACGTCGCGCTGGAAGTTGGGCGGAATGACCAGAGCGAAGGTGTACAGCCCCGCGTCCATGCCCGGGTCCACGTCCCCATAGTCGATCATGGCCGGTGGCGTGAACTGCGGGGGGTAGAAGGCCGAGGCAACCCGCTGGGACAGCGCCGAATTATCCTCGTCGACGATGGCGATGGGCGCGTTGTGCAGCGTCTCCGGCATGGACGTGGCCTTGGTGTAGACCGACGCGGTGAACACATAGACGATGAGCACAAGCATCATCGGATCGCGCCAAAGACTCCACAGCTCCTTGACACCAAGGTCGTAGATGTTGGCCAGGTTTCTTCTGCGCATCTCAACGCTCCTGCTTCTTGAGTAGCAAAACAGCCACGCCGAGAATGACCGGAACCGAAATGAGCATCGACCACAGCGGCCCCGTCAGGTCGGCCAGGCCGAGTGATTTGTTGAACACGCCACGGCTGATGGAGATCATGTGCGTGGCGGGGTAGATCTCGCCGATGAACTTGCTGGAGCCTTCAAGCGAGGACACGGGATCCCTCAGGCCGGCGAACTGGGTGGCCGGAATGATGGTGCCGATCATGGCAAAGAACATGGCGGCGATCTGGCTGCGCGTGACGGCCGAGGCCAGCAGCCCCATGCCTGTCGCGGCGAAGGAGAAGATCAGCGCGGCCAGCGACAGGGTGAAGAAGCTGCCCGTGACCGGCACACCGAAGACGGTGACCGCGAGCAGGCTCATCAGCAGGAAGTTCACCATGGCCAGACCGACATAGGGCAGTTGCTTGCCAAGCAGGAACTCGATGCGCG
Source organism: Pseudomonadaceae bacterium (assembly GCA_030602315.1). GTDB lineage: Bacteria > Pseudomonadota > Gammaproteobacteria > Pseudomonadales > Pseudomonadaceae > Azomonas. The sequence continues at coordinate 5,320 of JAUVZY010000045.1, read as the reverse complement.
TGACCGGCGTCACGTAGAGATTGGTGATCGAGCCCGTCTCCTTCTCGCGCACCACCGCGAGCGCGGTCAGCATCGCCGGCAGCATGAGCAGCAACAGCGGAATCACCGCCGGCACCATGGCCGGCAGGCTCTTGACATCGGGGTTGTAGCGAAAGCGTGTCTCGACGCTGGCATTTCCTGCGGCGCTGGCACCGCTGCGTTCGCTGGCCTGTACGAGCAGCCAGTGCTGGTGCATGCCCTGAACGTAGCCCTGGACGGTTTCCGCGCGTTGCGGCATGGCGCCGTCGATCCAGGCACCTATCTGCACGTTCTGGCCTCGCAACACATCGCGAGAGAAGCCAGGGGGGATCTCAATGGCCAGCGACAGTTCGCCGTTGCGCATGCGTCGATCAAGGTCCTCGTAGTCGATGATCGGCGCGTGCTCGGTGAAGTAGCGCGATCCGGCCAAGTTCAGCGTGTAGTTCTGGCTAAGCGTGGTCTGGTCGCGATCGAGCACCGCATAGCTCAGGTCCTCGACGTCCATGGTGATGCCGAAGCCGATCACGAACATCAGCAGCAGCGAACCGCCCAGCGCCAGCGTGGCGCGTACCGGGTCCCGCTGCAATTCCAGCGTCTCGCGCCACAGATAGCTGAACATTCGCTGCAGACTGAAACCGCCAGAGCGGTGCCCACCGTGTTCAGCGGGCGCCGCCGATGGTTGCTCCTCGTGATCGGCGGCCCCGGGCTGGCTGGCCGGCGCCGCCGTGCCGCCCTCGGCTTCGACGAGGTAGCCGATGAAGGCCTCTTCAAGGGTTTTGGCGCCGCGCTTCTCGACCAGTCTGGCGGGCACGTCGCTGTCGAGCACCTTGCCCGCATGCATCATCGACATGCGGTCGCAGCGCTCTGCCTCGTTCATGAAGTGGGTGGAAATGAAGACCGTCACCCGGTCACGCCGCGACAGCTCGATGAGCAGTCGCCAGAACGCATCGCGCGCCACCGGGTCGACGCCCGAAGTCGGTTCGTCCAGAATCAGCAGTTCTGGCTTGTGCACCATGGCGACCGCCAGCGACAGGCGTTGGCGTATGCCCAGAGGCAGACTGGCCGGCAGGCTGTCGATGACGTCCACCAGCCCGAAGCGCTCCACCATCTCATCGACGCGAGCAGGAATGTCCTCCGGGGACACACTGAAGAGCTTGGCGTGCAACTCCAGGTTCTGGCGTACCGTGATTTCGCTGTAGAGCGAGAACGCTTGGGACATGTAGCCGACGCGGCGGCGGGTGCCCAGATCATGCGGGTTCACTTCATGGCCGAACAGCCAGGCCCGACCCTCGCTCGCCGGCAACAGGCCGGTAAGCATCTTCATCGTCGTGGACTTGCCGCACCCGTTGGAGCCGAGGAAGCCGAAGATTTCACCGCGCCGGATACGGAAGGAGACACTGTCGACAGCAACGAAGTCGCCAAAGCGCATGGTCAGCCCCTCGGCTTCGATGGCGATATCGTCCGCGCCGTCCTCAGGCAGAGGCGGAATGACCACCGCTTGGTGTCCGCGCTTTTTCTCTTCCGGGAGCAGGCGGATGAATGCCTCTTCCAGGTTCGGGCTGTTTGTTGTCTCCAGCAATTCCTTCGGCGTACCGGTGGCGAGGACCTTGCCGTCGTCGATGGCGGCCAGCCAGTCGAAGCGCTGGGCCTCATCCATGTAGGCCGTGGCCACAATCACGCTCATGCCGGGGCGATCGGCGCGGATGCGCTCGATCAGGTCCCAGAACTGCGCGCGCGCCAGCGGGTCCACGCCAGTCGTCGGCTCATCGAGAATCAGAAAATCCGGGTCATGAATCAGCGCGCAGCACAGGCCGAGTTTTTGCTTCATGCCCCCGGACAGCTTGCCTGCCGGGCGCTCCAGGAATTTGAACAGGCCAGTGGCCTGAGTCAGTTCGTCGATCCGCTGGCGGCGCTCTGCGGCGCCATGACCGAACAGGCGCGCGAAGAATTGCAGATTCTCCTCGACCGAGAGCGTCGGATACAGGTTCCTGCCCAGCCCCTGCGGCATGTAGGCGATGCGCGGGCACACCTGCGTGCGATGGGCCTTGCTGGCCATGTCGCCACCCAGCACCTCGACCGTGCCCTCCTGGATGATGCGCACACCCGCCAGCAATGAGAGCAGACTGGATTTGCCCACGCCGTCGGGGCCGATCAGGCCGACCATCCGTCCGGCGGGAATGTCCAGGTCGATGCCATCCAGGGCAATGACGTCGCCGTAGCGCAGGCTTACCTGATGGACACTGGCAACGGTCGCGAGCTGCGCGCTGTGGCTCATACCTTACTCCGGCACGCGAGCGGTCAGGGTCTGGGGCCATTCGGCATTGGCGTCGAGCTTGACCCAGGCCACGCCGGGCAGCCCGGTCTTGACCTGGTCCAGGTGTTCACGCAGCAGCTCCTGCGAAATCTGCGCGCGCACGCGGAACATCAGCTTCTGCCGCTCGCTGGCGGTTTCGACCGTTTTGGGGGTGAACTGCGCCGCGCTGGCGACGAAGGAAACAGTGGCTGGTATCACATACTCCGGCGCGGCATCCAGAATGATGCGGACCTCGGTGCCCAGCGCGACGCGGCCGGCCACGGTCTCGGGCAGGAAGAAGGTGATGTACACGTCCGACAGGTCGATCAGGTTCAGGACACGTCCGCCGGCTCCGAGCACCTCGCCGGGTTGCGCCACGCGAACCTGAACCCGTCCGTCGCGCGGGGCACGCAGTTCGCTGTCGCGGATGTCCGCTTCGATGCGATTGATGCTGGCTGTGGCGGCTGCCACATTAGACTGTGCGCCAACAAGCTGCGCCTTTGCGACTTCCACTGCGGCGCGGGCGGCGGCGACCTGCGCCTTGCTGGCCGCGAGCGTCGCCTGTGCGCCCCGTACGCGCGCCCGATCGTCGTCCAGCTCTTGTATCGAGGCGGCACCTTCCCGGGACAATGTCTCTGAACGCTTCAGCCGCCGCTGAGCGGCATCGAGCTCCGACTCACGCTGACCAACGAGCGCCTGAGCAGCAATCACGTCAGCTTCGCGCAGTGCCACCTGTGCCTGCGCGGCGGTCACCGCTTGCTCAGCCTGCTGCCGCATGGCGAGCGCCTCGTCGAGCTGGGCCTCCAGCGTTTCCAATTGCATTCTGGCCAGCGGCTGGCCCGCCGATACAAAGTCGCCTTCACGCACCAAAATGTCTTCGATGCGACCGGGAAGCTTAGTGGCGATATCGATCTCGGTGGCTTCGATTCGGCCGTTACCGCTGACAAAGCCTTCGCCGGGTCCGCTGTCGGCAAGCTCCGTCCAGCCCCACCAGGCCAGCGCGATAACAACCGCTGCAGCGGCAGCGACCAGGAGTTTTTTCTTGAGAGAGGGGGAGACAGTCATGGGTTCGGCGTGCCTTAACGGGTTGATGGGGTGGAAGCGGGGGTCGAGGCCGCACCCTGTGCCTCGCCGGTTGCGGCGAGGGTGCCGCCGCCGAGCGCGGCATACAGCGCCACCTGGCTGGACAGCAGCGCGCGGCGCGCCTGTACCAGTTGTTGCTGGGCACCCAGCAGATCGCGTTGGGCATCCAGCACCTCCAGGAAGGCGGCCGAGCCGTTGTCGTAGCGCAACTGGGCCAGCCGTGCGCGTTCGCTTTGCGCTTCCAGGTTGGCTCTCTGGATCGTCAACTGCTCAGCCAGCCAGTGCTTTGCGCTCAGCGCATCGGCCACCTCGCGGAAGGCTGTTTGAATGGTTTTTTCGTATTCGGCGACGGCGATGTCGCGGCGCACTTCGCTCAGTTCCAGATTGGCGCGTCGGCGCCCGCCATCGAAGATGGGCAGTGACAGGGTGGGCATGAAGGTCCAGGCGCGACTGCCGGAATCGAACAAGCCATTCAAGTCGGAGCTGGCCGTGCCGAAGCTGCCAGTCAGCGCAATGCGCGGCAAGAACGCCGCGCGGGCCGCGCCGATGTGGGCATCGCTGGCACGCAATTGGTGTTCGGCGGCAATGATGTCCGGGCGACTGACCAGCAGCTCCGAAGGCAGACCGGCCCGCAGCTCAGCCAGCACCGTCGTTTCATCGAAGGGCACCTTGGTGGGCAGCGGGCCAGGATCGGCGCCCACCAGCATCGCCAGCGCATGCCGTTGCGTGGCGCGTGCTTGCTCAAGCTGGGTTAGCAGCGCCTGAGCCTGGTTCAGCAAAGTTTGGACTTGAGTGAGGTCCAGCTTCGAGGTCGAGCCGACTTCAACGCGGCGCCGGAAAATGCGATAGGACTCCTCGCGGGTCGCGACGGTTTGACGGGCGATAGCCACGCGTTCGTCTATCTCGCGCAAGCCAAGATAACCGTCGGCCACCTGGGCGATCAGCGCCAGGTGGACGGCCTGGCGGGCCGCGTCGGAAGCCAGCCAGCGTTGCAGAGCGGCGTCTTCCAGGTTGCGGACCCGGCCCCACAGATCCAGCTCCCAGGTGCTCAAACCCACCTCGGCCCGATATTCGCCGCCCACCTGCGATCGGCCCGACATGTTCAGATCGCCAGGGACGCGCGCGCGTCCACCTTGGGCGCCCACGCCCACGGCAGGAAAACGATCCGAGCGCTGAATGCGGAATGTGGCGCTGGCTTCCTCGACGCGCAGCGCGGCCAAGCGCAGGTCGCGGTTGTTCTCCAGCGCGGTCTCGATGAGGCGTTGCAGCAGGGGGTCGGTGAAGTACGCCTGCCAGGCAAGCTCTCCCGCGTGGGCGCCGTCGGTGCTCGATTCAAGATGACCAGGCCAAACCTCGGGTACCGGCAGCGGCGGGGTATCAGGAGCAGGAGCGAGCGACATGCAGCCGGTCAATGCCACGGCGCTCAGTGCCAGTGAGCCAGCGCGCAGTCTGAAATCAGGAAATAAGGGAAAAGCTGGAGGCATGGTCACGTTCCGTACGGGGTTTGGGCTGAATGGGGTCTGGTTGGAGAGGCGGAGAGACGGTAGCCGCCCACGCAATGGGGGGGCGTGGCTGATGTCCACGATCCGTCCGTTCTTTACTCGCAAGCGTTATCAAGCCCACGCCATCTCCTTATTGATGTGTGCACACCCATGCCTCTTTCGGCTGGTTGATGAGGTGCTCTTCCTGTTTCACTTCCAGCGTTTCGGGTTCGTCCGCGTCCCTACGGCATCTCGCATCATGAGTTTTAAAAGCAACCGACTGGACGGTTGTTTATGATTATACCCTGAATCCGTGACTTCAACGAGCTGAACTCACGCCCAAAGCCTGCAATAACAAGGCTTAGAGCGATATAATAGCATCTGACACCCATTCACCCAGTTAGTGCTTTCGGCTCATGCGTACCTTCACTCTCCAGCAATCCCG
>JAUVZY010000032.1 GCA_030602315.1 Pseudomonadaceae bacterium | reverse complement strand
CGACCGGCATCGAGGCGTCGACGATGACGTCGTTGGGCACATGCAGGTTGGTGATCCCTTTACGGGAGTCGACCATGGCCAGGGCGGGGCGTTTGCCGTACACGGCCTTGATGTCGCCTTCGATTTCAGCCCGTTTGGCCGCCGGCAGCTTCTCCAGTTTCTTGTAGAGATCGCCCAGGCCCATGTTCGCATTGACGCCCAACTCGCGGAGGGTGGCGGCGTGCTTGTCGAAGACGTCCTTGTAGAAGACGGAGACGGCATGACCGAACATGATCGGGTCGGAGACCTTCATCATGGTGGCTTTCAGGTGTGCAGAGAACAGCACGCCCTGCTTCTTGGAGTCTTCGATCTGCTCGGCGATGAAGCTGCGCAGCGCCTTCTTGCTCATGACCGAGCAATCGATGATTTCACCGGCCAGCAGGCTGGTCTTTTCCTTCAATACGCTGGTGGAGCCATCGTTGCCGACCAGTTCGATGCGAACGGTGCAGGGCGCGCCGATGGTGACGGCCTTTTCGCTGCCGTAGAAGTCACCCTGATTCATGTGGGCGACGTGCGACTTGGAGTCGGCAGACCAGGCGCCCATCTTGTGCGGGTGCTTGCGGGCGTAGTTCTTGACCGAGAGGGGCGCGCGGCGGTCAGAGTTGCCCTCGCGCAGAACCGGGTTCACGGCGCTGCCTTTGATCTTGTCGTAGCGGGCCTTGACGTTGCGCTCGGTATCGTTGGCCGGTGCTTCCGGGTAATCCGGCAGTGCATAGCCGTGCTGCTGCAGTTCCTTGATGGCCGCCTTGAGCTGTGGGATCGAGGCGCTGATGTTCGGCAGCTTGATGATGTTGGCATCGGGGGTGGTTGCCATCTGACCCAGTTCGGCCAGGTGGTCAGGAATACGCTGTTCTTCTTTCAGGTATTCGGGGAAGTTCGCCAGAATGCGTCCGGCCAGGGAGATGTCTCGCGTCTCGATCGTGATGCCCGAAGAGGCGACGTAGCTTTCGATGATCGGCAGCAGGGAGTAGGTCGCAAGGGCCGGTGCTTCATCGGTGAACGTGTAAACAATCTTTGAACGTGTGGGCATGTTGTCGATCTAACCTTCAGTTGTGCTGTGGTTAAAAGTCCTAAGGCGCAAGACGATAGTTCTTGCTTGAGGCGTCCTTTCTGTCACCTCGGCTTTTGGCCATAGGCGGCTGCGTAAATCCGACGCGAAACAGAGGCGAGGGCGCTGGGCCCGGCTCTCTGCAGCTTCGGCCAAGGTCGCAGGCCGCTGCAAAACGCGCGCGGAGAATAACACGTCCGGAGCAGGCATTCATGGGCAGTAAGCCATTAGTCTGGGGTGGCTGCTGCCTTGGTCGGGTTGACGGTCCGCTGGCACGGCAGGCGTCTTTTGTCGACATTTCGCTCCCATCCTCCTTGCGACTTGAGCCCCGCTGGGTTGCTTCTGCCGGTTTCGTGTTTGCGGGCGTGAGACTCGCTGCAGTGCAGCACGTGCCTGCGGAAACGCCAGGGGGCTCGCGCGAAAACGCTGTGCGCTTCAAGCTTTGAGTATCCCAGGGCGGCCGATTGTTCCGTGCGATGGGTAGGTAATGCGGCGGAGGCGCGGTCGCTGGTGCGCGATCAGGAATGAGGATCGCTATCAGAGGCGATTCAGGAGAGGGGCTGGGTGGCGTGGTATGCAAAGGCACGAGCCGACTGCCGCGCGGGCGCGGCAGTCGGCGGGTGCTCGCTTGAATCAGACGTCGACCGCTGAGCGGGTAACTCCGACAGAAGGTGCTTCCACCGGGGCGTGTGGGCGGATATTGATGGCGTGCAAGCCCTTCGGGCCTTGCAGAATGTCGAACATGACCGCTTGCCCTGCCTTCAGTGTCCGGTAACCGTCCATCTGAATAGCTGAATAATGGGCGAACAGGTCCTCATCGCCGCCATCGGCCACAATGAAGCCGTAGCCCTTGGCGTTGTTGAACCACTTGACCTTACCGCTGAGCATGCTGTTTTCCCTCTGCAAAGACCCCGGTGCTGGAGTAACATCCACTACAAACGTTGATACACACACTGTGTTGCCATTCGACGCATACGCTAACCCAGGGTGCCGTAGTCTGTTTGCTTGTTTGTAACATTGTTTGTCAGATAGTCAAGGCGATTTCGTTGTCTGACAAGAACGCTCAAATATCGGCAATTCACCCTCGAAAAAGAAAGCGATACCGTGATGCATGCAATGTCTCCGACTCGTCTAACATCCAATCAGGATGACCATGATCACCATCCAGGCGGCGACACCGGCCTGGCTGTTCAGGAGGCCAAGCCGGCGCTCAAGGCACCGCCACGGTATCGCGTTGTCATGTTCAACGACGATTACACCCCGATGGATTTTGTCGTCGAGGTTCTGGAAGGAATCTTCAATCACAATCGGGAAGTTGCCACCAAGATAATGTTGACCGTCCACACGCAGGGAAAAGCGGTCTGTGGCGTGTTCACCCGCGATATAGCTGAAACCAAGGCGATGCAGGTGAATCAGTATGCTAGGGAGTGTCAGCATCCATTGCTTTGCGAGATAGAGCAGGACGGGTAGGCGGACTGCTTGGTAAGAGGTGAAAGCTATGTTGAATCGTGAGCTCGAAGTCACCCTGAATCTGGCTTTCAAAGAGGCACGTACCAAGCGCCATGAATTCATGACGGTTGAACACCTCCTGTTGGCCTTGCTCGACAACGAAGCGGCAGCCACCGTGCTTCGGGCCTGTGGCGCCAGCCTGGACAAACTGCGTCACGATCTGCAGGAGTTCATCGACTCCACCACGCCTCTGATTCCCCAGCACGACGAGGAGCGCGAAACTCAGCCAACGCTCGGTTTCCAGCGCGTTTTGCAGCGTGCGGTGTTCCATGTGCAAAGCTCCGGCAAGCGTGAGGTAACCGGCGCCAACGTACTGGTAGCGATCTTCAGCGAGCAGGAAAGCCAGGCGGTGTTTCTGCTGAAGCAGCAGAATGTCGCCCGGATCGACGTGGTCAATTACATCGCTCACGGTATTTCCAAGGTTCCCGGCCAGGCGCCAAGCGCCGAGCAGGAATCGGAGATGCAGGACGAGGAGAGCGCGGAGGTGTCCTCCGCGAGCCAGCCGCTCGATGCGTATGCCAGCAACCTCAACGAGCAGGCGCGCCAGGGCCGGATCGACCCGCTGGTTGGCCGCGAACATGAGGTGGAACGGGTCACGCAGATCCTCGCTCGCCGGCGCAAGAACAACCCACTGCTGGTCGGCGAGGCCGGGGTGGGCAAGACCGCCATCGCCGAAGGGCTCGCCAAGCGTATCGTGGATCGCCAGGTGCCTGATCTGCTCGCCGACAGTGTCGTCTACTCCCTCGACATGGGCGCGCTGTTGGCCGGCACCAAGTACCGCGGCGATTTCGAAAAACGCTTCAAGGCCCTGTTGAACGAACTGCGCAAGCGGCCGCACGCCATCCTCTTCATTGATGAGATTCACACCATCATCGGCGCAGGCGCTGCCTCCGGTGGGGTGATGGATGCGTCAAACCTGCTCAAGCCCCTGCTGTCTTCCGGGGAAATTCGCTGCATCGGTTCGACCACCTTCCAGGAGTACCGTGGCATCTTCGAGAAGGACCGCGCGCTGGCCCGCCGTTTCCAGAAAGTGGATGTGGTCGAGCCGTCGGTTGAGGACACGGTGGGCATCCTCAAGGGGCTCAAGTCGCGCTTCGAGCAGCATCACGCCATCGAATACAGCGACGAGGCCCTGCGCGCCGCGGCCGAGCTGGCCTCGCGCTACATCAATGACCGCCACATGCCGGACAAGGCCATTGATGTGATCGACGAAGCCGGTGCGTTCCAGCGCCTGCTGCCGATGGAGCAGCGCGTCAAGCTGATCGATGTGCCCCAGGTGGAAGACATCGTCGCCAAGATTGCTCGCATTCCGCCCAAGCATGTCAGCACCTCGGATAAGGAGCTGCTGCGCAATCTCGAGCGGGACCTCAAGCTCACGGTATTTGGCCAGGACGAGGCGATCGACTCGCTGGCAACGGCGATCAAGCTCTCCCGCGCGGGCCTGAAGGCGCCCGACAAACCGGTCGGCTCCTTCCTGTTTTCCGGACCGACCGGGGTTGGCAAGACCGAGGCGGCGCGGCAGCTGGCCAAGTCGCTTGGCATCGAGCTGATTCGCTTCGACATGTCCGAGTACATGGAGCGCCATACGGTTTCCCGCCTGATCGGCGCGCCGCCCGGCTATGTCGGCTTCGACCAGGGTGGCCTGCTGACCGAGGCGATCACCAAGACGCCGCATTGCGTGCTGCTGCTTGATGAGATCGAAAAGGCGCACCCGGAGGTGTTCAACCTGCTGCTGCAGGTGATGGACCACGGCACGCTCACCGACAACAACGGGCGCAAGGCCGATTTTCGTAACGTGATCCTGATCCTCACCACCAATGCCGGTGCGGAGACGGCGGCGCGTGCGTCGATCGGTTTTACCCAGCAGGACCACACCTCCGACGCCATGGAAGTCATCAAGAAGAGCTTTACGCCGGAGTTTCGCAACCGTCTGGACGCCATCATCCAGTTCGGCCGTCTGAATCACGAGGTGATCAAGAGCATTGTCGACAAGTTCCTCGTCGAGCTGCAGAGCCAGCTGGAGGACAAGCACGTCACGCTCGAGGTTACCGATGCGGCGCGCGGCTGGCTGGCCGAGCGCGGTTACGATCCGCAGATGGGGGCCCGGCCGATGGCGCGTCTCATCCAGGACAAGATCAAACGGCCGTTGGCCGAAGAGATCCTTTTCGGGGACCTGGCCGAGCACGGCGGGATCGTCCATATCGACGTGCGCGGCGGCGAGCTGGTGTTTGACTTCGAGACCGAGGCCGAACCAGCGTAAACACCCCGCAGGGTCGCTAGGCGGCGAGCGGCGCGGACCGCCTGCCGGAAAAAGCCGGTATCAATTGATACCGGCTTTTTCATTGGCGGGAATCCAGCCGAAAGCCCTGGGACGCGCGTTTTCGAGAAACGTTCCGCCGCACAGTGCCAATCCCTCCGGCAAGAAGGGCAATTCGCCTGCCAAAAGAGAAGACAACCCCTACCATCGGGCCATATGCCGTACATCTGTTAGGGGATAAACCTATTGGCGAGACTGCCGATAACACGCACGTCCATCACAAAAACAACAAGGCCCCAGGGCCGGCTTGCGAGGTAAAAGATGAGCGGGCGCATTCCACGCTTTCTGATTGGTGTTTTTCAGGCGCTTGGTGTTGTTCTGTTGGCCTGGGGGCTCCATAAGGGGCTGCTCGGACTCGCGGTCGCGCTGCCTTTGATGGTGCTGGTGGCCTGGCTGCCGCTGTTGTGGCGGCGCCAGCCGCAGCCTGCTGCGGTGCAACAGCAGAGCGAAGAGGACAGTCTCGTCCAGATGAGTCGTTCGCTTTCGCAGAACACCACCCACAATGCCCTTTCGGCGGCGGAAGTCGCGTTCGCCGTGAAGCGGCTTGGCGAGCGCCTCGAGTCGCAGTTGCAGGGTGCCGAGCGCATCGTTTCCAGCGCACACAGCATGATCGCGACCGAGGCACAGACCTCCCAGCTCAGCCGCGAAGCCGTGACGGCCGCTCACGATGCGCGCGAGAGCAGCGACCAGGGCCTGCGCGTGGTCAAGCACACCATCAGCACCATGCACCAGCTGAGCAGCCGGGCCAGCGCCAGCCGTGAGCTGATCGAAACGCTTAGCCAGCGCAGCGAAGACATCCAGCGCGTCACCCAGGTAATCCAAGGGATTGCCAGCCAGACCAATCTGCTGGCGCTGAACGCGGCCATCGAAGCGGCGCGTGCCGGGGAATACGGACGCGGTTTCGCGGTGGTTGCCGATGAAGTGCGCGGGCTGGCTGCACGCACCTCGTCCGCCACCGAAGAAGTGGGGCAGATGGTCGCTGACATCCAGGCGCAAACGGCGGCGGTGGTCGATCAGATCCGCCAGCTCACCTCCGACATGGACGCCAGCGTGTTGGAAGTCGAGCAGGCTGGCAGCGGGCTGGAGCGCATCGCTCAGCTTGCTCAGGGTGTCGAGCGCCAGGTCGGTGAAATTGCTGTCGGCTCGTCGAACAACCGGGAGCAGCTCGACAGCCTGTTCGAGGCCGTCGATCGCATGCGCAGCGACCTCGCCGAGAGCGATGCCCATACCCAGCGTCTCGAAGAAGCCGCGGTTCGCCTGGAAGAACAGGCCGAAAAGATCAGCGAGCAGCTCGCCGAGGTGGGCCTGGACGATTACCACCAGCGCGTCTTCGACCTCGCCCGCGAGGCTGCCAAGGCCATTGGCGAGCGATTCGAGCGCGATATGGATGCTGGCCGCATCACCGCCGAGGCGTTGTTCGATCGCAACTACCAGCCGATCCCCGGTACCTGGCCGGCGAAGTACAGCACTCGCTTCGATCGTTACGCCGACGAAGTGCTGCCGGCGCTGCAGGAGCCGCTGCTCAGCGCCCACGAAGGCATGATCTTCGCCATTGCCTGTACGCCGGAAGGCTATGTACCGACCCATAACAAGGCGTTCAGTCAGGCGCCGACCGGCGATCGCGAGCACGATCGCGTCTACAGCCGTAGCAAGCGCCTGTTCAATGACCGCACCGGGCTGCGCTGTGGTAGCCATCAGCGTCCGTTGCTGCTGCAGACCTATACCCGCGATACCGGCGAGCAGATGCATGACCTGTCCGTGCCCATCTACGTGAAAGGCCGTCACTGGGGTGGCTTGCGCCTGGGCTATCGCCCAGAGCACATCGGCTGACCGCGGATCGAGCCATGACACAGGGGCGGTTCGGGCGGCGCGCCTTTCTGGCCGGACTGACGGCGCTGCCCCTGTGTCACGCCGCGCTTGGTTCGTCCTCTGCCAGCGCGCGGGTGGTCGTGGTGGGCGGCGGCTTTGCTGGCGCTGCGGCCTCGCGGCTGCTCAAGACCCAGGAACCAGGCCTGGCGGTGACCCTCGTCGAGCCGGCCGAAACCTTCCACACCTGTCCTCGCAGCAATGCCGTCATCGCCGGGCTGGCTGAGATGCCGGCGCTCACCTGGTCCTACCGCGGGCTGGAAATGCTTGGCATCCGGCATGAGCGGCAGGCGGCGCGGGACGTCGATCCGGTTCGTCAGCGAGTACAGCTCGCCGACCGGCGCTGGCTGGATTACGACTGGCTGGTTTTCGCCACCGGCATTGACTTTGCGTTCTCCGACGTCGAGGGCCATTCGGCTGAGCTGGCGGCAGAACGGGTGCCACACGCCTGGAAGGCCGGGGCGCAAACGCTGTTGCTCAGAAAGCAGTTGCAGGCCATGCCCGACGGCGGTCGTGTCCTGCTGAGCGTGCCGGGCAACCCTTACCGCTGCCCACCCGGACCATACGAGCGCGCCAGTCTGATCGCCTGGTATCTGAGCCGGCACAAGCCGCGCTCGAAGGTGCTGATACTCGATGCCAAGGACAGCTTCTCCAAACAGGCGCTGTTCCAGGAGGGCTGGCAGCAGCTGTTTCCCGGAATGGTGGAGTGGCTTGGCCATGCCGACGACGGCAAGGTGGTACGCCTGGACGCCAAGCGCCAGGAAGTCGAATGCGAATTCGGCAGTCGTCATGGCGCGGAGGTGATCAATCTGATCCCGCCTCAGCATGCCGGCGCCCTGGCCCAGCGTATCGGACTGGTGGATGCCTCGGGCTGGGTGCCGGTGCAGCCGACTACCTTTCGCGCGCTGCGGGCGCCGCGCATCCTGGCCATTGGCGACGCCTGCATCGCTGCGCCGATGCCCAAGTCTGCCCACAGTGCTCACGCCCAGGCGCGTCTGGCGGTTGCCGCGCTGCTCGCCGAGTTGCGCGGCGCAGCGACACCCCCGGTGTCGCTGGACAACACGTGCTACAGCCTGTTGGCACCGGATGTCGCGGTATCGATCAGCGCACGTTACCGGGTTGCGGCCGGACGTCTGGAAGAGGCACCCGGCACGTTGCAGCTAAGCCCGCTGGGCGCGCCCGGCACGCTGCGTGAGCAGGAGGCGCGCGAGGCCGACGGCTGGTACCAGGCGATAGGGCAGGCGACCTGGGGGGCGCGGCCGTGAGGGCGGCGTTGCTTGCGTTATGGCTGCTGAGTTTCGGGGCACAGGCGGGCGCGCTGGAGCAGGCGCGCGAGCAGCTGCTGGCCGATAGCCGTTTGCAAGACGCCGGGCTCGAGCTGCAGGTGCCCGAATGGATCGAGGACGGCGCGTTCGTGCCGGTCACCGTGCGGCTGAGTGGGGCGCAGGTGCCGGTCGAGCTGTTGTTGTTGCGCGTCGGCGAGCCCGATCCGCGCATTGCCCGCGTGGTCGTTTACGTCCAGCGCGAGACCCTCGAGCTGTCCACCCGGGTACGCCTGCCGCAGAGCCAGGCGGTGGAGGTGGTCGCGCGCGATGCCGGCGGGCGCAGCTGGCAGGCCAGTCAGGCGGTGAATGTGGCTGGCAGCAGTTGCCTGGTGCCGGCAAGCAGCGATCCGCTGGCCCGGCTCGGCCAGACCCAGGCCTGGCGGCGCGAGCAGGGCGGTGCGGTGGAACTGGTCAGCCTGTTGCGCCACCCGATGGAAACCGGACGTCGCGAGGACCACGCCGGCAAGCCGCTGCCCCGGCGTCTGCTGCAGTCGATCAGCATAACGGTCGATGGACAGCCGTCGGTTTGGGTCGAGCCATACGAGGGGTTGTCGGCCAACCCGTACTGGCGCTTGCTATTGCCGGTCGACGCAGGGCGGGTGTCGCTTCGCTGGACCGACGCCGACGGTCAGTCCTACCACCATCAGCTCGACGCACCATCGGCCCGCTGACGGCCTTATCACGCCGGGCGTAGTGGCGCTCGAGCACTCGTCTCTCCCGCCACGGTCTACCCTTGTTGCTACCTTTGGCGGGGGTTACTACTCCGTGTAGTACCAAAGGACGATCCCTCCTGTGCCATGGGCGCATACACGTGGCCCAAGTCGGCTGCAAATATCCCCACCATGACCTGACTCATGGGAGTCGGGGATGGACAAGAAGAGAAAAAGAGGCCCACGACCATGATCTACGCGCAACCCGGTACCGCAGGTTCCATCGTTTCCTTCAAGCCGCGTTACGGCAACTACATCAATGGCGAGTTCGTTGCTCCGGTCAACGGCCAGTATTTCGTCAACACCACGCCGGTTACCGGTGAAGTGATTGCCGAGTTCCCGCGTTCCGACGCCGACGACATCAACAAGGCACTCGATGCCGCGCACGCTGCTGCGCCGGCCTGGGGCCGCACCTCCGTGCAGGAGCGCGCCAACATCCTGTTGAAGATCGCCGACCGTATCGAGCAGAACCTCGAGCTTTTGGCCGTCACCGAGACCTGGGACAACGGCAAGGCCGTTCGCGAAACCCTGAACGCCGACGTGCCGCTGGCTGCTGACCATTTCCGTTACTTCGCTGGTTGCATCCGCGCCCAGGAAGGTACCTGCGCCGAGATCAACGAGCACACCGCTGCTTACCATTTCCACGAGCCGCTGGGCGTGGTCGGTCAGGTCATTCCGTGGAACTTCCCGCTGCTGATGGCCGCCTGGAAACTGGCTCCGGCGCTGGCTGCCGGTAACGCCATCGTCCTCAAGCCGGCCGAGCAGACTCCGCTGTCGATCACCGTCCTGATGGAGCTGATCGGTGACCTGCTGCCCAAGGGCGTGCTGAACGTGGTTCAGGGCTTCGGTCGTGAAGCTGGCGAGGCTCTGGCCACCAGCAAGCGCATCGCCAAGATCGCC
Organism: Pseudomonadaceae bacterium; assembly: GCA_030602315.1. Classification (GTDB taxonomy): domain Bacteria; phylum Pseudomonadota; class Gammaproteobacteria; order Pseudomonadales; family Pseudomonadaceae; genus Azomonas. The sequence continues at coordinate 11,525 of JAUVZY010000032.1, read as the reverse complement.
TTCACCGGTTCGACCCCGGTTGGCTCGCACATCATGAAGTGCGCCGCCGAAAACATCATTCCGAGCACCGTCGAGCTGGGTGGCAAGTCCCCCAACATCTACTTCGAAGACATCATGAAGGCCGAGCCGGCGTTCATCGAGAAGGCTGCCGAAGGTCTGGTGCTGGCGTTCTTCAACCAGGGCGAAGTCTGCACCTGCCCGTCGCGCGCGCTGATCCAGGAGTCGATCTACGACGAGTTCATGGCCGAGGTCATGAAGAAGGTCAAGCAGATCAAGCGTGGCAACCCGCTGGATACCGAGACCATGGTCGGCGCCCAGGCGTCCCAGCAGCAGTTCGACAAGATCCTGTCCTACATGGATGTCGCCAAGGAAGAGGGTGCTCAGATCCTCACCGGCGGCGCCGCCGAGAAGCTCGAAGGCAGCCTGGCGAGCGGCTATTACATCCAGCCGACCCTGATCAAGGGCACCAACAACATGCGCATCTTCCAGGAAGAAATCTTCGGCCCGGTGGTGGGTGTCACCACCTTCAAGGACGAAGCCGAAGCCCTGGCGATCGCCAACGACACAGAGTTCGGCCTGGGTGCCGGCGTCTGGACCCGCGACATCAACCGTGCCTACCGCATGGGTCGTGGCATCCAGGCCGGTCGCGTATGGACCAACTGCTACCACCTGTACCCGGCGCACGCCGCGTTCGGTGGCTACAAGAAGTCCGGCGTTGGCCGCGAAACCCACAAGATGATGCTCGACCACTACCAGCAGACCAAGAACCTGCTGATCAGCTACGACATCAATCCGCTGGGCTTCTTCTGATCCGTATCTCCTCAGCAGTTTGTTAACCCTCCTTCAGGCGCACTTCGGTGCGCCTTTTTTTATGCCTCTGCCAGCGCTGGCCGGCAGCCGGCGCGCCTGCGCGGGATGTCGGAAGCGCACGCTCGGCCGTCTCGGGGAGCTCGCCGACGCTTTTGAGGGTTTTGCAGGCCATCGCCGCAGGCTATTGGCGCGAGCGGCTCAAGCAATTGGTAAACCGGGCGAGGCGTCTGGGACGGGCTTGGCGGCGGGGAGCTCAATGACGCGCCGTCGGTCAGATACCAAGGTCAGCAAAAACTCGTTCCAAAGTACCATTGGGCTGTGCACCGGATAGGCGCATAACTGTGCCTACCGGAATCGCCGGTCAATCAACAAGAGGAACTCCGCCATGTGGAAAAAGCCCGCCTTCACTGATCTGCGCATTGGCTTCGAAGTCACCATGTACTTCGCTAATCGTTGATTCATCCAGGCCTCGAACGTGGGCGCGTGACCGTTCCGGAGTATCCGGGCACGCGCGTCGACGGGTGAGCCGTCCGGCCGGCTGGTAGCAGCAGACCGGACGACCCGCCCACCGGGCAAAGCGCCGGGTGTGCAGGGGATTCACCCGCACGCCGGGGCCGTCCGACCGGGGTCACCCCATGCACATCCGAATTCTTGGCTCCGCTGCCGGGGGTGGTTTCCCTCAGTGGAACTGCAACTGCCCCAACTGCCGCGGCCTGCGGGAAGGCAGCATTCGCGCCCATGCCCGCACCCAGTCGTCCATCGCGCTCTCCGACGATGGCGTCAACTGGATCATCTGCAATGCCTCCCCCGACATTCGTGCCCAGATCGAAGGCTTCCCTGCGCTGCAACCGGCGCGCGCCGTGCGCGATACGGCGATCCGCGGCCTGATCCTGCTCGACAGTCAGATCGACCACACCACCGGCCTGCTGACTCTGCGTGAAGGCTGCCCGCACGAGGTGTGGTGCACCGACATGGTCCATCAGGACCTGACCACCGGCTTTCCGCTGTTCAACATGCTCGAGCACTGGAACGGCGGCCTGAAGTGGAACCGCATCGGCCTGGACGATCCGTTCACCGTGCCGGCCTGCCCGAACCTGCGTTTCACCCCCATTCCGCTGCGCAGCGCCGCGCCGCCGTATTCGCCGCATCGCCATGATCCGCACCCGGGCGACAACATCGGGCTGTTCATCGAGGATGCCAACACCGGCGGCGTGCTGTTCTACGCGCCGGGGCTTGGGCAGGTGCACGATCATCTGCTCGACTGGATGGCCCAGGCCGATTGCCTGCTGGTGGACGGCACCCTGTGGCGCGACGACGAAATGATCCAGTTCGGTTGCGGCACCAAGCTCGGCAGCGAGATGGGCCACCTGCCGCAGAGCGGCGAGGGCGGCATGCTCGAGGTGCTCGCAGGATTCCCGCGTCAGCGCAAGGTGCTGATCCACATCAACAACACCAACCCGATCCTCAACGAAGACTCTGCCGAGCGCGCCGAACTGGCCCGCCAGGGCGTGGAAGTCGCCTGGGACGGGATGGAAATCGAACTGTAAGACCCGGCGCTCGCCAGGCCGGACGGGACGAGCCGGCCTGGCGCAACTTCACCGACAAGAACAAGACCGCGGCACCGCCGCCACAAGAGGGAAGCCAATGACTCAGCCTGCCATGACCCCCGAGGAATTCGAAAAGGCGCTGCGCGCCAAAGGGGATCTCTACCACATCCACCATCCGTTCCACGTGGCCATGTACGAAGGCCGCGCCACCAAGGAACAGATTCAGGGCTGGGTCGCCAACCGCTTTTATTATCAGGTGTGCATCCCGATCAAGGATGCCGCGATCATGGCCAACTGTCCGGACCGCGAAACCCGCCGTGGCTGGATCCAGCGCATCATCGACCACGATGGCGCCCCCGGCGAGGAGGGTGGCATCGAGGCCTGGCTGCGTCTGGCCGAATCGGTGGGGCTGGACCGTGAGCAGGTGCTCTCCCAGGAACTGGTGTTGCCGGGTGTGCGCTTCGCCGTGGACGCCTACGTCAACTTCGCCCGCCGTGCCAGCTGGCAGGAAGCGGCCAGCAGCTCGCTCACCGAACTGTTCGCGCCGACCATTCATCAGTCGCGTCTCGACGCCTGGCCGACCCACTACCCGTGGATCGACGCTTCGGGCTATGACTACTTCCGCAAGCGCCTGAAGGAAGCACGCCGCGATGTCGAGCACGGCCTGCGCATCACCCTCGAGCACTACACCACGCGCGAGGCGCAGGAGCGCATGCTCAACATCCTGCAGTTCAAGCTCGACGTGCTCTGGACCATGCTCGACGCCATGAGCATGGCCTATGAGCTCGACCGCCCGCCGTACCACACGGTCACCGCCGAGCGCGTGTGGCACAAAGGGATCGAGCTTTAAGGGCCAAGGTGGACAAGGCTTCGCCGTTGTCCACCCTACGGCTCTACGCCGGCTGCCGCTGCGCTCGTATACGGTGAACAACCGCGCAGCGTTGTCCACCATCGGCGCGCCGCACGGGTGTAGCGGGCCCAGCATCCGTAGCAGCCCCTGCAAGAAACGCAGGGCGACAAGACAAGAACGCGGCCCCCGGGCCAAGCAGGCGAGCACCATGAGCACCATCGAACTGACCAAAATTCCGGCCATCCGCCGCGGCTATCGCTTTCAGTGGGAACCGGCGCAGGATTGCCATGTGCTGCTCTATCCCGAGGGGATGATCAAGCTCAACGAAAGCGCCGGCGAGATCCTCAAGCTGGTGGACGGCCAACGCAGCATCGGCGCGATCATCGCCGAGCTGCAGGCGCGTTTCCCCGAGGCCGAAGGCATCGCCGAAGACATCCTGGCTCTATTCGAGGTGGCCAATGAACGCTTCTGGATCGACCTGCGCTGACAAGCCGGTAGGCCCGCCACTCTGGCTGCTGGCCGAGCTGACCTACCGTTGCCCGCTGCAATGCCCGTACTGCTCCAACCCGGTGGACTTCGCCCGTCAGGGCGAGGAGCTGAGCACTGCACAATGGATCGAGGTGTTCCGCCAGGCCCGCGAGCTGGGCGCCGCACAGCTGGGCTTTTCTGGTGGCGAGCCGCTGGTGCGCCAGGACCTGGTCGAGCTGATCGCCGCTGCGCGCGAGCTGGGCTACTACACCAACCTGATCACCTCCGGCATCGGCCTGACCGAGGAGAAGGTCGAGGCGTTCGCCAAGGCCGGGCTGGACCACATCCAGATCAGCTTCCAGGCCGCCGACGAGGAGCTGAACAACCTGCTCGCCGGCAGCGGCAAGGCCTACCAGCAGAAGGTCGCCATGGCCCGCGCGGTGAAGAAGCACGGCTACCCGATGGTGCTCAACTTCGTCACCCACCGGCTGAACATCGACCGCATCGACCAGATCATCGAGCTGTGCATCGAGCTGGAGGCCGACTTCGTCGAGCTCGCCACCTGTCAGTTCTACGGCTGGGCCGAGCTCAACCGCGCCGGCCTGCTGCCGAGCAAGGAGCAGCTCGAACGCGCCGAGCGCATCACCAACGAGTACCGCGAGAAGCTCGCCGCGCAGAATCACCCCTGCAAGCTGATCTTCGTCACCCCCGATTACTACGAGGAGCGCCCCAAGGCCTGCATGAACGGCTGGGGCAGCCTGTTTCTCGACATTACCCCCGACGGCACCGCGCTGCCGTGCCACAGCGCGCGCCAGTTGCCGGTGCAGTTCCCCAACGTCAAGGAGCACGATCTCAAGTACATCTGGAACGAGTCGTTCGGCTTCAACCGCTTCCGCGGTTACGACTGGATGCCCGAGCCGTGCCGCTCCTGCGACGAGAAGGAACGCGACTTCGGCGGCTGCCGCTGCCAGGCGTTCATGCTCACCGGCGATGCCAGCAACGCCGACCCGGTGTGCAGCAAGTCCGAGCACCACGGCATCATCCTCGAGGCCCGGCGTCAGGCGTCCGAAGCGCCGGCACCGGTCGAATCGCTGCAATACCGCAACGAAAAGGCCTCGAAGATCATCTGCAAGTCATCCTGAGCGGCGCCGGATGCGCCGAAGCCTTACGCAATGAGCATCACCCTCGCGCCTTACGGCCACTGGCCGAGCGACTGGAGCGCCGAGCAGGCCGCCTGCGCCAGCGCCGATTTCGCCGAGCTAGAGGCCGGCCACGGCGGCCTCTACTGGGTGCGCTACAACCCGGCCGATTCGCGCTGCACCCTGTGGTTCTGGGACGGCGCGGGTGCCGAGTGCCTGACTCCTCCGGGCTTTTCCTTGCGCAGTCGCGTCTACGAATACGGTGGCGGCTGCCTGTGCCTGACCGGGCGCGACTGGGTGTTCGTCAACGAGTCCGACCAACAGCTGTATCGCCAGCGCGGGGCGGGCGAGCGGCCCGAGCCGCTGACCGATCGCGCCGACTGCCGCTACGGCGGCCTGGTCTACGATGCCGCGCACGATGCCGTGCTGGCGGTGGAAGAGCAGGGCGGTGAGCCGTATCCGTGCCACCGGCTGGTACAGATCGGGCTTGCCGACGGGGCGCGTCAGGTGCTCGCCGAAGGCGCCGACTTCTATGCCGCGCCAGCGGTCAGCGCCGATGGCCAGCGGCTCGCCTGGATCGAATGGAGCCGCCCGGCGCAGCCTTGGACCGCCACCCGACTGATGCTGGCCGAGCGATCGGCCACTGGCCTGGCAGCGGCCCGTTGCCTGGCCGGCGAGGCGCAGGCCGAGTCGCTGCAACAACCGCGCTTCGACCTCGACGGCCGGCTCTGGGTACTGAGCGACCGTGCCGGCTGGTGGCAACCCTGGTTCGAGAATGGCGACGAGCTGGCGCCGCTGGCCGGGATGGCCCCGGCCGATCATGCGCCGGCACCCTGGCAGCTGGGGGTATGCAGTTATCTGCCACAGACGTGCGATGAGCTGCTGCTGACCCGTTTCGAGGACGGCTTCGGCGTGCTCTGCGCGCGGCGCAGTGGCGGCGAACGACGCCTGGCCAGCGGATTCAGCCGCTTTCGCCAGCTGTGCGCCGATCAGCAGCGGTATTACGCCATCGCTGGCGCGCCTGATCGCCTGCCGGCGGTGATCGCACTGGAGCGTGCCAGTGGCCGCGTGCAGATCATCAGTGGTGGCGAGCGACCGCTGGCCCCCGCGCAATTATCGCGACCCGAGTCGCAGCGCTTTGCCACCGGCGCGGGTGAGTGGGCCCAGGCGTTTTTCTATCCGCCGCGCAACGGCGCGGCGCGCTCACCGGGTCGGCGCAAGCCGCCACTGGTGGTGTTTCTGCATGGCGGGCCGACCTCGGCGGCCTATCCGGTGTTCGACCCGCGCATCCAGTTCTGGACCCAGCGCGGGTTCGCCGTGGCCGATCTCAACTACCGGGGCTCCAGCGGTTTCGGCCGCGCCCAGCGCATGCGCCTTGCTGGCGCCTGGGGCGAGGTGGAGGTCGAAGATGCCGCGGCGCTGGTCGCCCACCTGGCCGAGTGCCGGCGTATCGACCCGGCGCAGGCGTTCATTCGCGGCGCCAGCGCCGGCGGCTACACGGCGCTGTTGGCCCTGGCGTTCACCCGGGCCTTCTGTGGCGGCGCCAGCCTGTACGGCGTGAGTGACCCGCTGAGCCTGCGCCGGGCGACCCACAAGTTCGAGGCGGATTATCTGGACTGGCTGATCGGCGATCCCGAGCGCGATGCCGCGCGCTACGCCCGGCGCACGCCGCTCTATCACGCCGAGCGTATCGTTGCGCCGGTGATCTTCTTTCAGGGCGGCAAGGACCGTGTGGTGGTGCCGGCGCAGACCGAGTCGATGGTCGCCGCGCTGCGCCAGCACGGCGTGCCGGTCGCTTATCACGTGTTCGCCGACGAAGGGCATGGGTTCCGCCAGGCGAAGCACCTGGCCCAGGCGTTGGAGCAGGAGTGGCAGTTCTATTGCCGGTGTCTGTCGGAAACGGCGGCGGATGCGCCCCCGTTCGTCGGATAAATTGGCCGCGTCGCCGGTCCAACCGCTATCTGCCATGCGTCTGCCGCGGGGGTTTGCAGGCCTCCGGCAGCGCCCGCTGGCGTATCTCGCCGGCGGTCACTGCAGTACCATCGCACCCCTGGTCGGCACGGTGGTCTGAGGGGCCGCCGCGCCGATAAAAAAGACCTAGCATTGCAGTAGGCTAAAACGTCCATAACAATAACGGCTCAAGCCAGCGGTCGAGCTCATGTCCAGAATTTCGCCACTTCGCAAGTTCGTCAGTCCGGAAATCATCTTCGGTGCCGGGTCGCGCCACGCGGTCGGCAATTACGCCGCCACCTTCGGCGCCCGCAAGGTGCTGGTGGTTTCCGACCCCGGCGTGCAGGCGGCGGGCTGGGTGACCGATGTGCTGGCAAGCCTGGACCAGCAGGGCATCGCCTACCAGCTGTTCACCCACGTCTCGCCCAACCCGCGGGTCGAGGAGGTGATGCTCGGCGCCGATGTGTACCGCACCCACGGTTGCGACGTGATCGTCGCGGTGGGCGGCGGCAGCCCGATGGACTGCGCCAAGGGCATCGGCATCGTGGTGGCGCACGGGCGCAGCATCCTCGAGTTCGAGGGCGTCGATACCATCCGCATGCCCAGCCCGCCGCTGATCCTGATTCCGACCACCGCTGGCACCTCGGCGGACGTTTCGCAGTTCGTGATCATTTCCAACCCCGAAGAGCGGGTGAAGTTCTCCATCGTCAGCAAGGCGGTGGTGCCGGATGTGTCGCTGATCGACCCGGAAACCACTGCCAGCATGGACCCGTTCCTCTCGGCCTGTACCGGCATCGACGCGCTCACCCACGCCATCGAGGCGTTCGTCTCCACCGGCAGCGGGCCGCTGACCGACCCGCATGCGCTGGAGGCCATGCGCCTGATCAACGGCAACCTGGTGCAGATGATCGCCAATCCGCAGGACATCGCCCTGCGCGAGAAGATCATGCTCGGCAGCATGCAGGCGGGCCTGGCCTTCTCCAACGCCATCCTCGGCGCGGTGCACGCCATGAGCCACAGCCTTGGCGGTTTCCTCGACCTGCCGCACGGGCTATGCAATGCCACCCTGGTCGAGCATGTCGTGGCGTTCAACTTCGCCGCCGCGCCGGAACGGTTCAAGGTGGTGGCCGAGACCCTCGGCATCGACTGCCGCGGGCTGACGCCGAACGAGGTGCGCGCGCGCCTGGTGCACCACCTGATCGACTTCAAGCATGCCGTGGGCTTTCACGAGACGTTAAGCCTGCACGGCGTGCGCACCGGCGATATTCCATTTCTCTCCGGGCACGCCATCAAGGACCCGTGCATCCTCACCAATCCGCGCCAGTCCACCCAGCGGGATGTCGAGGTGGTCTATGCAGAAGCCCTCTGAGGTGGCGCCGATCACCGAGTTGCTTGGCCTGGGCAACCACTCGGCGCGCAAGAGCTATTACCCCGAACTGGCCGCGCGCCTGGATGAACTCGAACGCGAGCGCAACCGCTACAAGTGGCTGTTCGAGCACGCGGTGCACGGAATCTTCCAGGCCCGGCTCAACGACGGCATCTGCGCCGCCAACCCGGCGCTGGCGCGCATGCTCGGTTATGACGACCCGGAGCAGGTGCTGTGGAGCCACACCGACCTGGCGCAGCACCTGTTCGTCGGTGGTGCCGAGGAGCTGGAGTTCATCCGCCAGGTGCTGCGCGAGCGCAACGGTCTGTTCGGCTACGAGACCCAGCTGCGCCGGCGCGACGGCGGCCATCTGGACGTGATGATGAACCTGCTGCACAAGCCCGACGAGCACCATCTGGTCGAGGGCTTCGTGGCCGACATCACCGAGCGCAAGCAGGCCCAGCGGCGCCTGCAGCAGCTCAACGACGAGCTGGAGCGACGGGTCACCGAGCGTACCGAGGAACTGCTGGCCACCAACCGCCACCTGCAACAGGAGATCGCCCAGCGCGAGAGCGTCGAGCAGGCGCTGCGCGAGGCGCGCGATGCCGCCGAGGAGGCCAACCGCAGCAAGGACAAGTTCCTCGCCGCCGCCAGCCATGACCTGCTGCAGCCGATGAACGCCGCCCGCCTGCTGATCTCCACCCTGCGCGAACGCACCCTGCCGGTGGCCGAGCACGCCCTGGTCGAGCGCGCGCATCAGGCGCTGGAGGGCGCCGAGGAGCTGCTTTCCGATCTTCTGGACATCTCCCGGCTGGATCAGGCGGCGGTCGAGCCGGACCTCGACGTCTACACCCTCGACGAGCTGCTCTCGCCGCTCGCCTCGGAGTTCCTGCCGGTGGCCGAGGCGGCCGGGCTGCGCCTGCAGACGCACATTCCGCCGCTGTCGATCAGCACCGACGCGCGTCTGCTCGGCCGCATCCTGCGCAACCTGCTGAGCAACGCCTGCCGCTACACCGCCGACGGCGGGGTGCTGCTCGGTGCGCGCAAGCGCGGCGACAGCGTGCGCCTGGAAATCTGGGACACCGGCCGTGGCATCCCCGAAGACCAGCTCGACGCGATCTTCCTCGAATTCAACCAGCTCGGCGTCACCCGCGGCAGCGCACGGCAGGGTGTCGGTCTGGGGCTGGCGATCGTCGACCGCATCGCCCGCATCCTCGGCACCCGCGTGCAGGTACGCTCGCGGCTCGGACGCGGCTCGGTGTTCTTCCTCGACGTGCCGCTGGTCGCCCAGGCGCCGTCGCGGCGCATCGTCACGCCGCTGCCGACCCTTGGCGATCCGCTGCCGGGCAGTCGGCTGCTGGTGCTGGACAACGAGTCCACCATCCTGCTGAGCATGGCCGCGCTGCTCGGCCAGTGGGGCTGCGAGGTGCTCACCGCCAAATGCGCCGAGGAGGCGATCGAGGCGCTCGAAGGCATGCCGCCGCAGGCGATCCTCGCCGATTACCACCTCGACGACGGGCTGACCGGCTGCGAGGTGATCGCCCAGGTTCGCGCGCATTTCGATGGCCAGCGCATCCCCACGGTGATGATCACCGCCGATCGCAGCGAACTGTGCGTGCGCGAACTGCAGGAACAGGGCATCCCGCTTTTGAACAAGCCGGTCAAGCCCGGCAAGCTGCGCGCGGTGCTCAGCCAGCTGTTGCAGTAACACCGTACCAACGGTGCTGAACGCCGGCCGCGGCCGGCCAGTCACACGGTAGACCCCGCCAGTTTCGGCGCGCATCGAAAGGGGGAGCTGCCATGGGCCTGGTCCTCATCCTGCTGGCGCTGGTCGCCTTCATCGTTCTGGCGACCACCTGGCTCAAGCTGCATCCTTTCCTGGCCCTGTTACTGGCGGCGATCCTCGCCGGCTTCGCCTACCTGATGCCCAGCGGCGAGATCGTCAAGACTGCCGCCACCGGCTTCGGCGCGATCCTCGGTTACATCGGCATCGTCATCGTGCTCGGCACCATCATCGGGGTGATTCTCGAGCGCAGCGGCGCGGCGATCACCATGGCCGAGACGGTGATCCGCCTGCTCGGCGAGCGCTTTCCCACGCTGACGCTGTCGATCATCGGCTATCTGGTGTCGATCCCGGTGTTCTGCGACTCGGGTTACGTCATCCTCAACTCGCTGAAGAACGCCCTGGCGGCGCGTATGCGCGTGTCGGTGGTGGCGATGAGCGTGGCGCTGGCCACCGGCCTCTACGCCACCCACACCTTCGTGCCGCCCACCCCGGGGCCGATCGCCGCCGCCGGCAACCTCGGCCTCGAGGCCAGCCTCGGCCTGGTGATCGCGGTCGGCCTCGGCGTGGCGCTGGTCACCGCGCTGGCCGGGATGCTCTGGGCCAACCACTACCTGCACAAGGATGACCGCCAGCTGCTGGAAGAGGCGCCCAGCGAGCTGCTGGCCGCCGAGGTGTCGTTCGATCAACTCAAGCAGCGTTACGGCCGCCTGCCCAGCGCCTGGCAGGCGTTCGCGCCGATCTTCGTGCCGATCGGCCTGATCTGCCTCGGCTCGATTGCCGCGTTTCCCACCCGGCCGCTGGGCGAGGGCGCGCTGGCGGCGCTGCTGGCGTTTCTCGGCCAGCCGATCGTCGCGCTATTGGTGGGCCTGGCGCTGGCGATGACGCTGATCGCCGGGGCGGACAAGCGCCAGCAGTTTCACGATCACGTCGCCGATGGCATCAAGGCCGCCGCGCCGATCCTGCTGATTACCGGCGCCGGCGGGGCGTTCGGCGCGGTGCTCAAGGCCACGCCGCTCACCGATTACCTCGGGCAGAGCCTGTCGGCGCTGGGCATCGGGCTGTTCATGCCGTTTCTGGTATCGGCCGGGCTGAAGACCGCCCAGGGTTCGTCCACCGTGGCGCTGGTTACCACCTCGGCGATGGTGGCGCCGCTGTTGCCGAGCCTTGGCCTGGACAGCGAAATGGGCCGCGTGCTGACCGTGATGGCGATCGGCGCGGGCGCGATGACCGTGTCCCACGCCAACGACAGCTTCTTCTGGGTGGTCACCCAGTTCAGCCGGATGAAGGTCGCCACGGCCTACCGCGCACAGACGCTGGCCACGCTGATCCAGGGCCTCACCGGCATGGCCACCGTGTGGCTGCTGAGCCTGATCCTGCTGTGACTTGCCGTATGCTGAGGTCATCGCCTGACCGCTGGAGCGCGCCATGAAGATCGTCATCGCCCCCGATTCGTTCAAGGAGAGCCTGAGCGCCCCGGACGTGGCCGAGGCCATCGCGCGGGGCTGGCGCTCGGTGTTTCCCGAGGCAACGCTTGCGCTCAAGCCGATGGCGGACGGGGGCGAGGGCACCGTGGAGGCGCTGCTCGCCGCGGTGGGTGGCGAGCGCCGGG
>JAUVZY010000020.1 GCA_030602315.1 Pseudomonadaceae bacterium | reverse complement strand
GAGGTGGCACGCAACGCGGTGAGCACCTCGCAGGCCTCGCGCGATACCGACCAGACCGCCCGCCGCGGCCGCGAGCAGGTGCTGCGCGCGGTGGACTCGATCAACGCGCTGGCCGGTGACGTCACCGCCACCTCGAGCCATGTCGAGCAGCTGGCCGGCAGCGTGCGCGACATCAGCAAGGTACTGGACGTGATCCGCGCCATCGCCGAGCAGACCAACCTGCTGGCGCTCAACGCGGCCATCGAGGCGGCGCGCGCCGGCGACGCCGGGCGCGGCTTTGCCGTGGTGGCCGACGAGGTGCGCGCACTGGCCCATCGCACCCAGCAGTCCACCGCCGAAATCGAGCAGATGATCGGCAGTATTCAGAACGGCACCGAGCGCGCGGTGGATGCCATGCAGAGCAGCAATTCGCGGGCCCATGCGACCCTGGAGGTCGCCCAGGCTGCCGGCCAGGCGCTGGAGCAGATCACCCAGGCGATCACCGAGATCAATGAGCGCAACCTGCTGATCGCCAGCGCCTCGGAAGAGCAGGCGCAGGTGGCCCGCGAGGTGGACCGCAACCTGGTGAACATCCGCGACCTGTCGATGCAGACCTCGGCCGGGGCCAACCAGACCACCGCCGCCAGCCAGGAGCTGTCACGCCTGGCGGTAGACCTCAACGGCATGGTGGCGCGTTTTCGGCTGTAACCGCGCGCGCCGGCTGATGTTGCAGCGACCCCGCCTTTCGGCGGGGTCGTTCGTTTTGGGGCTTTGCGCGAGGCTCGACCCAGAGCGCTCTGGCAGGTGAGCCTGCGTTTTAGGTGGGGTCTTCTCGTTCCAAGGGAGAATGGCGCGTTGTAAGCATTCGCTTACTTTGTGAAGCGACGTGCTGGCCGTGAGCTCAAGAAACCCGCCATGCGGCCGCTGGCACGATGACCTGCCGACCTACTGTTCGGCTCATTACAAGAGAGCGCCGCTCATGCTGCGAAACATGACCATTGCCTATCGGGCCACCCTGGGCTTCTCCGTTGTCGCATTGCTGGTTTTCGTGCTGGGCGCGTTCGGCCTCTACGAAATGCGTCAGATGCGCGATGCCAGCAACGAGATCGAACAGGGCTCGCTGCCCAGCATCGCCACCGTCGCCGAGCTCAACCAGCATTTCCTGCTGGTGCGGGTGAACACCCTGCGCCTGCTGCTCAACCGCGATTCGCGCAGCTTCAACGAGAGCCAGGCGAGTCTCGCCGAACTCCGGCCGCAGCTCGAGGCCGATCTGGCGCGCTACGAAGGTCTGGTCGCCAACGCCGAGGAGCGTGATGCCTACCAGGGGATGAAAACGGCGCTGGAGAGCTATTTCCGCTACCAGACGCGGGTCATCGACGCCGCCCGGCTGGGCGACTATGACGAGGCGCTGAGCATCAACAACGGTGATCTGCGCAGCCACGCCGCGGAGGTCACCCAGCTGTTGGACAGGCTGGTGGAGATCAACGCCGCCGCCGCTCAGCGCGCCGCCGGCGACAACCGCGACGCCTACGACGAAGCCTTCTACGGCATGGTCGCCTTCATGCTGCTGGCGGCCGGCCTGACCATCGTGCTGGCGTTGCTGCTGACCCGCAGCATCGTGCTGCCGCTGAACAATGCGGTGCGGGTGGCCGAAAGCGTGGCCGCCGGCAATCTTACCGTCGACATCAAGGTCGAGGGACAGGACGAACCGGCGCGCCTGCTCGGTGCGCTGCGCAGCATGCAGCAGAGTCTGCGCGACACCCTGCAGAACATCTCCCATGCCTCCACCCAGCTGGCCTCGGCGGCCGAGGAGCTGCACGCGGTCACCGAGGATTCGACTCGCGGTCTGCACCAGCAGAGCCAGGAAATCGAACAGGCCGCCACCGCGGTGAACGAGATGACCGCCGCGGTGGAAGAGGTGGCGCGCAACGCAGTGAGTACCTCGCAGGCCTCGCAGGACACCGACAAGAGCGCCCGTCACGGCCGCGAGCAGGTGCTGCGTGCGGTGGACTCGATCAACGCGCTGGCCGGTGACGTCACCGCCACGTCCGGGCAGGTCGAGCAACTGGCCGGCAGCGTGCGCGACATCAGCAAGGTGCTGGACGTGATCCGCGCCATCGCCGAGCAGACCAACCTGTTGGCGCTCAACGCCGCCATCGAGGCGGCGCGCGCCGGCGATGCCGGGCGCGGCTTTGCCGTGGTGGCCGACGAGGTGCGCGCGCTGGCCCATCGCACCCAGCAGTCCACCGAAGAGATCGAGCAGATGATCGGCAGCATCCAGAACGGCACCGAAAGCGCCGTCGGCGCGATGCAGAACAGCAATACCCGCGTCCGCGCCACCCTGGAGGTGGCACATGCCGCCGGCGCGGCGCTGGAGCAGATCACCCAGGCGATCACCGAGATCAACGAGCGCAACCTGTTGATCGCCAGCGCCTCGGAAGAGCAGGCGCAGGTGGCCCGCGAGGTGGACCGCAACCTGGTGAACATCCGTGACCTGTCGATGCATACCACGTCCGCGGCCAACCAGACCAGCTCGGCCAGCCAGGAACTGTCGCGCCTGGCGGTGAACCTCAACGGCATGGTCACCCGCTTCCGCCTGTAACCTCCCTCCGCTCCGGTCGGCGCCCGTTCGGGCGCTGCCGTCTCTCCATTGTGCTCTGCGCGCGCCCCGGCCTGGTCGGCGGCGCGCACAGCCCCGTCCGTCCGGATGCTGGGGGCTGCTACCGGCCTGGCTGCCTGCAACCGATAAGCGCACCGCTGTGCGCTCCATCACCATGGAAATAAACTGTTACCATGTCAGAAATCTCTTACGCGGCATAAAAAAATCTGAGCGACCCCTTAATTTTTCGCCCAGTGTGCCGCTGTAAGTGCATTCGCCGGCAACGGCACAAGGCCATCACCTACGAGGCTGCATCCATGCTGAGAAACATGACTATCGCGTACCGCGCGACCGTGGGCTTTTCCCTGGTGGCGGCACTGGTGTTCGTGCTGGGGTTGTTCGCGCTGTACGAGATCCGCCAGATGCGCAATGCCAGCAACGAGATCGAAAGCACCTGGCTGCCGAGCATCATCACCGCGGCGGACCTGAACGAGCATTTCCTGCTGGTGCGCATCGCCACCCTGCGGCTTATGGTCTACACCGACGATGCCGCACTGGCCGATGGCCAGGCGGAGGTCACCAAGCTGCGCGAAGACCTGAAGCAGGATCTGGAGCGCTACAAGAATCTGGTCAGCTCGTCCGAGGAGCGCGCCGTCTACGAGGGGCTGCAATCCTCGCTGTCGAACTACTTCGAGCAGCAGCAGCGGATCATCGCGGCGCTGCGACGGGGGGATGTCGAGGGCGCGCAGGAAGTGGCCAACGGAGAGCTGCGCACCCACGCCGGCGACACCACCAAGGCGCTGCAGGCGCTGGTACACATCAATGAAAACGGCGCCAAGGCAGCGGCGGCGGATACCCTGGCCGCGTTCGATGAAGCCTTCTATGGCGTGATCACCGTAATGGTGATCGCGGCGGGCTTGACCGCGGTGCTGGCCACCGTGCTCACCCGCTCCATCGTGCTGCCGCTCAACCGCGCGGTGCAGGTGGCCGAAACCGTGGCCAGCGGCAACCTGACCAGCGACATCCGCGCCGACGGGCGCGACGAGCCGGCACGCCTGCTCGGCGCCTTGTGCGCCATGCAGCAGAGCCTGCGCGACACCCTGCAGCGCATCTCCGATTCCTCCAACCAGCTGGCCTCGGCCGCTGAAGAGCTGCACGCGGTCACCGAGGATTCGACCCGCGGCCTGCACCAGCAGAACCAGGAAATCGAGCAGGCCGCCACCGCGGTCAACGAGATGACCACGGCGGTGGAAGAGGTGGCGCGCAACGCGGTGAGCACCTCCCAGGCTTCGCGCGACACCGACCAGACCGCCCGCCACGGCCGCGAGCAGGTGCTGCGCGCGGTGGACTCGATCAACGCGCTGGCCGGTGACGTCACCACCACGTCCGGGCAGGTCGAGCAGCTGGCCGGCAGCGTGCGCGACATCAGCAAGGTGCTGGACGTGATCCGCGCCATCGCCGAGCAGACCAACCTGTTGGCGCTCAACGCGGCCATCGAGGCGGCGCGTGCCGGTGACGCCGGGCGCGGCTTTGCCGTGGTGGCCGACGAGGTGCGCGCACTGGCCCATCGCACCCAGCAGTCCACCGAAGAGATCGAGCAGATGATCGGCGCCATCCAGAACGGCACCGAGAGCGCGGTGGGCGCCATGCAGAGCAGCAACGCCCGTGCCCACGCCACGCTGGAAGTGGCCCAGGCCGCCGGCGCGGCGCTGGAGCAGATCACCCAGGCGATCACCGAGATCAACGAGCGCAACCTGCTGATCGCCAGCGCTTCGGAAGAGCAGGCGCAGGTGGCGCGCGAGGTGGACCGCAACCTGGTGAACATCCGCGACCTGTCGATGCAGACCTCGGCCGGGGCCAACCAGACCACCGCCGCCAGCCAGGAGCTGTCACGCCTGGCCATCGACCTCAATGGTCTGGTCTCGCGCTTTCGCCTGTAAACCTCCTCGCGGGGCAGCCGCAAGGGCTGCCCCCTCGGGCTGCGGTCAGTGGCGCTGACTGTACCCTTTCATCACCTCCGCCATGTTTTCATAGCGCTCGTCGGGCATCTGTTCGAGGGTGTCGATGACTTCGCGCTCGGCACCGTTTCTTTGCGCATGTTTGATCAGCGCCTGCTTGTCGGCAGGAAAGTCGATACCGCGCAAGTTATGCGAAACATTGGACGGCGAATGCCCACCCATGCCTCTGGCCATTATTCACCTCCGCGAAGTTTGAAAAAGAAGGGGAGTCCGACTCCCCTTAAATACACCGTCGATCGATAGTTGCCTGGCAAGTCAGGACTTGTCCTTGTTATCGCTCTGTTGTTGTCGCTTGCCTTCTTCCACCAGTTCACGCACGCGCTGTCCGCCTTTTTGGCCCATCTCCGAATAACCTTCCGAGCCGAGTTCTTCGCGGCGCGCTTCACCGCCTTTCTTGCCGATTTCGGCATAGCCTTCCGGCCCCAGTTGTTCCTTGCGCGTCTGGCCGCCTTTCTGGCCGGCTTCGCGCACACTCATGCTGCCTTTCTGTTCTTCCGCCATGACCGCCTCCACCCGACCGCCGCCGGTGAGCCTGTGCCTGTATTGCGGGCGGAGCCCGGCAGGCCGGGCTCCGTCTGCCTCATGAGCGGTCCTTGCCGCCGCCGCTGGAACCCTCGGATTTCTTGCCTTCCTCGATCAGCTCGCGCACGCGCTGACCGCCCTTGTGGCCCATCTCCGAGTAGCCTTCGGAGCCCAGTTCCTCGCGGCGCGCCTCACCGCCCTTACGGCCGGCTTCCTGAACGCTCATGGTGCCTTTTTCGGTGCCTTTGCTTTTCTCAGCCATGTTGGTTCTCTCACTTTGGGCAGGTTTAAAGGGCCGCTGCGGTTACCCGCGGCTACGGCCGCCTTCTTCGGATTTCTTGCCTTCTTCGATCAACTCGCGGACGCGCTGCCCGCCTTTCTGTCCGCCCTTGTGGCCGATCTCTTCATAGAATTCGCGGTCATGACTGGCGGAAGTTGCCTGGCCGCCCTTGCGGCCGGCTTCTTGAACACTCATCTCGCCTTTTTTCTCAGCCATCGATGTTCTCCTGAACTAACGCAAGTGCTGGCTATAGGGGACTTGGGTTTGCCCGCGATACTTGTCAAACAACTAACGGGCGTAGTCTCAGAAGTTGAACAGCGGGGCGTAGTTCATACCGTTCGGTATGTTGGGCACGTTCGACGACGAGCGGGATTAATAAGCCCGGCGGCAGCAGCGGCGTGCGGCATTGGCCAGCACTTGCTTGCCGGCAGCCGGTAGAGCGAGGGGGCAGCGGGGAGGGGGCTCAGCGCAGGCGGATGCAGCCCTTGCCGGTGCGCTTGGCGTCGTACATGGCGGCGTCGGCGTCGCGCAGCAGTTGCTCCAGGCTGCGGGCGTCGTTGGCGCTGTACACGGTGATGCCGATGCTGGTGCCGACCTGCGCCTCGTCCGCGCCGAGGCGGAGCGGTTCGGTGACGGCGTGGAGGATCTTCTCGGCGATGCGGTGGGCGTCGGCGCGCGGCTCGGAAAGCCCCTCGAGGACCACGGTGAATTCATCGCCGGCCAGCCGGTAGACGCTGTCGTTGGCGCGCAGGCTGCGGCGAAGGCGGTCGGCGATCTCGCGCAGTAGGGTGTCGCCGGCGTCGTGGCCGAGGCGGTCGTTGACCTCCTTGAAGCCGTCCAGGTCGAGGAACATCAGCGCCAGGTCCACCTGCTTGCGCCGGGTCCGTTCCATCGCCCGGGTCAGGTTCTCGAACAGCGCGCGGCGGTTGGGCAACCCGGTCAGCGGGTCCTGCAGGGCCTCGCGTTCGCGGCGCTCTTCGAGCAGCTTGCGCTCGGAGATCTCGTGCAGGAAGGCGCTGAAGATCTTCTGCCCGTCGGTTTCCACCACGCTGACGCGCACCTCGATGGGAAACAGGCTGCCGTCCCGGCGCCGCGCCAGCACTTCGCGGCGCTGGCCGACCATCTTGGCTTCGCCGCCACGGTTGTAGTGCGCCACGCTGTGCCGGTGCATGTCGTGCTGATGCGCCGGGATGATCAGTTCCTCGAGGTTCTGCCCGAGGGCTTCCTCGCGGCTCCAGCCGAAGGTCATCTCGGCCATGCGGTTCCAGGCGGTGATCTGCCCGGCCTCGTTCATGCTGATGTAGGCGTCGTTGGCGGTCTCGAGAATCGCGGTCAGCTCGGCCTCGCGCTTGCGCAGTACCTGGGCCGACTGCACCTGGCGGGTCATCGCTTCGGAGAGCGCCAGGTTCGCCTCGTAAAGTTCCTGGGTGCGCGCCTGGACGCGGCGTTCCAGGTCTTCGTTCTGCGCGGCCAGGGAGGCTTCGGCTTCCTTGCGCGCCTGGATGTCTTGCACCACGGCGACGAAGTAGTCGAGCTGGCCGTCCAGGTAGTGCCCGGTGACCAACAGGCGTACCCAGACGGTCCGGCCGTCGCGGCGCACGTAGCGCTTTTCCAGCTGGTAGCGGTCGACTTCGCCACTTAGCAGCTGTTCGCGGCGGGCGAAGTCGGCCGGCAGGTCTTCGGGCAGGGTCACGTCCTGGAAGGTCAGGCCGTCGAGCTCGGCGCGGCGGTAGCCGAGGATCTTGCACAGCTCGTCGTTGACTTCCAGCCAGTGGCCGTCGCGGCCGACCATGGCGATGCCGACGCCGGCGCGCTCGAAGATGATGCGAAAGCGCGACTCGCTCTGCTCGAGCATCTGGTCGCCGTGCTCGAGCAGGCCATGGGACAGCTGGCGACTCTCGCGCAGGCGGATCTCACGGGTGGCCAGATCCGCCAGGTCCTGGAACACCTGCAGCTGTTCGGCGCTCAGGGTGCGCGGCCGTGAGTCGAGCACGCACAGGGTGCCGAGCGCATGGCCGTCGCTGGTGCGCAGCGGAATACCGCCGTAGAACCGCACGTGCGGCGCGCGGGTGACCAGCGGGTTGTCGGCAAAGCGTGGGTCGAGCGCGGCGTCTTCGACGATCAGTGGCTCGGACTGCTCGATGGCGCGGGTACAGAAGACGATCTCGCGCGGGGCCTGCGCAACGTCCAGGCCGACCGGTGACTTGAACCACTGGCGGTCGCTGCCGACCAGGCTGATCAGCGCGTAGGGCACCTCGAGGGCGCGCGCCAGCAACCGCGTGATACGGTCGAAGGCAGGCTCCGGCTCGCTATCGAGCAGGTTGAGCGCATGCAGCAGGCGGACGCGTTCGGCTTCAGCGGGGGACAAGCGTGACTCCAGACGAGCTTGGCGGCGGCTCGGGCGGCCGCGCCGTTGTGGTGCGCATTGTCGCCGCAGTGAAGCGATGGCACAACGACATGTTGGTCGGAAGGCGTAGGCCAGGCGACCACCGGTTGTGCCCGTGGCGCCCCTTTCAGTCGGCCTTCATCACCTTGGCCAGGATGATCTTCGGGCCACGCATCTTCTTCACGATGATGTGCAGGCCCTCGACGCGCAGGGCTTCGTCTTCCTCGGGCATGCGTTTCAAGCTGTCGTAGATCAGCCCGGCGAGGGTCTCGGCCTCGATGTGGTCGAGGTCGACGCCAAGCAGGCGCTCGATCTTGAACAGCGGGGTATCGCCGCGCACCAGCAGCTTGCCGGGCTGATAGGCGACGATGCCGCGCTCGGCCTTGCGGTGTTCGTCCTGGATGTCGCCGACCAGCGCCTCGAGCACGTCTTCCATGGTCAGGTAGCCGATCACCTTGCCGTCGGCCTCTTCGACCAGGGCGAAATGCGAGCCGCCCTGGCGGAACTGCTCGAGCAGGGTGGACAGCGGCAGGTGGCGCGAGACCTTCTCCACCGGATGCAGCATTTCGTCGAGCTTGAGCGCAGAAGGCAGCATCTCCAGCAGCGACAGTTGCAGCAGCAGGTCCTTGATGTGCAGCACGCCGATGAATTCGCCGCGCGCCTCGTCGTACACCGGGTAGCGGCTGTACTTGTGGCGGCGGAACACGCTGAACACCTCGTCCAGCGGTGCGTGGCGCTCGAGGTAGACCAGGTCCTCGCGGGAATTGGCCCAGTCCACCACTTCCAGCTCGCCCAGCTCCACTGCCGAGGCCAGCACGCGCATGTCCTGGTCGCTCGGGTCACGGGCGCGGTTGGAATGCAGGATCAGCTTGAGCTCCTCGCGGCTGTAGGGGTGCTCGTGATGCGGCCCCGGCTCGCCCTTGCCGGCGATGCGCAGGATGGCGTTGGCGCTGGCGTTGAGCAAAAAGATCGCCGGGTACATCAGCCAGTAGAAGCCGTACAGCGGGGCGGCGGTCCACAGCGACAGGCGCTCGGGCTGGCGGATCGCCCAGGACTTGGGCGCCAGCTCGCCGACCACGATGTGCAGGTAGGAAATGATCGAGAAGGCGGTGACGAAGGCGATGCCGCGAATCAGCCCTTCGGATTCCACGCCGAGCGCGCGCAGCAGGGGCTCGAGCAGGTGGGCGAAGGCCGGCTCGCCGACCCAGCCCAGACCGAGCGAGGCCAGGGTGATGCCGAGCTGGCAGGCGGAGAGGTAGGCGTCCAGCTGGCTGTGCACGGTGCGCAGGATGCGGCCGCGCCAGCCGTGCTGGTCGGCGATGGCCTCGACCTTGGTGGCGCGCAGCTTGACGATGGCGAATTCGGCAGCAACGAAGAAGCCGTTGAGCAGAACGAGGAAGAAGGCGAAGAGCAACAGGCCGAAATCGGCGAAGTAGGTGGCGGTGTAACTGGGGTCAGGGTCCATCAGCGTACTTGGGTAGTCGAACGAGCGTTCAAGATGGGGCCGGCGCGCGGCGGATGCAAGCGCCCCGGCGTACTGCTAGTCGCACTCTTCGGCGTGACGCCGGGGTTCGCCGGTGTCCGCGGCGATCTGGCCTGGCGGGAAGTGGCAGCTGAACTGGCTGCCCTGGCCGGGTTTGCTCTGGATGTCCAGGCGGCCCTGATGGCGCAGCAGCACGTGCTTGACGATGGCCAGGCCCAGGCCGGTGCCGCCGGTGTTGCTGGCGCGGCTGGAGTCGACCCGGTAGAAGCGCTCGGTGAGTCTTGGCAGGTGCTTGCTCTCGATGCCCGGGCCGTTGTCGGCCACCGCCAGGTGCGCGCCGTGTTCGTCGCGCCACCAGACGATGCGGATCTGGCCGCCGGCCTGGGTGTATTTCACCGCATTGAACACCAGGTTGGAGAAGGCGCTGCGCAGCTCCATTTCATCGCCCTTCAGGCGCAGCTGGGCGTCGGCCTCCAGGCTGATCTGGTGCGCCTTGTCGGCCGACAGCGACTGCGCGTCGCGCTGGATCGCGCCGAGCATCAGCGCCACGTTCACCGCCTCGTTGTGCGACGGGTAGCTGGTGGCCTCGAGCTTGGCCAGCAGCAGCAGGTCTTCGAGCAGGTGCTTCATGCGCTCGCTCTGCTGCTCCATGCTGCGCAGAGGGCGCAGCCAGCGCGGATTGATGTCTTGCTGGTGCGCCAGCAGGGTCTCGAGGTAGCCGGCGATCACCGTCAGTGGGGTGCGCAGCTCGTGGGAGACGTTGGCAACGAAGTCCTTGCGCATCTGCTCCAGGCGATGCAGGCGGGTGATGTCGCGCACCACCATCAGGTGCTCGTTATTGCCAAAGCGGGTCAGGGTGATCTGCAGGGTCAGCCGTTCGTTGACCGGCGAGGGCAGCTCCAGCGGGTCCTGGTAGCGGCCGCGATCGAAGTAGTCCTTGAATGCGGGGTGGCGCACCAGGTTGGTCACCGGCTGGCCGGCGTCCTGTTCGCGCAGGCCGAGCAGCTGTTCGGCCGCCGGGTTGCGCCATTCGAGATTGCCGTGCGAATCCATCACCACCACCGCATCCTTGAGCGCGGCGGTGGATTCCTGGGCGCGGTCGATCACCGCTTGCAGGCGGCTGCGCGAGCGTTGTTCATGGCGCTGCAGCTGATACAGCGCATCGAACACCTCGCCCCACAGGCCGTGGCTTTCCGGCGGTGGCTCGTCGGGCTGATGCTGCTTGAGCCAGGCATGCAGGCGGATCAGCTGAGCCAGCAGCCAGGTCAGGTAAAGGGCCAGGCACAGGGCCATCGACCAGCCGTAGTAGCCGGTCACAAGGCCGAGCAACAGGCCCCCGAGCAACACCAGCAGCAGGCGCCGGGCGAGCCCGAAGCGCCAGTCTTGATTCACGGGAGTCGCTCCTTCGGTGGGCGCCGGGGCGGCGCGTAGCGGCGGCATGATTGCGCCGCTTCAGGTCCGGGTGGAGAAACGATAACCGGTTCCGCGTACCGTCTGCACGAGGCTTTCGTAGGCCTCGCCGAGGGCCTTGCGCAGGCGGCGGATGTGCACGTCCACGGTGCGCTCCTCGACGTAGACGTTGCCGCCCCAGACCTGGTCGAGCAGCTGGCCGCGGGTGTAGGCGCGCTCCTGGTGGGTCATAAAGAACTGCAGCAGGCGGTATTCGGTGGGGCCCATCTCGGCGGGCTGGCCGTCGATGGTGACACGATGGCTGAGCGGGTCGAGCACCAGGCCGCCGACCTCGATCGGCGCCTCGTTGTCCACCGCGCCGGCACGGCGCAGCACGGCCTTGAGGCGGGCCACCAGCTCGCGCGGCGAGAACGGCTTGGTGATGTAGTCATCGGCACCGACTTCCAGGCCCTGGATCTTGTTGTCCTCCTCGGCCTTGGCGGTGAGCATGATGATCGGGATGTCCTGGCTCACCTCGTCGCGCTTGAGGCGCCGGGCGAACTCGATGCCCGAGCAGCCGGGCAGCATCCAGTCCAGCAGAATCAGGTCGGGTTGGCGGTCGACGACCAGCGCGTGGGCCTGTTGGGCGTTGTCCGCTTCGAGGCACTCATAGCCGGCCATTTCCAGCGCGACGGCGATCATCTCCCGGATCGGGGCTTCGTCGTCGACGATCAGAATGCTCTTGCCGTTCATGGATCCATCCTCGGTCCGGTTTTTCGGTCGAGGGCAATTAGATAACGGAATTATTGCAGCGATGTTACAGGTCGCCGCTGGTCGGCGGACGAGCGGCGCTACGGCGCCCCATCGCCTGGCCAGGGTGTGACCTGCTATGGTCGCCCGCCTGTCGTCATCGCTGCCGTTGCCATGCCTGAACTACCCGAAGTCGAAACCACCCGCCGGGGCATCGCGCCCCATCTCGTTGGCCAGCGCGTTGCAGAGGTCGTGGTGCGTGAGCCGCGCCTGCGCTGGCCGATCCCCGAGGATCTCGACGTGCGCCTGTCCGGTCAGCGCATCACCGCGGTGGAGCGGCGCGCCAAGTACCTGCTGGTGCAGGCCGAGCAGGGCTGCCTGATCATTCATCTGGGCATGTCCGGCAGCCTGCGCCTGGTGCCGGCCGATCAGCCGGCGGGCAAGCACGATCACGTCGACCTCTTGCTCGAATCCGGCCAGCGGCTGCGCTACACCGACCCGCGCCGCTTCGGCGCCTGGCTGTGGAGCGAGGCGCCGCTGGCGCATGCGCTTCTGGCCAACCTGGGGCCGGAGCCGTTGAGCGAGGCCTTCGACGGACAGCGCCTGTTCACCCTCTCGCGTGGGCGCAGCATGGCGGTCAAGCCGTTCATCATGGATAACGCGGTGGTGGTCGGGGTGGGCAACATCTACGCCAGCGAGGCGCTGTTCGCCGCCGGCATCGACCCGCGGCGCCCGGCCGGAGCCATTTCCCAGGCGCGTTATGTGCGACTGGCCGACGAGATCAAGCGCATCCTCGCCCATGCCATCGAGCGTGGCGGCACCACCCTGCGCGACTTCGTCGGCGGCGATGGCAAACCGGGGTATTTCCAGCAGGAGCTGTTCGTGTACGGGCGCGGCGGCGAGTTCTGCAAACACTGCGGCGCGACCCTCAAGGAAGTGCGTCTGGGTCAGCGCGCTAGCGTGTTCTGCGGGCGCTGCCAGCGTTGAGTGGAATTGATGAGTATCACGCTGACAAACCGGATGCCGCTGTTATAGTTACCCGCACGATCTGCCCTGATAAACGCTGAAGGACCGCACACATGAACCTGTTCCGCTCTTGCGCCGTCACCATGGCGCTGTCCACTGCCCTGATGACGCTGCCGGCTCAGGCCCAGTCGGCCCACCAGAACGTCAGTGGCGATCCGGTCTACACCGCCGACGCGCCGCCGGCCTACGCGATGATGGGCGACCTGCTCATCGCCCGTCCGCTGTTGATCGCCGCCACCGTGGTAGGCGCCGCCGCTTTCGTGGTCAGCCTGCCGTTCACCGCGCTGGGCGGCAACGTGCCGGAAGCGGCCGACGCGCTGGTCGCCGAGCCGGGCCGCGCTGCCTTCGCGCGCTGCCTGGGCTGCACCACCAGCCATCCGAAGCCGGGTGCCAGCGCCAGCAACTAAAGCGGCCTGTAGCTGAAAAGCCCCGTCCGGTCCGCCGGGCGGGGCTTTTTTCGTTGTGCGCCTAGCGCGTCGGTGTGGCGCGATCGAGGGTGACGGCGCTGCCGATGCCGCGCGGATCGCTCGCCGCGCTGACCTCGCCGCTGCGCTTGTCCCAGCGGATCACCTGCAGGTTGCCGTAGGCGCGGCGCATCGGCTGCAGGCGGTGACCGCGCGCGCGCAGCGCGGCGTGCTCGGCGTCATCGAAGGCGCCTTCTTCGAGTTCCACCACATCCGGGCGGTACTGGTGGTGGAACCGGCGCACCGCCAGCCACTGCTGCGCCGGGCGCCCCTCCAGATGGGCCAGCGCGGCGAGCAGCACCAGGCTCGGAATGCGGCTGCCGCCGGGGGTGCCGAAGCTGGCGAAGTCCTCGGCGCCCTCGATGAAGGTCGGGCTCATGCTCGACAGCGGCCGCTTGCCCGGCTCGATCAGGTTATGCGCGCTGCCGGGCAGGCGATAGGCGTTGCTCGCGGCCGGATCGGTGGCGAAGTCGTCCATCTCGTTGTTCAGCAAGACACCGGTGCCCGGTACGGTGAACGCCGCGCCGAACATGAAGTTGAGCGACTGGGTGACGGCCACCGCGTTGCCCTCGGCATCGAGCACGGTGAAGTGGGTGGTCTGCTCGCCTTCGTGAAACGGCGGCGCCGGCGGCAGCGCGTCGCTGGGCGTGGCGTGGGTCGGGTCGATGCCGGCGGCCAGGCGGTCCAGGTAGTCGCCATCGAGCAGCTTGGCGAGCGGGACAGGGATGAAATCCGGGTCGCCGAGCAGGGCGCGGTCGCGGTAGGCACGGCGCAGTGCCTCGATCACCAGGTGGGTGCGGTCCAGCGGCGCGGCGCGTTGCCAGTCCAGCCGCTCGAGCAGGCCCAGGCTTTGCGCCAGGGCCACGCCGCCGGCCGAGGGCGGCGGTGCGCTGATCAGCGTGCGCCCGCCCGCCAGGGCAAATCGCAGCGGCTGGCGCTCCACCAGCCGGTAGTCCGCCAGGTCCTCGGCGCGCCAGATGCCGCCGGCTGTGCGTACGCCCTGCACCAGTCGCTCGGCCACGGCGCCTGCGTAGAAGCCAGCGTGCCCGTGGCGGGCCAGCTGCTCGAGGGTGTCGGCCAGTTCCG
This sequence comes from Pseudomonadaceae bacterium, assembly GCA_030602315.1. Classification (GTDB taxonomy): domain Bacteria; phylum Pseudomonadota; class Gammaproteobacteria; order Pseudomonadales; family Pseudomonadaceae; genus Azomonas. The sequence goes on along the minus strand of JAUVZY010000020.1, from coordinate 49,423 downwards.
GCTGGCGCAGGCGGTGTCCGACCGGTGGCAGTTCGCCTTTGCGCAGAAACAGCCGCGCGCTTTCGGGATCGTCGCGCAGCGCAGCCAGTCGCCAGCTGGCACGTTGGCGGTAGACCTCGTCCACCGCGAAGCCTTCGCGGGCCAGTTCGATGGCCGGGGCCAGGCTCGTCGCCAGCGGCAGTCGCCCCGCGCCCTCGGCCAGCGCCACCCAGGCGGCGGGCAGGCCGGGGATGGCTGCGGCCAGCGGGCCGTCGAGCGACAGCGCGGGCACCGGCTGGCCGTCACGCTGATACAGGTCGGCACGCGCCGCCAGAGGGGCCCGCTCGCGGGCATCGAGAAAGCGGTAGGTCGGCGCGGCGCCGGCCTCGCGCAGCAGGAAGAACCCGCCGCCACCGATGCCCGAACCGTACGGCTCGACCACCGCCAGCGCGGCGCTCACGGCGACGGCCGCGTCGAAGGCGTTGCCGCCGGCGGCGAGGATGTCGCGGCCGACCGCGGTGGCCAGTGGGTGGGCGGTGGCCAGCGCCGCCTGTCCGGGAGCGGCGGCCTGGGCGGTCGCCGCCAGCAGCAGGAGCAGCGACAGGCAGGTGCCGAGCAGACGGCTCGGGCGGGGTGCCGCGCGGGAGGGTGCGGTCCGGCGCGGCAGCGGCAGCGGCATCAGGCCTTGCCGGTGATGATCAGGTACTTTTCCATCAGCTCATCCTTGCTCTCGACGTGGTTCTCGTCGAGCGGGATGCAGTCGACCGGGCAGACCTGCTGGCACTGCGGCTCGTCGTAGTGGCCGACGCATTCGGTGCAGAGGTTCGGATCGATGACGTAGATTTCCTCGCCCTGGGAAATGGCGCCGTTCGGGCACTCGGGCTCGCACACGTCGCAGTTGATGCAGTCATCGGTGATTTTCAGGGCCATGGTCACTCCAGCCGCGCGGGCGCGGCACAAACTCGTTCGGTAAAGCGGCGTCCTGCCGGGTGGGCACGCCTCCTGCGCGGGGATTCGCCGGGCGTTCTCGCGCTCAGCGGTTGAGTCGCTCGGTCAGCGCGCTCACCACCGCCGGGTGAACGAAGTTGCTGACGTCTCCACCGAGGGCTGCTATTTCCCGGACCATGGTGGAGGAGATGTAGGAATACTGCTCGGCCGGTGTCAGAAATAGGCTCTCGACGCCGGGCGCGAGCTGGCGGTTCATGTTGGCCAGCTGGAATTCGTACTCGAAGTCGGACACCGCGCGCAGACCGCGCACCAGCACGTTTGCCTGCTTTTCCTGCACGAAGTGCGCGAGCAGGTTGCTAAAGCCCACCACTTCCACGTTCGGCAGGTGGCGGGTGACCTCGCGGGCCAGCTCCACGCGTTGGTCCAGGGAGAACAGCGGGTTCTTTTTCGGACTCGCCGCCACCGCCACGATCACATGGTCGAACAGGCGCGAGGCACGCTCGACCAGGTCGGCATGGCCCCGGGTGATGGGGTCGAAGGTTCCCGGATACAGCACTCGGTTCATCGCGGCGTTCCTGACGCAGGCGTGGGGTGGGGGATGGTAGCGGCTCGGCCACCGTTGCGCAAAATCCGATCAGCCGGCGGCGCCGGCCGCGTCGCGCTGCCAGAGTGCGTAGTGCACCTGGCCGGCTTTTTTCTCGCGATGCAGCCGCCAGCTGGGAGGTAGACCCAGGCTCGACGGCGCGGTTTCGCTTTCCGTGTAGATCCAGGCGTGGTCGGCCAGCCAGCCGTGGCGTTCGAGCAGCGCGCAGGCCGGCTCGAGCAGGTTGCGGTTGAATGGCGGGTCGAGGAACACCACGTCGAAGGCGGCCGGCGCCGGCGCATCGAGGTAGCGCAAGGCATCGCCCTGCGCCAGCTGGCCGTGGGTGCACTGCAAAATTTCCAGGTTACGTCGCAGGCTGGCCACGGCCTGGCCATTCATGTCCAGCGCCAGCCCGGCCGAGGCGCCCCGCGACAGGGCCTCGAGAAACAGCGCGCCGCTGCCGGCGAAGGGGTCGAGCACGCGGGCGCCTTCGATGTAGGGCGCCAGCCAGTTGAACAGGGTTTCGCGCACGCGATCGGTGGTCGGGCGCAGGCCCTCCACGGCCGGAAAGCTCAGGCGCCGCGAGCGCCAGGTGCCACCGATGATGCGCAGTTGGCCCCCGTCGGCGCGTGCCGGCGGGCGAGTCGAGGTCTTGGCCATCAGTGCACCCGCACGCCGGCCGGTGCCGGTGGCGGCATGCTGCCCGGCGCCGGCAGCGGCTGCTGCGGCACGCTGGGGCCGGCGCTGACGGTGACGAACTGCTCCAGCACCAGGTGGCGGGCCATGGCCTCGCGCACCTGCTCGACGCTAAGGGCCTGGATGTCGCGCATGAAGTCCTCCAGATGGGTCAGTGGCAGGCCATAGAAGCCGATGCTGCCCAGCTGGGCGGCGATGTCGGCGTTGCTCGCGGTCGACAGCGGGAAGCTGCCGGCCAGCTCGCGCTTGGCGCGCTCTAGCTCGAGCTCGGTCGGCCCTTCGGCGATGAACTCGCCAAGCAGCTGGCGCACCAGTGCCAGGGTGCCGTCGGCCAGTTCGGCGCGGGTCTGCACGCTGACCATGAACGGTCCGGCGACGCTCATCGGGCTGAAGCCCGAATAGATGCCGTAGGTCAGCCCGCGCTTCTCGCGCACTTCTTCCATCAGCCGGGTGCCGAAGCCGCCGCCGCCGAGGATGCGGTTGCCCAGGTACAGCGCCGGGTAGTCCGGATGGCCGCGGGGTATGCCGAGCTGGGCGAGCAACAGGTGGGTCTGCTGCGACGGGTATTCGATGTGCTTGCTGCTGCTGATCGGCGCACCCGGTGGCGGCAATGGCGCCAGGGCCGGGCCGGGCGGCAGGGCGGCGGAAACCTTCGCGGCGATCGCCTCGGCTTCGGCGCGGCGCAGGTCGCCGACCAGCGCGATGACCACGTTGCCGGGCGTATAGGCCTGGCGATGGAAGGCGCGCAGCTGCGTGGTGTCGATGCCCGGCACCACGTTCGGGGCACCCTCGGTCGGATGGCCGTAGGGATGCTCGCCGTAGAGCTGGCGGTACAGCTCGACGCTGGCCAGCTTGCCGGGGTTCTGCTTCCACAGCTCGAAGCCGGTCATGACCTGGTTCTTGATGCGCTCGAGCGCCTCGGGCGGAAAGCTCGGCCGGCCGACCACCTCGGCGAACAGCGCCAGTGCCGGCTCGCGCTTGTCCGGTGCGCTCAGGCTGCGCAGGCTGGCCAGTGCCATGTCGCGGTAGGCGCCGTTGCCGAACTGGGCACCGAGCTCCTCGAAGGCGGCGGCGATGGCGGTGGCGTCGCGGCCGGCGATGCCTTCGTTGAGCATGCTGTTGGTCAGCAGGGCCAGCCCCGGGGTGCTGGCGTCGCGGCTGCTGCCGGCGGCGAAGGTCAGGCGCAGGTCGAACATCGGCAACTCGGGCGCCTCGACGAACAGCACCTGGGCGCCTTCGGCGGTGTGCCAGCGCTGGATCTGCAGGTCGCGGCGGGCCGGCGCGGTGGCGTCGAAGCCCTGGAGGCTCTCCAGGCGCGTGGCGGCGAGCCCGTTCTCGGGCGCAGCTGATGGCGTCTGGCAGGCGCTGAGGGCGATGCCGGCCGCCAGCAGCAGGGCGATGAAGCCGGAACGCGTATTCATCGGGCGGTCTCCGTTTCCAGGGGCAGAACGTGGGCGAGGGTCATGCGCGGGCGGGTGACAAAGCGCTGCGCTGCTGCCTGTACGTCGGCCGGGGTGACCGCCTGCAGGGCTTCGATTTCCTCGTCCATCAGGCGCCAGGACAGGCCGACGGTTTCCAGCTGGCCGATGGTGGTGGCCTGGTGGGTGATCGAGTCGCGGGCAAATACCAGTCCGGCGATCACCTGGGCGCGCACGCGCGCCAGTTCTGCTTCGTCCGGCGGCGTTTCGCGCAGCGCATTCAGCTCGCGCCAGAGCCCGGCCTCGACGTCCGCCAGGGTGCGGCCCTTCTGCACGTTGGGCGAGGCGCTGAGGACGAACAGGCTGTCGCCGCGGCTGTGCGCGTCGTACCAGGCCGAGGCGCCGCTGACCAGTTCCTCGCCGCGTTCCAGGCGGGTGGGCAGGCGCGCGCTGTCGCCGCCGTCGAGCAGGCCGGCGAGCAGGCGCAGGGCGTGGATCTGCCGCGGATTGTCGGCGCTGGTGGCCAGCGATGGCACGTTGAAGGCCATGATCAGGCTCGGTAGCTGGGTGCGCACATGGATCTTCAGGAAGCGCTCGCCGGGCTCTGCCAGCTCCACCGGCTGCTTGGCCACCGCCAGCGGCCTGGCCGGAATCGGGCCGAAATAGCGTTCGGCAAGTGCTCTCACCTCGTCGACGCGCACGTCGCCGACCACCACCAGCGTGGCGTTGTTGGGGGCGTACCAGGCCTCGTACCAGTGGCGCAGGTCGTCCACGGTGAAGCGCTCGATGTCGCTCATCCAGCCGATGGTGGGGTTGCGGTAGCCGCTGGAGGGGTAGGCGAGGGCTTTGAAGCGCTCGAAGGCCAGCGCGCTGGGGCGGTCGTCGGTGCGCAGACGGCGCTCTTCCTTGACCACCAGAAGCTCGCGTTCGAATTCCTCGGGCGGCAGGCGCAGGCTCGCCATGCGGTCGGCCTCCAGCTCCAGGGCGACAGCCAGGCGGTCGCGCGCCAGTACCTGGTAATAGGCGGTGTAGTCGGCGCTGGTGAAGGCGTTCTCTTCGGCGCCCAGCTCGCGCAGGATGCGCGAGGCTTCGCCGGGACCGACCTTGTCGCTGCCTTTGAACATCATGTGTTCGAGCATGTGCGACACGCCGGTCAGCCCGGCGGGCTCGTAGCTGGAGCCGACCTTGTACCAGACCTGGGAAACTACCACCGGGGCGCGGTGGTCTTCCCGCACGATCACTTTCAGGCCGTTGTCCAAGCTGAACTCATGGGTCGGCTGGGTCATCGCGCTGGCTACCAGCGGCAGGTACAGCAGCCAAGCGAGCACAACCGTGAGGAGGCGATGGGGTGAAAGCATCTCTGGCGCCCGTATCGAGTGAACTGCCGCGCTGGGCAGTGGGGGGGTCATGGTAACGGTCCGCCAGGGTCGGGCAAAGGCCGCGGGGCGGCTATTTCCCGGCGTGTGCCTGTGGTTTAACGCATGCCGCCGGGAGGTGCTAGGATACCGTCCGTCAAAGCCGGCGGCTCCGTTCGGCGGCAATCTGCAGGTGAGAAAAGCCTCCTAATGTTTGGTTCAAACGACGACAAGAAGGCGCCGGAGTCCGGCGAAAAGAAGGGGTTGTTCGGCTGGTTGCGCAGAAAACCCCAGGCGCAGGAAAGCGACACGGCGGAGCCCGAGCAGGAAAGGGACGAAGCGATCGTCGAGCCACAGTCTGCCGCGCCGCCAGAGGCGCCGGTCGCCGAGCCGGCTGTCGAGCCCGTGGGCGAGCCGCTGCTGCCGCCAGCGGCCGCGCTCCAAGCTGAGCCCGAACCTGAGCCCGAACCTGAGCCAGCGCTGGAGCCGGAGCCTGAGGTGCCCACGCCGGTACTCGTCACCGAGCAGGAAACCCCGGCGGTGCCTGCCGAGCCGCTCAAGCAGGGCTTTTTCGCCCGTCTGCGCCAGGGCCTGTCCAAGACCAGCGCCAGCATCGGCGAAGGCATGGCCAGCCTGTTCCTCGGCAAGAAGGCGATCGATGACGACCTGCTCGACGAGATCGAGACCCGCCTGCTCACCGCCGATGTCGGCGTCGAGGCCACGACCGCCATCATCGAGAACCTCACCCGCCGCGTGGCGCGCAAGGAGCTGGCTGACAGCGGCGCGCTGTACAAGGCGCTGCAGGAGGAACTGGCCAATCTGCTGCGGCCGGTCGAAGAGCCGCTGGTGGTCGCCGAAGACAAGCAGCCCTATGTGATCCTGGTGGTCGGCGTGAACGGTGTGGGCAAGACCACCACCATCGGCAAGCTGGCCAAGAAGCTGCAGCTCGAAGGCAAGAAAGTCATGCTCGCCGCCGGTGACACCTTCCGCGCCGCCGCGGTCGAGCAGCTGCAGGTGTGGGGTGAGCGCAACAACATCGCCGTGATCGCCCAGCACACCGGCGCCGATTCCGCCTCGGTGATCTACGACGCAGTGCAGGCCGCCAAGTCCCGCGGGATCGACGTGCTGATCGCCGACACCGCCGGCCGGCTGCACACCAAGGACAACCTGATGGAAGAGCTGAAGAAGGTCCGTCGGGTGATCGGCAAGCTGGACGAGACCGCACCCCACGAGGTGCTGCTGGTGCTCGACGCCGGCACCGGCCAGAACGCCATCAACCAGACCCGCCAGTTCAATCAGGCCGTCGCCCTCACCGGTCTGGCGCTGACCAAGCTCGATGGCACCGCCAAGGGCGGGGTGATCTTCGCCCTGGCCAAGCAGTTCGGCCTGCCGATCCGCTACATCGGCGTGGGCGAAGGCATCGACGATCTGCGCACCTTCCAGGCCGACGCCTTCGTCAAGGCGCTGTTCGCCGGGCAGGACTGAACGATGCAGGCGGTACCTGGGGCAGGACGCCCGGTCATCTTCCTTCAGGACGAGTGCGCATGATCCGTTTCGAGCAGGTCGGCAAGCGCTACCCGAACGGCCACGTCGGGCTGCATGAGCTGTCGTTCCATGTGCAGCGTGGCGAGTTTTTGTTCGTCACCGGCCACTCCGGCGCCGGCAAGAGCACGCTGCTGCGGCTGCTGCTGGCCATGGAGCGTCCCACCAGCGGCAAGCTGCTGCTGGCCGGGCAGGACCTGGCCCACATCACCACCGCGCAGATCCCCTTCCTGCGTCGGCAGATCGGCGTGGTGTTCCAGAATCACCAGTTGCTGTTCGATCGCTCGGTGTTCAACAACGTCGCGCTGCCGCTGCAGATTCTCGGTCTGCCCAAGGACGAGATCGCCACGCGGGTGATGACGGCGCTGGAGCGGGTCAGCCTGAAGGACAAGGCCGAGCAGTACCCGGCCGACCTGTCCACCGGCCAGCAGCAGCGTGTCGGCATCGCCCGCGCGGTGGTGCACCGCCCGGCGTTGCTGCTGGCCGACGAGCCGACCGGCAACCTCGACCCGCGACTGGCGGCGGAGATCATGGGCGTGTTCGAAGACATCAACCGGCTCGGCACCACCGTGCTGATCGCCAGCCATGACCTGGCGCTGATCGCGCGCATGCGCCACCGCATGCTGACCCTGCAGCGCGGCCGCCTGATCGGGGACGGGGAGGCCGGCCAATGAATGCCAAGCGCAGTGCCGATTCCAGCGCGGCCGAACGCATCGGTGGCGGACGCCCGAAGCCTTCGCCCAAGCGCCCCGACGATGAACTGGATTTCGCCGGGCACCTGCGCGCCTGGCTGGAAAACCACCGCGCCAGCCTCGCCGACAGCCTCGGCCGGCTGGCCAAGCACCCGTTCGGCAGCCTGTTCACCTGCCTGGTGATGGCGGTGGCGCTGAGCCTGCCGATGGGGCTGGCGCTGCTGTTGGACAACATCGAACGGCTCGGTGGCTCCTGGCAGCGTGCCGCGCAGATCTCCCTGTTCCTGCGCATGGACGTGCCGCCCGAGGGCGGCGCCAGGCTGCAGGCCGAGATCCAGGCGCTGCCCGAGGTGGCCGAGGCCGAGCTGATCAGCCGCGAGCAGGCGCTGGTGGAATTCCAGCAGCTGTCCGGGCTTGGCGAGGCGCTGCGCGAACTGCCCGACAACCCGTTGCCGGCGGTGATCCTGGTGACCCCCGAGGAAGTCGACAAGGACCGTCTGGAGCAGCTGCGTGCGCAACTGGCCGGGCTCCCCGGCGTCGAGCTGGCGCAGCTGGATCTGGTCTGGGTGGAGCGGCTGACCGCAATCCTCAAGCTCGGCGATCGCTTCGTGTTCGGACTGAGTCTGCTGCTGATCGCCACCCTGCTGCTGGTGATCGGCAACACCATCCGCCTGCACATCGAGAACCGTCGAACCGAGATCGAGGTGGTCAAACTGGTCGGCGGAACCGACGGCTATGTGCGCCGTCCGTTCCTCTATATGGGCGCCCTGTACGGCCTTGGCGCCGGGCTCCTGGCCTGGCTGCTGCTCGCCTACGGGCTGGCCTGGCTGAACGAGGCGGTCATCAGCCTGGCCGGCCTCTATGGCAGCGAGTTCTCGTTGGGCGGCGTGCCGCTGGAAGACGGCATCTACCTGGTGATCGGCGCGGTCTTTCTCGGCTACATCGGCGCCTGGCTGGCCGTTGCCCGCCACCTGAACGAGCTCGCGCCACGCTGATTTGGTGCGCGGCTACGATGACATGGCCTGTGGAAAGGGGAACTTTTTCACAGGCTTGAAGTCCCATCGGCCAGTGCTACACTGCTGCCGTTCGTCAGCTGGAGGACTTGCATGACAACTTCTCTGCAACCTGTTCAGGCGCTGGTCCCGGGTGCCAACCTGGAAGCCTACGTGCACACGGTCAACAGCCTGCCGCTGCTGTCCATCGAGCAGGAGCGCGAACTGGCCGAGCGTCTGTATTTTCAGCAGGACCTGGACGCGGCGCGTCAGCTGGTTCTGGCGCACCTGCGCTTCGTGGTGCACATCGCACGCAGCTATTCGGGTTACGGCCTGGCCCAGGCCGATCTGATCCAGGAAGGCAACGTCGGCCTGATGAAGGCGGTCAAGCGCTTCAACCCGGAAATGGGTGTGCGCCTGGTGTCGTTCGCCGTGCACTGGATTCGCGCCGAAATCCACGAGTTCATTCTGCGCAACTGGCGTATCGTCAAGGTCGCCACCACCAAGGCGCAGCGCAAGCTGTTCTTCAACCTGCGCAGCCAGAAGAAGCGTCTGGCCTGGCTCAGCAACGATGAAGTCAACGCCGTTGCCGACAGCCTGGGCGTCGAGCCGCATGAAGTGCGCGAGATGGAAAGCCGCCTGACCGGCCAGGACATGGCCTTCGATCCGGCCGCCGATGCCGACGACGACAGCGCCTACCAGTCGCCGGCGCACTATCTGGAAGACCACCGCTACGACCCGGCACGCCAGCTCGAGGAGGCGGACTGGAGCGACAGCTCCACCCACAACCTGCACGAGGCGCTGGAAGGACTGGACGAGCGCAGCCGCGACATCCTGCAGCAGCGCTGGCTGGCCGAGGAGAAGGCCACCCTGCATGAGCTGGCCGCGAAGTACAACGTCTCCGCCGAGCGCATCCGCCAGCTCGAGAAGAACGCCCTGAACAAGCTCAAGGGCTCGATCGCCGCCTGAGCCGGCGTGCACCTGCCAAGCCCGGCCCTGCGCCGGGCTTTTTGTTGGGCGCTCGATCGGGGCGGCCGTCATCAGCTTGTCATCACCCAGCCTTAGGCTGCCTGACGCCGATGATGAAGGAGCGTGCGATGAACCGATTTGCCTATCTCTTGCCGATCGCCCTGGGCCTGCTGCCACCGCTGGTGGTGGCCGAGGCGAGGCTGGCCGGGCCTGCCGAGTATGGCGTGTTCGAGCACAGCCACCGTGATCCGCAGCCCGGCGAGCGGGTGCTGATCAGCGGCGAGCCACGCCTGCACAGCACCGATCAGGTGCCGGCCCGGCTGGGTACCCGTTTCGGCTTGCGCTTGCGTCTGGAAAACAAGCGTGCCGATGACACCCCGCTGACGCTGCTCTACCTCACCCCGGGCGTGGTCGACCCGGCAGGTCAGCGCCATGATCGCTACGAGGTGGTGCAGAAGCTTTCACCCGGTGCGGCGGCCGAGGTAATGGCCTTCGAGTTCAGCGAGCCCTACGAGGTGGTGCCCGGCGAATGGCACTTTCTGGTGTTCCAGGGCAATCGCAAGCTGGCCGAGCAGCGCTTCCAGGTGCGCTGAGCGCTCGGCCGGGCGGGCCGCTCAGTCCTTGACGCTGGCCAGGGCCTCGGCCGGCTGCTGGCCGTAGTCGAACAGGCGCGGTTCCCAGACGATGTTCTCGGCGGGGCCCGGCCGGCCGAGGCCAAAGCCCTGACCCATTTCGCAGCCATGCTCAAGCAGGAAGGCGGCCTGGTCGGCCTGCTCGATGCCTTCGGCGACCACGCTCAGGCCCATGTTCTTGGCCAAATCGATCACCGAACGGGTGATCGCCGCGTTGTCCGCGTCCTGCGGCAGCGCGCGGACGAAGCCCTGATCGATCTTCAGCTTGTGCACCTTCATGCGCTTTAGCCGCTGCAGCGACGAGTAGCCGGTGCCGAAGTCGTCGATGGCCAGCTGCACGCCCAGCTCGCGCAGGCGGTCGAGCAGAATCATGGCGCCGTCGGCGTCTTCCATCACCGCGCTTTCGGTGATCTCCAGCGCCAGGTGCTGCGGTTCGAGCTTGCACTCGGCCAGCACCTGAGCCACTTGCAGATCCAGCTCGCCGCGGTTGAACAGACGGCTGGAGATGTTCACCGAGACGAAGTCCAGCGGCTTGCCTTCGTCCAGCCACGTTCGCATCTGTTGGCAGGCGCGCCGCAGCATCCAGTGGTCGATGGCGGCGATCAGCCCGCTTTCTTCGGCGGCCGGGATGAAGATGGCCGGCGAGATCAGCCCCTGCTCGGGGTGCTTCCAGCGCACCAGCGCCTCGAAGCCGATCAGCGCGCCGTCCTGCAGCCGATGGATGGGCTGGTAATAGGCGACCAGCTGCTCCTGCTCGAGGGCCTGGCGCAGCGCCGTGCCGAGCTCGACCCGCTGGCGCGCCTGGCTGGTCAGCTCCTGGCTGTAGAAGGCGTAAGTGGAGCGGCCCAGCGACTTGGCCTTGAACAGCGCCGAGTCGGCGTTGCGCAGCAGCTGCTCGACGTTCTGCGCGTCGTACGGATAGAGGGTGATGCCGATGCTGGCGCTGATGAACAGCTCCTGGCCGGACAGGTTGAACGGCTGCTCGAGGCTGTCGAGGATGCGCAGGGCGAGCGCGGCGGCGCGTTCGGCCGGGCAGCTCTCGCAGAGCAGGGCGAACTCGTCGCCGCCCAGGCGGGCCAGGGTCATGCCGCTCTGCTGGTGCTGACGCAGGCGTTCGGCCATCAGCTTAAGCAGCTCGTCACCCAGGTTGTGGCCGAGCGATTCGTTGATGTCCTTGAAATGGTCCAGGTCGATCAACAGCAGTGCGCCGCCGGAGCGGCCATAGCCGGTGCGGCAGCGCTCCAGCTCCTGGCGCGCACGCTCGATGAACAGCAGGCGGTTCGGCAGGTCGAGCAGCTGGTCGTAGTGCGCCAGGTAGGTGATCTCTTCCTGCGAGCGCTTGATCAGGCTGATGTCGGAAAATACCGCGACGTAGTGGGTCACCTGGCCGTGCGAGTCGCAAATGGCGCGGATGTTCTGCCACTGCGGGTAGATCTCGCCGCTTTTTCGGCGGTTCCAGATCTCGCCGCTCCAGCCGCGGTGTTCGTTGATCGATTGCCACATCATCCGATAGAAGGCGCCGTCATGCCGGCCGGAACAGAACAGTCGCGGGGTCTGGCCGATCACCTCGGCCTCGCTGTAGCCGGTGATCTTGCACATGGCCGGGTTGACGTGAAGGATGCGCTGCTCGTGGTCGGTGACCACCACCCCTTCCTGGGTGGTCTCGAACACCGCGGCGGCGTTGCGCAGGTACACCTCGTTGAGCCGGCGGGCTTCGACCTGCTCCTCGATCAGCTTCAGGTAGCGCCGGCCGAGCGCGTACAGCAGCGCCGTGGTGAACAGCACGAAGCCGCTGCCCTTGACCAGCTGCAGCAGCTCGGACAGCTGACCGTCGCTGACCAGCCAGCTGACCAGGAGGTCGCTGGCAAATACCCACAGCAAGGCCAGGGCGCAGTAGCCAAGGCATAGCCGAAACAAGTTGGCGTGCATGCTTCATACCCTCCGACGAGGTACGACATGAAGATCGGTCGATCATACGCTTGCCGTATCGGCAGGCGTGAAATGTTCTGCAGTCTGGTCTGTATGATAGCAATTGGCTATGGCGCTGCCGACAGGCGGCTCGGTCAGCCGCCGGGCTGCTTTTTCAGCCGAGTCAGATAGTGGCTGCCGCCCAACTGGCGCATCTGCTGTCGAATCCACTCGGCGCGCCGCTGGATGTACGGGGTGGGCCGGCTGGCGCTCCACTGGCGCGGGTTGGGCAGCACCGCCGCCAGCAGGCTGGCTTCGCGAACCGCCAGATAGGCGGCGCCCTTGCCGAAGTGATGCTGCGCGGCCGCCTGCGCGCCGAACACGCCTTCGCCCCACTCCACGCTGTTCAGGTACACCTCGAGAATGCGCTCCTTGGACCAGATCAGCTCGATCAGCAGGGTGAACCAGGCCTCCAGGGCCTTGCGCGGCCAGCTGCGACCCGACCAGAGGAACAGGTTCTTGGCGACCTGCTGACTCAGCGTGCTGGCACCGCGCAGCGAGCCGCCGGCGCTGTTGTGGGCGAGGGCCGCGCGGATCGCTGCCACGTCGAAGCCACGGTGCTGGTCGAATTTCTGGTCCTCGGCGGCGATCACCGCCATCTTCAGGTCGTCCGGCAGCTCGCGCCACGGTCGCCACTCGCGCTGAAGGTCGAGGGACTGGCCGCTGGCCCAGGCTTCGAGCTTGCGCTCGACCATCAGCGCCGTGAACGGCGGCGGCACGAAGCGAAAGAGCGCCACCAGCAGCACCGAGAGCACCACCAGCAGGAGCACGAGCTTGAGCAGCAGGCGAAGCAGAGAACGCAGCATCGGCCGTTCCGGCAAAAGCACGCAGTATAACCGGCTGCGGCGATGCGACAGGCGGCGCGCGTTGCGCGGCGTCGGCTAGACTCTCGCGCCTGTCGCCCTGAAGGAGTCCCCATGGCCCGCCTGTTCATCGCGCTTGCCGCATTTTTCGGCCTGACCGGCGTCGCGCTCGGCGCCTTCGCTGCCCACGGGCTGCGCCAGACGCTGCTGCCCGGCCAGCTGGAGGTGTTCCAGACCGGCGTGCTGTACCAGCAGTTGCACGCGCTGGCGCTGTTTGGCATGGGCCTCTTGGCGTTGCGGGCACCCGGCCGCCTGCTGCTGGCCGCGGGCGGGCTGCTGAGCCTGGGCATCCTGCTGTTCTCCGGCAGCCTGTACCTGCTGATTCTGGCCGGTGCGCGGCTGGGCCTGGTCACGCCGCTCGGCGGACTGTGCCTGATGGCCGGCTGGCTGTGCCTGGGGCTGGCAGCCTGGCGGCTGCGCTGACGGACGGTCGGCTTGGTCGGCCCCGGCGATCGGCGCTAGAATGCGCGGCCTCTGTTTTTCGATGGTGAATCCATGCAAATCCAGCTCAATGGCGAGCCGCGCGAACTGCCCGACGGCCTGACCGTGGCCGATCTGCTCGAGCGTCTGGAGCTGACCGGGCGCCGGGTCGCCGTCGAACGCAACCAGGACATCGTCCCGCGCAGCCAGTTCGCTGCCACCTGCCTGGTCGAGGGCGATTGCGTCGAGGTGGTCCACGCCATCGGTGGCGGTTGATCCGCGCGCTTCGCCTGCCTTGCCATCGCCCGTCTCGTTCGAGGAATCGCCCCATGAGTCACGCCCCGCTGGACAAGCCTTTCGTCATTGCCGGTCGCACCTATCATTCGCGCCTGTTGGTAGGCACCGGCAAGTACAAGGATCTCACCGAGACCCGCGAGGCCATCGAGGCGTCGGGCGCCGAGATCGTCACCGTGGCGGTGCGCCGCACCAACATCGGCCAGAACCCCGGTGAGCCCAACCTGCTCGAGGTGATCAGCCCGGATCGCTACACCATCCTGCCCAACACCGCCGGCTGCTACACCGCCGAGGAAGCGGTGCGCACCTGCCGGCTGGCGCGCGAGCTGCTCGACGGGCACCAGCTGGTCAAGCTCGAGGTGCTGGCCGACCAGAAGACCCTGTTCCCCAATGTGGTGGAGACCCTCAAGGCCGCCGAGGTGCTGGTCAAGGAAGGTTTCGAGGTGATGGTCTACACCAGCGACGACCCGATCATCGCCCGCCAGCTGGCCGAGATCGGCTGCGTGGCGGTGATGCCGCTGGCCGGCTTGATCGGCACCGGCCTGGGCATCTGCAACCCGTACAACCTGCGCATCATCCTCGAGGAATCGAAGGTGCCGGTGCTGGTGGATGCCGGTGTGGGTACCGCCTCCGACGCCACCATCGCCATGGAACTGGGCTGCGAGGCGGTGCTGATGAACAGCGCCATCGCCCATGCTCAGCACCCGGTACTGATGGCCCGGGCGATGAAACATGCGATCGAGGCCGGGCGCCTGGCCTATCTGGCCGGGCGCATGCCGAAAAAGCTTTACGCCAGCGCGTCTTCGCCGCTCGAGGGGCTGATTCGCTGACCGACCCGGGCGCGCTGCCCACCCCGTTCACAAGCCCTGCCACTGGCGGGGCTTTTGCGTCTCTGTAGGAAGCCCCATGACCGACCCGATCGAACACGCCCCGCAAACCGCCGCCCAAGCGCCGCACCGGCGCACCATCAAGAGCTTCGTCATGCGCGCCGGGCGCGTCACCGAAGGCCAGCAGCGCGGGCTCGACCAGGGCTGGCCAATGTTCGGCCTGGAGCTGGCCGACGGCCTGCGCGATTTCGACCAGGTTTTCGGTCGTCAGGCGCCGCGCACCTTCGAGATCGGCTTTGGCATGGGCCATTCCACCCTGGAGATGGCGGCGGCCGCGCCGGAGCAGGACTTCATCGGCGTCGAGGTGCACAAGCCCGGCGTCGGCGCGTTGCTCGCCGGGGCGATGGCGCAGAAGCTGACCAACCTGCGGGTGTACAGCTGCGATGCGCTGGACGTGCTGCGCCAGTGCGTGGCCGACGCCAGCCTCGACCGCGTGCTGCTGTTCTTCCCCGATCCCTGGCACAAGAGCCGCCACCACAAGCGGCGCATCGTCCAGCCGGCCTTTGCCGAACTGGTGCGCCAGAAGCTCAAGATCGGCGGCGTGCTGCACATGGCCACCGACTGGGAGCCCTATGCCGAGCACATGCTCGAGGTGATGAGCGCGGCACCCGGCTATCGCAACCTGGCCGAGGACGGTCGCTTCGTGCCGCGCCCCGAGGAGCGTCCGGTGACCAAGTTCGAGCGCCGCGGCGAGCGGCTCGGGCACGGGGTGTGGGATCTGAAGTTCGCCCGCGTCGACTGATCAGCGCGCCACCAGCGCCAATACCAGCGGCAGGCTTGCCGCCGCCAGCAGCGTCTGCAGGGTGATCAGCCCGGCCATCAGGTGGCTGTCGCCACCGAGCTGGCGGGTCAGCACATAGGCCGTCGGCGCTGTGGGCAAGGCGAAGAACAGCACCAGCACCGCGGTCTCCCGCGGCGGCAACGCCAGGCCGGCGGCGACCAGCCAGGCCAGCAGCGGCATCGCCAGCAGGCGCAGTGCGCTGTTGCCGGCCAGCGCGCGGGTTTCACCGCGCAGCTGGCCAAGGTCCAGCGCCGCGCCGACGCACAGAAGGCCCAGCGGCAGGCTGGCGGCGGCCAGCAGGTTCAGCAGCCCCTGAACCCCGCCGCCAAGGCCCAGCCCCGACAGGTTGTACAGCGCACCGGCCAGACAGGCCACGATCAAAGGGTTGCGTGCGATCGGCAAGAGCAGCGTGCGCAGGCCCGCCCCGCGCTCGGCGGTCAGCGCCCAGACCGACATCACATTCACCGTCGGCACCATCAGTGCCAGCATCAGCGCGGCCAGCGCCAGGCCCTCGGCGCCGAACAGGCTGCCCACCGCCGCCAGCCCCAGGTAGGTGTTGAAGCGCAGGGTGCCCTGGGCCAGCGCGCCGAAGCGCGCCGCCGGCCAGCCACGCCAGCGGCGCGCCAGCAGCAGGGCGATCCAGCCCAGCCCCAGGGCGAGCAGCACGGCGCCGGCCAGTCCGGCGAGGGCGGGGTTGTCCAGCGGCGCGCGGGCCAGGCTGGCAAACAGCAGGGCGGGAAACAGCACGAAGTAGTTGAGCCGTTCGGCGCCCGACCAGAACGCCGTCTCCGGCAGCATGCGCCGGCGCAACAGCTGACCGGCGATGATCAGCGCGAACAGCGGCCAGAGGGCTTGCAGAAGGTCGGGCACGGGTCAGCTTCCGCGGCGGGGGTGGCCGGCATCTTGGCCGCTCGGCCGTGGACCGGCAAGGCGGCGACCGCGCTTGCGGGCGAACCGCCGCTGCGATGGCCGGTCCTAGGCGAATGGCTGCTTCGCTGCCAGCACCGTTCAGACCGCCCTTGTGCTTCAGGTTTCCCGCCCATGCCGATCCCCGAGGCGCCCGCCGACGAGCTTCGCCAGTCGCCCTACCAGCAGCAACTGGAGCGCGGCTTTGCCCTGCTGCGCTTTCGCCAGCCGCTGGAGGCCGAGTTCCGCCAGCACCTGGGGCGCCAGGCGCGTACCACCCAGCGTCTGGGCGGGCTGTTGCTGGTACTGATCGCCGGGATCTACCTGGTGCTCGAACACAGCCTGCTGGATGTATCGGACTATCCCTGGAGCCTGGAACTGATCCTGTTGCGCGGGCTGCAGATGGCGGTCGGCGGCATCGTGCTGATCGTCAGCTTCCGCGACCAGCCAAGCCACGCGTTCACCAATGGCCTGCTCGGCACGCTGCTGATTCTGGTGGGCATGATCGCCTCGCAGATCGACCTGCTCTACGAGGGCAGCGGGGTGGTCGAGGGCTTTCGCTACGGGGTCGGCATCCTGGTGGTGTGCTCGTTCTTCTACCTGGGCATGATCTTCTGGTGGGCGGCCTTGTGCGCCGCGCTGATCGTGGCGACCGACATCGCCCTGGCGCTGTCGATCCTGCCGCCGGAGCTGATGACCGTGCACTGGGTCGCGGTGAGCTATTACCTGCTGCTGCTGAGCATCGGCGCGATCGCGCGCTACGCCCACGAGTACGGGCAGCGCGAGCAGTTTCTGGTGCGCCGGCTGCTGGGCTGGATGGCCGAACATGATGCGCTCACCGGGTTGGCCAACCGGCGCAGCTTCGACGCCGCGCTGCGCCGCCTGGTGGCCCAGGCGCGGCGTGAAGGGTTGTCGGTGACGCTGATTCTGGTCGACCTGGACGAGTTCAAGGCCTACAACGACAGCCTCGGCCACCCGGCCGGGGATCAGCTGCTGCGTGACTTCGGCCACCTGCTGCGACCGTTCGCCCGGCGCCCGTTGGACCTGGCCGCGCGGGTCGGCGGTGAGGAGTTCGCCCTGCTGCTGTACGACTGCGACGAGGCCGCTGCCCGGCAGATCGGCGAGCAGCTGCTCGAGGCCCTGCGTACGCGCGCCTTCGCTCACCCGGCGTCAAAGCGCGTCGGCCATGTCACCGCCAGTCTCGGCATCGCCCTTCTGGAGCCCGGCCAGATGCCGGAGCGCTTCTACAAGCGTGCCGACGATGCGCTGTACCAGGCCAAGCAGGCCGGCCGTGACCGCTGGGTGGTGAGTGGCGCGGCGGGCTAGCGCGGCAGCGGGCGGGTGCGCCCGGCGCCATCGATGGCGACGAAGACGAACACCGCCTCGGTGACCTTGCGCGCTTCCTGGCTCAGCGGATCGTCGCTCCACACCTCCACCAGCATGCGGATCGAGCTGCGCCCGAGTTCCAGCGGCTGGGCGTAGAACGACAGCTGCGCACCGACCGCCACCGGCACCATGAAGGCCATGCGGTCGATCGACACGGTCGCCACCCGCC
The DNA here is from genome assembly GCA_030602315.1 of Pseudomonadaceae bacterium. GTDB lineage: Bacteria > Pseudomonadota > Gammaproteobacteria > Pseudomonadales > Pseudomonadaceae > Azomonas. Next base: position 31,943 of record JAUVZY010000020.1, on the reverse strand, counting down.
CGCCGGCCAGGCGGCTGGCGCTGGCGTTGCCGGCCAGGTCCATCTGCGCAACCAGCCAGCCGCCGTAGATGTCGCCAGAGCCATTGGTGTCGCGGGGGAGTGCGGGGATCTGCAAGGCGAGGCGGCCTTGCGGTAGCGGGTTGTCCTGCTCGAGGTCGTGCATTGTTATTGTCGCCTGAGTGTGCCGGCCACCGGAGGCGGCCCGCTGTGCGGCGAGTATACCCGGCGTCTTTGCCGCCCCAGGCATGCAATTGCGCCATTTCTTGTCGTCATTGAACTGTCACAAACTCGTCATAGAGTGGTCATCGGGCCTTCAGATACTGGCCGCGCTGCAAAACACTGTCACATCCTTGCTAGGAGCACGGAATGAAACTGAATCGACTGATGGCTGCCCTGACCTTCGTTGCTGCCGGTGCAGGCGCTGCCAGTGCCATCGCTGCTGTCGACCCGGCGTTGCCGACCTACGAAAAGACCTCCGGTGTATCGGGTAACCTGTCCAGCGTCGGCTCCGACTCGCTGGCCAACCTGATGACCCTGTGGGCCGAAGAATTCAAGCGCGTTTACCCCAACGTGAACGTGCAGATCCAGGCTGCCGGCTCCTCCACCGCGCCGCCGGCGCTGACCGAAGGCACCGCCAACATGGGCCCGATGAGCCGTCCGATGAAGGACAGCGAGCTGCAGGCCTTCGAAGAGAAGTTCGGCTACAAGCCGACCGCCGTACCGGTGGCGATCGACGCCCTGGCGGTGTTCGTGCACAAGGACAATCCGATCCAGAGCCTGGACATCGAGCAGGTCGACGCGATCTTCTCCAACACCCGCCTGTGCGGTGGCGAGAAGGACATCCGTACCTGGGGTGACCTGGGCCTGACCGGCGAGTGGGCGGCCAAGCCGATCCAGCTGTTCGGTCGCAACTCGGTGTCCGGCACCTACGGCTACTTCAAGGAAGAAGCGCTGTGCAAAGGCGACTTCAAGTCCAACGTGAACGAGCAGCCGGGTTCGGCCTCGGTGGTGCAGTCGATCTCCAGCACCCCGAACGCCATCGGTTACTCGGGCATCGGCTACAAGACCTCCAGCGTCCGTGCCGTGCCGCTGTCCAAGGGCGGTGAAGCCTTCGATGCCACCGAAGAAAACGCGCTGGCTGGCAAGTTCCCGCTGGCACGCTTCTTCTACGTCTATGTGAACAAGGCGCCGAACAAGCCGCTGTCGCCGATCGAAGCCGAGTTCGTCAAGCTCGCGCTGTCCCAGCAGGGCCAGCAGGTGGTGGTCAAGGACGGCTACATCCCGCTGCCCAAGAAGGTGGTGGACAAGACCCTGGCTGACCTCGGTCTGCAATAAATCAGCCGCCGTGCGCCCAGCGCACGGCTCGCCGATCCCTCACCCGCCAGGCAGGTCGTGCTGGCGGGTGAGTCGTTTTCGGGCGCTGTAATTTTTCTGTCACATCGGCGCAATACAGTGGCAGGCCTCAAAGCCTGTCCGGGAACTCCGGTATGAACAACCTGGTCAAAGACACCCTCTCCGCGCAAGCGTCCCAGAACCCGCTCGACTTCAACACGCCGGCCTTGCAGCGCCAGCGTCGTCTGCGGGCGATCAAGGATCGCCTGGCGCGCTGGTACGTGACCATCGGTGGCCTGGCCGTGCTGGGCGCCATCACCCTGATCTTCTTCTACCTGGGTCATGTGGTGTTCCCCATGTTCCAGGGTGCCGACATCGAGCGGCATCAGGCAGTCCAGCCGGCCTGGCTGGGCGAGCAGGGTGCGCCGCTGTATCTGTCGGTCGAGGAGCAGAACCAGGTCGGCATGCGCATCGGTGCCGCCGGCAGCGTGCAGTTCTTCACCGTCGGCACTGGCGAGCCGCTGCACAAGGTCGATCTGCCGCTGCCCGAGCAGGTGCACATTCAGGTAATCGGCGAGGACACCCCCGGCCAGCGCCGCCTGGCCCTGGGTCTGTCCAACGGCCAGGTGCTGGTGATCCAGCATGACTACAAGACCACCTGGCCGGACAACAAGAAGACCATCACCCCGCAGCTGAGCTTCCCGTTCGGCGAGGCACCGATCACCCTCGACCCGCAGGGCCGTGCGCTCGACGTGGTGACCCTGAATCTGAATCGCGGCGCTTTGCTGCTGGCCGGCGCCACCGGCACCGAGCTGCACGCGCTGCGCCTGGAAAAGTCGGAGAACCTGTTCACCGGCGAAAGCAGCCTGGACGAGCAGCGCCTGAACCTGCCGCAGCTGGCCGAACCGATCCGCCAGGTGCTGCTCGATCCGCGCCACCTGTGGCTGTACGCCTTCAGCGGCCAGGCCAGCGCCGATGTGTTCGATCTGCGCCGCAAGCAGTTGAACGGCCGCTACAAGCTGGCCAGCCAGGGCGCCGAAGTGAGCACCGCCACCTCGCTGCTGGGCGGCGTGTCGCTGATGGTCGGCGACTCCAAGGGCGGCATCGGCCAGTGGTTCATGGTTCGCGATGGCGAAGGCAAGGCCGAGCTCAAGCTGATCCGCAGCTTCCAGCTGGCCGACCAGCCGATCGTGCAGATCGTTCCCGAGCAGCGCCGCAAGGGCTTCCTGGCCCTGGACAGCGCCGGCAACCTGGGCGTGTTCCACAGCACCGCGCACCGCACCCTGCTCACTGAGCCGGTGGTCGAGGGCCGCAGCCTGGCCGCGCTGTCGCCGCGCGCCGACGAGCTGGTGCTGGAAAGCCCCGCCGGCCTCGCCCGGGTGCGCATCGACAACCCGCACCCGGAAATCTCCTGGAGCTCGCTGTGGGGCAAGGTGTGGTACGAGAACTACGACAAGCCCGACTACGTCTGGCAGTCGACCTCGGCCAACAGCGACTTCGAGCCGAAGATGAGCCTCTCGCCGCTGGCCTTCGGCACCCTCAAGGCTGCGTTCTACGCCATGCTGCTGGCGGCGCCGCTGGCGGTCTGCGCGGCGATCTACACGGCCTATTTCATGGCCCCGGCGATGCGCAAGAAGGTCAAGCCGGTGATCGAGCTGATGGAAGCGCTGCCGACGGTGATCCTCGGCTTCTTCGCCGGCCTGTTCCTCGCCCCGTTCGTGGAAAACCACCTGCCGGGCATCTTCAGCCTGCTGCTCTTGATGCCGTTTGGCATCCTGCTCGCCGCGTACCTGTGGAGCCGGCTGCCCGAGTCGATCCGCCTGCGCGTGCCCGATGGCTGGGAAGGCGCGTTGCTGATCCCGGTGGTGATCCTGGTCGGTACGTTCTGCCTGTCCATCAGTGGCCACCTGGAGAACTGGTTCTTCGGTGGTGACATGCGCCTGTGGCTGTCCAACGACCTGGGCATCGCCTTCGACCAGCGCAACGCCCTGGTGGTGGGCCTGGCGATGGGCTTCGCGGTGATTCCCAACATCTACTCGATCGCCGAGGACGCCGTGTTCAGCGTGCCCAAGAGCCTGACCCTGGGTTCGCTGGCCCTGGGCGCCACGCCCTGGCAGACCCTGTCGCGGGTGGTGATCCTCACCGCCAGCCCGGGCATCTTCTCGGCGCTGATGATCGGCATGGGCCGCGCCGTGGGCGAAACCATGATCGTGCTGATGGCCACCGGCAACACGCCGATCATGGACATGAACATCTTCGAGGGTATGCGCACCCTGGCGGCCAACGTCGCGGTGGAAATGCCCGAATCGGAGGTGGGCAGTACCCATTACCGCGTGCTGTTCCTCGCCGCGCTGGTGCTGCTCTCTTTCACCTTTGTGATGAACACGCTGGCCGAGCTGATTCGTCAGCGCCTGCGTGGCAAGTACGCGTCGCTCTGAGGACAGCAAGGCTATGGCCGTGAAACAGAAAAACCTCAAATCCTGGTTCCAGAGCGGAACCCCCTGGGTGTGGATGAACGCCGGTGCGGTCGCCATCGCCATCCTGATGACCGTCAGCCTGCTGGCAGTGATCGCCGTGCGCGGCCTGTCGCACTTCTGGCCGGCCGATGTGATCGAGGCCGAATACCGGGTGCCCGGCCAGCCGGCGCGGTTGCTCGCCGGTGAGGTGGTGGAAGCCGAGGAAGTGCCGCGCGCGCGGCTGGCCGCCGCGGGGCTGCCGGTAGCGGCCGACGGGGGCGAGTTCATGACCCGCGAGCTGCTCAAGGTCGGCAACCGAGAGGTCTACGGCGCGGACTTCACCTGGGTGGTCGGCGAGTGGCTGTACGACATCAGGAAGCCCGAGCAGCTGGTGGTGCTCGAGCGCCGCGAGTGGGGCAACTTCTACGGCTACCTGCTGGCGCTCAAGGAAGGCGAACAGGTGATCGCCGAAGGCGCCGCGGCCTGGCCGCTGGTGCAGGAGCGCATCGCCCGCGCCAACCGGGTCGCCGGCGAGATCCGCGCGCTGGAGAAGGGCGATATCGGCCGCATCAACCACGGCCTCGAGCGGCTGCGCCTGAAGGCTCGCTCGCTGGAACTCAAGGGCGAGCTGGACGCCGCGGCGCAGGCCGACCTGGACGCCGAGCGCGCCGAGTGGGACAGCCGCTATGCGGTGCTCGAGGAGCAGCTGCGCGAGCTGCACCAGGCGTTCAACCGCGACAGCATCGTGGTGCGTACCGCCGATGGCCGCGAGCAGACCATCAACCTGTCGAAGATCGTGCACGCCTTCCAGCCCAACGCCATGTCGCTGCCGGCCAAGCTCGGCCACTACTTCGGCAAGCTGTGGGAGTTCGTCAGCGACGAGCCGCGCGAGGCCAACACCGAGGGCGGCGTGTTCCCGGCGATCTTCGGCACCGTGCTGATGACCATGATCATGGCGGTGATCGTCACCCCGTTCGGCGTGGTCGCGGCGGTGTACCTGCGTGAATACGCCAGCCAGGGCTGGCTGACCCGGGTGATCCGCATCGCGGTGAACAACCTCGCCGGTGTGCCGTCGATCGTCTATGGCGTGTTCGGCCTGGGCTTTTTCGTCTACGTGCTGGGCGGCTCGCTGGACCGGCTGTTCTTCCCCGAGGCGCTGCCGGCACCGACCTTCGGCACGCCGGGCCTCATGTGGGCCTCGCTGACCCTGGCGATCCTGACCCTGCCGGTGGTGATCGTCGCCACCGAGGAAGGCCTGGCGCGCATTCCGCGGATGATCCGCGAAGGCTCGCTGGCGCTCGGCGCGACCAAGTCCGAAACCCTCTGGCGGGTGGTGATTCCGATGGCCAGCCCGGCGATGATGACCGGCCTGATCCTCGCCGTGGCCCGCGCCGCCGGCGAAGTGGCCCCGCTGATGCTGGTCGGCGTGGTCAAGCTGGCGCCGAACCTGCCGCTCAACGGCAACTACCCGTACCTGCACCTGGACCAGAAGATCATGCACCTGGGCTTCCACATCTACGACGTCGGCTTCCAGAGCCCCAACGTCGAGGCGGCGCGCCCGCTGGTCTATGCCACGGCCTTCCTGCTGGTGGTGGTGATCGCCCTGCTCAACCTGAGCGCGGTGTACATCCGCAACCACCTGCGCGAGAAGTACAAGGCGCTGGATCATTAATTTGCGTGAGCCGGGCACGGGCCCGGCTCGTTATGGAGTGAGTTTCATGTCAAACCCCACCCACGCCATCAACATCTCCGCCCTCGGTCGTGACAAGCGCGCCCTGAGCCTGGCCGACGAGCCGGTCGCCATCCAGGTCGAGGGGCTGAACCTGTACTACGGGCAGAAGCAGGCGCTGCACGACATCGCCATGAACATCCCGCGCCAGCGCGTGACCGCCTTCATCGGCCCGTCCGGCTGCGGCAAGTCCACCCTGCTGCGCTGCTTCAACCGGATGAACGACCTGGTCGACGGCTGCCGCATCGAAGGCGCCATCAACCTCGACGGGCACAACATCTACCGCAAGGGCGAGGACGTCGCCGACCTGCGCCGCCGCGTGGGCATGGTGTTCCAGAAGCCCAACCCGTTCCCCAAGAGCATCTACGAGAACGTGATCTACGGCCTGCGCATCCAGGGCATCAAGCAAAAGCGCGTGCTCGATGAAACCGTGGAGTGGGCGCTCAAGGGCGCGGCGCTGTGGGACGAGGTGAAGGACCGTCTGCACGAATCGGCGCTCGGCCTCTCCGGTGGTCAGCAACAGCGTCTGGTCATCGCCCGCACCATCGCCGTGCAGCCGGAAGTGCTGCTGCTCGACGAACCGAGCTCGGCGCTCGACCCGATCTCCTCGCTCAAAGTCGAGGAGCTGATCTACGAGCTCAAGTCCAAGTACACCATCGTCATCGTCACCCACAACATGCAGCAGGCCGCGCGGGTGTCGGACTACACGGCGTTCATGTACATGGGCAAGCTGATCGAGTACGGCGATACCGATACGCTGTTCACCAACCCGGCGAAGAAGCAGACCGAAGACTACATCACCGGCCGCTACGGCTAAGCGGCCTGCCGGCCATGCCAGGACGCGCCAGGCGTCGTCGGCGGAACTTGCCGTACTCGTTTGTACTGTCTGCGTTCCGCCTCCTCGCCTGACACGCCCTGGCAAAGCCCGGCTTGCGGGGTTGCCTCTACCTAACAACGTGCGCAAGCACCTGCTCGATGGCGCATCGGAGCGAAGCGAAAAAATGATGAACAAAGACAGCCACAGCCAACACATTTCCCAGCAGTTCAACGCCGAGCTGGAAGAGGTGCGCAGCCACCTGCTGGCCATGGGCGGCATGGTCGAGAAGCAGGTTGGCGATGCGGTCAGCGCGCTGGTCAACGCCGATTCGGGCCTGGCCGAGCAGGTGCGCGAGATCGATCAGCAGACCAACCTGATGGAGCGCAACATCGACGAGGAGTGCGTGCGCATTCTCGCCCGGCGCCAGCCGGCGGCCTCCGACCTGCGCCTGATCATCAGCATCTCCAAGTCGGTGATCGACCTCGAGCGCATCGGCGATGAATCCACCAAGATCGCCAAGCGCGCCATCCTGCTGAGCGAGGAGGGCGAGTCGCCCAAGGGCTACGTCGAGGTGCGTCACATCGGCGAGCAGGTGCGCAAGATGGTGCATGACGCGCTGGATGCCTTCGCCCGCTTCGACGTTGACCTGGCGCTGTCGGTGGCGCAGTACGACAAGACCGTCGACCGCGAATACAAGACCGCGCTGCGCGAGCTGGTCACCTACATGATGGAAGACCCGCGCTCGATCTCGCGGGTGCTCAATGTGATCTGGGCGCTGCGTTCCCTCGAGCGCATCGGCGATCACGCGCGCAACATCGCCGAACTGGTGATCTATCTGGTGCGCGGTACCGACGTGCGGCACATGGGACTGGAGCAGATGCAGCAGGAAGTGCTCGGCCGCTCGCGCGACTGATCGGCGTTCGGCATTGTTGGCCATTTGCCTTTATCGCTATGCTTCCGGCTTCTGCGAGGGATTTGGCCAATGAATAAAGTCAGCGTGCTGGTGGTGGATGACGCATCGTTCATCCGCGATCTGGTGAAAAAGGGATTGCGCACCCACTTTCCCGGCATCGTCACGGAAGAGGCGGTCAACGGCCGCAAGGCGCAGCAGATGCTGACACGGCATCGCTTCGACCTGGTGCTGTGCGACTGGGAAATGCCGGAAATGTCCGGGCTCGAGCTGCTGGAGTGGTATCGGGCCCAGGAAGCGCACAAGGGCGTGCCGTTCATCATGGTGACCAGCCGTGGCGACAAGGAAAACGTCGTGCAGGCGATCCAGGCCGGGGTTACCGACTACATCGGCAAGCCCTTTTCCAATGAGCAGCTGATCACCAAGGTCAAGAAGGCGCTCGCCCGCAGCGGCAAGCTCGACCAACTGGCGGCGCAGGCGCCGACCCGCGCGGTGCTCGGCGGCACCGGCAACGATTCGCTGGCCGCGCTGACCGGCGGTCGGCCCGAGGCGGCCAGCGTCGCGCCCGCCGCGCCGACGCCACGGGCCGTGGCGCCGGCCCCTGCTGCGGCGCCCGCCGCTGCGCCGGCAACCAGCAAGCCGGCCGGCAAGGGCCAGGGCCAGCTGCGCCTGGCTTCTGGCACGCAAACCTGCATCATCAAGGCGCTGAGCCTCAAGGAGGCGCTGCTGGTGGTCCGCCGTGGCGAGCCGCTGCCGCAGGTGATGGAGAGCGCCGTGCTCGATCTGGAGCAGGGCGAGCGGGCCGAAACCGCGCGGCTCAATGGCTACCTGCATGCGGTCGCGGCCTTCGAGCCACGCCCGGACAGCGAATGGCTGCAGCTGACCTTCCGCTTCGTCGATTCCGACCCGCAGAAGCTCGATTACCTGTCGCGCCTGATCGCCGCCGGCACCGCGCAGCGGCATTACTCGCCGGGCGCCTGAAGCGAGGCGCGATCGACCGTTTGGCGGCGGTCGCGCTGGCGACCTGATCCAGGTCACAACTGCGCCGTTTGCCACCTCGCCGGTGCGGTTGGCCGCTGCTAGGCTTAATTCCCCGCCTCGCTTTATTTCGTACCGATCATGTTGGGACGTCTTGCTCTGCTTTGCGCCTTGCCCTGGCTGGCCAGCCCGGCCCTGGCGCTTACCGTCTACAAATACGTCGATGCCAACGGCGTGGTCACCTATACCGATCAGAAGGTGAAGGGCGCGCAGGTCTTCACCTTCAATGACCAGATGGTGGAGAACATCGACTCCCAGGTGCGTCTGGAAACCCGCAAGCATGCCGCCGGCGAGACGCTGGTGGTGCGCAACGACCTGTTCGCGCCGGTGGATGTCGAGCTGGTGTTGGCCGATGCGCAGAATGTCGCCGGCCTGCCGGACAAGCCGATCCGCTGGATCGTCGGCCCGCGCAGCGAAATGCGCCTGGCCTCGCTCGCCCCCCGCGACCGCTCCCAGCCGATGCGCTACACCCCGCGCCTCAAGCATGCGCTGGGTGACCCGCGCCTCTTGCCCAAGCCGTACCGCTATCCGCTGCCGTGGGTCGGTGGCCCGTTCCGCCAGACCCAGGGCGCCAACGGCCAGTACAGCCACTTCACGCCCAAAGGGCGCTATGCGGTGGACATCGCCATGCCGGTGGGTACGCCGATCGTCGCGGCGCGCGGCGGAGTGGTGGTGAAGGTGGAGAACGAGCAGACCGGGCGTGGCACCAATCCTTCCGGCAATTTCGTGCGGGTGCTGCACGACGACGGCACCATGAGCGTCTACCTGCACCTCGAGCGCGGCTCGGTCAGCGTGCGCGAGGGGCAGCTGGTGAAGGTAGGGCAGCAGATTGCCCGTTCCGGCAACACCGGCAACAGCACAGGACCTCACCTGCACTTCGTGGTGCAGCGCAATGTCGGTCTGGCGGTGGAGTCGATTCCCTTCGAGTTCGCCCAGGCGGTGAGCAGCATGCCCAACTTCGCCCAGGGCGGCGACTGAAACCCCGCGCCGCCCCTTGCACGACGGGGCGGATCGGCCGCGCCGTTACAGCGCGGCCAGCTCCAGGTGCGGCGCGCTCTGCGCGCGGGCCCGCTCCAGGCGGATGGCGATGAACTTCGAGGTCGGCGTGAAGCTGCCGTCGCCGACGCTGCCCAGCGGCACCAGAGGGTTGGTCTCGGGGTAGTAGGCGGCGGCCTGGCCGATCGGCGTGTCGTACGGCAGCAGGCAGAAGCCTTCCACGCGCCGTTCGATGCCGTCATCCCACAGCGAGACGATGTCCACCGCCTGGCCGGGGGCGAAGCCCAGGTGCGTCAGGTCCTGCGGATTGACGAAGAGCACCTTGCGCATCCCCCGCACACCGCGATAGCGGTCATTGAGCCCGTACAGCGTGGTGTTGTACTGATCGTGCGAGCGTAGCGTCTGCAGGATCAGCTGCGGCTCACCCGCGGCCCGCGCTTGCGCCGGCAGCAGCTCGCGCGGCAGGGCGTTGGCTTTGAACTCGGCGCGCCCGCTGGCGGTGTTGAAGCGCAGCTGCGCGGCGGCGTTGTCCAGGTGGAAGCCGCCACGCTGCTGCAGGCGCTGGTTGAACTCGGCAAAGCCGGGGATGACCTGGGCGATCAGCTCGCGGATGCGCGCGTAATCTTCGATCAGCCAGGACCAGTTCACCGGATGGTTGCCCAGCGCGGCCTGGGCGATGCCGGCGACGATCGCCGGCTCCGAGCGCATCGCGCGCGACAGCGGCTCGAGCTGGCCGTAGGAGGCGTGAACCATGCTGAAGGTGTCTTCCACCGTTACCGCCTGTGGGCCGCCGGCCTGGCGGTCGATGTCGGTACGGCCCAGGCACGGCAGGATCAGCGCCTGGCGGCCGGTGACCAGATGGCTGCGGTTGAGCTTGGTGCTGATCTGCACGGTGAGCGCGCAGTTGCGCAGCGCCTGGTGCGTGCGCGGGGTGTCCGGGGTGGCCTGGGCGAAATTGCCGCCCAGGCCGATGAACACCCGTACCTCGCCGGCCAGCATGGCCTCGATCGCGGCCACCGTGTTGTGCCCCGCCGCACGCGGTACGGCGAAGGCGAACTGGCGCTCCAGGGCATCGAGCAGCGCCTTGGGCGGGTGCTCGTTGATGCCCATGGTGCGGTCGCCCTGCACGTTGCTGTGGCCGCGCACCGGGCAGGCGCCGGCACCGGGCTTGCCGAGGTTGCCGCGCAGCAGCAGCAGGTTGGTGATTTCGGCGATGGTGGCCACCGAATGGCGGTGCTGGGTGATGCCCATGGCCCAGCAGATGATGGTGCGCTTCGCGTCGCGGTAGACCCGTGCGGCCTGCTCGATCTCTTTGTGGGTCAGGCCGGACTGGCTTTCGATCAGCGCCCAGGGCGTGGCGTCGACCACTGCCAGGTAGTCGTCCAGGCCGCTGCAGTGCTCGGCGAGAAAGGCCCGGTCGAATACTTCCTGGCCCTCGCGCTCCCAGCCCAGCAGGCACTTGGCGATGCCGCGCAGCGCCGCCAGGTCGCCACCCAGGCGTGGCCGGAAATAGTGGCTGTGGGTCGGCTCGTCGCCGTTGGCAAGCATCTCGAAGGGCTTTTGCGGATGCTGGAAACGCTCCAGGCCGCGCTCCTTGAGCGGGTTGAAGCAGACCACCCGGGCGCCGCGCTGCACCGCCTCGCCGAGCAGCTCGAGCATGCGCGGGTGGTTGGTGCCGGGGTTCTGGCCCATGACGAAGATCGCCTCGGCGTGGGCGAAGTCGTCGTAGGTCACCGTGCCCTTGCCGACCCCGAGGGTCTGGGTCAGCGCCACGCCGCTGGCCTCATGGCACATGTTCGAACAGTCGGGGAAGTTGTTGGTGCCGAGGGCGCGACCGAACAGCTGGTAGAGAAATGCCGCCTCGTTGCTCGCCCGACCGGAGGTGTACAGCTCCACTTGGTTGGGGTGAGCCATCGCCTTGAGTTCCTCGGCGATCAGGGCGAAGGCCTGGTCCCAGCTGATCGGCACGTAGTGATCGCTGGCGGCGTCATAGCGCATCGGCTCGGTCAGCCGGCCCTGGTATTCGAGCCAGTAGTCGCTCTGTTCGGCCAGTTGGCTGACGCTGTAGCGGGCGAAGAAGGCGGCATCGACGCGGCGTTTGGTCGCCTCCCAGTTCACCGCCTTGGCGCCGTTCTCGCAGAAGCTCACGGTGTGCCGGCTGGGCGAGTCGCCCCAGGCGCAGCCGGGGCAGTCGAAGCCGCCGTGCTGGTTGGTCTTGAGCAGCGTGCGGATGTTCTTCAGCGCGTTGTCGCTGCCCAGCCAGGCGAGGGTCACGCTGCGCAGCGCGCCCCAGCCGCCGGCCGGACCGGTGTAGGGACGGAAGCGGGCGGTGCGGGCGAAGCGGGTGAAGGCGTTCATGGGCGGCACTCTCGGCTCAGGCGTCCGGCGCCGGGCTGTAGACCCGCGGCGCGTTGTGATGGGGCACGTGGATGAGGTTCAGGTGATGGTTGCGCGCCCAGTCCACGGTCAGTGCGGTGGGCGCCGACAGCGTGACCAGCGTGCCGAGGCGGGCGCGGATCGCCTTGTGGATCAGCTCCAGGCTGCAGCGACTGGTGAGCACCACGCAGCCGCCGGCGGTGTCCACGGCCGTGCGGGCCAGCGCGCCGATCAGCTTGTCCAGCGCGTTGTGCCGGCCGATGTCCTCGCGGCAGAGGCGAATCTCGCCGCTGGCATCGAGAAACAGCGCGGCGTGCAGGGCGCCGCTGTGGCGGGCCAGGGTCTGGGCGCCGTCGACGCGGGCGCGCAGCTCATGCAGGTGCGCGGCGGGCGGAAGGGGCGTGACCGGCAGCGGTGCGAGCCGAGGCAGGGCCTGTTCGAGCGCCTCGACCCCGCATAGCCCGCAGCTGCTGCTGCCGGGCAGCTGCCGGCGCTGCTGCTTCAGGGCCCAGAAGGCGCGGCTGGCGATGCTCGCCTGGGCCTGCCAGGCCGGACCCTCGCCACTCAGCTGCAGGTCGTAGAGTTCATCGAGGCTGTCGATCAACCCGTTGCTCAGGCTGAAGCCGACGACGAAGTCCTCGAGGTGCTCGGGCGACACCATCATCACCGCCTGGTTCAGCCCGTTGTAGCTGATCGCCAGTGCGCTTTCCCGGGCCAGTTGGGCCTCGCCGCGGGCCTCCGGCGTGCCGAGTTCGGCGTAGGCGTAGCGATCGGGCGTCGGGTTGGCGCGGCTGTCGGGGCGGTCCGGACACGACATGCAAGGATTCCTGCGACGGATTTACCCAGTCAGCCTAGTTGGCCGATGCGCGGGCCGTCCAATCGCTCCGGTCGATGCCTTGATCGAGGCGGTCTATCGGTTCGCTGTCGCCGGCCAGGCGCGACGGCTTGCCGGCTGGGCTAGGGCCGCGCGGACGGGGGCAGCAGGCGTTCGGCTTCGGCAAAGCAGGCCTCCGCCAGAGCCGAGCGTGGCTCGCCGCGGCGCAGGATCAGGCCCAGCGGGGCGAGGGTGTGCGCATCGCGGATCGGCGTCAGCGCCAGGTGCTCGGCGAGCCGGTCGAGGCCGCTGTCCAGCGGCATCACCGCGCAGCACAGGCCACTGGCCACCGCCTGCAACAGCTGATGCACGGCATCGGTCTCCAGCCGCAGGCGCGGCTCCAGCCCGCGACTGCGCAGGGCGTGGTCGACCGACTGACGAAAATGCATGCTCCCCGACAGCAGGCCGAGCGGCACGTCGGCCAGCTGCGCCCAGTCCAGGGCCGAGTCGCCGAAGGCGAAGTGACGACGGTCGTGCAGCAGGCCCATGCAGGTATCGGTCAGCTCCAGACAGCGGAACCGGCTCGCGTCCAGGCGCTCCAGGTAGGACAGCCCGAGATCGAGCCGGTTATGCCCGAGCTGTTCGAGGATCTGCTCGCTGCTCAGGGCAAACAGCTGAAAGCGCAGCTCGGGATGCGCCGCGGCAAAGCTCTGCACCAGCCGCATGGGATCGAAGCCGGCCAACGGCACCACGCCCAGGCGCAGGGTGCCGACCAGCTGGCCCCGGCAGGCAGCGGCCTCGGCTAAGAGCCCCTCCTGCGCCGCCAGCAGGCTGCGCGCCCAGGCCAGGATGCGCTCGCCCTCGGCGGTGAAGCCCTCGAAACGCTGGCCGCGGCGGACCAGCGCCAGGCCCAGCTCGTCTTCCAGGCTGCGCAGGCGCATCGACAGGGTCGGCTGGGTCACATGACAGCGGGCCGCGGCCTGGCCGAAATGCCGGGTCTGGTCGAGGGCGATGAGAAAGCGAAGCTGCTTGAGGTCCATGGGGCATCCGCGGGCAGGGCAGCCGGCAATCTACCGCTCCGGCGTGCGCCGTGGGAACCGGGCGGGTGCACGCATTGGGGCGATAGCGTCCGGCGCGCCGGCGGATCGGTCGACAGCCCGTTCCTTGGCCGGCCCGGAGAGGCTATAACTGACGGGTGTGCATTTTTCCGAACGCGAGAGCGAACATGAGCAAGCCAAGCCGTGCCGAGTGGGAACAACGAGCCAATGCCCTGTCCATCGAGGGACGCGCCTTCATTCAAGGCGAATACCTGGCCGCCGCCAGCGGCGAGACCTTCGACTGCCTGAGCCCGATCGACGGACGGCTGCTCGCCCGGGTGGCCAGCTGTGACGCGGCGGACGCCGACGCGGCAGTGCGAAGTGCCCGACAGGCCTTCGAATCCGGCGTCTGGTCACGCAAGGCGCCGGTGGCGCGCAAGCGGGTGATGATTCGCCTGGCCGAGCTGATCGAGGCCAATGCCCAGGAGCTGGCCTTGCTGGAAACCCTCGACATGGGCAAGCCGATCTCCTTCGCCCTGAGCGTGGACATGGCGGCGGCGGCACGCGCCATTCGCTGGAGCGGCGAGGCGATCGACAAGATCTACGACGAGGTGGCCGCCACCCCCCACGACGAACTGGGCCTGGTCACCCGCGAGCCGGTCGGCGTGGTCGCCGCCATCGTGCCGTGGAACTTCCCGCTGTTGATGGCCTGCTGGAAGCTCGGCCCGGCGCTGGCCTCGGGCAACTCGGTGGTATTGAAGCCGTCGGAAAAGTCGCCGCTCACCGCCATCCGCCTGGCGCAGCTGGCCCTCGAGGCAGGCATCCCGGCCGGTGTGCTCAACGTGCTGCCCGGCTATGGCCACACCGTCGGCAAGGCGCTGGCGCTGCACATGGATGTCGACACCCTGGTGTTCACCGGCTCCACGCGCATCGCCAAGCAGCTGATGATCTACGCCGGCGAGTCGAACATGAAGCGCGTCTGGCTGGAGGCCGGCGGCAAGAGCCCGAACATCGTCTTCGCCGACGCGCCGGACCTGAACGCCGCCGCCGAGGCCGCGGCCAGCGCCATCGCCTTCAACCAGGGCGAGGTCTGCACCGCCGGCTCGCGCCTGTTGGTGGAAAACAGCATCAAGGCGCGTTTCGTGCCGCTGGTGGTGGAGGCGCTCCAGCGCTGGAAGCCCGGCCATCCGCTGGACCCCGCCACCAACGTCGGCGCGCTGGTCGACCAGCAGCAGCTCGACACCGTGCTGCGCTACATCGAATCCGGTCGCAGTGAAGGCGCCCAGCTGCTGGCCGGCGGCCAGCGGGCGCTGCAGGAGACCGGCGGGGTGTACGTCGAGCCGACGGTGTTCGACGGGGTGAGCAATGCCATGACCATTGCCCGCGAGGAAATCTTCGGCCCGGTGCTCTCGGTGATCGGTTTCGACACGGCCGAGGACGCGGTGAAGATCGCCAACGACACGCCCTATGGCCTGGCCGCCGCCGTGTGGACCAGCGACCTGTCCAAGGCGCATCTGACCGCCAAGGCGCTGCGCGCCGGCAGCGTGTGGGTCAACCAGTACGATGGCGGCGACATGACCGCGCCGTTCGGCGGCTTCAAGCAGTCCGGCAACGGCCGCGACAAGTCATTGCACGCCTTCGACAAGTACACCGAAATCAAAGCCACCTGGATCAAGCTGTAAGGAGCCGGCCATGCAACTGAACGACAGCGCGCTGTTTCGCCAGCAGGCCTACATCGACGGGGCCTGGGTCGACGCCGACAGCGGCGCCACCCTGGCCGTGCTCAACCCGGCCGATAACCAGACCCTGGGCAGCGTGCCCAGGATGGGCGCCGGCGAAACCCGCCGCGCCATCGCCGCCGCCGAACGCGCACTGCCGGCCTGGCGTGCGCTCACCGCCAGAGAACGTTCGGCCAGGCTGCGCCGCTGGTACGAACTGCTGATTCAGCACCAGGACGATCTGGCCAAGCTGATGACCCTGGAACAGGGCAAGCCGCTGGCCGAGGCCAGGGGCGAGATCGGCTATGCGGCATCCTTTCTCGAATGGTTCGCCGAGGAAGCCAAGCGCGTCTATGGCGACACCATCCCCGGCCATCAGGGCGACAAGCGCATCCTGGTGCTCAAGCAGCCGATCGGCGTCTGCGCGGCGATCACCCCGTGGAATTTCCCGGCGGCGATGATCACCCGCAAGGCCGGCCCGGCCCTGGCCGCCGGCTGCACCATGGTCCTGAAGCCCGCCTCGCAGACGCCGTTCTCGGCACTGGCGCTGGCTGAACTCGCCGCCCGTGCGGGCATCCCGGCGGGCGTGTTCAACGTGGTCACCGGCTCGGCGTCGGAGATCGGCGGCGAGCTGACCAGCAATCCGGTGGTACGCAAGCTGTCCTTCACCGGCTCCACCGAAATCGGCCGCCAGCTGATGGCCGAATGCGCCCAGGACATCAAGAAGGTTTCGCTGGAGCTGGGCGGCAACGCGCCGTTCATCGTCTTCGACGACGCCGACCTGGACGCCGCCGTGCAGGGCGCGCTGGCCTCGAAATACCGCAATGCCGGGCAGACCTGCGTGTGCGCCAACCGCCTGTATGTGCAGGCCGGGGTCTACGACGCCTTCGCCGAGAAGCTCGCCGCCGCGGTGGCCAAGCTCAAGGTCGGCAACGGGCTGGAGGAGGGCGTGACCACCGGCCCCTTGATCGACGACAGGGCGGTGGCCAAGGTGCAGGAGCACATCGACGATGCGCTGGCCAAGGGCGCCCGGGTGGTGGCCGGCGGCAAGGCACTGGGCGGCAACTTCTTCGAGCCGACCATCCTGGCTGACGTGCCGGCCGGGGCCAAGGTGTCGAAGGAAGAGACCTTCGGCCCGCTGGCCCCGCTGTTTCGCTTCGAAGGCGAGGCCGAAGTGATCGCCTGTGCCAACGACACCGAGTTCGGCCTGGCCGCCTACTTCTACGCCCGCGACCTGTCGCGGGTGTTCCGCGTGGCCGAGGCGCTGGAATACGGCATCGTCGGCATCAATACCGGGCTGATCTCCACCGAGGTGGCGCCCTTCGGCGGGGTGAAGGCCTCGGGCCTCGGCCGCGAGGGCTCCAAATACGGCATCGAGGACTACCTGGA
This sequence comes from Pseudomonadaceae bacterium, assembly GCA_030602315.1. Taxonomy (GTDB): domain Bacteria; phylum Pseudomonadota; class Gammaproteobacteria; order Pseudomonadales; family Pseudomonadaceae; genus Azomonas. The sequence goes on along the minus strand of JAUVZY010000020.1, from coordinate 15,331 downwards.
GATCAAGTACCTCTGCCTGTCGGTGTAGCGCGGCACCGCCGGCGGCCGCTGCTGAACAGAAGGCGTACCGCCGGGCGGTACGCCTTTTTTCATCCGCTATTCACCGGCGCTTCATGCTAATGCAACAAAAGTTTGCCTGGCGCCTGAGCGTTTGCCGCCAGCGTGCGGTCACACAGGTTAACGGCCAGCCGTAAACCGGCCTTCCCGAAACGGCCAGCCTGACCGACGTCTCTGCCTTCCTCCGTTGCAGCTGCCTGCGCGGTGCTCCCTGCCAGCGGGCTTGGTCGACGACAGCGGCCAGTGGCCTTGGCAAGCAAGAGGAGAAGAAATGGAAGCGCTTCGTCTCACCCGTCAGATCAGGGCGTGCTGGAAATGGGCGGTGCTGGTGCTGGTGGTCGCCGGCCTGGTCCTGGCAGCGGCGTTCTTCGTGCAGTTCAAGGAAGGGGTCGCCATGGGCGATCTCACCCGCGACCCGACCTCGGTGGCCGAGGTGCCGCTCTACATCGGCTTCGTTTCGCAGTTCGGCATCTTCCTCTGGTCAGCGACCGCCACCTGCTGCCTGATGGCAGGTCTGGCGCTGGCGCGCCAGGGACAGGATCGCCAGGGGCGCAACTTCTTCCTCTATGCCGCGGGGTTGTCCCTGATGTTGGGCATGGACGACCTGTTTTTGCTGCACGAGGTGTTCTTCCCGTACTTCGGCGTGCCGGAACTGGTGGTGTTCGGGGTTTACGGGGTGCTGGTGGCGGTGTTTCTCGGGCTGTTCCTGCGCCTTTTGCTGCGCTCGGAATACTTGTTGTTGCTGATGGCGTTTGGTTTTCTGGGGTTGTCGGTGCTGACCGATCTGGCCGATGTCGTGCTGATCGAGCCGTTTCTTCTGGAAGATGGCCTGAAGCTGGTCGGCATTCTCGCCTGGCTGTGCTACTTCGCCCGTACCTCGCTGCTGGCGATCGCCCCCTTGCCGCGGCGCCAGGAGGCGGCGCGGGCGCCGATGCCCTTGCAGCCGGCCGGGCCGCGTGAGCGGCCGCTGTTCGTGCGCGGTGCCGGCGGCAAGCCGCTCGACGCGGCCGGCAAGACCTTCATCGCCAAAGGCTGAGTAGCCTTAACGTCGCTGTCCGGGCCGGCTCTGCGCCGGCCTTTGGTCGTCACGGGGCCAGCGGATTCTCCAGCGTCTTGTCCTCCTGCTCGCGGGGCTGACGGGCACTGTCGCCGCCGCCGAGGGTGGCGCTGTTGGAGCCTTGGCCGGCCTCGCGTCGCGCGCTGCGTCCGTTGCGCCAGACATGTGCGAAGAACAGCGGGATGCCGACGACATAACGATGGAACAGCCGGCGCGGCTCCATCATCAGGCGGAACAGCCACTCCAGCCCCAGCCGGCGAAACGCCAGGGGTGCCCGCGGAAAACGCTGCGCGGCAAAGTCCAGAATGGCGCCGCCGCAGATCATCAGCGCCGGCGCTTCCAGGCGCTGCTGCAGCTGCAGCGCCACCTCCTCCTGCTTGGGCATGCCCATCGCCAGCAGCACCACGGCGAGCTGGCCGGGGGTCTGGCGCGCCTGCACGAAGTCGACGTATTCCTCGGCCGAGCGATAGCCATCGATGGTATGCACGGTGCGGCCGCCAAACAGCTGGCGGGCGCCCCGGCTCAGCCAGGGCTCGTGGGTACCCATGGCGAAGAACTGGCAGGACTCGTTGCGACCCTGACTGAAGTGCGTGAGCAGGCGCGGGATGAAGTCCGAGCCGTTGAGATTGGCGCGCGGCGGCAGGCCATTGAAGCGGCAGGCCAGCTTGATGCCGATGCCATCGCGCAACAGGTAGTCCATGCGCATGAAACTGTTGAATACCCGGCTCTGGTGCTGCGCCAGGTTGTAGCCGTGCTGGTTGAGAAAACCAACGATGGCCGGTTTCTCGATGCTCGAGAGCTCCTCGATGAGCGCCTCGACTTCTTGCGCCTCCAGCAGGCGCAGTTTGTGGATAAGGGGGTCGATGCCTGCGACAACTGATCCGTTCATGGGCTCTCCTGGGCGCATTAACTGATAAGCGGGTTGGGCCGGGCCGTTGAGCCCGGTGGGCAATGGGGGCGTTGAACGAACCGCGCTGCAATGCGGTCGAGGAAGCTATCGTCCAACTGCTCGAGGTAACACCGATGAAGCAATTGTTCGCCGGCCGTATGGCCGGCTTCACCCTGGGACTGGCCGTCGCGGCGGGGCCTGCGCTGGTCTGGGCGAGCCCGGTGGATCTGATCGGCCTGAACGTGGCCGGCGCCGAGTTCACCGCCAAGGAGCTGCCGGGCAAGCACAACCATCACTATTTCTTTCCTGAGTCTGGATACTTCAGACAATGGCAAGAGCGAGGCGTGCGGATGGTGCGTTTCCCTTTGAAGTGGGAGCGCCTGCAGCCGGTGCTGTTCGGCGAGCTGGACGCCGAGTACGCCGCGCTGATCGACCGCACCCTCGAGGACGCGGCCCGGCACGACATGCAGGTGATCCTCGATATCCACAACTACGCCCGCTACCGCGGCCAGCTGATCGGAACTCCGGCGGTGCCGATCGCCGCCTATGCCGACCTGATGGGGCGGGTCGCGGCGCGCTGGCACGGCGAGCGGGCGCTTTGGGGCTACGACCTGATGAACGAACCGCACAGCGGCGCAGATCGCTACTGGCCGGCCACCGCCCAGGCCGGTATCGATGCGATCCGCCGTCACGACTTTCGGCGCCCGCTGTTGATCGAGGGCTATTCCTGGTCGAGCAGCGAGCGCTGGCCCCGTTACAACGATGTGCTGCTCGGCCTGCGCGATCCGGCCGACAACCTGATCTTTTCGGCGCATACCTACATCGATCCGGACGCCAGTGGGCACTATGCCGACCCACCGGCCAGCGATTTCGATCCGATGATCGGGGTCAAACGGGTCCAGCCGTTCGTCGACTGGCTGGTCCGGCACAACAAGCGCGGCCACATCGGCGAGTTCGGCGTGCCGGACGACGATCCGCGCTGGCTGGAGGCGATGGACAATCTGCTCGCCTACCTGCAGGCGCACTGCATCCCCATGACCTACTGGGCCGCCGGTCGCTCCTGGGGCGGCTACCGGCTGGCGGTGGAACCGCGCGACGGCCAGGACCGGCCCCAATGGCAGGTGCTGCGCAAATACGTCGGCGCTGGCCAGTGCAGCGAGATCGGCCCACGTGCCCCGCAGGCCGCCGAGACCGGGGCGGCGCCGCGTCCGGCGTCCTGAGCGTGCCGGCGGCGTCCGCCGGCCGTTTCACGGCGGACGCTAGCCCGGCTGTTGGCGTAGCGCGCCATAGCCGACCGGCGCGGCCTGGGCCGGTTCGGCCGGCGCCCTGGCGCCGACCCGTGCGTAGTACAGAAACAGCGCCGCCGCCATGCCGATGTCGTCGCCGCCGAAGAAGATGCCGTTGGAAAGCACGAAGTTGAACGCCATGAACACCAGCTTGAGCTGCAGCGCCGCCAGCAGGTAGCTCTTCTCCCGGCAGCGGATCAGCAGCCAGAACAGCATGCTGTAGAACAGCACGGCAATCGGCAGGGTGAGAAAGCCGAAGCGGTAATACAGGCCGAACAGGCCGACGTCCGCCAGGTAGAAGTGGCGGTCGTAGACGGTGGCGAAGCCGCCGTTCCACTGCAGCGACAGCGCGCCCATGCCGAAGTAGTCGTTCTCGCGGATCGCCCGCAGGATGGTGGCGATGGTGTTGTCGCGCACGCCCTCGCTGCGCACTGCCTCGTCGAACAGGGCGAGGAACTTGGCGTACTGCAGGTGATAGAACTCGGGGAAGGCGACGTACGAAGCGGCCAGCATCACGCTGCCGAGCAGGGCGAGCTTGAACAGCGAGTCGAAGCGGTTGCGGAAGATCCATAGCCCGGCCAGTGCCCAGATCAGCATGGTCGAGCGGGTCTGCAGCACCATCCACAGGTAGGCGGTGAAAAACAGCAAAAGGCTCAACCGCGCCACCGTCACCCGGTCGCGCATGCTGTACATCAGGATGAACGCGCACAGGCCGACATAGCCGGCGCCGATGCGGTAGCGCCCGGGGCGCAGCGGGTTGTCGCCCCAGTCCACCGGGTCGCGGTGGAAATCGAAGTCGGCGTTATCGGGGATCACGTTGAAGTGATAGGCAAACCCGTACAGCGCGCAGATCACCCCCGAGTACATGAAGTAGCGGGTCAGCTGTTCCTGGGTCGGCGCTGCCCGGATCAGCAGGTAGAGCGTGGGGAAGAACACCAGGTAGAGGAAGAAGCGCCGCTCCTCCAGAAGACCATAGGGGATCGGCTGGCCGAAGTTGAGCTTGGCGAACAGTGCCGACAGCAGCGGCAAGGTCAGGCCCATGACCACGATCCACAAGCTGGTGCGCGACTGGTAGACCCAGCGCCAGGTGAAGAACAGCAGCACGGTTACCGCGATGATGCCCAGGGTGAACAGCTCGCGCAGATAAGGGATCCCGGCCTTCTTGTCGTCGGTCAGGAAGAACGCTCCCGAGTTGAGCAGGATCAGCAGGAACAGGAGCGTCCGGTAGGCGAGGATCTTCTTCAGCACAACGGTGGTCTCGCGGTTGGGCTGCCGGCGATCGCGGCAGGGCACCGTGCAAGGGACGGCGAAAAGGCGCGGCGGTTCCCGCGCCGGCTCAGGAAGTGGCGCTGGGTACCGACTTGCCGCGTGTGGTGCGCTTTTCGCCGGTGGCTTCGCCTTCGCTGTAGCCGTAGTAGTCGTAATAGCCGCTGTGCTGGCGGTACTTGCGCGCCCGCTGGACATCGAAGCGGTTGAGCACCACGCCCAGCACCCGCGCGCCAGCCTGCAGCAGCTGGCCAATGCCATCGCGCGCCAGCGGCGCGACGGTATGGTCGGCGCGCACCACATAGATCACGCCGTCGGTGATGCCGGTCAGCACCGCCGCGTCGCTGACCGCCTGGGTCGGCGGGCTGTCGATCAGAATGCGGTCGTAGCGGCCGCGCAGGCTTTTGAGCAGCTCGGCAAAACGCGGCGAGGCGAGCAGTTCCTGGGGGTTCGGCGGCACGGTGCCGGCGCCCAGCAGGTCTACGCCGTCCACCCGGCGAATCGCGCTTTCCAGGGTGGCGCCGCCGGTCAGGACGTTGGTCAGCCCCGGAGTGCCGGGCGGGAAACCGAAGTTGCGGGCGAGGGTGGCGCGGCGCAGATCGGCGTCGATCAACAGCACACGCTGCAGCTGGCCCATGGCGAAGGCCAGGTTGGCCGCCAGCGAGCTCTTGCCCTCGCCCGGCTCGCTGGAGGTGATCAACAGCACCTGGCGCGTGCGGCTCATGTCGGTCAGGTTGATGTGGGTGCGGATGGTGCGGATCGCTTCGCTGAAGCGCCGGTCGGTGTTCTGGCGGAATGCCTGGGCCACGCTGGCGACCTGACCCTTGGGTTGCAGCGGCACGATGCCCAGCACTGGCAGATCGAGCTTGGCCTCCACGTCATCGGGGCTGGAGAAGCTGTCGTGCTGCACATCCTTGACGATCGCCGCGCCGGCTCCGAGGGCCAGGCCCAGCAGGCTGGCGATGGCCAGATAGAGCAGGCGGCGTGGCTCGCTGGGCTCCTGCGGCGGCACCGCCAGGTCCACCAGGCGCGCGTTGCTGGAGGAAAGATCGGAGGTGGCGGAGGTTTCCTTGAGCCGGGTGACGAAGGTGTCGTGCAGCGCGCGGTGGCTGTCCACGTCGCGCTGCAGTTCGCGCACGCGGTGCTCCTTGCGGCCGATGCCCTGGATCTCGGCCTTGTTTTCGTTGAACGAGGCGCGCAGCGCACGCTCGTTGGCCACGGCCAGCTGATAGGTCCGTTCGATGCCGGCGGCGACCTGTTCGACCTGGCCCTTGAGCGCTTCGGTCGCCGCGGAGAGGTCGGAGCGGGCCGATTCGAGCAGCGGGTGGCGGGCGCCATAGCGGCGCGACAGGTCTTCCAGGCGGGCACTGGTGCGGGCCACCTCCGCCTTGAATTTCTGCACCAGCTCGTTATCCACCACCGCCGGCAGGCTGGCCAGGCGTTCCCAGCTCTGGCCGCGCATGGCTTCGACCTGGCGGTACTGGCTCTCGGCTTCGGCGCGGGCGCGACTGGCTTCGATCATCCGCTCGCCGGTCATCGACAGCTCGTTGGCACTGACGGTGGTCACGCCATTGACGTTGACCAGCCCTTCGGCTTCGAGATAGGTCTGCATGCGCTGCTCGGAGGCCTCGACGGCGGCGCGCAGCTCCTGCAGGCGCTCGTTCATCCAGCCGGCGGCGGTCAGCGACATGTCCACCTTGGCGGCCAACTGGCTCTCGATATAGCTGTCGGCGATGGCGTTGGCGGCTTTGGCCGCGGTCAAGCGGTCGGCCATGGTGACCGAGATCTGCACCAGCTTGGCCTTGCCCTGCAGGCGGATATCCAGCTGCTTCATGAACTGGCGGGTGGCCAGGGCGTGGACTTCGGCCTCGCTGAGCAGCGGTGCGCGCAGCTTCAATCCGACCAGCCCGGCGGCGCGGCGGCCGATCGCGGCGATGTCGAGCAGTGGCCGGTTCTGGCGCGGATCGAACTCGGGATGACTGGAAAGCTGCAGCTCGCGCACCACCCGCTCGGCGACCTGACGGCTGCGCAGCAGATCGAGCTGGGTTTCGAGATAGCTGTCGATCCTGCCCACCCGTCCTTCGCTATCGGGAAAACGGATCACCGGAGCCGGCCGCTCGATCATCAGCATCGCTTGGGCCGTATAGCGCGGCGTGAGGCTGGCGAGCAGCAGCAGGGTCAGCCCCAGTACCGCCAGCAGCACGCCCAGCACCAGTCGGCGGCGCGTGCGTACCGCCAGCCACAGGCGCGGAAGATCGAGGCGGTCGGCGCTCTGGCGCAGGTCTGCAAGGTGCCAGTGGTGCTCGCGGGTGCTCTGGGTGGTCATCGGGGAATCCTTGTCCAGGGGAAGCAGGCAGGCACGCTACCGCCACGGGCGAATCCCCGGGCAAGGGCGCGCCGCACGGGCCTACGGCTTTGGGTGGGGAGTCGATCGCGCAGGCATGGTGGCCGGTCGGTAGCGTGGCGCGCGTCTTCGATGGGAGACCTAAACGCGCCGGGCAGGGCTTGAGCGTTCCGTTGCCGACGGGTGCTGACCGGGTGCAGCGCGATCGGCTAGTGGACTCGCTGCGCTTGGCCAAGTTCCGGCGGCGGCCGGCACGGCAGACCGGTCGAAGCGGGGCACTCCTGGAAACCGGCATGGTCCACAGAGTGGTCGTTCCTTTTTCCAGAATCGCCGGTGAATCCGGCACGTTCCAAGGAGGTCACCCATGCGTCTTGCTTTTATTGCCCCTGTTGCGCTCGGTCTGGTGCTCGTCGGTTGTGGTCGCGAGGAGCCTGCACCGGCTACGCCGCCGGCACCTACGACTCAGCAGCCGACCTCGGGCGTCAACGCGCCGCCGCGTGAGCCGCAGGTTCAGCAGCCCGCTGGCCAGCCGGCAGGTCCAGGCTCGCAGTCGACGATGAATCCGCCAACCGATGACAACGGTAGCGGCACCGGCACCGCCTCCGGCGCCGGCACCACGCAAACCCCGGGCGGCACTGGCGGTACGCCTGAGCGGCAGTGAGTCGCGGGGCCGCGGGCATACCCCGCGGCCTCCTGGCTTTGGGAGGTATGCATGAACAAGTCAGTCCCCGTCCTGCTGGCCGCGCTTGGCCTGCTCCTGCTCGGATGCGAAAAGAAGGACGACGATGCGTTGCGCAACGTCAACCAGAACCCGCAGGAATATCACAACACCGCCACCGACCCGGCCGGCCCGCGTGAGCTGACCGGACCAGGCGCCAATACCGGCACCGGCGACGACTGATCGCTCAGTTGCCAGACGGTTCCGCCGCGTGCCTGCCGAGACGGTCGGCCGCCTCGCGCAGCGCGGGTAGCTGCCGGCAGATCAGCGCCAGCTGGTTCTGCACCAGGCGGTGAACGTCATCCTGCTCCTCGGGCGCGCACTCCAGTCGTCGGGCCAGTTCCTCTTCATCGCCAGGCGGTTGCGGCGCGCTCTGGCGCTGGCGCAGCGCCAGGGCCAGTGACTCCAGGGCATCGGCAAGCCGGTTGCTGGCATTTTCCAGCAGTGCGTCGCTGGCATCGTCGGTCAGCGATTCGCGGTGCGCGCCGAGGGCCGACAGGTAGCCGAGCAGGGTGTGCGACAGGGTCAGAAAGCGAAAGCCGGCCTCTGCCTCCCGGCGAAACGGCCCGGGCTCGAGCAGCATGTTCGACAGCGTGGACGATAGCGCCGCATCGGCGTTGTGCGCGTTGCGCCGGGCGATCCGGTAGGCGAGGTCGTCGCGCTTGCCCGTTTCGTACTGCGCCATGATCTGGCGCAGGTAGGCGCTGCTGCTGCTCAGGGTGTTGGCGACGATCTGGTTCAGCCGGCGACCCTGCCAGTCCGGCAGGATCGCAAACACCGCCGCGGCGGCGATCAGGCTGCCGAGCAGCGTGTCGAACAGCCGCGGCCAGAACAGCCCGTAGCCGTCACCGACCTGATTGAAGCAGAACAGCACCATCAGCGTGATGGCCGCGGTGGCCAGGGTGTAGCGGCTGCTGCGGGTGGCGAAGAACAGCACCCCGGCAAGCACGGCGAACACCGCCTGCACGGCCTGCGCCGGAAACAGATCGAACAGTGCCCAGCCCGCCGCCAGGCCCAGTGCGGTGCCGCTGATGCGTTGCACCAGACGCGTGCGCGTTGCGCCATAGTTCGGCTGGCAGACGAACACGGTGGTCAGCAGCACCCAATAGCCCTGCTCGGGGTGGATGGCGTGCAGCACCGCGTAGCCGGCCAGCAGTGCCACGGTCATGCGCAGCGCGTGGCGAAACAGCAGGGAGGTCGGCGTCAGCTGTTCGCGCAGGCGTTGCCAGGCCTCCGCGATCGAATGCGGCTGGCGATCGAGCAGGGTGCTGTCGGACTCGCCGGCCAGCGCGTCCGGGTCGCAGGCGCTGGCCAGTTCGTTGTGCACCGTGTGCAGGTTGTCGGCGAGCGCGCGCAACGAGCGCAGCAGGCCGCGCCACTGGGGGTTGTGTTGCGCACTCAGATAGGCGAAGGAGGCGTCGAGGTCGTCCATCGCCCGGCGGCTGGCATCGCTGTGGCGAAACGGCTGGCGCAGGGCGATGGCTTCGGCCAGCGCCAGGCAGGCGTCCGATTGCAAGCGCAGCAGGCGCTGGCAGCGGAACAGCACATCGCTGTGAAAGAACGCTTCGGCCAGCGCCTGGTAGGGGTAGTGCGAGGAGCTGACCCGTTCGTGCAGGTCCTGGGCGAGGAAATACAGCTTCAGGTAACCGCCCAGCGCGCGCCCGTCGCGGGCGTTGCCCAGACGATGCAGCAGGGTTTCCTTGGCCAGGTTCATCGCCGCCACCACCCGGCCATTCTGCTGCGCCAGGGCCAGCCGGCGGTCCTCCACGTCCAGCTCGCGCAACGGCTCGAACAGCGTGGCCTTGAGGCGGAAGTAGCGCGCCAGCTCGCGGTACACCCGCGCGACGCTCTGCTGCACCGGCTGCTGCACGAACACTGCGCTCCAGAGCACCGACAAGAGGCCGTAGCCGGCCGCTCCGGCGAGCAGCAGCAGCGGTTCGCGCCAGGCGAGTCCGGCGCTGTCGCGCTGGTCCATGGCGATCATGCTGTAGATCGACAGGATCAGCGTGGCCTGGGCGATGGTCGCGTAGCGCTCGCCGAGCGCGCCGAGCATCACCAGGCCGAAGGTTGCCACGGCGAGGCTCACGGCGAACCACAGCGGATAGGGAAACAGCAGCTCCACCGCCAGCGAGGCCAGGCTGAAGCAGGCCAGGGTCACCAGCAGCGCGCTCAGGCGCCCTTGCCAGCGGTCGTCGGTTTCGGCCAGGGCGCTGGCGATCACGCCGAGAAACAGCGGGATCATCAGCGCTGGCTCAGCGAGATACCAGCTGACGCCCATGCTCAGCGAGAGGGCGACGAACACCCGCAGGCTGTAGCCGAATTTCTCCAGCGCCCAGAGACGGCGCAGCGATTGGCGGAAGGAGGAGGTGGTGGGCATGCGGCTCCGCTTGGCTGGCTGGCGGTTGGACGGCGCGTCGCGTTGGCCGCGCAAGAGCCTGGCCAGCAGGCTCATCGGCGCCGCTAGCGCCGGCGCCTGCGCGCGGCGCTGCCTTTATAAAGGCACGCGACGGCCAGAAGCGCCAGTGCCGGCCGGGCAGGCGCTACAGTTGGCGTACCTTCAGCGAGCGGCCCTTGATCTTGCCTTCGTTCAGCCGCTTGAGCGCTTCGCGGGCGATGTCGCGTTCGACCGCCACGTAGGCCTGATGATCGAACAGGGCGATCTTGCCGATCTTGTCGCCCGCCAGCCCGGCTTCGCCGGTCAGTGCGCCGAGAATGTCGCCGGGGCGCAGCTTGTCCTTGCGTCCAGCGGCGATGCACAGGGTGGCCATCGGCGGCAGCAGCGGGCGTTCGTCCCGCACCTTTTCCGGCTCGCACCAGTTCAGCGGCGCCTGCTGCAGGGTCTCGATGGCCTGGGCGCGACCGGCCTCGGCGGGGGCTACCAGCGACAGCGCCAGGCCTTTCTCGCCGGCGCGGCCACTGCGGCCGATGCGGTGTACATGCACTTCGGGATCACGGGCGAGTTCGGCGTTGATGACCATTTCCAGGCCAGCGATGTCCAGGCCGCGTGCGGCCACATCGGTGGCCACCAGCACGCTCAGGCTGCGGTTGGCGAACATCGCCAGCACCTGGTCGCGGTCGCGCTGCTCGAGGTCGCCATGCAGCGCCTGCGCCGAGATGCGCCGGCTGTGCAGATGCTCGAGCAGTTCCTGGCATTGCTGGCGGGTCTGGCAGAACACCACGCAGGACGCCGGTCGCCGCGCCTGCAGCAGGTCGCCGACCACCTGCAGGCGCTGGCGCGGGTCGATCTCGTAGAAGCGCTGTTCGATCTGGCTGTCGGCATGCTGCGATTCGACTTCGACGCGCTGCGGCTGGCGCATGAAGCACGCTGCCAGCTGCTCGATGCCGGTCGGATAGGTGGCCGAGAACAGCAGGGTCTGCCGGCGCGCCGGGGTCTTCTCGATGATCTCGGCGATGCTGTCGTAAAAGCCCATGTCGAGCATGCGATCGGCTTCGTCCAGCACCAGCGTGTTGAGCCCGGCCAGTGACAACGTGCCCTTGCGCAGGTGCTCCTGCACCCGACCCGGCGTGCCGACGATGACGTGCGCGCCGTGCTCCAGCGAGCCGATCTGCGGCCCGAAAGGCACGCCGCCGCAGAGGGTCAGTACCTTGATGTTGTCGGCGGCGCGGGCCAGGCGGCGGATTTCCTTGGCCACCTGATCGGCCAGCTCGCGGGTGGGGCAGAGCACCAGCGCCTGGCAGCCGAAGAAACGCGGGTTCAGCGGTTCGAGCAGGGCGATGCCGAAGGCGGCGGTCTTGCCGCTGCCGGTCTTGGCCTGGCCGATCAGGTCCTTGCCGGCCAGCATGGGCGGCAGGCTCGCCGCCTGGATCGGGGTCATCGCCGTGTAGCCCAGCAGCTGGAGGTTGGCGAGTGTGGCAGGGCAGAGCGGCAGGCTGGAAAAGGCTGTAGTGGACACGGCAAACGCTTCGGCAGGGGCTGGACGGGCAGTCTACCAGCGGCGCCGGCGGTTGCGGCGGCAAGGGCGTCTCAGGCGTCGTCCAGCAGCTGCTCGATGCGCGCGTCCTTTTCCGCCCAGAGCGCGTTCACCCACTCCTGTAGACGCTCGCGCAGGGCCGTGTCCTGCTGGTAATCGCCCTGCCAGAGCGCCGGATCCAGTGGCCGGGTTCGGATATCGACGATCACCCGTGGTACCCGGTCGCACAGCAGCGCCCAGAAACCCGGTACGCCATCGGGGTAGACCAGGGTGACGTCGAGCAGGGCATCGAACTGGTCGCCGAGGACGCCAAGGGTATAGGCGACGCCGCCGGACTTGGGCTTGAGCAGATGCCGATAAGGCGATTGCTGGGCGTCGTGCTTGGCCGGGGTGAAGCGTGTGCCCTCCAGAAAATTCACCACGCTCACCGGGTGGTCGCGGAATTTCTCGCAGGCGCGTCGTGCGGCGTCGAGGTCCTGCTGGCGCAACTGCGGATTGCGCGCGAGGGCTTCCTTGGAGTGCCGGCGCATGCGTGGGTAATCCAGCGCCCAGAAGGCCAAGCCGAGCAGTGGCACCCAGATCAGCTCGCGCTTGATGAAAAAGCGAAAGAACGGAATGCGACCGCTGAAGGTTTCGATCAGCGCCGGGATGTCCACCCACGACCGATGATTGCAGATCAACAGGTATGACGCGTCGCGGCGCAGTTGCGCGGCGCCCCGGATGTCCCAGTGCGTCCGGGTCAGCCCGGCGAAGATCAGGCGGGCGAGACTGGCCCAGGTTTGGGCAATCGCAGTCAGCCCTTTGCTCATCAGTGCGCGCCAGCGTCGCGCCGGAATCAGCTTGAGCAGGGCCAGCGCCAGCAGTGGCCCGATCATCAGCAGGGTGTTGATCGCCAGCAGGAGCAGAATCAGCAGACCGGTCGCCACTGCGCGCATAAAACTTCCTCTATGGATGAACGGATTGTACCAATTGCTTGTCTGGTGCACTGACAACCTGTCGTTGCGTCGCTAAGGCGCGAAATAGAGCGGTTAACGTCATCCAAATGTCATCGGAAAGGGGTGCGACGGTGAAGCAGGCAGATCGTTGCCGGCAATGATGCCGGCCCCGCAAGGCGGGGGGCGTCAGCTCGAGCGGTAACCGGATGCACATCGGTGAGCCGCGCAAGGGTTTGATTGCACAGCATGAAGTGAGAGTTTCATTGAGTTCGACTGAGTTATCTAAGTTATTTAGAGGTCGGTTGCTAGTTGCTAGTTGCTAGTTGCTAGTTGCTATCTTTGTTTTGTTCTTAATAAGAAGCTTGGCCGTTTTTGGTATATCAAAGTTCGCTATTTGCATGTGCTAATTCCACATGCCGGGCAAGGTGTTTTCGCTTGACTATTAAGAGGTCGCATAAATGAGCAAATACCGTAGGCGGTATCGACCCGCAGCTGCGTCGCCGGCGATGCCGGGGGCGCCGCTGCAGCCTGCGCCACGCGCAAAGCCCCGGGTGTCTGCCCAGGGCCTTGGCCGCGGCGCTGGCGAACTCGTGCCGGTGCGTCTAGAGTGGCTTGGCAGGCCGTCCGCGGGTGGCCGCGGGCGCTGTTCTAGGGCCTTCGTCAGACTAAAGTCGGGGCTTTCTTTTTACACCGCACCTTTGTAGATTCAATATGTGGGCTTCCCTCACTTGCAATAACAATAAGGCGGAGAACGGCCATGGCCGAAGATAAAAACAATGCTGCTGCGTACTGGAAGGCGAACGTTCGCCTCATTACATGGAGCCTGGTGGTATGGGCTCTCGTCTCGTATGGCTTCGCCATACTCCTGCGTCCTTTGTTGTCCGGCATCCCGGTTGGCGGAACCGACCTGGGCTTCTGGTTCGCTCAACAAGGATCCATCCTGACGTTCATCGCGATCATCTTTCACTACGCGTGGAGGCTGAACAAGCTGGACAAGCAATTTGGGGTTGAGGAGTAAGCCAGCATGAGTCAATTTGCAATCAACCTGATCTTCGTAGGGGCGTCCTTCGCTCTCTACTTCGGTATCGCGATCTGGGCTCGTGCCGGGTCGACCAAGGAGTTCTACGTTGCCGGTGGTGGCGTAAACCCGGTCACCAACGGTATGGCTACTGCGGCTGACTGGATGTCTGCTGCATCCTTCATCTCCATGGCCGGTCTGATCGCCGCTGGCGGTTACGCCAACTCCACCTTCCTGATGGGCTGGACCGGCGGCTACGTGCTGCTGGCGATGCTGCTGGCTCCCTACCTGCGCAAATTCGGCAAGTTCACCGTACCGGACTTCATCGGTGATCGCTTCTACAGCCGTGGCGCGCGTCTGGTTGCCGTTATCTGCCTGATCGTCATGTCCGTCACCTACGTGATCGGCCAGATGACCGGTGCCGGTGTGGCATTCTCCCGCTTCCTCGAAGTGAGCAACGCGACCGGTATCTGGATCGCTGCTGCTGTCGTGTTCGCCTACGCGGTACTGGGCGGCATGAAGGGCATCACCTACACCCAGGTAGCCCAGTACGTGGTGCTGATCATCGCCTACACCATCCCGGCGGTGTTCATCTCCCTGCAGCTGACCGGCAACCCGATCCCGATGTTCGGCATGTTCGGCACTCACGTCGAGTCCGGCGCTCCGCTGCTGGAAACCCTGAACCTGGTGGTTCGTGACCTCGGCTTCACCGACTACACCGCTGATGTCAGCAACAAGCTGAACATGGTTCTGTTCACCATGTCGCTGATGATCGGTACTGCCGGTCTGCCGCACGTAATCATCCGCTTCTTCACCGTACCGCGCGTAGCTGACGCTCGCTGGTCGGCTGGCTGGACCCTGATCTTCATCGCCCTGCTGTACCTCACTGCTCCGGCTGTTGCTTCCATGGCTCGCCTGAACCTGCTGACCACCGTTTATCCGGAAGGTACTGCAGCGCCGGCTCTGGCCTACGAAGATCGTCCGAGCTGGGTGAAGACCTGGGAAGACACCGGTCTGATCAAGTGGGAAGACAAGAACAACGACGGTCGCGTACAGCTGTACAACGATGCCAACGCCGGCTTCGCTGCTACCGCTCAGGAGCGTGGTTGGAACGGTAACGAGCTGACCGTTAACAACGACATCCTCGTACTGGCCAACCCCGAAATCGCCAACCTGCCGGGCTGGGTAATCGGTCTGATCGCTGCGGGCGGTATCGCTGCTGCTCTGTCGACTGCTGCTGGTCTGCTGCTGGCTATCTCCTCCGCTGTCAGCCATGACCTGATCAAGACCATCATCAATCCGAAGATCAGCGAGAAGGGCGAAATGCTCGCCGCTCGTATCTCCATGGCCGCCTCGATCCTGCTGGCGACCTGGCTGGGTCTGAACCCCCCGGGCTTCGCGGCTCAGGTGGTGGCACTGGCCTTCGGTATCGCCGCGGCAACCCTGTTCCCGGCGCTGATGATGGGTATCTTCAACAAGAACATGTGCAAGTACGGCGCGATGGCCGGTATGCTCACCGGTTTGTTCGTCACCCTGTTCTACGTGTTCGCCCACAAAGGCATCTTCTTTGTCAAAGGGACTGAATTCCTCGGACTGATCGGTGGTGCCAACTCTTTCTTCGGCATCACCCCCGAGGCCTTCGGTGCCGTCGGTGCGGGCGTCAACTTCCTGACCGCCTACATCGTCAGCAAGTTCACCCCGGCTCCGCCTGAGCACATCCAGCATCTGGTGGAAAGCGTGCGTACGCCTCGTGGTTCGGGAGAGGTCAAGGGCGCTCACTAAAACCCAGGATGTTGCATACTCTCTTGTAGACAACCTTCCCCGCCGGT
>JAUVZY010000034.1 GCA_030602315.1 Pseudomonadaceae bacterium | reverse complement strand
GGTGCGCGCCTGGTCGGCGATCGAGCGTGTGATGGCCTGGCGGATCCACCACGTGGCATAGGTGGAGAACTTGTAGCCACGGCGGTATTCGAACTTGTCCACGGCCTTCATCAGGCCGATGTTGCCTTCCTGGATCAGGTCCAGGAACTGCAGACCGCGGTTGGTGTACTTCTTGGCGATGGAGATCACCAGGCGCAGGTTGGCCTCGACCATCTCTTTCTTCGCGCGGCGGGCCTTGGCCTCGCCGATGGACATGCGACGGTTGATGTCCTTGATTTCGGCGACGGTGAGGCCGGTTTCCTGCTCCAGGTCGATCAGCTTCTGCTGGTTGGCCTGGATCGCGTCCTTGTACTTGCCGATGGCCTCGGCGTACTTGCTGCTGCCCTTGGCCAGGTCTTCCGACCAAGTGAGGTTGGTTTCCTCGTTGGGGAACAGGCGCAAAAAGTCGGCGCGTGGCATGCGCGCGTCACGCACGGCCAGCTGCATGATGGCGCGCTCCTGGGCGCGGACCTCGTTCAGCGCTTGGCGAACGCGCTCGACCAGGGCGTCATACTGCTTGGGCACGAGCTTGATCGGCATGAACAGGTCGGCCAGCAGCTGCAGTTCGGCCATGCCCTGGGCGCTGTGGCGGCCATGCTTGGTCAGGGCCTTCTTGGTCTTCTCGAGCTGTTCGGCAACGGCGCCAAAACGCAGGCGGGCGACTTCCGGGTCCGGGCCGCCATCGCCTTCTTCTTCGTCATCGCCTTCGCTTTCTTCGTCTTCCTCGTCGTCCTTTTCATCCCCGGCGGCCGCTTTCGCGGCCTGGGGGGCGACGGGTTCGACTTCCTGGCCAGCGGCGCCTTCGTCGTCCGGGTCGATGTAGCCGCTGAGTACATCGGACAGACGACCGCCTTCGGTGGTCACCCGATCGTATTCGCTGAGGATGCTGTCGACGGTGCCGGGGAAGTGGGCGATCGCGCTCATCACTTCGCGGATGCCTTCCTCGATGCGCTTGGCGATTTCGATCTCGCCTTCACGGGTCAGCAGCTCGACGGTGCCCATTTCGCGCATGTACATGCGGACCGGGTCGGTGGTGCGACCGATGTCGGTTTCGACGGCGGCGAGGGCAGCAGCAGCTTCCTCGGCGGCGGCTTCGTCAGTCTCGGCTTCGGCGAGGAGCAGGGCATCGGCATCCGGAGCGGTCTCGAATACGTTGATGCCCATGTCGTTGATCATGCGGATGATGTCTTCCACCTGTTCCGGATCGGAAATATCCTCCGGCAGGTGGTCGTTGACCTCGGCGTAGGTCAGGTAGCCTTGCTCGCGGCCACGCTGGATCAACTCTTTGAGACGGGACTGCTGTTGCGCTTTTCCGGACATAGAACCCTATCCACTGATAGTTCTGGCGGGCTGAAAATCAAGCTGACCATTATAGCCCACGGGCAACCTCACACGCCAGTTGAGGTCGGGGGAGCTTGAGACGCACCGCGCCGCAACAAGTCACGCAATTGCTCTTTTTCTTCGGCGCTCAGTTCATCTTCGCGGGCCTTGCGCAATAGACGCTCGAGCCGCCGTTCCCGTTGCCGGGCGGCAAGGCGGGTAATGGTGTCGAAAAACTGTTGTTCAAGGTTGTCGCTGGAGATCAGCCATTCCTTTTCAGCCAGGGCGCGCAGCAGACGGCCCTGCTCGGTGCCGTGCCAGCGTGCCATCAGCTGCAGGGTGCGCAGCTTGGGATTCTTCTGCAGGGCGCCGAGCAGGGCGACCAGAAGCTGGGCGTAGGTGTCGTCTTCTTCGGCGAAATGGCTGACTTCCTCGACCTTTTGCGCAAGTTCCGGATGGCGCAGTAGGGTCCGCAGGGTGGCCAGGGTAGGGGGCTCGACGGTCGCCGGGGTGCGTGGGCCGCGCGGTACGAACTCGCCTTTGGGGCGATCCTTGCGCCAGGGTTTGCCTTCGCTGCGCGGGGCGCCTTTCCGATGAGTGGTGGGGGCGGCGGTTGGCCAGTCGTCTTCGGCGGCGTCGCGAAAATAAGCCTCGTCGCCGCTGCTGCTTGGCGCGGCGGCGACGACTTCCTGCAGCGCTTCGCCGCTGAGTCCGGTGAGCTCGGCCAGGCGCTTGCGCATCAGGGCGCGCAGGTTGGCGCCGGGAATCTTTTCGATCAGCGGGGCGGCGAGGGTCGCCAGGTGGGCCTTGCCTTCCAGCGAGCGCGGGTCTGCCTCCTCGGCCAGTTGCTGGAAGAAGTAGTCGGCCAGCGGTTGCGCCTGTTGCTGGATGCGCGCGTGGAAGGCTTCCGGGCCTTCGGCGCGCACCAGGCTGTCGGGGTCTTCGCCTTCGGGCAGGAACAGAAAGCGCGCGCGCTGGCCGTCCGCAAGGTTCGGCAGGGTGGCCTCGAGGGCGCGCCAGGCGGCCTTGCGTCCGGCCAGGTCGCCGTCGAAGCAGAACAGGATGTGCGGCACCAGGCGGAACAGGCGTTTGATGTGCTCCTCGCTGGTGGCGGTGCCGAGGGTGGCAACGGCGTTGCGCAGGCCCTGCTGGGCCAGGGCGATGACGTCCATGTAGCCCTCGACCACGATGATCTCGTCGAGGTTGCGGTTGTGCTTGCGCGCCTCGAACAGGCCGTAGAGCTCCTGGCCCTTGTGGAATACCGGGGTTTCCGGCGAGTTCAGGTACTTGGGCTTGTCGTCGCCCAGTACCCGGCCGCCGAAGGCGATCACCCGTCCACGGCTGTCGCGGATGGGGAACATGATGCGGTCGCGGAAGCGATCGTAGCGCTTGCCGGTTTCGGCATTTTCGATCAGCAGGCCGGCGTCGATCATCGCCTTCTGCTGCAGGCTGTCGCCGCCCAGGTGCTTGAGCAGGTTGTCCCAGCCGGGCGGGGCGAAGCCGAGGGCGAAATCGCGGGCGATGATGCCGGAGAGGCCGCGCCCCTTGAGGTAGTCGACGGCCGCCTTGCGGGTGGGGTGCTCCTTGAGCGCCTGGCGGTAGTAGTCGGCGGCGGCGGCGAGCAGCGGGTACAGGGGGGAGTCCACCGGCTGGCGGGGTTTGCCGCCGCGTGATTCTTCCCGGGGGACGTCCAGGCCGACACGCTTGGCCAGCTCCTCGACTGCCTGGGGGAAGTCCAGGTGGTCGTGATCCATGATGAAGCCGAGCGCGTTGCCGCCAGCGCCGCAGCCGAAGCAGTAATAGAACTGCTTGTCCGGGCTGACCGAGAAAGAGGGCGTCTTCTCGTTGTGAAAGGGGCAGCGGGCGCTGTAGTTCTTGCCGGCTTTTTTCAGCGTGATGCGCGAGCCGACCACATCGACGATGTCGGTGCGGTTGAGCAGGTCATCGATGAAGCTCTGCGGGATCAGGCCGGCCATGGGCTTAGAATGCGCTCGATTTGCCGGAAACGAAAAGACTCCGCAGAATTCGCTCGTTGGCGAAGCGGAGTCTTCTCAGGTGGAAACCGGCGGGCACCGGTTTCGGCGGAGCTAGCTGATCAGTACAGACGAACGCTGCGACGCTGCTCGCGCTGGACCTTCTTGGCGTGACGCTTGACAGCGGCAGCTGCCTTGCGCTTGCGCTCGGAGGTCGGCTTCTCGTAGAACTCGCGGCTGCGAACTTCGGCCAGAACACCGGCCTTTTCGCAGGAGCGCTTGAAGCGGCGCAGGGCTACGTCGAAAGGTTCGTTCTCTTTAACTTTGACAGCGGGCATCCAGGGCGTACCTTCACTTGATTACCGGTGGCAACGCGCTTCGGCAAAGGGCTCGCAAGCACGCTGGTATTTAAGGGTTGCGGATGTTACCCCCGTTGCGTAGCGAATGCAAAGCCCTGTCCATCGAAAAGCGCTGGTCGGTTGCCACCTGCGGCTATTAATATGCGCCGCTCTTTCGACCTCCCTTCGGATGCCTGAATCCATGCTGGTGCTGGGCCTGGAAACCTCCTGCGACGAAACCGGTGTCGCGCTCTACGACAGCGAGCACGGCCTTCTGGCCGACGCGCTGTTCAGTCAGATCGATCTGCACAGGATCTACGGTGGCGTGGTGCCCGAGCTGGCCTCGCGCGATCACGTCAAGCGCATGCTGCCGCTGATCCGTGACGTGCTGGCCAGCGCCAACCGCGCCCCGGCGGACATCGACGCGGTGGCCTATACCGCCGGCCCGGGGCTGGTGGGGGCGCTGCTGGTCGGCGCCTCCTGTGCCCAGGCGCTCGCGTTCGCCTGGGGCGTTCCGGCGCTCGGTGTGCACCACATGGAAGGCCACCTGCTGGCTCCCATGCTCGAGGAGTCGCCGCCGGCATTCCCCTTCGTCGCCCTGCTGGTTTCCGGCGGCCATACGCAGCTGGTACGGGTCGATGGCATCGGTCGTTACGAGCTGCTCGGTGAGTCGGTCGATGACGCCGCCGGCGAAGCCTTCGACAAGACTGCCAAGCTGCTGGGCCTGGGTTATCCGGGTGGGCCGGAGATCGCACGCATGGCGCAGCAGGGTGTGGCAGGACGGTTCGTTTTTCCGCGGCCGATGACCGATCGCCCCGGGCTGGATTTCAGTTTCAGTGGCCTGAAGACCTTCGCCCTCAATACCTGGCAGCGCTGCCTCGCCGAGGCCGACGACAGCGAGCAGACGCGCTGTGACATCGCGCTGGCGTTCCAGCAGGCGGTGGTGGAAACCCTGACCATCAAATGCCGGCGTGCGCTGAAGCAGACCCGGCTCAAGCAGCTGGTGATCGCCGGTGGCGTGAGCGCCAATGTCTCGCTGCGCGAGAATCTGGCGGCGATGCTCGGCGAGATGGGTGGCCAGGTGTTTTACGCGCGTCCGCGCTTTTGCACCGATAACGGCGCGATGATCGCTTACGCCGGTTGTCAGCGCCTGCTAGCCGGCCAGCATGACGGGCCGCAGATCGAGGTGCGCGCGCGCTGGACGATGGAGTCGTTGCCGGCGCTCTGATCAGTCGCGAAAGTGACGTTCGCGCCCGGCGAGCAGATCCTTGAGGTTGCCCCGATGGCGCCAGACGATCAGCAGCGACAACAGGCTCATCGGCAGTAGCAGTGAGGGCTGCTGCCAGGCGAGCAGCGGCATGGCCAGGAGCAGGGCGAGCAGCGCGGCCAGTGAGCTGGTGCGGGTGACCAGGAAGGTGAGCAGCCAGGCCGTCACCGCCAGCAGGGCTGACGGCAAGTGCAAGGCGAACAGCACGCCCGCGGCGGTGGCCACGCCCTTGCCGCCGGCGAAGCCGAAAAACAGTGGGAACAGATGGCCGACCACCGCGGCGAATCCGATCCAGGCCTGCTCCACCAGGGACAGGCCGAGCCAGGCCGCAAGCAACACCGGCAGCAGGGCCTTGGCCAGATCGCCGAACAGGGTGGCGATGGCCAGGCGTCTGCCGGCCAGGCGCATGACGTTGGTCGCGCCGGGATTGCCGGAGCCGCTGGTGCGCGGGTCGGGCAGTCCCGCCAGGCGACTGAACACGATGGCGAAGGATACCGAGCCGAGCAGGTAGGCGAGCAGGATCAGCAGCCAGAACATGAATGACGATTCCGGGGCAAGGAACGTTCCGGGAGTCTAACGGCACGGCAATCGATTTGTCTGTGTCGCAGGAGTGCAGCATGGACAAGGTGTTTATCCAGGGCCTGGAAGTGGAAACGCTGATCGGCGCCTACGACTGGGAGCGCGGCATCCGCCAGTGCCTGCAGCTCGATCTGACGCTGGGCTGGGATATCCGCCCCGCCGCGCAGACCGACGATCTGGCCAAGGCGCTGGACTACGCGAGCGTGGCCCAGCGCATCGACGCCTTCGCCGCGGCGGCTCGCTTCGAGCTGGTGGAAACCTTCGCCGAGCGTCTGGCGGCCACGCTGATGGATGAATTTTGCATCCCCTGGTTGCGCCTGCGCGTCACCAAGCCTGGGGTCAATCCACGCGCCCGTGCCCTGGGCGTGGAAATCGAGCGCAGTCGAGCATGACGCCGGTTCTGCTGGGCCTTGGCAGCAATCATGAGCGCGAAAAGCACCTGAGCGCCGGCCTCGAAGCACTCGACCAGCTGCTGAGCGCCATGCGCTGCTCGCCGGTATTCGAGAGCGAGGCGGTCGGTTATCGCGGTGCCAATTTCTACAACCTGGTGGTGACGGGTCTCTGCGACCTGCCGCTGGCCGAGCTGGATCGCCGGCTCAAGGCGATCGAGGCGGATAACGGCCGCTATGCGCCGGATCGCAAGGGCCTACCGCTGGATATCGACGTGCTGAGTTACGGCGAGCAGGTTGGCGAGGTGGACGGCCTGTTGCTGCCGCGCCCGGAAATTCTGCGCAACGCCTTCGTGCTCTGGCCACTGGCCTTGCTGGTGCCCGAGCGCCTGCATCCGGGGGAAGGGCGCAGCTTCGCCGCCTTGTGGTCGGCGATGCACACCGAGCAGCGCCTGTGGCCGGTCCCGTTCGCCTGGCGCGGCGAGGCGCTGACTCCGGCGGCGCTGCTGGCCGAATTCCCCGCCGCCTGAGTCACGGTGCGCGCGGCGCGTTGAGCAGCCCCTGCAGTGCGCGCAGGCGCTCGCCCTTGAGCGCCTCGCCCAGGGCAGCGCCCTGAAAGCCCTGGGCAATCAGAGGCTGTACCGCGACCGTACGCACCGCTGCGGCGGCCTGCTGCAGAAAGTTCGCCTGCGGATAGTCCTCGTTCGCCGCGCCTGCAT
This sequence comes from Pseudomonadaceae bacterium, assembly GCA_030602315.1. GTDB lineage: Bacteria > Pseudomonadota > Gammaproteobacteria > Pseudomonadales > Pseudomonadaceae > Azomonas. The sequence goes on along the minus strand of JAUVZY010000034.1, from coordinate 13,989 downwards.
CCATCCGGCAGACCGCGAGAAACTGCTCGAAGCGCTCCGGTCGCCGGTACACGTCGAACGACTGCAACAAGGCCAGCAATTCGGCCGCCGGCAAGTGTGTGGCGTTCCGGGCCTGGTCACGATGATTCGCCGCCAGCAGGGCCAGGTCGGCGCCGTCGCGCGGCACTTTCAGGCGGCCGTTGAGCGCGTCGATTCGCTCGCCCGTGACGTCCAAAAGCGCGCACGCCCAGCGCACCGGCAAGGGTTGCTCCTGGCGGGCGCAAAGATCGAGTCTGGCCAGCAGGGCCGGCGGCTGGCGATGGAATAGTGCCTCCAGCTCGGGCAGCAGCACGACGAGGGCGCCGCAGTCATGCAGGGTCTGCAGGAAGACCTGCGGGTGCGGTTCCATCAGGGCGCGCGCGATCTCCTTCCAGCAGCGCTCGGCGGTGAGCGCCGTGAGCTCGCCGGAGGCGGCGAGCTGGCGCATCAGCGCCAGGGTTTCGCCGGCAATGGTAAAGCCCAGGTGGTGATAGCGTGCGGCGAAGCGGGCGACCCGCAGTACCCGCAGCGGGTCTTCGGCGAAGGCCGGGGCGACGTGGCGCAGCACGCGCGCGGCCAGATCCGCTTGCCCGCCATAGGGATCGATGAGCCGGCCCTGGGCGTCTTCGGCCATGGCATTGATGGTCAGGTCGCGGCGCAGCAGGTCCTGCTCCAGCGTCACGTCGGGCGCGGCATAGAAGGTGAAGCCGCCATAGCCGCACCCGCTCTTGCGTTCGGTACGCGCCAGGGCGTACTCCTCGCCGGTTTTGGGGTGCAAAAACACTGGAAAGTCGGCGCCGACCGGACGAAAGCCCTGAGCGATCATTTCCTCGGCACTGGCACCGACCACCACCCAGTCCCGCTCGGTGACGGGCCGGCCCAGCAGGCGGTCGCGCACCGCGCCGCCAACTTTATAGATCTGCATAGAAGTCCTCCGTGGGCGGAGGATGACAGCGCCACGCCGCCCGCCACAAGCCGCCCGCACGGGCCGGGCGGCGGCGTCCTTGGCGCGGGCGTGTGCCGCCGGCCCTTACACCGTGACCGACAGATCGATGCGGGGAGTGCGGTTGCCTTCTTCGCTGGCGTTGGCTCGCGGCGGCATGTGGTAGGCGTTCACCAGGCGATCGTCCTGCCAGGACTCGAGGTGCACGTCGAAGCCCCACAGCCGGTGCAGGTGCTTGAGGACATCGGCGGTCGATTCGCCCAGCGGTTTGCGGTCGTGCTGCTGGTGGCGCAGGGTCAGCGAGCGGTCGCCGCGCAGGTTGACGTTCCATACCTGGATGTTCGGCTCGCGGTTGCCCAGGTTGTACTGCGCGGCCAGGAGTTCGCGGATGGTCCGGTAGCCGTTGTCGTCGTGGATGGCGGGGACGCAGAGGTGGTCGTCGCGGTCGTCGTCGAGAATGCTGAACAGCTTGAGGTCGCGGATCACCTTGGGCGAGAGAAATTGCAGGATGAAGCTCTCGTCCTTGAAATTGTGCATGGCGAACTTGACGGTGGACAGCCAGTCGCCCCCGGCGATGTCGGGGAACCAGCGCTTGTCTTCCTCGGTGGGCTCCTCGCAGATCCGGCGGATGTCGCGGAACATGGAAAAGCCCAGGGTGTAGGGGTTGATGCCGCTGTAGTAGGGGCTGTCGAAGCCCGGCTGGAAGATCACCCCGGCGTGCGACTGCAGAAATTCGATCATGAAGCCGTCGGTGACCAGGCCCTCGTCGTAGAGGTCGTTCATCAGGGTGTAATGCCAGAAGGTCGCCCAGCCCTCGTTCATCACCTGGGTCTGGCGCTGAGGGTAGAAGTACTGCGCCACCTTGCGCACGATGCGCACCACCTCGCGCTGCCAGGGCTCGAGCAGCGGGGCGTGCTTTTCGATGAAGTAGAGGATGTTTTCCTGCGGCTCCTCGGGGAAGCGCTTGCGGGCGTCCTCCTCGTCGTCCTTGCCGGGCGCGCGCGGGATGGTGCGCCAGAGGTCGTTGATCTGCCGCTGCAGATGCTCTTCACGTTCCTTCTGCCGGCGGCGCTCCTCCTCGGCGGAAATGGGGTAGGGGCGTTTGTAGCGGTCGACGCCGTAGTTCATCAGGGCGTGGCAGGAGTCCAGCAGATCCTCCACCGCATCGATCCCATGGCGCTCCTCGCAGCGGGTGATGTACTGCTTGGCGAACACCAGGTAGTCGATGATCGAGCTGGCGTCGGTCCAGGTGCGGAACAGGTAGTTGCCCTTGAAGAAGCTGTTGTGGCCGTAGCAGGCGTGGGCGATCACCAGCGCCTGCATGGTGATGGTGTTCTCTTCCATCAGATAGGCGATGCACGGATCGGAGTTGATCACGATCTCGTAGGCCAGCCCCATCTGGCCGCGCTTGTAGCCCTTCTCGGTGGCGAGAAAGTGCTTGCCGTAGGACCAGTGGTGGTAGCCGATCGGCATGCCTACCGAGGCGTAGGCATCCATCATCTGCTCGGCGGTGATGATCTCGATCTGGTTGGGGTAGGTGTCCAGCCCGTAGCGTTCGGCGATGCGGCCGATTTCGCGGTCGTAGGCCTGGATCAGCTCGAAGGTCCATTCCGAGCCGGTGGAGATGGGCTGACGTTTCATGCAATCCCCCTCAGCTGGCAATGCGGCGCTGGAACAGCTCGCGGAACACCGGGTAGATGTCGCCGGCCGATACCAGTTGCTGCTGGGCGAAGCTCTCCGGGAAGGCTTCGCGCACGTTCTCGTATTCGTACCACAGCGCCTGATGCTCGCGCGGCGTGATCTCCACGTAGGAGAAGTACTGGACGAAGGGCATGATCTGGTTGACCAGGATGTCGCGACAGATCGGCGAGTCGTCGTTCCAGTTGTCGCCATCGGAAGCCTGCGCGGCGTAGATGTTCCATTCGTTGACCGGATAACGCTCGGCCATGATCTCCTGCATCATCTTCAGCGCGCTGGAAACGATGGTGCCGCCGGTTTCGCGCGAGTAGAAAAACTCCTGCTCGTCCACTTCCTTGGCGCTGGTGTGGTGGCGGATGAACACCACCTCGATCTTGTCGTAGCTGCGCTTGAGGAACAGATACAGCAGGATGAAGAAGCGCTTGGCGATGTCCTTGGTGGCCTGGGTCATCGAGCCGGAGACGTCCATCAGGCAGAACATCACCGCCTTGGAGCTGGGGTTGGGCTGCTTGGTCAGCAGGTTGTATTTGAGGTCGAAGGTATCGAGAAACGGCACGCGCTCGATGCGTGCGCGCAGCTTGGCGATTTCCTCTTCCGCCGCCTTGATCTCGCGGAGGTTGTTCGGCTCTTCGAGGCGCAGGCGCTCGAGCTCTGCCTTGACCTCGCGCAGCCGGGCGCGGCTGGAGCCTGACAGGGCGATGCGTCGGGCGTGCGCCGAGCGCAGGGTACGCACCACGTTGATCCGCGACGGATTGCCCTCGCTGCTGATCCCGGCGCGTACCGTCTTGAAGGTGTCCGCGCCGGTCAGGTGTCGCTTGACCAGGTTGGGCAGCTCCAGATCCTCGAACATGAAGTCGAGAAACTCTTCCTGGGTGATCTGAAAGACGAAGTCGTCCATGCCCTCGCCACTGTTGCTGGCCTGGCCTTGCCCCTGGCCACCACCACCGCCCTGAGGGCGAGGGATGCGATCGCCGCTGGAAAATTCCTTGTTGCCGGGGTGCACGATGGTCTGCCGACCGCCGCGGCCGTGATGCAGCACGGGTTCGCCGATGTCCTTGCCGGGAATGCTGATCTGCTCGCCATGCTCCATGTCGGTGATGGAGCGCCGGCCGACCGCTTCCTCGACCGCCTTCTTGATGTGGCCCCGATAGCGGCGCAGGAAGCGCTGCCGGTTCACCGTGCTCTTGTTCTTGCCATTCAGGCGTCGGTCGATCACGTAGCTCATACGAGCCCTCCGGGCTGAGGCCCAATGCTGGAGGCTAGACGAGGGGACTGCTTGTTCGTCCAGCCTCCAGCCTCTTGCCTTGAGCGGCTTTGGCTTACTGCGACTTGCGCACCCGCAGATACCACTCGGACAGCAGCCGCACCTGCTTCTCGGTATAACCGCGCTCGACCATGCGAGTGACGAAGTCGTTGTGCTTTTGCTGATCTTCCTTGCTGGCCTTGGCGTTGAAGCTGATGACCGGCAGCAGGTCCTCGGTGTTGGAGAACATCTTCTTCTCGATCACCGCGCGCAGCTTTTCGTAGGACAGCCAGCTCGGGTTCTTGCCGTTGTTGTTGGCCCGCGCGCGCAGCACGAAGTTGACGATCTCGTTGCGGAAATCCTTCGGATTGCTGATCCCGGCCGGCTTCTCGATCTTCTCCAGCTCCTCGTTGAGCGCGGCGCGGTTGAGGATCTCGCCGGTTTCCGGGTCGCGGTATTCCTGGTCCTGGATCCAGAAGTCGGCGTACAGCACATAGCGGTCGAAGATGTTCTGGCCGTACTCGCTGTAGCTTTCCAGGTAGGCGGTCTGGATCTCCTTGCCGATGAACTCGACGTAGCGCGGCGCCAGGTACTCCTTCAAAAAGCGCAGGTAGCGCTCGCGCACCTCCGGCGGGAACTGTTCCTGCTCGATCTGCTGCTCCAGGACATAGAGCAGGTGCACCGGGTTGGCCGCCACCTCATGCGGGTCGAAGTTGAACACCCGCGAGAGGATCTTGAAGGCAAAGCGCGTGGACAGTCCGGTCATGCCCTCGTCGACGCCCGCCGAATCGCGGTACTCCTGCATCGACTTGGCCTTCGGATCGGTGTCCTTGAGGTTCTCGCCGTCGTATACCCGCATCTTCGAGTAGATGTTCGAGTTCTCCGGCTCTTTCAGGCGCGACAGCACCGAGAACTGGGCCAGCATCTTCAGCGTGTCGGGCGCGCAATGGGCCTTGGCCAGCGAGCTGGAGGCGAGCAGCTTGTCGTAGATCTTCACTTCATCCGACACGCGCAGGCAGTACGGCACCTTGACGATGTAGATGCGGTCGATGAACGCCTCGTTGTTCTTGTTGTTGCGGAAGGTGTGCCACTCCGACTCGTTGGAGTGCGCCAGCAGGATGCCGCTGAACGGAATCGCGCCCAGGCCCTCGGTGGAGTTGTAGTTGCCTTCCTGGGTGGCGGTGAGCAAGGGGTGCAGGACCTTGATCGGCGCCTTGAACATCTCGACGAATTCCATCAGGCCCTGGTTGGCCCGGCACAGCGCGCCCGAGTAGCTGTAGGCATCGGCGTCGTTCTGCGGAAATTCCTCTAGCTTGCGGATATCCACCTTGCCCACCAGCGCGGAGATGTCCTGGTTGTTCTCGTCGCCCGGCTCGGTCTTGGCCACCGCGATCTGGTTGAGGATCGACGGGTAGAGCTTCACCACGCGGAACTTCGAAATGTCGCCGCCGAACTCCTGCAGGCGCTTGGTCGCCCAGGGCGACATGATCGAGCTCAGGTAGCGGCGCGGGATGCCGTAGTCCTCCTCGAGGATTTCTGCGTCCTCCACCGGGTTGAACAGCCCGAGTGGCGATTCGAACACCGGCGAGCCCTTGATCGCGTAGAACGGCACCCGCTCCATCAGCTGCTTGAGCTTTTCCGCCAGCGACGACTTGCCGCCGCCGACCGGGCCCAGCAGATAGAGAATCTGCTTCTTCTCCTCCAGGCCCTGGGCGGCGTGGCGGAAGTAGGAAACGATCTGCTCGATGCTGTCCTCCATGCCGTGGAAGTCGGCGAAGGCGGGATAGCGGCGGATGACCTTGTTGGCGAAGATGCGCGACAGGCGTGGGTCGGTCGCCGTGTCCACCAGTTCCGGTTCGCCAATGGCCATGAGCATCCGCTCGGCTGCCGTGGCGTAGGTGCTCGGGTCCTGCTTGCACAGGTCGAGATACTCCTGGAGTGAAAACTCCTCTTGGCGGGTCGCCTCGAAGCGTTGCTGGAAGTGGCTGAAAATACTCATGACTTCACCTCGGTCGATACGCGGAGCCGGCGGTCCGTCAGGCGATCCTCGACTGGCCGGAGGACCGTCTCCAGCGGGAAGGCCTGAAGGTCGTGATCGTGGCCCGAAAACCACTGGGCCTTTTGTGTGGCCCTTGGGGCCCTGCAAATGGAGTGCCGCCTGCTCCCGTGGCTTTGCTGTATTCGTGGCGTTGCGACGGCGGGTCGGGTTCGCCGGCCGTGGTCGGACGCCCTGGAATCGGCCAAGCCCACGGGCTTGCAGCCGGTCGCCTCTTTTGGAGGGCCCGTTTTGAAGGATAGTTCGCTTTTGGCGGGGCGCAGCGGGAGAAAGGTGTCGCCCGATGACAGGCATGGGCAGCGCAGGCGCACCTGAACGGTGCGCGCGGGGAGGGGCGGCTTATTCGCCGTGTTCGACGTCGTCGGGGTACAGGCTGCGCCAGAGTTCGAAGCCGCCGTCGAGGCTGTACACCTCGGCGAATCCCTGGTTGACCAGATAGGCGGCGGCACTCTGACTGGAGTGGCCGTGGTAGCAGGTGACGATCAGCGGCGCGTCCAGATCGGCCGAGCGGATGAAGTCGGCCAGGGAATGATTGTCCAGGTGGGTCGAGCCAGTGATGTGCGCACTGGCAAAGCTCTGCGGATCGCGCACATCGGCGACGACTGCGCCGGTCTGGCGCAACGTTTGTGCCTCGGCGGGCGAGATGCGTTTGAAGTCGGTCATTTCTCGGGTCTCTTGCAGTCGAGGCGGTGTAATTCGCCGCTGTCCACGTTCATCAAGGTCATCGCATTGCCCCACACACAACCGGTATCCAGGGCGTGCACGTCCGGCTGGTCGCATTGGCCCTGCAGCGCCGCCCAGTGGCCGAAGATCAGCCGATGGCCGCGACTCTTGCGATTGGCGTGGCTGAACCACGGAGCGAAGCCGTCCGGTGCGCTTTCCAGGCCTTCCTTGGCACTGAAGTCCAGGGTGCCGTCGGCCTTGCAGAAGCGCATGCGGGTGAAGTAGTTGGTGATGACGCGCAGGCGCTCGACGCCATGCAGGTCCTTGTTCCATTTGGCCGGCTGGTTGCCGTACATGCCATCGAGAAACGGCAGCAGGGTGGCCTCTTCACGCAGCGCCGCCTCGACTTCGGCGGCGCGCCGCAGCGCCTTGCGTACCGACCACTGCGGCGGGATGCCGGCATGCACCAGGGTCAGGTCGCGCGCCTGGTCATGGTGCAGCAATTTCAGATGGCGCAGCCAGTCGATCAGCTCGCTGCGGTCCGGCGCGTCGAGGATCGGTTGCAGCGTGTCGGATTTTTTCAGTCGCTCGATGTTGTAGGCGACCGCCAGCAGGTGCAGGTCGTGATTGCCCAGCACGCTCAACCCCGAGCTGCCCAGGTCGCGTACGAAGCGCAGGCACTCGAGCGACTGCGGTCCGCGGTTGACCAGATCGCCCACCAGCCACAGGCAGTCGCGGGACGGGCTGAAGGCGACCCGGTCGAGCAGCACCTTCAGGGGCTCGAGACAGCCCTGCAGGTCGCCCACGGCGTAGAGAGTCATGCGCGCGCAGTCTCCTTGAAAAGCTCAGTGCAAGGCGCCCGGCACGGCCAGACGGAAAGGCGCGATAGCGGCGTCGAAGCGTTTGCCGTCTTCGGCGAGCATCTGGTAACTGCCCTGCATGCTGCCGACCTTGGTGCCCAGCAGCGTGCCGCTGGTGTAGGTGTGTTGGGCGCCCGGCGCAATCACCGGCTGCTCGCCGATCACGCCGGCACCACGGACTTCCTGTACCTTGCCGTCGCCATCGGTGATCAGCCAGTGGCGCGACAGCAACTGGGCGGACAATTCGCCGTGGTTGCTGATGGTTATCGTGTAGGCAAAGGCATAGCGGTTTTGTTCCGGGTCGGACTGCTCGGCCAGATAGCGCGTCTCGACGCCGACCTCGATGCGGTAACGCTCATCGCTCATGGAGTCTGCTCCCCTGCGCTTGGGTTGTGTGCGGCGAGCTGGTCGGCCAGCCGCACAAAGGCGGCCAGGTCCAGCTGCTCCGGACGCAGGCTGCCGTCGACCCCGGCCGCCTCGATCGCCTCGGCGCTGAGCAGGCCCTTGAGCGTGTTGCGCAGGGTCTTGCGCCGCTGGTTGAAGGCTTCGCGTACCACCCGCTCGAGCTGGCGCGGATCCTGCGCCGGATGCGGCAGTTGGGCGTGCGGTACCAGGCGCACGATCGCCGAGTCGACCTTGGGCGGTGGATTGAATGCGCCCGGCCCCACGTTGAATAGATGCTCCACGCGGCAGAAGTACTGCACCATGATCGACAGACGCCCCCAATCGCCGCCACCCGGCCCGGCGGCCAGGCGCTCCACGACTTCCTTCTGCAGCATGAAGTGCATGTCACGGATCAGCGCGGCGTGCTCGAGCAGGTGGAAAATCAGCGGGGTGGAAATGTTGTAGGGCAGGTTGCCGACCACCCGCAGGCTGCGCTGGCCGTCGCTCAGCCGGCTGAAGTCGAACTTCAGCGCGTCGCCTTGATTGAGGCGAAAGCGCGGGTTGTCGCCGAATTTGGCAGTCAGGATCGGAATCAGGTCGAGGTCCAGCTCGATCACATCCAGCTGCGCGCCACTGCCGAGCAGGCCCTCGGTCAGCGCGCCCTGGCCCGGGCCGATCTCCACCAGATGCTCGCCGGCCTTGGCGGCGATGCTGCGCAAGATCCGGTGGATCACCCCGGCATCGTGGAGAAAATTCTGGCCAAAGCGCTTTCGTGCGCGGTGTTGATATTGCTCGGTCATGGTCGCACCAAGGGCAGCGCAAGCCCCAAGGCCTGCCGCTGGAAGCGGAAAAGCGGGGGAGTTTAGCAGGGAACGCTCTCGGCGGAGACAGGCGAGCGGCGGCCGGGCGCAGCAGGGCATGCGCCGTCGTTCTGCGAGAGCCGTGCGCTCGCCGTCTATTGGGCTAGGCCCTGCGGCTGCCTGCCATCTCGTAGGCGGTTTCCAGCGCCACCTGCAGACTGCCGGTGTAGACCCGTCCGGTACCGGCCAGGTCCAGTGCCGTGCCATGGTCCACCGAGGTGCGCACGATCGGCAGGCCCAGGGTCACATTCACCGCCGCGCCGAAGCCCTTGTACTTGAGTACCGGCAGGCCCTGATCGTGATACATCGCCAGCACGGCATCGCAATGCTCGAGGTGCCTGGGGGTGAACAACGTGTCGGCCGGTAGCGGGCCGATCAGGTTGATGCCTTCCTGGCACAGGCGCATCAGGCAGGGCTCGATGATCTCGATTTCCTCGCGTCCCAGATGACCGCCTTCGCCCGCATGCGGGTTCAGCCCGCAGACCAGGATACGTGGCGCCGCAAGGCCGAACTTCTCGACCAGGTCCGCATGCAGGATGCGAATCACGCGCTCGAGCCGCTCTTCGGTGATGGCGGCGGCGACATCCTTGAGTGGCAGGTGAGTGGTCACCAGGGCGACCCGCAGGCCACGGGTGGCCAGCATCATCACGACCTGGCGGGTGTGAGTCAGCTCGGCGAGAAACTCGGTGTGCCCGGAGAAGGCGATGCCGGCCTCGTTGATCACGCCCTTGTGCACCGGGGCGGTGATCATGCCGCTGAAGTGGCCGTCGATGCAGCCCTGGCCGGCACGGGTCAGGGTTTCCAGCACGTAGGCGGCGTTGCGCGCATCGAGCTGGCCCGGCTGTACCGGGGCCTGCAGCGGGGTGTCCCAGACATACAGTTCGCCGGCGGCAGCCGGGCGCGCCGGCCAGGCGGCCGGGCTGACCGGGCTCAGGTGGACCTTGAGACCGAGTTGTACGGCGCGCGCGGCCAGCATGTCGCGGTTGGCGATGGCGATCAGAATCTGCGGCTGGGCTTCACGCGCCAGCAACAGGCACAGATCGGGCCCGATGCCAGCGGGCTCGCCCGGAGTAAGCGCGAAGCGCTTGAAGGTCACCGGCGGCCTCAAAGCTTGATGTCGACGAAGGCTTCGTCGCGGATCTGGCGCAGCCAGCTCTGCACTTCCTCGTCGAACTTGCGATTGCGCAGAAGGTTTACCGCCTGCTGCTTGCGTACGTCGTCACTGGCGTCGGTGGCGCGGCGGCCCATCACCTGCAGCACATGCCAGCCATACGGTGAACGGAACGGCTCGGACAGCGCGCCGGAAGCGGTGTTGGCCATCACTTCGCGGAATTCGGGGACCAGCGCGTTCGGATCGATCCAGCCCAGGTCGCCGCCGTTGAGTGCCGAGCCCGGGTCTTCCGAGAAGTTGCGTGCCAGGCCGGCGAAGTCCTCGCCGGCGCGCAGGCGCTCATGCAGGCGCTCGACCAGCTGACGGGCTTCGGAATCGCTGCGGATCTCGGTCGGCTTGACCAGGATATGGCGAACCTGGACTTCCTCACGCACCGTGCTTTCGTCGCCACGCTTCTCCAGTACCTTCACCAGGATGTATCCCGGCGGGGTGCGAACCGGGCGGGTGACATCGCCGACATTCATGTCGCGCACCAGCGTGTCGAAGGGGGGCGGCAGCTGAGCCGCCTTGCGCCAGCCCATGTCGCCGCCTTCCAGCGCGTTTTCGCTGGCCGAACGGGTAACCGCCAGGCGGGCGAAGTCGGCACCTTCCTGCAGCTGACGATAGGTCTGCTCGGCGAGTTCTTCGGCACGGCGGATGGTTGCCGAATCGGCTGCTTCCGGTACGGCGACGAGAATGTTGGCCAGGCGGTATTCCTCGGCCAGCTGTAGCTGGCCCAGGTCCGAGGCGAGGAAGTTCTGCACTTCCTGGTCGGATATCTGGATGCGTTCGGCAACGCGGCGTTGGCGCACCCGGCTGATCAGCATTTCGCGGCGAATCTGCTCGCGTGCTTCCTGCGGGTCCATGCCGTCCCTGGCCAGGGCGGCACGGAACTGCTCGGGCGACATGTTGTTGCGCTGGGCGATGGTGGCCATCGCCTGGTTGAGCTCTTCGTCGGTGATGCGGATGCCCGAGCGTTCGGCCAGTTGCAGCTGGAGGTTCTCGGTTATCAGGCGTTCCAGTACCTGCTGGCGCAGCACCTCTTCGCTCGGCGCTTCGGCGCCGCGCTGGGCGATGGTCTTGCGGACCTGGTCGAGGCGTTCCTCGAACTGGCTCTGCATGATCACATCGTTGTCGACGATGGCGACCACGCGATCGAGCGGCGTTTCCGCCAGTGCGGGCGCTGCCAGGGCGGCGCCGCCCAGCAGCAGGGTGGCGAGCGCCAGCGGGCGCAGATGATCAGAAAGCTTGGTCTTCACGTTCGCGATAGCCTTGAATGCCTTGGTCGAGGAAGGTTTCGGTGGAGCTGCCGAGCACCCCTCCGAGCCCCTTGAATACCACCTGCAGGAAGATGCCGCGGTCGGCTTCATCGTTGCGGGCGGGGTTGAGGCTGGTTTCGTCGTAGTCGATCCAGTAGCGGTTGATCAGGCGCAGTTTCCAGCAGCAGCTGTCGTACTCGAAGCCGCCGAAGGCCTCCAGGGTACGGTTGCGGGCGTGGTCATACTGCCAGCGGCCGATCACGCTCCATTGCTGATACACCGGCCAGATGGTGGAGAAGTCGTGCTGCTGGATCCTGTAGTAGTCCTTGATGTACTCGGGTGAATCGGGGCTGCCGTAGTCCGAGTTGTAGGTCCAGAGGCCGGTCGCCTGGTCGAAACGCATCGTGTCGTTGCGGTAGCGATAGCCGAAGTTGACGATCTTGCGCGGATCGTTGGCCGGCTGGTAGTGGAACATCGCACTGCCCGAGCGGGTGGCGTGGCTGTCCGGATCCCAGTTGAAGGTGGAGCTGAAGCTCCAGTCGCGGTTGTAGCGATAGCGGTATTCCAGCGCGTAGGGCGACACGTCGGCCTGGGCGGTGTCGCGGTCGCGGTAGTCGATGCCGCGCAGCTGCACCTTGCGGTCACGGAAGTACAGCGTCTGGCCAATGGCGATGCGCTGGCGCTCGACGCCGTTGTTGTCGAGCCAGCGGCTGGCCACGCCGAGCGAGAGCTGGTTGGCATCGCCGATGCGGTCTTTGCCGGAGAAGCGGTTTTGCCGCCACAGCGAGGCATAGCTGAACGTGTATTCGCCGGTGTCGAACACCGGGATGTCCGACTGGTCCTCGTGCGGCACATACAGGTAGAACGCACGCGGTTCGAGGGTCTGCCGATAGGGGTTGCCGAACCACTGGGTGTCGCGGTCGAAGTACAGGCCGGCATCGAGGCTGGCGATTGGCAGGCTGCGGTTCTGGCTGGCGTCGAAGCGCTCGTAATCGGCCAAGGTGCTCAGGCCGCGCGAATCCAGATCGAGGTCGTACTGGGTGTAGGCATAGCGCAGCGAGGGCTTGATGAAGCCCCAGGTCCAGTCCAGCGGCAGGCTGACGCCGGGCTCCAGGTGCAGGCGTTCGCCTTCGGCGCGGGTCAGGCCACGCAGGCGATCGTCATACCATTGTTCGGGCAGGCCGTCGTCGTTGATGAAATTGCCCTGGCGCAGGCTGCGGTCGAACTTCACGTACTCGGTGGCGTAGTCAAAGCGCAGCCCGCCCGGCTGGAACGGCAGGTGGCCGTTGACGGTGAGCTGCGGCAGGCGGTCGTACGGGGTGATGTCGACGATGGTCGCGCGCTCATAGGCATGCAGACCCAGGCGGGCGGTGAAACTGTCGCCGCGATAGCTCAGCGCGCCGCGCTGATTGACGAAGTCGCGTTGGCCGACGCCGAGCTGGGTGTCCAGATCCTGGAAGTAGTACGGGTCGCTGATGTCGGTGTAGTCCAGCTCGGCGAGCCAGCGGTTCTGCAGGCCGGTGGCGTGCTGCCAGCTGTACATCCAGCGCTGGTCTTCGTATTCGGACTGCAGCTTGCGGTCGTCGTTGCTGTCGTCAAGGAAGGCACCGCCGATCTGGCCTTCGCTGTTGCGGGTCAGGTAGCGGAATTCGCCTTCCATCAACAGGCCGCGCTCGCTCATGTAGTGCGGGTACAGCGTGGCGTCGAAGTTCGGCGCGAGGTTGAAGTAGTAAGGCGTCAGCAGCGTCACGCCGTTGTCGCTGGAGCTGCCGATGGTGGGCATCAGGAAGCCGGACTGGCGGCGGTCATCGATGGGGAAATAGATGTACGGGGTGTAGAAGACCGGAACGTCCTTCACCCGCAGGGTCACGTTGGTCGCCGAACCGAAGCCGGTGTTCGGATTCAGCGTGACGTTGTTGCCGTGCAGCGACCAGGTGTTCTCGCCCGGTTCGCAGCGGGTGTAGGTGCCGTCCTTCAGGCGGATCACCGCGTCTTCGTTGCGTTTGGCGTATTCGGCGCTGCCGCGGACGTTGCCCTGGTGAATCACGTACTCGACGTTGTCGAGCTGCGCTTCACCGCTATCGAGCACCAGTTCGGCGCGGTCGCCAAGCACCAGCGCCCCGCGGTCGCGCAGGCGGACATTGCCACGCAGCTCGCCACGGTTCTCCAGCTGATGCAGTTTCGCCTCGTCTGCCTGGACCTGGATGCTGCCCTGGCGCAGCACCACGTCGCCGGCCAGGGTGGTCGTTTCGGTCTCCTGCTCGTAGCGCGACGCCTGGGCCGAGACGTAGGTCGGCGCCTCACTCATCGGCGTGTTGTCAAGCATGCCCGGACGGGGTGGCTCGACGTAGGCGCCGGCGCAATACGGTCCGATCTCGGCCAGCTGGGCGCTGGTCAGTTGTTCGCGCGGCACCCAGTCGAGGTGGCTGTAGTCGAGGCTGCGCGGAGTCGCGTCCTGGACGACTGCCCCGCGTTCGGTAGCGCGGCGAGCGGGTTCGACGGTGGCGCGCTGGGGGGCGGCTGACTCGCTCGGGCGTGCGGGGCGTGCCGGCAGGCTGGTGGGCCGCTCGCCGGAGGCGCAGGCCCAGCCTCCGGTGGCGGTTGCCTGGCAGCTGAACTGCTCGGCCGCGACCGTCAGCGGAGCCGCCATCGGCTGCAGAGCCAGCAGGCTTCCAGTAACGAACAGGGGGAATTTGCGGTGAAACGCGGGGTGCTTGACTGCCATCTTGTGCTCGGGTCCTGGCTTCCTGCAAGCCATCGGCCGGCAAGCTGATTGCCATCTCGATGGGCCGAAAAATATCCCGGATAATAAAGCATGACCTGCCCATCGGCTAGCGCCGCGGAGAGCCCGAATG
>JAUVZY010000038.1 GCA_030602315.1 Pseudomonadaceae bacterium | reverse complement strand
CAATCCGTTCATCCGCGGCGATCGTGCCCGCGGCGGCAAGGGCGCGGGCCTGGGCCTGGCCATCGTCCGGCGCATCGCCGCGCTGCACGGCGGCAGCGTCGAGTTGCGCAACCGCGAAGGGGGCGGGCTGGAGGCGCGCGTATGCCTGCCGCTGGGGCTGATGCTGCCGCGCGATGCGGTCTGACCACTCGTTAAAACACCCCTTCACAGCGTGCGGTTTTGCTTTACAATCCGCCAGCCGCTTGACGCCGAACTCCACATAGACATAAATCCGGCGCTCGCAACCATTCACCCTTTGCTGCCGCTGATATGGAAATCGGTACCGCCCATGGGGAAAGTGCTCCTGGCTCACGGGCAGCCTGCTCACGAGGTCTCACTGCTGCCGCACCTGCAAGGGATCGGTCTGGATGTGCTGCCGGCTCGCTCCAGCGAGGACTGCCTGCGCCTGCACCGTCAGGAGCAGCCCGACCTGGCGATCATCGCGACACAGCCCTGGAACGATGGCTGGATCCCACTGACGCGTGCCCTGCGCAGCGGCGACGGCGGCCTCGGCATCATCATCCTCGCCGGCCGCGCCGATCCGGTCGATCACGTCGCCGCGCTGGATAACGGCGCCGATTGCTTTCTCCTCGCTGACACCCATCCGCACGTGCTGCTGTCCCAGGCGCGCCGCCTGCTGCAGCGCTGCCAGACAGCGTCCGGCAGCCCGCTGCAGGAGGTGCGCGTGGGCCGCTATCAGGTCAACCTGCTGCTGCGCCGGATCACTGCCGGCGATGGCCGCAGCATCGCGCTGACGGCCGGCGAGTTCGCCCTGCTGGCTGGGCTGGTGAAGCACCGCGGCCAGCCGGTGAGCCGCGACGACCTGCTGGCCTTCCTGCGGCCGATGGGCGATGCCTACGCATGCGGTGATCTGCGCACCATCGACACCCTGATCGGCCGGCTGCGCAAGAAGCTCGACGGCGGCTACGGCCGCAGCAACCTGATCCAGACCATCTACGGCAAGGGCTACCGCCTGGTGAGCCAGGACGAGACGCCCAGCGTCCCGCTGCACCGCTGACCCCGCACGCCTCCCGAGCGCATCGCCCAGCGGCGCTGGCGGCGCCGTGGCTGCCGGGCGATTGTCGACCGCCGTTGGCATTTGTGAACCCTACACGCCACATATGTGAACCATGCACGGTAGAGCCAACCCCAACCCTAGCCGGAAAATTCTGGTTGGACCGTAACCGGTTCACGAAATTCCGGCCGAACGCGAGACAGCGGATCGGCACATGCGCCACTGCGCCCCTGACCACCGATGCCGCCGCCCCTCCGGGCGGCGCGCTCCGCTGTGCAGGCAGGCGCCGGCACCAGTCAAGGTTCGAGGGAACGATGAAGATCAGCATTTTCGGATTGGGGTATGTCGGTGCCGTGTGCGCAGGCTGCCTGTCGGCACGCGGCCATCAGGTGATCGGCGTGGACGTGTCGCAGGTGAAGATCGACATGATCAACCAGGGCAAGTCGCCGATCGTCGAGCCCGGTCTGGAAGCGCTGCTGGAAAACGGCGTGCGCAACGGCCTGCTCAGCGGCACCACCAGCGTCATCGACGCGGTACTGGCCACCGACCTCTCGTTCATCGCCGTCGGCACGCCGAGCAAGCGTAACGGCGACCTCGACCTCGGCTACATGGAGTCGGTGTGCAGCCAGATCGGCAACGCCCTGCGCGACAAGACCGAGCGCCACACCGTGGTGGTCCGCAGCACCGTGCTGCCCGGCACCGTCAAGAACGTGGTGATTCCGCTGCTGGAAAAGGCCTCCGGCAAGCGCGCCGGGGTCGACTTCGGCGTCGCCACCAACCCCGAATTCCTCCGCGAGAGCACCGCGATCCAGGACTATGACTTCCCCGCCATGACCGTGATCGGCGAACTCGACAGCCACTCGGGCGACCTGCTCGAAGCGCTCTACCGCGAACTGGACGCGCCGATCATCCGCAAGAGCATCGAAGTGGCGGAGATGATCAAGTACACCTGCAACGTCTGGCACGCGGCCAAGGTCACCTTCGCCAACGAGATCGGCAACATCGCCAAGGCCTGCGGCGTCGATGGGCGCGAGGTGATGGACGTGGTCTGCCAGGACAACAAGCTCAACCTGTCGCGCTACTACCTGCGCCCCGGCTTCGCCTTCGGCGGCAGTTGCCTGCCTAAGGACGTGCGCGCCCTCACCTACCGGGCCGGCCAGCTCGACGTGCCGCACCCGATGCTCGCCGCGCTGATGCCGAGCAACCGCAGCCAGGTCAGCCGCGCCTTCGACCTCATCGCCGCCTATGACAAGCGCAAGGTCGGCCTGCTCGGCCTGAGCTTCAAGGCCGGCACCGATGACCTGCGCGAAAGCCCGCTGGTGGAGCTGGCCGAGATGCTGATCGGCAAGGGCTACGAACTGCGCATCTTCGACCGCAACGTCGAATTCGCCCGGGTGTTCGGGGCCAACCGCGAATACATCGAATCGAAGATCCCCCACGTCTCCTCGCTGCTCTGCGTCGACCTCGACGAGGTGATCGCCGAGTCCGACGTGCTGGTCCTGGGCAACGGCGACGCGCAGTTCGCCGAGGTGCTGGAGACGCTCGACGGCAGCACCCAGGTGCTCGACCTGGTCGGCTTCATGAAAGGCGCCAGCGAAGGCAGCCGCGAAGGCATCTGCTGGTAAGCCGGCCGCCCACGCAACCGACCCGACGCACCGATTCGAGGACCGACAGCATGATCCCGGTGATCCTTTCCGGCGGCAGTGGCTCGCGCCTCTGGCCGCTGTCCAGAAAGCTCGCACCCAAGCAGTTCCTGCCCCTGACCGGGGCGGACTCGATGTTCCAGCAGACCGTGCAGCGCCTGCGCGCACCGGGCATCGAAGACCCGGTGATCGTCTGCAACCGCGAGCACCGCTTCGTGGTCGGCGAGCAGCTAGCGGCGCTCAACCGCCGTGCCCAGGCGGTGCTGCTCGAGCCGTTCGGCCGCAACACCGCCCCGGCGATCGCCGTGGCCGCCCTGCACCTTCTCGCCCAGGGCCGCGACGAGCTGCTGCTGGTGCTGCCGGCCGACCACGCGATCGCCGATGTCGATGCCTTCCACGCCGCCCTGCGCGAGGCGGTACCGGCGGCCGAACAGGGCGAACTGGTGCTGTTCGGCGTGCCGGCCGAGCGCCCGGAGACCGGCTTTGGCTACATCCGGGTGGGCGTCTGTCCGGACCTGCCCGGGCGCGCGCTGCGCGTCGAGCGTTTCGTCGAGAAGCCCGACCTGGCCAGCGCCGAGGCCTTCGTCGCCGCCGGCGATCACGTCTGGAACAGCGGCATGTTCCTGTTCCGTGCCAGTCGCCTGCTCGAGGAGCTGCAGCAGCATCGCCCCGACATGCACGACGCCTGCACCCTCGCCCTGCGCCGCAGCCGGCCGGACCTCGGCCAGCTGCTGATCGACCCGGAAGCCTTCGAATGCTGCCCGGACGACTCCATCGACTACGCGGTCATGGAGCGCACCCAGCGCGCCTGCGTGGTGCCGCTGTGCGCCGGCTGGAGCGATGTCGGCTCCTGGTCGGCGCTCTGGGACATCCAGCCCAAGGACGCCCGGGGCAATGTCAGCCGTGGCGACGTGCTGCTGCAGGACAGCCGCAACTGCCTGGTACAGAGCCAGAACAAGCTGGTCACACTGATCGGTGCCGAGGACCTGGTGGTGGTGGAAACCCACGACGCGGTGCTCGTGGCGCACAAGGACCGGGTGCAGGACATCAAGCGCCTGGTGAACACCCTGGCCGACCAGGGGCGCGCCGAGGCGGACAACCACCGCAAGGTCTACCGCCCGTGGGGCGACTACGACTCGGTCGACCAGGGCCAGCGCTTCCAGGTCAAGCGCATCACCGTCAAGCCCGGCGCCAGCCTGTCGCTGCAGAAGCACCACCACCGTGCCGAGCACTGGATCGTGGTCTCCGGGACCGCCATGGTCACCTGTGACGACCAGACCTTCCTGCTCACCGAAAACCAGTCGACCTACATCCCCATCGCCGCCGTTCACCGCCTGGCCAACCCCGGCCGCATTCCGCTGGAGATCATCGAGGTGCAGTCGGGCAGCTACCTGGGCGAAGACGACATCGAGCGCTACGACGACATCTACGGGCGCAGCCCGGCGACCGCCGAGTGACGGCAATGAGCCTGCCCGCGAGCATCCCGCGCGTCGCCCCCTGGCTCAGCCGCCTGACCGGCTGGGCCGGGCTGTTCGCGCTGCTGGCCCTGGCCACGGAAATGGTCGACCCGGCCTACCTGGATCCGGCGCACCAGAAGTTCATCTTCCTGGTCGGCGCGCTGGGCATGTGGCGCTACAGCAACGCCGCGATCCACTACCTGCGCGGCATGTACTTCCTGCACATCCGTTTTCCGCGGATGCGCCGGGCGGTCGAGCAGATGGGCGCGGCGGCGCTGCCCGACCACCTGTACATGGTGGTGACCAGCTTCCGCATTCCCACCCACACCACCTTCAAGGTCTACCAGTCGGTATTCCAGGAAGTGCAGCGCCTGCCGGTGCCCTGCACAGTGATCGCCTCGATCGTGGAAAAGGGCGACGAGAACTTCATCAAGGACATTCTGCGCCGCGAGCTGCTTCCCGGCCACGAGATCAAGCTGATCATCGTGCGCGCCCGTGGCACCGGCAAACGCGATGGCCTGGCGCACGCCTTCCGCGCCCTGTCGCGGCAGATGCCACCGCAGAATTCGGTGGCCGGGGTGGTCGATGGCGACACCCTGATGCTGCCCGGCTGCGTCGAGCGCGCGGTCAGCCTGTTCGCCTACCTGCCCGGGGTCGGCGGGCTGACCACCAACGAGTTCTGCGAGGTCGAAGGCAGCGGGCTGATGCGCGAGTGGCACACCATGCGCTTCGTCCAGCGGCACATCAACATGTGCTCGATGGCCCTCTCGCGGCGCGTGCTGACCCTCACCGGGCGGTTGTCGTTCTTCCGCACCGAAGTCCTCACCGATCCGGATTTCATCAAGGACGTCGAGGCCGACTACCTCGACCACTGGCGCCTGGGCCGCTTCCGCTTCCTCACCGGCGACGACAAGTCCTCCTGGTTCAGCCTGATGCGCGCCGGCTGGGACACCTTCTACGTCCCCGACAGCCACACCCTGACCGTCGAGCACCCGCCGGACAGCAACTTCTTCCGCGCCACGCGCCAGCTCATGTACCGCTGGTACGGCAACTCGCTGCGCCAGAACTTCCGCGCCACCAGCCTGCTCGGCTGGCGCCGCCTCGGGACATTCACCATGTACGTGCTCTACGACCAGCGCATCGCCATGTGGACCTGCCTGATGGGGCTGACCAGCTCGATCGTGGCCGGCCTGCTGTTCGGCATCCAGTACCTGCTGATCTACCTGTTCTGGGTGCTGGTCTCGCGCACGCTGGTGACGCTGCTGTTCTTCGCCACCGGGCACCCGGTCGATCCGCGCTATCCGTTCGTTCTCTATTACAACCAGATCGTCGGCTCGGTGATGAAGGTTTACACCCTGTTCCACATGGACCAGCAGAGCTGGACCCGCCAGAAGACCCGCCTCGCCGGCGCCAGCGCGGCCGATGCCGCGCTCAATCGCTGGACCTCCAGGGCCATGCTGCTGTCCTCGGTGGCCATCTTCTTCGGCGTCATCTCCGTACTGCTGGACATCACGCAACCCTGACAAGGCGTCCCATGAATAGCCCAACCATCTCACCGGCCAGCATCGTTCACGAGGCCATCGACGAGCGCCAGTACGTCCGCACCCGCATTCCGGCCACCGCGGTGCTCACCGGCGGAGGGCTCGAGCAGTGCGAGTGCCCGATCGAGGATATTTCCCTCGGCGGGCTCGGCATCCGCTGCGAGCAGCCGCTCAGGCTCGGCGCGCTGCTAGCGGTGACCATCCGCCTGCGCCTGAACGGGCTGGACCTGAACCTCGAGGCGCACATCAAGGTGGTATCCCAGCGCGACGCGATCGTCGGCGCCGAGTTCGTCGAGCTCGACCCGCAGAAGCGCGACATCCTGCGCTACCTCATCTCCGCCTACATGGCCGGCGAGATCGCCGACCTCAACGGCCTGATGAACGTGATGCAGCGGGAGAACTACATCAAGGAGCGCAAGAAGGTGCAGGTGGCCGCGCGCACCCCGGCCGACCGCCTCAAGGCCGCCTTCGGCACCCTGGCCTACCTGGCCGTGGCGCTCGCCGCCATCGCCTTCATCGCCTACAAGGCCTACCTGCTGTTCTTCCGTGTCGAGGCCAGCCACGCGGTGGTCAGCACCGATGCCTACGTGGTCAGCATGCCCGACAACGGCTACGTCAAATACCTGCTCGATCCGGCGCAGACGACGATCCGCCAGGGCGAGCAGATCGTCAGCGTGTCCAACCAGCTGGCCGCCAGCTTCAACACCCCGAGCGACCTGCAGGCGCTGGCCGACCTGTCGCCGGCCGACCTGCAGCTACTGCTGGGCCGCGCGCTGATCGAGACGGTGATCTCCAGCCCGTGCGACTGCGACCTGTTCTTCCCCGCGCGCCGCCTCGACGGTTACGCCTACAAGGCCGAGCCACTGGTGCACCTGCTGCCGCAGGATCGCCCGCTGCACGTCAAGGCCAGCGTGCCGTTCGCCAAGATGAGCGACCTCAGCCGGCTGAGCCACGTACGCCTGAAGGTACACGGCCTCGATGCCACCGTCGGCGGCACGGTGGTCGCCAGCCGGGTGGACGAGGCCAACCAGGCGCTGCTGCTGACCATCGAACCGGACCAGCCGCTGCCGCGCACGCTCTACCAGCACCCGGTGGCGGTGGAGCTGTTCCTCGGCCTGCCGCTGCTGTCGCGCTGATCCGCATGCGCCCGCCCCGCCTCCTGCCCCTCGCGCTGGCCGTGCTGCTGTTTGGCAGCGCCGGCTCCGCTTCGGCCACCCTGGGCCTGGAGCAGATCCGCTATGCCCTGCAGCACAACCCGGCCGCGCCGGTGGAAGCCGACCTGCGTCGGCTGGCCGCACGTGGCGATGCCGGTGCCCGGCGCCTGCTGGCCGACGTACTGGCCGAGCAGCCGGCCGGCCGCCCCGAAGCGATCGCCCTGTACCAGCAGGCCTTCGCTGACGGTCAGGGCGACATCAGCGCGCTGGGCGGACTGGCGCGCCTGCTCGAACGCAGCCCGCACCTGCAGCGGCGCCAGCTGGCCTACGTGCGCCAGGCCCTCGGCCGCTTCGTGCCGGCGCGCGATCTCGCCAGCCTCGCCACCGCGCTCGATGTGTTCGTCACCTACCCGCAGCTGTTCGACGCGGACAGCGCCATGACGCTGATCGCGCTGCACCAGCGCTCCTGTCTCTGGCGCTGCGCCACGCCCTTCTACCGCGGCGTGCTCGCCGAGCGCCAGGGCGATCACGCCGCGGCCTTGGCCTGGTACGCCCAGGCGATCCGCTTCGAACCGCGAGCGGTGGAGCGCTACTACCTGCTGCTCGGCGAGGACCGCGACCGGCGCTTTGCCGCCTTCGCCCGGACCCTGGAAGCCGAGGCCGCGGCATTGCCGCTGCCGGTGATCCATCGCATCGGCAGCCAGCTCGACAGCCTGGCCAACCGGGAGGCGGTCGCCCTGCGCTACCCGCTGCCGCCGGATCGGCGCCTGGCGGTCGAGCTGAGCGAGGAGGAGGTCGGCTTCCACCGCCAGCAGATCGAAAGGGTTTCCGCCGAAATCGACGCCGAGGTCGCCGGCCTGCGCCAGCAGACCCGCTTCTGGCTGGACGTGGGTGTCGAACGCGGCTGGCTGCCGGCGCTGGTGTCGCGGCTGAACTTCATGACCTCGACCCCCAACGAACACAGCCCCGCCGACGCCTTCGCCCTGCTCGAACGCATCGCCGCGCTGGACCCCGAGCAGGCCCGCAGCCTGCGCGCCGGCCTGCACCTGGTCACCGCCTGGCCGACCCTCGCGCCGCACACCAGCGCGCAGCTGATCGAGGAGATGGCCGCCGCCGGCCACCCCGGCGCCGTGCTGCAGCGCGCCAACCTCTACAGCCACGGCGGGCTCGGCGAGCCGGACCAGTTCAAGGCGCTGGAGATCTACCAGGCCCTGGCGCGGGATGGCTCGGCCACCGCCTTCTACCGCATGGCCGGCATCCTGTCCGGGGGCCGCGCGATCTGCCGCGACCCGGTGCGCGCCTACGCCTATGCGCGCACCGCGCTGGCGCTGGGCGACAGCCGTGCCCGTACCCTGTCGGCGAGCCTGGCCCGCCAGTTGCCGGCCGAGCAGATCGCCGCGGCGCGCCGGCTCGAACGCGACCTGCTGGAGCAACTGCCATGAGCCGCCCCCTCGCCCGCGCGCCCCTCTGGGCCTGCCTGACACTGCCGCTGCCGCTCTGCGCGCAGCCGGTCGATACCCTCGAGCCGCCGCCGGTGACCTGGCTGGTGCAGCACAAGGTCACGTTGCAGAGCGGCTACGGTCCGCAGGACGGCGTGCTCGGCAATGACCGCGAGGACTTCCACAGCCTGCGCTACGAGCCGTCGTTCTCCTGGTTCTCGCCGGAGCAGCGCTGGGCGCGCTGGCAGGCGTTCGGCCGCGCCTGGCTGAACTACGACAGCAGCACCACCGTCTCGACCCTCGACGAGACGACGCCGCAGCGCGATGCCGGCGAACGCCCCGAAGGGGCCTACGCCGAGCTGCGCGAACTCTACCTGCGGCGCAGCCTGATCGGCGACGATCCGCGCTACTGGGCCACCTTCGGCCGGCAGAGCTACTACGACCGCTACGGCATCTGGTGGGACGCCAGCCTCGAATCGCTGCGCCTGGACTACAGCGATACCTTCAGCCGCGGCTTCCTCGCCGTGGGCCAGAAGTTCTGGAACTACAACAGCGACGTCAACAGCCTGGCCGCGGCCGAGGAGGACATCCGCTACGCCTTCGGCGAGTTCGCCTGGCGCTGGCGCCCGCGCGACTGGGCGGGCCTGCGCCTGCTGCGCGAGGACGATCATTCCGGCCGCGATGCGCAGGACGAGCGCGACTTTCGCGGCTGGCGCGCCGGACTGTTCGTCGATGGCGAAGGCCACGCCGGCGCCATCAGCGACTACCACCTGGAGCTGGCACGGCTCGACGGCCGCACGCGCACGCCCGACGGGCAGACCCGGACGACCCGCGGCTGGGCCGCGCTGGGCGAGCTCGGCCGGCGCCTGCCGGAGCTGCCCTGGCAGCCGCGCCTGGCCCTGCGCGCCGGGCTGACCGATCGCCCCGGCGAGGCCGACCGCGCCGGGGCGGATGGCTTCTACCTCAACGCCATCCAGTCGGACCGCCACGTCGATCCCGAGCGCTACAACAGCCGGCTGGTCAGCAGTTTTCTCAACCTCGACCTGCGCAACCTGGCCTTCTACGGCCTGGCCGTGGAGACCCAGCCGACCGCACGCACCGTGCTCGACCTGCGCCTGAGCGACCTGTACCTGCGCAACGCATCCGGCGACCTGCCGCTGCGGGTCGACCGCGAACAGCGCAGCGCACGGCAGGCGGCGATCGCCGCGGGCAGCCACGACCAGGCGCGGCATCTGGGCCAGGTGCTGGACCTCACGCACCGCTGGCAGATGTTTCCGCTCGCCCACCGGGGCCGGCACCTGAACTTCAACACCCTGCTGACCGCAAGCTACTTCCGCGCCGGCCCGGCCATCGACAACGGCGACGACTGCCAGCTCACCCTGGCCCTCGTGATGCGTTACTGACAGGCGACTTCCATGGTCTTCACTTCCAACGTCTTTATCTTCCTGTTCCTGCCGCTGTTTCTGCTCTGTTACTACGCGGTGCGCGAACAGTGGCGCTCGCACGTCATCGTTGGCGGCAGTTACCTGTTCTACGCCTGGTGGCGACCGGACTTCCTGCTGCTGTTCGTGGCGATTTCCTACTGGAACTACTGGTTCGGCCTGCGCATCAAGGCGAACGTCGAGGCCGGGCGCAAGGACGTCGCCTTCCGCTACCTGAGCGTGGCGGTGATCGGCGACCTGGCCACCCTGGGCTACTTCAAGTACGCCAACTTCGGTGTCGAGGTAATCGCCGGGGTGCTCGAGCCTTTGGGCATCAACACCTTCACCCTCGAGCACATCATCCTGCCGCTGGGCATTTCCTTCTACGTGTTCCAGGCGATCAGTTACGTGGTCGACATCTACCGCGGCAACGCCGAGCCGACCAGCCGCTTCGTCGACTTCGCCGCCTTCATCGCGCTGTTCCCGCAGCTGATCGCCGGGCCGATCCTGCGCTACAGCCTGATCGACCAGCAGCTCAAGCAGCGCGAACACTCGCTGGCGCTGTTCTCCCTCGGCGCCTGCCGCTTCATGCTCGGTTTCATCAAGAAGGTGTTGATCGCCGACTCGCTGGCCCCGGTCAACACCCTGTTCGTCAGCGAGGGCCAGCTGCAGCTGGCGGACGCCTGGTTCGG
The DNA here is from genome assembly GCA_030602315.1 of Pseudomonadaceae bacterium. Classification (GTDB taxonomy): domain Bacteria; phylum Pseudomonadota; class Gammaproteobacteria; order Pseudomonadales; family Pseudomonadaceae; genus Azomonas. Next base: position 6,726 of record JAUVZY010000038.1, on the reverse strand, counting down.
CCTGTGGGTCTCCACCTTCCAGCTGTATTTCGACTTCTCCGGCTACAGCGACATGGCCATCGGCCTCGGCATGATGATGGGCTTTCGCTTCGCGGAGAACTTCAACCAGCCCTACGCGGCACAGAGCATCACCGAGTTCTGGCAGCGCTGGCACATGTCGCTGGCCAACTTCCTGCGCGACTACGTCTATCTGCCGCTAGTGCGCAAGCGTTACGCCGGTGCGCTCACTGCACTGGTCGTCACGATGTTTCTCTCCGGCCTATGGCACGGCGCCAGCTTCGCCTTCATGTTGTGGGGCCTTTATTTCGGCCTACTGATGGTGGTCGAGCGCAAGCTCAACCTGGCCACCAAAATCACCTCACCCTACCGTCTGGGTCGCAATCTGCTGACGATCTGGGTGGTGGTACTGGTGATGCCGCTGTTCTTCACCGCCGATGTGAGCCACAGCCTGAGGATCTACGCCGCCCTCTTCGGCCTCAACGGCGTGGGCTCGTTGAATCTGTATCTGTTCGGCACCAGCGCGCTGACCCTTGCCTTCGCCGTGCTGGCGGTGATCTGGCTGGTGGTCGCCGGCAGCATCAACGTGCGCTATTACGCCGGGCGCAACGAGCAGTACTTCATGCGCCATGTCGGCGGCGTGCAGGCGCTGCTGCTGTGGGCCGGCTTCGCCCTGGCCCTCTCGCGGCTGGCGGCCAACTCCTTCTCGCCCTTTCTCTACTTCCAGTTCTGAGGCCTTCCATGCATCCGGTGATGACATCCGCCAGCAAGCTCAACGGCATCCTGTTCGCCGTGCTGCTGGGCGCCATGCTGGTGTACTCGCTGCCCGCGGCGTGGCGCTTCGCCGCCGACCAGAGCGGCCACCTGGCGCTGTTCGTCGACGGCAAGCTGCTGCGCAATCTCGAGACGCGCTACGACCGCGAGCTCTTCCTGCGCGACCCGGCCATCCGCCTGTGGGCCAACGCCCAGTACCTGCTGTTCGGCGAGGGGCTGCAGGGCGTGGTGCTGGGCCACGACGGCTGGCTGTTCACCAATCAGGAGTACCTCGTCCCCAACGATCTCGAGCAGAGCCTCCAGGCCCAGCTGGCGCGTATCGAGCGGGTGCGCGAGGCGCTGGCGGCGCACCACAAGCAGCTGATCCTGCTGCCGGTGCCGATGAAGCTGGACATCTACGCCGAGCAGGCGCGCCATCGGCCGAACCCGCATGCCGTGGGGCTCTACGAGCGCTTCACCCGCGAGCTGGCGGCCCGCGAGGTGGCGGTGGTGCCGGTGCGCCAGGCCTTTCTCGACCAGCGCCATGGCGAGTCCTTGTTCCTGCGCCGCGACACCCACTGGACACCCGCCGGCGCCCGCCTGGCCGCGCGCGAGCTGGCCCGCCAGCAGCCGGCACTGGTGGGGGTGGCGCCGTATCGCTCCGAAGCGGTGGGGCAGAAGCTGATCCCCGGCGACCTGATGAACTACATCCGCTTCGACGAGCATTTCGCCCCGGCAATCTTCGCGCCCGAGCACATCGCCTTGTTCGAGACGCTCAATCCGGCGCAGCAGCTCAGCGCCGATGCGCTGTTCGGCGACAGCAGCCCGCCCATCGCGCTGGTCGGCTCGAGCTACACCAAGATCGAGGACTGGAACTTCAGCGGCTTTCTCAAGGAAGCCCTGCAAAGCGACGTGGTCAGCGTCGCCGTGGAGGCCCACGGCCCGTTCCAGGCCATGCAGGACTTCACCGACAGCGGCCTGCTGAACAACGACGAGATCCACACCGTGGTCTGGGAATTCCCGGTCCGCACCCTGCTCGCCGAGGCCGCCCTCGGCCGGCGCTGGCAGGCCATGCAACAACAATCGTTCTGACGGAGACTGCCCCATGCCCCGCTTCCTTCGCCTGGCCGTGGCCCTGCTTGCCTGCCTCGGCCTCAGTGCCCAGGCCCAGCAGGCCAACGACCTCTACGACGCCACCGCCCCGGCCAACTCGGCGTTCGTTCGGGTGTTCAACCTCGGCAATGCGCCGGTGGAAGTCACCCTGAGCAGCAAGAAGCTGCCGCAGAAGGTCGGCGCCGGCCAGCTCGGCGGCTATCGCTTCACCAGCCCCGGTCCGACCCGCGTCAGCGTCGGCCAGGCCGCGCTCGATCTGCCGCTGGAAGCCAACACCGCCGTGACCCTCTTGTACCGCGACGGCCAGCTCAGCGTGTTGCGCGATCTGTATGCGAACGAGCCGAAGAAGGCGCAGCTGGCGTTCTACAACCTGGCCGCCGAGGCCGCCTCGCTCAAGACGCTGGACGGCCGGCATGCGGTGGTCGCCGACGTGGCCGCGGCGCAGAACGGCAGCCGCCAGGTCAACGAATTCAAGATCGCCTTCGCCGCGTTCATCGGCGAGCGCCAGGTCGCGGTGTTCGATGAGCTGTTTCTGAAGAGGGGCCGTTCCTACAGCTATGTGCTGCTGGCCGACGGCGGCGCCTACCGGGCCCTGGCCCTGCCCAACGAGATCGACCCGACCGAGTGAGCCAGCATGCGCGTTTTTCCCGCCGCCACCGGCGGCTGTCGCAACGGAGACCGGCGATGAAGCTGCTGCGCACGCTCGGCGCCCTGCTGCTGGCCGGCTGCGCCCTGCCGGCCGCAGCGCAGCAGGGCGAAGCACCCTGCCAGCGCCTCGACTGCCTGATCTGCCCCGAGGCCAACGATCCGCGCCAGTACGAGGGGCGCAGCATGAAGTTCATGCGCTTTCTCACCCCGGGCAGCGAAACCTGGCTGTTCCGCTCGTCGGTCGACCTGGTCAACGAGTTCGGCATCCCCACGCCGATGCAGGGCGAATTCGCCCGGCTGATGCGCGCCTTCGCCGCGCACGGCACCCAGGTGCTGGTAGCGGTCCAGCCCACCCGCGGGCTGATCCATCACGACAAGGTTCGCCCCGAGCACGCCCACGGCTTCGACTTCGCCCGGGCCAGTGCCAGCTTCCGGGGCCTGCAGGCGCAGCTCGCCGCCGGCGGCGCCATCGTCCCGGACATGATGCAGCTGGTGGAGCGACCGCCGGCCGGCGAGTACTTCTTCCGCCGCGACTCGCACTGGACGCCGGCCGGGGCCGAGGCCACCGCCCGCGTGGTGGCCGATGCGGTGCGCCAACTGCCGCTGTATGCCGAGCTGCCGAAAACCCGCTACCGCACCGAGCCGGGGGTGATCATCCCGAAGAACGGCACTCTCGACATTTCCCTCGATCAGCTCTGCGGAACCAGCTACGGCTACCAGTACGTGCAGAACTACCGCACCGTGCCGGCCGCCGAGGATGCCAGCGCACTGTTCGGCGAGGCCCCCGAGCCCAAGGTGGTGCTGGTCGGCACCAGCAACTCGGCGGCGCGCGACGACGAGACCCGCCAGTACAACTTCGACGGCTACCTCAAGCAGTTCCTGGAAACCGACATCCTCAACTTCGCCATCGCCGGCGCCGGCCAGGACGGCTCGCTGCTCGAATACCTGCTCTCGGACGAGTATTCGCCGGATGATCCGCCGCGGCTGATCATCTGGGAGCTGCCGGCCAGCTACACGCTGAGCGAGCCGTACCTGTTCCGCCAGCTGATTCCGGCAGCCAACGGCGGCTGCGCCCGCGGGCGCACCCTGCTCGAGCAGGTTCACCCAGCCAGCCAGCCGCAACCGGGCGAGCGCCTGGAGGTACTGAGCAACGCGGGCGACACGCGCCAGGCCCTGCAGGGGCTCGACGGCTTTTTGCAGCTCGACGTCAGCGACGCCACGCTCAAGGACTTCTACGTGATCACCTATTACGACAACGGCGCCCGCGACAAGGTACTGCTGCGCCGCCAGGCCGCGGTGAAGGGCGGTCGCTACTACCTCGAGCTGAGCCGCGACCCGGCGCTGCGCCAGGCCAACCTGCTGTCGGTGTTCATCGAGCCGACCCTGCCCCAGGCGCAGCCGACCCGCGTGGAGGCCCGGCTATGCCAGTGAGCCGTGCCAGCCTTGCCCTGCTGCTGCTCGCCCCGCTGAGCGCAGGCGCGGTGGAAAGCCTGTGGCGGCCCGTCGCCCATCCGCTGTCGGCCGAGCTGGCCGGCTACGCCGGGCAGGCCTGCCCGCGCCAGGGCGTGCCGCCGTACAGCGGCCACCTGCGCCTGGAGAGCAAGTACGACCAGCGCGACGCCAGCAAGTCCACCCTGCGTGCCGAACCGGCGGCCGAAAGCGAGAAGATCGCCCGCCAGGTCCGCGGCTACCTCGGCCAGCTCGCCGCCGCCTCCAACCACTTCAGCCAGGCGCGCGAGGCGCACGGTGCGCGACGGGCGCTGGCCTGCCTCGACCAGTGGTTGCGCGAGGGCGCCCAGGCCTCGGCCTTCGAGCACCCGCAGGCCTCCGGCACCGGCGTCGCCACGCGCAAGTGGGCGCTGGCCGCCATCGCCTCCAGCGCCCTGCGCACCCGCGCACTCAGCGACGGCGTCTTTCGCCTCGACGCCCAGCAGCAGGGCTGGCTGCAGCGCCTCGCCGAGCAGGTCATGGCCGAGCACCAGCCGCGCCGCGCGCCCGGCTTTCGGCATTTCAACAACCACGACTACTGGGCGGCCTGGGCGGTGGCGGCCAGCGGCATGCTGCTCGGCCGCGACGACTACCTCGCGTGGGCCGACTACAGCCTGCGCCGGGCCCTGCGCGAGGCGCGCAGCGGGCACGGTAGCGACTACGCCTACCTGCCGGCCGAGGTCGCGCGCGGGCCGCTGGCGGCCGACTACAGCCACTACGCGCTGGTGCCGCTGGTGCTGCTGGCAGAAACCGCCGAAGCCAACGGCCGCGCCCTGTCGGCCGAGGAGCACGAGCGCCTGCAGCAACTGGCCACCTTCGCCGCCCGCGCGGTACGAGCGCCAGACCGCCTGCCGGAGCTCGACGGGCGCCAGCGGGCGGTCGCCGCGCACAAGATGACCTGGCTGCTGCCGTTCTTGCAGCGCTATCCGCAGCACCCCGAGGCTCGCGCGCTGTGGCAGGCCCGCGGCCAGCAGATCGACAACTACGACCAGATCGGCGGGCGCCAGCGGCCGCTCTACCCGCCGATCCCAGCCGGAACCTGACCGATGTACCGATACCTGCTGCTCACCCTGGCCCTGCTCGCCCCGCTCGCCGCCGCGGCGCCGGCGACCGACGCCTGGGCCTGGGTCGACGAAGCCGCGCAGCGCCGGCTCGGCGACCGTCTGGAGGCGCGCGCGCAGTCGGCCGTCGCCCCCTGGCAGGTCAACCTGCCGACGGCAACCGCGCGCTGGAGCCGCCAGCCGCTGTTTTCCTCCCAGGCCGGCAGCTGGCCGTTCGAGCCGTTCGCCCACAACGGCCTGTTCGCCGCCATCGCCGGCTACCAGCCGCAGCATCCGCAGGCGCTGGTGCTGAGCGAGGGGCGCATCAGCCTGGCGGCACTGCACCGGGCGCTGAACGATCCGGCGGTGCTCGACCGGCACAAGGACGGCTATCTGCTGAGCTACCCGCTGCTGATCGAGCCGGGGGCGGCACTGACGCTGGACGACACCCACCTGTACCTGAACGCCGCCAGCGGCACCGCCCTGATCAACCGCGGCACGCTGCGGGTGCGCGGCACCACCATCGAGAGCTGGAGCCCGGGCGGCGGCCGCAGCAGCGCGCGCCCCTGGCGGCCGTTCATCGTCAGCTGGGCCGGCAGCACCCTCGACATCGAGCGCAGCACTCTGCGCCGGCTGGGCTACAACGCCCACCTCGCGCGCGGGCTGACCGCTGCCCGAAGCGCCGCCCAGGGCAACGCGGCACCGGCGCGGGTGCGCCTTGCCGACAGCCACGTCGAGGCGCTGTCGGCGCTGGAGCTGAGCCAGGCCCAGGTCGTGCTGCGCAACACCCGCATCGAGCAGATGGAGCAGTTCGGCCTCGATCTCAACGACAGCCTGTTCCTGGTCGAAGCGAATCGCATCGAGCATGTGCGCAACGAAAGCGCCATCCGCCTGCGCGGGCAGAGCCGCGGCCTGTTGCGCGACAACCTCATCCTCGCCGGGCACAAGGCCGGCATCGAGATCCGGCAGCAACAGGGCAGCCTGGCACTGATCGGCAACCGCATCGGCGCCACCGCCGGCAGCGGCCTGCTGCTGCGCGACCTCGGCCAGGCCGACGACGGCGGCCTGCTGGTGCGCGGCAACCTGATCGGCAACAGCGGTGCGCAGGGCGTCGACGGCGAGCGGGTCGGCCGGCTGCTGTTGCTGGACAACCGCATCGACGGCAACCGCGGCCACGCCGTCAGCCTCACCAGTGCCGAGGGCAGCGCCGGCCGCCTGGTAATGATCGGCAACCGCATCGAGCGCACCGGCCGCGCGCCGCTGCACAGCGAACGCCTGGCGCAGCTGGTGCTCGGCCCCAACGTGTTCCGCCTAGCCGTGCAGCAGAACGCACTCGAGGGCGAGCTGCTGCCACTCCAGCCGCAGCTGCTCGATGCCACGCGCCGCGCCGGCTGCACCCTGGCGCTGCGCCCGCGCCCGGCGGCCGGCCAGCCGCTGCCGGCCCATCCCACCTGCGCGGAGGCCCTGCCGCCAGCCGGCGGGCTGCACGGCGGCCGCTGAGCCGCAGCGCGAACATTGAGCCATCCCGCGTGCTGCGGGCCGCCGGCCCCCTCTCCCATTTTCCCGGACGCCCCTTGTCCTACCTCGACTCAGCCCGCATATTGCGGCGACTGCCGTGAAGGAAAACAAGACTTGAGCGACCTTTTCTCCCGCCGCCTGATGCTATTGGGCGAGCCTGCCTGCCTGC
>JAUVZY010000023.1 GCA_030602315.1 Pseudomonadaceae bacterium | reverse complement strand
AGGTGCCGGCGGTGATCAGGCCCTGACGGGTGCCTTCCAGGGTCATGTAGGCGGGTGTTGGCATGCAGCGCTCCTTGCTTGGGTAATGCCGTAAATGGCGGCAGGAGCGGTTACAAGGGTCGTGCCAGGCCGACAAAGCGTAGCTAGATCAATAAGTTAGCGAGGCATGGCAAGCAAGATGAGCGCGCCGTCCCGGCAAACTGGGCAAGCCCTGGCGCAGTGCTGTGCAGGTTGTTGCCAGGGGCCGGGAAGGGGCGTGGTGGCTGGGGTTGCCTGGCCAACGGGGCGTGGGCTTGCGCAACAATCGGCACACCGTCCGCTCACGACGAGCAGCTGATTTCCAGGTGCTTGCCCCACTCCGGCGGGCGCTCGGCGAAGCGCTCCTTGCCGGGCTGCTCGTCGAACGGCCGCGAGAGCACCGCGTGCAGCTCGCGCACCGGGTCGTAGTCGCCCTGCTCGGCGGCTTCGATGGCTTGCTGGGCGAGGTAGTTGCGCAGGATGTACCTGGGGTTGGCGGCCAGCATCTGTGCCCGGCGCTCGCCGGCGCTACGGCCCTCGTTGGCGACCCGGTTGAGGTAGCGCTCGCTCCAGGCGTCGAAGCCGGCGAGGTCGACGAAGTCTTCGCGCAGCCGGCGCAAGGCCTGGTCCGCCGGGCTCTCGCTGAGTTCGCGAAAGAAGCGGGTGAAGTCCACCGCGCTGCCCTGCATCAGGCGCAGCAGGTCCTGCACCAGGGCGCGGTCGCCTTCGTGCGCCTGGGTCAGTCCCAGCCGACCGCGCATCAGGCCCAGCCAGTGCTCGCGAAAGCGCGGCAGGAAGCGGTTGAGCGTCGCCAGCAGGGCGTCCTTGCCGACGAAGGGCGTCAGCGCCTGTGCCAGCGCCGAGAGGTTCCAGTGGGCGATCGGCACCTGATTGTCGAAGGAGTAGCGCCCGGTGTCGTCGGAGTGATTGCAGATGTACTGCGGGTCGAAATCGTCGAGGAAAGCGTAGGGGCCGAAGTCGAAGGTAATGCCGAGAATCGACATGTTGTCGGTATTCATCACTCCGTGGCAGAAACCATACGCCTGCCAGTAGCCGACCATCTCGGCCGTACGTTCCAGCACCTGGTGGAAGAAGGAGTGATAGGGCTCGGGGTGCTCCAGGCAGTCGGGGTAGTGGTTGGCGACGATGAAATCGAGCAGCTCGCGCAGGGCGTCGTGCTGGCGGGTGTAGTAGAAGAATTCGAAGTGACCGAAGCGCACATGGCTGGGGGCCAGGCGCATCAGCATGGCCCCGCGCTCGCGGCGCTCGCGCCAGACCGGGGTGCTCGAGTCGGTCACCGCCAGCGCCCGCGAGCTGGGGATGCCGAGGGCGGCCAGGTGCTCGCTGGCCAAAAATTCGCGGATCGACGAACGCAGCACGGCGCGGCCGTCGCCCATCCGCGAGTAGGGCGTGGAGCCGGCGCCTTTCAGGTGCAGGTCCCAGTAGTCACCGGCGGCGTTGACCACTTCGCCGAGCAGCAGGCCGCGGCCGTCGCCGAGTTGGGGGTTGTACACGCCGAACTGATGGCCGGAATAGACCATCGCCCGTGGCTCGCTGCCCGGCGCCAGCCAGTGGCCGGCGCAGAACTCGGCGAAGCGCGGATCGTGCGCCTGCTCAGGACCGAGGTCGAGCAGGGCCATGGCCGACTCGCTGGCCACCACCAGCCGCGGGGCGTCCAGCGGCTGGGGGGCGATCGGCGTGGAGAAGGTGTCGCCCAGGCGCGCGAAGCGGTTGTCGAAGGCCAGCTCGGCGAGGGTTTTCATGTCGTTCTCCTGCTTGCTGTCGATGACCGCGGCGGCGTTGCCGGACGCTACGGGGTGCTGGTGATCGCCGCGGCCGCGCCACCGCTGGCACCGGCCTGCAGCACTTCGCGGGTCTGCAGCTGCTGGCCGTCGAGGTTCTTGATGAACACGTCCACCTGACGGAAAGCAATGTTGATGCCGCGCCGGGCGAATTCGCGGTCGATGAAGCGGTTGATCTCATCGGTGGCCGGGTTGCGATCGCCCAGGTCGCGCACGTGGATGCGCAGCTCGTGGTCCAGGGTGCTGTCGCCGAAGGCCAGGAAGAACACCTGCGGCGGCGGCTCGGCCAGTACCCGCGGGTTTTCCTCGGCGGCCTGCAGCAGCAGGCGTTTGACCTCGTCCAGATCCGAACCGTAGGAAACGCCGACCTTGATGGTGACGCGGGTGACGGTGTCGGTGAGCGACCAGTTCACCAGCTGGCTGGTGATGAAGGTCTTGTTCGGGACGATGATCTCCTTGCGATCGAAGTCGGTGATGGTGGTGGCGCGGATGCGGATCTTGCTCACCGTGCCGGACAGGTTGCCGATGGTCACCACGTCACCGATGCGCACCGGGCGCTCGAACAGGATGATCAGGCCGGAGACGAAGTTGGCGAAAATCTCCTGCAGGCCGAAGCCCAGGCCCACCGAGAGCGCCGCCACCAGCCACTGCAGCTTGTCCCAGCTGACCCCGAGGGTGGACAGGGTCGAGACGATGCCGATCGCCACCAGCGCATAGGACAGCAGGGTGCCGGTGGCGTAGGCGCTGCCCTGGGCCAGGCGCAGGCGCGACAGCACCAGCATGTCCAAAAGGCCCGGCAGGTTGCGCGCCAGCACCACGGTGAGCACCACCACGACCAGGGCGCCCAGCACATCGCGCAGGCTGATCGAGGTGGCGGTCTCGCCGGTGCCGGATACGTACAGGGTGAAGTTCTCCAGGTAGGAGAACACCGAGATCAGGTCCGCCCAGATCCAGTACAGCGCGCCGACGAACAGGCCGAACAGGGCGATACGGGTCAGGCGCAGGGACTGCTGGTTGACCTGCTCGATGTCGCGGTGCGGCACGGCCTTGCCTTCGGTGGCGTCGACCGTTTCGTCGGGGTTCTGCTGGTGACTGGCGAGCATGCGCTGATAGGCCAGACGTTTGGCTGCGACGCTCAGGCTGCGCACCAGGGTGGCCTCCAGGGCGACCCAGAGCATCAGCAGGTAAAGGGTGTCGATCAGTCGGCCGCTCAGCTCCAGCGCGGTGTAGTAGTAGCCGAGGCCAACCACCGCCATCAGTGCCAGCGGCAGCACGCTGAACACCAGGCCGATGGCCAGGCGCAGCGGCGGGGTGTTGTCCGCACCCGGCCCGCTGACCAGCAGGCGGATCAGCAGCCAGCTGAGCAGGGCGTAGCCGCCAAGCAGCGAGACGATGCCGAGCACGTCATCGGCCAGGCTGGTTGGCTGATGCGAGGCGAAGGCGACCACCGCCACCAGCACCATCACCACCATGCCCAGCTGACGGACCTCGCGGCGCAGGAAGGTCACCTGGGGCAACGACCAGCGGAAATGCAGTTCGGCCATCCGTCCTGGGGCGAGCATGCGGTAGGCGGTGTAGAACACCAGCCAGGCCAGCGCCATCTCGTGGAAGGCCGCGCCGAGGCCGACGTTCTGTCCGCGCCCGTCCATCTCCAGCAGGTAGCCGCACAGCGCCAGAGTCAGCGCCACCGGCAGCGCCAGCAGGAAGTTGAACAGCAGCGCCAGCGGCGTGTGCAGCTGGCTGTCGCGCTGGAAGTGGCCGACATCATGGCTGAGCTCGGTGAGCCGGCGGTCGATGTTCGGCCGCTGCCAGAGGGCCAGGGCGATCACCAGCAACAGCGGCAGGAAGAACAGCGGCCGCTTGAACAGCCCCTCGCCGAGCTGGCTGAACGTGGCGCCCCAGGGAATCCCCGACAACTGCGCCAGCAGGCGCTCCGGCGCGGTGTTCAGCCAGGCCAGGTCCAGCGGCTTGTTGCTCGGGATCCAGAACATCTGCTTGTCGATGGTTTCGCGCAGCGCCTGGGCGGTGTCCTGCAGCTGCTTCTGGTGCAGCTGCAGGGCGATGGCCTCGTTGACCAGCGCGGTCAGCTCGCGCTCCAGGCGGTCGAGCAGCTCGCCGCGGGTCTTGAGCAGATCGAGCAGCGCCTGGCGCAGCTCCGGCGTGGCGGTCTCCTCGGACTGTCCGCTGAGTAACCGGTTGACATAGCTCTGCGGGTCGCCCATGCGTTCGCGGCGCTGATTGAGCTCGAACTGGTACAGGCGCAGGTCGGCGATCTCATCGGCCAGGTTCAGGTCCACCGCTACCTGCGGCAGCGCCTGCTGTTGCTGAAAGAGGATGCGCGAAAGCAGCTGGCTGCCTTCGAGCACCGCGATCTGCTCCTCGAGGGTACGGTCGACCTGGGTCAGGCTGTCCAGCCGCTGGCGGGTCTTGAGGTTCTTCTGGGTGAGGTTGTTCAACCGCTCGGTGGCGCGCAGCAGGTAGTCGGAGAGCTTGAGGTTCTCGGCACTTTCGGCGGCCAGCAGCGAGTCCGGCGCGGCGCTCTCGACCGTGCGCGACAGCTCGGCCACGGTCTGTTCGGAGTGCTCGCGGCGCTTGTTGTTGATCAGCGCCTGCAGGGCCAGGGTCTCGCGCTCGGCGCGGGCGATGCGCTCGGTGAGCAAGTCGCGGTTGGCTTTGCCCAGATCGGTGAGGGTGGTGTTGGCGGCCAGTTCGCTGCGGCGCAGCTCGATCAGGTGCTTGAGCGCCTCGAGCTCGGCCTGCAGCAGCGTCTGGCGCTCGCCGCTCAGCGGCTTGCCGGCGTCGCGGCCGCTGCCGAGCAGGGCGTTGATCTCGATGATGCGCGCCTGGCTCTTGCCGATGTCGGCCTGGGCCCGCTCCGGGCGGGTTTGCCCGGCGATGATCAGACTGTTGGCCGCCGACAGCTCCTTCTGCCAGGCCGCGAGTTCGTCCATGCGGCTGGCCAGACGGGCCTCCAGCTCGGCCACCGCCAGGCTAGCGTAGCGGGCGGTCGGGTCGCTGTCGTCCTGGGCCTTGAGCTTTTCCAGCTCGCGCTGGGCTTCGCGGATGGTCTTGGGCGCCTGGGCCAGCTGCTCTTTGAGCTCGCCCAGACGGCGCTCGCGGCTGGCGGCCTGATCGACGAAGGTCTGCGTCTGCTGGGCCAGCGCCTCGCCGGGCTTGGCCTCGCTGGCCGCGGGCGGTGCGGCGCCGGGCAGCGATTGGGCGAGGGCGGTGGGGACGGCGAGCGCCAGAAGGCTCGCCAGAAGGAAGGAGCGGAGGGACTGCATGGGCGAAACTGCGTTGTCACGGAGGGAAGCCGAGTCTAGCAGCCTTGTCCGGTGACGCCAGCGCGCGGCGCCCGCCGATCGCCCAGCGGTCGGTGGGAATGTTTCAAAGCATGAGGCCTGGCCCGGGCTTGCTGCCCTCGGGGAATTTCAGGCCGACCTTGCGCACCTTGCCATGCTCGATCAGCGCGACCGTCCACAGCAGGCCGTTCCACTCCACCTGATCACCGACCACCGGCTCGGCGCCGACCAGTTCGGTGATGAACTCGCCCAGGCCCTGACGGCCGTCCACGCCCTTGAGGTCGAGGCCGTACAGCGCGGCGATGGCACCGAGTTCGGCGTCCCCCTCCAGCACGAAGTCGCCGAAAAAGCGCAGATCCTGGGTGCGCTTGGGCGGCTGGCTGAACAGCTTGCCGAGGGCCGGCAGGTCTTCCTCGTGGGCAACGATGCAGAGGATGTCGTCAGCTTCCAGGCGCGTGCTGCCGGAGGGGTGCAGCAGCTCGCGGCCGCGAAACAGCGCGGCGATGCGGGTGCCCTCGGGCATGCGCAGCTCGCGCAGGGCGGCGCCGATGCACCACTTGCTGGCCGAGAGGCGATAGATGAACAGCTCCCACTGACTGGTGGTGTGCACCTGCAGACCGGTGCGCGAAATGGGCATCGGCGCCGGCGGCACCTCCACCTTGGCCTTGCGCGCGGCCCAGCCGAGGGTGCTGCCCTGCAGCACCAGCGAAACCAGCACGATGAAGAAGGCCACGTTGAAGAACAGTTGCGCGTGCTCCAGGCCCGCCATCAGCGGGAACACCGCGAGGATCACCGGCACCGCGCCGCGCAGGCCGATCCAGGCGATGAACAGCCGCTCGCGCAGGTGAAAGCCGCGAAACGGCGCCAGCCCCAGGAACACCGCCAGCGGCCGCGCGACGAAGATCATCCACAGCGACAGCAGCAGCGCCGGCACGGCGATCGGCAACAGCTCGCTGGGCGTCAGCAACAGGCCGAGCACCAGGAACATGCCGATCTGGCTGATCCAGGCCAGGCCGTCGAACATGTGCAGGATGCCGTGGCGGTTGCGGATCGGCCGGTTGCCGAGCAGCAGACCGCAGACGTACACCGCGAGGATGCCGCTGCCACCGAGCAGGCCCGAGGCGGCGAAGATCAGAATGCCGCCGCTGACCGCCAGCAGTGGGTAGAGCCCGTCGGCCACCGACAGGCGATTGATCAGCTGCAGCAGCAGCCAGCCGCCGGCCAGGCCCAGGGCGATGCCGATGCCGAACTGGCGGACCAGATCGACCAGGATCGAGGCCGAGAAGCCGGTCTGGCCGGCGGCGATCATGGCGATCAAGGACACGGTGAGGAACATCGCCATCGGGTCGTTGCTGCCCGATTCGATTTCCAGCGTGGAGCCGACCCGTTCGTTCAGGCCCTTGCCGTTGAGCAGGTTGAACACCGCGGCGGCGTCGGTGGAGCCGACGATGGCGCCGATCAGCAAGCCCTCCATCAGGCTCAGGTCGAACAGCCAGGCGGCGGCGACGCCGGTCAGGCCGGCGGTGACCATCACCCCGACAGTGGCCAGCGAGAGCGACGGCCACAGCGCCACGCGGAAGGTCGCCACGCGTGTGCGCATACCGCCGTCGAGCAGGATGACGGCCAGCGCCAGGTTGCTGATCAGATAGGCCAGCGGGTAGTTGTCGAAGGCGATGCCGCCGATGCCGTCCACCCCGGCGAGCATGCCCACGCCGAGAAAGATCACCAGGATCGGCACGCCGAGGCGGGTGGACAGCGAGCTCATCAGGATGCTTGCGGCCACCAGCACGGCACCGATCAAAAACAGGTAATTGACGCCGGCGGTGTCCACGGCAAGCTCCCCACGCAAAAAAGGCCCGGCACGTTATGCAGGGGCTATGCCAGCGATTCTAACGCGCTGATTCGGCAGGCTGTCAAAGCCGCCGGGGCTGCGCGCTCAGGGCTTGGCGGCTTTTTCCTGCTGGCGGCGCTGGGTGACCGGAATCCCGGCGATGCCCCAGTTGTCGGTGTCCACCTCGTCGATCACCACCACCGTGGTGGCCGGGTTCTTGCCCAGCACGTCGACCAGCAACTGGGTGGCGCCTTCGATCAGCTGGCGCTTCTGCTCGGCGGTGACGCCTTCGCGGGTGATCTTGATGTTCACGTAGGGCATGGCTTTCGCGCTCCGTTTGGAGGTGGGCAGGGCGGGTTTCAGCGGCGCGCCGCAGGGACCAGAAAGGCCCAGATCAGGCCCCAGAGCAGCGCGCCGGCGCCCAGGGCAAAGCTCTGGGTCAGGGTGCCGCCGTGGGCCAGCCACAGCTCGGCCAGCCAGGGGCCGGCCAGTTGGCCGACGCTGTACAGGGAAATCAGCGCCGCCGACAGGCGCGGCCCCTGGTGTGGTTGCAGGCCGCGGGCCACGCGCTGGGTGAGCAGCACGCTGCCGACAAAGCTGCCACCGACCAGCAGCGCGCACAGGCTTACCCCCAGCGCACCGGGCCAGAGCAGCGCCGCGCCAACGCCCAGCGCCTGCACCGCGTAGGTGGCACGTAGCGCGAGCAGATCGCCGAGCCGCGCGCCCAGGCTGTTCCACAGCAGGATGCCGGCCATGCAGGCCAGCGACGCCAGCTGCCAGGTGCCGGTGATCAGCCAGTGGCCGGCCGGCAGTTGCTCCTGGGCGAGCGTGGGCAGGAAGGTCATCGGCAGGATGTAGCCAAGGCCGGCGCCGAAGTAGGCGAGAAACAGTGGGGTACTGGCGCGATCGAACAGCGCGCTGGAGACCGGCGTGCCGCTGGCCGGCCTGGGCGGCGCCGCCTCCAGGCGCGACAGGCGCCAGGCGCTGAACAGTGCCAGCGGAATCGCCAGCGCGGCCATCGGCCACCAGCGCGCAGGGCCGCTCAGCAGTTCGGCCGGGGCATGCGCCAGCCAGTTGGCGACCAGCATGCCGGCGGCGAAACCGAAATAGACCAGTCCGCTCAGCCCGGCGCGGCCGCGGGCGGTCAGCCATTCGAGAAACAGTGCCGGGGCCAGCACGAACACCACGCCGTTGCTGATCCCGTTGGCCAGGCGCAAGCCCAGCCACAGGCCGTAGTCGGCGGTAAACCCCTGGCCAAGGGTGGACAGCGCGCTTACCGCCAGCGCCACCACCAGGCTCGGCCGCAGCCGCGAGGGCTTGGCCAGCACCAGCGCCATCAGCGCGCCGGTCAGGTAGCCGATGTAGTTCCAGGTGGCCAGGCGCGCGCCCTGTTCCAGGTTGAACAGGCCGTCGTCGAGAAAGTAGGGCAGCAGCGGGGGGTAGGCGAAGCGGCCGAGCGAATGCACCACGATCAGCGCCGCCGCGGCGGCCAGCAGGGGGACGAGAATCTCGCGAAGCGGTGCCTTGCTCATGGTGGCCTCGATCTACCGGGCCCGCCACCATAGCCCGTCGCCGGGCGACGGAACAGTCCCCGACCTTGGTAGTGGGGGAAACCGCTACACTGTGCGCCTTTGCGATCTCGCTGGGCCTTGCCATGAATTACCGTCACGCCTTCCATGCCGGCAACCACGCCGATGTCCTCAAGCACCTGGTGCTCGCCCGGGTTCTCGCGCTGTTGGCGCGCAAGGAGGCGCCTTACGCCTATCTCGACAGCCATGCCGGCGTCGGGCTGTACGATCTGGCCGGCGATCAGGCCACCCGCACCGGCGAGTGGGAGCAGGGCATCGGCCGGCTCTGGCAGGCCCAGGACCTGCCGACGCCGGTGGAAGGCTACCTCGAGGTGATCCGCGCGCTGAATGCGGACGGCCGCCTGCGCCACTATCCCGGTTCGCCGGAACTGGCGCGCCGGCTGTCCCGTCCGCAGGACCGCCTGCACTTCAACGAAAAACATCCCGAAGACGGCCGTCTGCTCAAGGACAACATGAAAGACGACGCGCGGGTGGCGGTGCACCTGGGCGAGGGCTGGCACGTGCCGCGCGCCTTGCTGCCGACCCGGGAAAAGCGCGTGGTGCTGCTGATCGACCCGCCGTTCGAGCAGGCCGACGAGCTGTCGCGTTGCGTACAGGCGCTGGAGGAGGCCATCGGCCGCATGCGCCAGACCATCGCCATCATCTGGTACCCGATCAAGGACGAGCGCCAGCTCCGGCGCTTCTATCAGGACCTGAGCAAAAGCGGCGCGCCCAAGCTGCTGCGCGCCGAGCTGCTGGTGCATCCGGCCGACAGCGCCGAGCGCTTGAACGGCTCGGGCCTGGCCATCGCCAACGCGCCGTGGGGGCTGGAGGACGAGCTGCGCAGCCTGCTGCCGTGGCTGGCCGAGCGCCTGGCGCAAAGCCAGGGCGGCTGGCGGCTGGACTGGCTGATTGCCGAGTAACCGCAGCCGCTTTCCGGCGGCGGCCGGCCCGGTGGGCCGGTTGGTGAACGATAGGGCGCGATCCAGCCTACGGTTGCCCCGTGGGGCGGGTGGGAAACGGCGCAGCCTTTCCCACCAGGTCATGCGCCGTTAGAACAGCCGCAACGGCTCTTCCTCCAGCGCCGCCAGCTGCTCGCGCAGGGTGAGGATCTGGTCGCCCCAGTAGCGCTCGCTGGCGAACCAGGGGAAGCTCGCCGGGAACGCCGGATCGTCCCAGCGCCGCGCCAGCCAGGCGCTGTAGTGGATCAGGCGCAGGGCACGCAGCGGCTCGATCAGGCGCAGCTGGCGCGGATCGAAGTCGAAGAACTCCTGATAGCCGTCCACCAGTTCGGCGAGCTGGGCGGTGCGCTCGGCGCGCGAGCCGGCCAGCATCATCCACAGGTCCTGCACCGCCGGGCCCATGCGGCAGTCGTCCAGATCCACCAGATGCAGCAGCTCGTCGCGCACCAGGATGTTGCCCGGGTGGCAGTCGCCATGCAGGCGGATGGGCAGGGCGGGGGTGGCAGCGAGGATCGCCTCGCTGCGCTCGAGCACATGCCGCGCCACCGACGCATAGGCCGGGCGCAGGCTCGCCGGCAGGTGCGGGCCGTCGAGCAGGCTGGCCAGGGCCTGATGGCCGAAGTTGTCGATGCCGAGCGTCTCGCGGTGCGCGAAGGGCCGGCGCGCGCCCACCGCGTGCAGGCGGCCGATCAGCTGGCCGAAGCGGTACAGCTGGTCGGGGTTGTCCGGCTCCGGCGCCCGGCCGCCCCGGCGCGGGAACAAGGCGAAGCGAAAACCGGCATGTGCAAACAGGCTTTGCCCGTCGCGCAGCAGCGGCGGCACCACCGGCACCTCATCCTCGGCCAGTTCGAGGGTGAAGGCGTGCTCCTCGAGAATGGCCGCGTCGGACCAGCGATCGGGCCGGTAGAACTTGGCGATCAGTGGCGTCTCGTCCTCGATGCCCACCTGATAGACGCGGTTCTCATAGCTGTTGAGCGCCAGCACCCGGGCGTCGCTGAGGTAGCCCAGGCTCTCCACGGCATCCAGCACCAGGTCGGGCGTCAGTGCATCGAACGGATGGCTCATGGTCTGCTCCTCGGTTGGGCCGTGCAGTGTACGTAGGGTGGGAGGCGCGCGCAGCGAATTTCCACCCGGCGCGCAGCCGGCGAGAACGGTGTGGCGGCCCTGGCGGGACTTTCAGGCTCCCGGCTTGGGCGTGCGCGCCAGGCAGTAGAGGTCCACCCGTGCCACGCCGGCGCGCTTGAGCAGGCGAGCGATGGCTTCGGCGGTGGCGCCGGTGGTCAGCACATCGTCGATCACCGCGACATGCATCGGCAGCGGCCGCTCGGCGAGGGCGAAGGCCTGGCGCAGGTTGCGCCGGCGCTGCGCGGCATCCAGCCCCTGCTGGCTCGGCGTTTCCCGCGCGCGGGACAGCAGCTCGGTCTGCACCGGCAGGGCAAGGCACTGGCCCAGCCACTGGCCGAGCATCTGCGCCTGGTTGTAGCCGCGCTCGCGCAGGCGCCGGCGCGCCAGGGGCACCGGCAGCAGCAGTTCCGGGCGCGGCAGGTCCACGGCAAAACGCTGCTGCAGATGGGCGGCGAGTTGGCCCGCCAGCAGCCGGCCGGCGGGCCAGTCGGCGCGGTGCTTGAAGCGGTGGATCAGCGCATCAAGCGGAAAGTCGAACCGCCACGGCGCGATCACCTGGTCGAAGTGCGGCGGGTGGCGCTGGCACTGACCGCAGATCAGCCCCGGCGCCGGCAGGGGAATCGCGCAGCGCCAGCAGTGCGGGCCGAGCCAGGGCAGCTCCGCGGCGCAGGGCGCGCAGAAGCCGGAGGGCGGCGCGGGCTCGTCGCAAAGCAGGCAGGAGTGCTTAAAAAATCGCCAGTTGTAAACCATGATTCCGTTCGTGGTTGACAGGTTCAGAGGCGGGGACGACCATTCTGGCCCATTCGCCGGTACGGTGCATCGCATATAAAGGAACACCCCATGAGTGCTGCCTCCACTTCTGCCCTTCGCCACGACTGGAGCCTCGCCGAGGTCAAGGCGCTGTTCGCGCTGCCGTTCAACGACCTGCTGTTCCAGGCGCAGACCGTGCACCGCCAGCACTTCGATCCGAACCGCGTGCAGGTGTCCACCCTGCTGTCGATCAAGACCGGCGCCTGCCCGGAAGACTGCAAGTACTGCCCGCAGTCGGGCCACTACAACACCGGCCTCGACAAAGAAAAGCTGTTGGAAGTGGAAAAGGTGCTCAAGGCCGCCGCCGAGGCCAAGGCCATCGGCTCCACCCGCTTCTGCATGGGCGCGGCGTGGAAGCACCCGACCGCCAAGGACATGCCCTACGTGATCAAGATGGTCGAGGGCGTCAAGGCCATGGGCCTGGAGACCTGCATGACCCTGGGCAAGCTCGACCGCGAGCAGACCCAGGCGCTGGCCGCCGCGGGCCTCGATTACTACAACCACAACCTCGACACCTCACCGGAGTTCTACGGCAACATCATCACCACACGCACCTACGCCGAGCGTCTGGAGACGCTGAGCTACGTGCGCGAGGCGGGGATGAAGATCTGCTCCGGCGGCATCCTCGGCATGGGCGAAACGCTCGATGACCGCGCCGGCCTGTTGATCCAGCTGGCCAACCTGCCCGAGCACCCCGAGTCGGTGCCGATCAACATGCTGGTCAAGGTCGAGGGCACCCCGTTGGCGCAGGCGCAGGACGTCGATCCGTTCGACTTCATCCGCACCCTGGCGGTGGCGCGGATCATGATGCCCAAATCCCACGTGCGCCTGTCCGCCGGCCGCGAGCAGATGAACGACCAGATGCAGGCGCTGGCGTTCTTCGCCGGTGCCAACTCGATCTTCTACGGCGAGAAGCTTCTGACCACCGGCAACCCGGACGCCGAGCGCGACATGCGCCTGTTCGCGCGCCTGGGCATCCAGCCGGAGGAGCGCCAGGAGCACGCGGACGAGGTGCACCAGGCGGCCATCGAGCAGGCACTGATCGAACAGCGCGATTCGAAACTGTTCTACGACGCGACCGTGTAACCACGAAACGGGAAGCTAAGCCGGAAGCTTGGAGCGGTTCGGTGTGGCTTCCCGCTTCAGGCTTTCAGCTTCGAGCTCCCGTATGCCCTTCGATCTGCAATCGCGTCTCGCCGCTCGCCGCGCCGAGCACCTCTATCGTCAGCGCCCCTTGCTGGAAAGCCCGCAGGGCGCCGAGGTGCTGGTCGATGGCCGGCGCCTGCTGAATTTCTGTTCCAACGACTACCTCGGGCTGGCCAACCATCCCGAGGTCGTCCGTGCCCTGCAGCAGGGCGCTGCGCAGTGGGGCGCCGGTGGCGGTGCCTCGCATCTGGTGATCGGCCACTCGACGCCGCACCACCAGGTCGAGGAAGCGCTCGCCGAATTCACCGGCAGGCCGCGGGCGCTGCTGTTTTCCACCGGCTACATGGCCAACCTCGCCGCGGTCACCGCGCTGGTCGGGCAGGGCGATACGGTGCTGGAAGACCGTCTCAACCACGCCTCGTTGCTCGATGCCGGGCTGCTCTCCGGCGCGCGCTTCTCGCGCTACCTGCATAACGATGCGGCCAGCCTCGCCAGCCGGCTGGAAAAAGCTACCGGTGACACCCTGGTCGTGACCGACGGGGTGTTCAGCATGGATGGCGACCTGGCCGACCTGCCGACGCTGTGTGCCGAAGCGCGCAAGCGGGATGCCTGGGTGATGGTCGACGACGCCCACGGCTTCGGCACCCTCGGCGCCAGCGGCGGCGGGGTGGTGGAGCATTTTGGCCTCGGCCTGGAAGACGTGCCGGTGCTGGTCGGCACGCTGGGCAAGGCCTTCGGCACCTCCGGCGCCTTCGTCGCCGGCAGCGAGGCACTGATCGAGACGCTGATCCAGTTCGCCCGGCCCTACATCTACACCACCAGCCAGTCGCCGGCGGTGGCCTGCGCCACCTTGAAGAGCCTCGAGCTGCTGCGTGACGAGTGCTGGCGGCGCGAGCACCTCAACCGGCTGATCGCGCGCTTTCGTGAGGGCGCGGCGCAGATCGGCCTGAACCTGATGGACAGCCCGACAGCGATCCAGCCGCTCTTGATCGGCGAGAGCGCCGAGGCCATGCGCTTTTCCGCGCTGCTGCGCGAACGTGGGATTCTGGTCGGCGCGATCCGTCCGCCCACCGTTCCGGCCGGTAGCGCCCGGCTGCGCGTCACCTTGAGCGCGGCCCACAGCGAGGCCCAGCTGGAACGATTGCTCGAGGCCCTGGCGGCCTGCCATGCACAACTGGAGGCGAGTCGATGAGCAACACCCTGATTCTGCTGCCGGGCTGGGGTCTGGGCTCGGCCGCCCTGCAACCGCTCGGCGAGTCGTTGCGCGCGCTGGGGCAGCTGAGCGTCGAGCTGGTCGAGCTGCCGGCGCTGACCAGTGGCAAGCCACAGGACTGGCTGGACGAGCTCGATGCCCGTCTGCCTGACGACACCTGGCTGGGAGGCTGGTCGCTCGGCGGCATGCTCGCCACCGCGCTGGCGGCCCGCCGCAAAGCCCGCTGTCATGGCCTGGTGACCCTGGCCAGCAATGCCAGTTTCGTCGCCCGTCCCGGCTGGCCGCAGGCGATGAGCGCCGGGACGTTCGCCGCGTTTCATGCCGGCTGCAAACTCGATCCTGCCGGTACGCTCAAGCGTTTCGCCATGCTCTGTGCCCAGGGCGGCAGCGAGGCGCGCAGCCTCGGCCGCCAGTTGCAGCAGGGGCTGGGGGCCAGCGCGGCTGCCGAGTTGGTCGCCGGGCTGGATGTGCTGGCGGCGCTGGACAACCGTGCGGCGCTGGCCGCGTTTGCCGGGCCGCAGCTACACCTGCTCGCCGAGCGTGACGCGCTGGTGCCGGCCGCTGCGGCCGCGGCCCTGCTCGAACTCGTGCCGACCGGCGAGGTGGACGTGCTGGAGGAGTGCAGCCATGCCCTGCTCCTGGAGCAGCCGCAAGCGCTGGCGGCGCTGATCGACGAGTTCATCCGCGAGGCGCGCGATGACTGAGACGCCGCCGGTACTGCCCGACAAGCGCCGGGTCGCCGCCTCGTTTTCCCGGGCGGCGGCCAGCTATGACGGCGTCGCGGCGTTGCAGCGGGCGGTGGGGGAGCAGCTGCTGGCGCGTCTGCCGGCGCTCGAGCCGGCGCGCTGGCTGGACCTGGGGAGCGGCACCGGGCATTTCTCCCGCGCCCTGCACGCGCGCTTTCCCGGCTCCGGCGGCGTGGCGCTGGATATCGCCGAAGGCATGTTGCGCCACGCCCGCGCCCAGGGCGGAGCAGGCGACTACATCGCCGGCGACGCCGAGCGTCTGCCGCTGCGCGATGGCTGTCTGGATCTGGTGTTTTCCAGCCTGGCCGTGCAGTGGTGCGATTTTGCCGCCGTGCTCGCCGAGGTGCGGCGGGTGCTGCGTCCGGGCGGGGTGTTCGCCTTCAGCAGCCTGTGCAGCGGCACCTTGCAGGAGCTGCGCGACAGCTGGCAGGCGGTGGATGGCTTCACCCACGTCAATCGCTTTCGCGCCCTGGACGCCTACCGCACCCATTGTGCCGCCAGCGGACTGCAGCGGTTGAGCCTGGAGCGCGAGGTGCGCACGCTGCATTTTGCCGACGTTCGCGCGCTGACCCATGAGCTCAAGGCGCTGGGGGCGCACAACTTGAACCCCGGCCGGCCCGGCGGGCTGACCGGCCCGGCGCGAATTCGCGCGCTGGTCGAGGCCTACGAAGGGTTCCGCACGCCGGCCGGCCTGCCGGCGACCTACCAGGTGGTGTACGGCGTGCTGCGCCAGGAGTCCAGATGAGTCAGGCATTTTTCGTCACCGGCACCGATACCGAGATCGGCAAGACCACCATCGCTGCTGCGCTGTTGCACGCCGCGCGCAGCGCCGGCCTGTCCACCGCGGCGATCAAGCCGGTCGCCTCGGGTTGCGAGCGCAGCGACGAGGGACTGCGCAATGCCGATGCGCTGGCGTTGTGGGCCGAGTGCTCGCTGCCGTTGCGCTATCAGGAGGTCAATCCGTTCGCCTTCGAACCGGCCATCGCCCCGCATCTGGCGGCGCGCGAGGCGGGCGTGGAGCTGGGCGTGGCGCAGCTGTTGCCGCCGGTGCGCGCGCTGCTCGCCCGCGGTGCCGATTTTGCCGTGGTCGAAGGCGCGGGCGGCTGGCGGGTGCCGCTGGCCGGGCGCGAGAGTCTGTCGGATCTGGCCATCGCCCTCGGGCTGCCGGTGGTGCTGGTGGTCGGCATGCGCCTCGGTTGTATCAACCATGCGCTGCTCAGCGCCGAAGCGATCGCCCGCGATGGTCTGCAGCTGGCCGGCTGGGTGGCCAATGTGGTCGACGCGCAGACCGCGCGGCTCGAGCAGAACATCGCCACCCTCGCCGAGCGCCTGGCCGCCCCCTGTCTGGGATGCGTGCCGCGGCTGCCGCGGGCCGATGCGGCGAGCGTGGCGGCGCGACTGGATCTGGCGGCGCTATCGACTGCGGCGCGGCAATAGCCAAATAGTGGATGGGCAGAAGCGCCCGGCTCTGCTTGAATAAACATCCAGAAGCGGCACTAAGGAGCGGTCACATGCAGATCAACGCAGACGCCATGCAGGCGGGGCTCAGTGGGATTCAGTCCGGTCTGCAGCGCATCGAGCAGGCCGGCTCGGCGATTGCCGGCAACAGCCTGCCAAGCGCCGGCCAGGCCGATACCCCGGCGCCCGATCGCGACAGCGCCAGCGAGGCGATGGTCGCGCTGCGCGTCGGCCAGTACGAGGCCGAGCTGGCGACCAAGGTCATCAAGACCGCCGACGAAGTGCTCGGCACCCTCATCGATACCCGCGCCTGATCCCGGCGCCGACACGTCGCGTTGCGCTCTCCCCGCTGGCCGCGGCTTGACAAGCCTTTGCGCCAGCCCCTATCTCTCAATCATCGCCCGGGCGCCTCCCTCGAGGCCGGTGCCTGCTCGCCTCCTACAAGAATCACTCGCGAGGTAACGATATGCCCGTCTACAAGGCTCCCCTGCGCGACATTCGTTTCGTCCAGAACGAGCTGCTCGACTTCCCCGCCCATTACGCGGCGCTGCCCGGCGGCGCCGATGCCACGCCGGAAACCGTCGAAGCGATCCTCGAAGAAGGTGCGCGCTTTTGCGAAGAGGTGCTCGCGCCGCTGAACCGGGTCGGTGATACCGAGGGCTGCACCTGGAGCGCCGACGGCGTGAAGACGCCGACCGGCTTCAAGGAGGCCTACCGTCAGTTCGTCGAGGGCGGCTGGCCGAGCCTGGCCCACGGGGCCGAGTTCGGTGGCCAGGGCCTGCCCGAATCGTTGGGCTTCACCCTGAGCGAGCTGACCGGCGAGGCCAACTGGGCCTGGGCGATGTATCCGGGGCTGTCGCATGGGGCGATGAATACCCTGAGCGCCCACGGCACCCCCGAGCAGCAGCAGACCTACCTGACCAAGCTGGTCAGCGGTCAGTGGACCGGCACCATGTGCCTGACCGAACCGCACTGCGGCTCGGATCTGGGCATGCTGCGCACCCGCGCCGAGCCCTCGGCCGACGGCAGCTACCGCATCCACGGCACCAAGATCTTCATTTCCGCCGGTGAGCACGACCTGGCCGAGAACATCGTGCACATCGTGCTGGCCCGGCTGCCCGACGCGCCGGAGGGCACCAAGGGCATCTCGCTGTTCATCGTGCCCAAGTTCCTGCCCGATTCGCAGGGCGAGGTGGGTACGCGCAACGCGGTCAACTGCGGCTCCATCGAGCACAAGATGGGTATCCACGGCAACGCCACCTGCGTGCTCAACTTCGACGGTGCCACCGGCTTTCTGATCGGCCCGCCGAACAAGGGCCTGAACTGCATGTTCACCTTCATGAACATGGCGCGCATCGGCACCGCCATCCAGGGCCTGGCGCATGCCGAGGTCGCCTTCCAGGGCGCCATCCGCTACGCCCGCGAGCGCCTGCAGATGCGTGCGCTGTCGGGCCCCAAGGCACCGGACAAGCCGGCCGATCCGATCATCGTCCACCCCGACGTGCGGCGCATGCTGCTGACCATCAAGGCCTTCGCCGAGGGCAACCGCGCGCTGCTGTATTTCGCCGCCAAGCAGGGCGACATCGCCCAGCGCAGCGCGGATGAAGCCGCCCGCGCCCAGGCCGAGACGCTGCTCGCCTTCGTCACCCCGATCGCCAAGGCCTTCCTCACCGAGACCGGCTTCGAGGCCGCCAACCTTGGCGTGCAGGTCTACGGCGGCCACGGCTATATCGCCGAATGGGGCATGGAGCAGAACGTGCGCGATGCGCGCATCGCCTGCCTGTACGAGGGCACCACCGGCATCCAGGCGCTGGATCTGCTGGGGCGCAAGGTGTTGCTGACCCAGGGCGAATCGCTCAAGGCGTTCACCAAGCTCGTGCACAAGTTTTGCCAGGCCCACGAAGGCAACGCCGAGCTGGCCGAGTTCGTCCAGCCGTTGGCTCAGCTCAACAAGGAGTGGGGCGAGGTGACGCTGAAGATCGGCATGGCCGCGATGCAGGACCGCGAGGAGGTCGGCGCGGCGGCGGTGGATTACCTGATGTATTCGGGCTATGCCTGCCTGGCCTACTTCTGGGCCGACATCGCCCGCCTGGCGCAGGAAAAGCTCGCTGCCGGTACCGCCGAGGAAGGCTTCTATCGCGCCAAACTGCAGACCGCGCGCTTTTACTACCAGCGCATCCTGCCGCGCACCCGCACGCATGCCGCGGCGATGCTGGCCGGTGCCGCCCCGCTGATGGCGATGGCCGAGGAGGAGTTTTCCCTCGGTTACTGACGGCGCCCCTGACCACACGCAAGGAGGTTTCCCATGGCCGACTACCAGGCCCCGCTCGCCGACATGCGCTTTCTGCTGCACCAGGTGTTCGACGCACCGGCTCTCTGGCAGCGCCTGCCGAGCCTCGCCGAGCGGATCGACGCCGAGACCGCCGACGCCATCCTCGAAGAGGCGGCGCGCCTGACCGCCGAACGCATCGCCCCGCTCAATCGCAATGCCGACGAGCAAGGCTGCCAGCTGCAGCAGGGCCAGGTGCGCACGCCCGATGGCTTCATCGCTGCCTGGCGAGCCTGGGCCGAGGGCGGCTGGATCGGCCTCGGCGGCGAGCCCGAATACGGCGGCATGGGCATGCCCAAGGTGCTCTCGGCGCAGGTCGAGGAAATGCTCAACTCGGCCTGCCTGGCGTTTGCGCTGTATCCGATGCTCACCTCCGGCGCAGCGCTGGCAATCGCCACCCACGCCAGCGACGCGCTCAAGGCGTTGTACCTGCCGCGCCTGGCCAGTGGCGAATGGGCCGGCGCGATGTGCCTGACCGAACCGCACGCCGGCACCGACCTGGGACTTCTGCGCACCCGCGCCGAGCCGCAGGACGATGGCAGCTTCTGCATCACCGGCACCAAGATATTCATCACCGGCGGCGAGCATGACCTGGCCGAGAACATCGTCCATCTGGTGCTGGCGCGTCTGCCGGATGCGCCGGACGGCAATCGTGGCATCTCCATGTTCCTGGTGCCCAAGCGCCTGGTGACGGCCGCCGGCGAACTGGGCGAACGCAACGCGCTGTCCTGTGGCTCGCTGGAGCACAAGATGGGCATCAAGGGCTCGGCCACCTGCGTGATGAACTTCGATGGCGCACGCGGCTATCTGGTCGGCCAGGCCAACAAGGGCCTGGCGGCAATGTTCACCATGATGAACTACGAGCGGCTGGGTGTTGGTATCCAGGGCCTGGCCGCGGGCGAGCGGTCCTGGCAGACCGCGCGGGCCTATGCCGCCGAGCGTCTGCAGGGGCGTGCCCCGCAGGGTGCCGAGAACCCGCAGCGGGCGGCCGATCCGATCATCGTCCACCCCGACGTGCGGCGCATGCTGATGACCATGAAGGCGCTCACCGAAGGCGGCCGCGCCTTCTCCACTTACGTCGGCCTGCAGCTCGATCTCGCCCGCTTCGCCGAGGATGCACAGGAGCGCGCGCGTGCCGAAGCGCTGGTCGCCTTGCTCACGCCGGTGGCCAAGGCGTTTCTTACCGACCTGGGGCTGGAAACCACGCTGCATGGCCAGCAGGTTCTCGGTGGGCATGGCTACATCCGTGAATGGGGGCAGGAGCAGCTGGTACGCGACTGCCGCATCACCCAGATCTACGAGGGCACCAACGGCATCCAGGCGCTGGATCTGCTCGGGCGCAAGGTGGTGGGCAGCGAGGGCCGCCTGTACCGCGTCTTCGCCGACGAGGTGCGTGACTACCTCGCCTCTGGCGCGCCGGAACTGCAGGAATTCGGCACGGCGCTCGGCGCGGTGCTGGATCTGCTCGACGAGCTCACCGACTGGCTGATCGCCGAGTCCGGCGCCGACCCGCGCGAAATCGGCGCTGCCTCGGTGGAGTATCTCCATCTCATGGGTTACACCGCCTATGCCTACCTCTGGGCCCGAATGGCGGGGGCGGCCCAGCGTTCGTCAGCGCAGGGGATGCATGCCGGCAAGTTGGCCACGGCACGCTTTTTCTATGCCCGGTTGCTGCCGCGGGTCTGGAGCCTGGCCGCCGCGGTACGCGCGGGCTGTGCCTCGCTGTACGCCCTAGAGGCCGCCGATTTCGTTGATCTGGCTCATTAATCGGGCGGCTGTTTGAAATTATCCGGCCATGCCTGGGAACCATCTGGCCAGCATGCCGCTCTTAATTCCGTCCGCTGTGTAAGTCATTGCCTGCAAGCACAACCATGGGATGGGGTCTTGTAGGTAAAGGCTTACACAGCGCGATGTAGAAGACTGCTAGAGCTCCCCCCAGGCAGGCAGTACTCTGCACCCATCTCAGGACATCGCGCAGGAAGCGCCAGAGCAGAACAGGGAACCCCACGAAAGGAAAGTGCCAGGATGGCGCGTGATCACGGATGGTAGAACAGTCTGCAAAGCCCCCGCCTCGGCGGGGGTTTCTTTTTTGTGCGCCCGGCAAGCGCGCCGACACACGCTGACACAGCGCCCGCGTTCTCGATGGAACACCCTGACCGCTCATTCGTCTGACACCTTACCGATCAATCGGCCGCGACCTCATGGTCCGGACAGAGGAGAGCGACATGCGGCTCAAAGGCAAGGTGGCCCTGGTCACGGGCAGCTCCCAAGGCATCGGTCGCGGCATCGCACGCCGGTTGGCAGAGGAGGGGGCAGACGTGCTCCTCACCGCCCGCGAACACGATGCCGGTGCCGAGGCGGCGCTCGCCGAAGTTCGGACGCAGGGTGTGCGCGCCGAGTTCATCGCGGCCGACCTGGCGGAAACCGGCCAGTGCCGCGAACTGGTCGAGCGTGGCATCGCGGCGCTGGGCGCGCTGGATATCCTGGTCAACAACGCCGGCGTGCAGAGCCATGCCGCGTTCCTCGACGCCGCCGAGGAAGATTACGCCCTGGTCCTCAACGTCAACCTGCGCGCGCCGTTCTTTCTCGCCCAGGCATTCGCCCGGCATCTGCTCGAGCGCGGCAGCCCCGGACGCATCATCAACAACAGCTCGGTGCACGAGGAACTGCCGTTTCCCAATTTCACCAGCTACTGCGTCAGCAAGGGCGGGCTGAAGATGCTCATGCGCAACCTGGCGATCGAGCTGGCGCCCTACGGCATCACGGTGAACAACGTGGCGCCCGGCGCCATCGAGACGCCGATCAATAGCGCGCTGATGAATCAGCCGGACAAGCTGCAGCGCCTGATGCAGAACATTCCGCGCGGCCGTCTCGGGCAGCCGTCGGATGTGGCTGGCGCGGTGGCGTTCCTGGCCAGTGCTGACGCCGACTACATTACAGGGACCACCCTGTATGTGGATGGAGGGCTGTTATGGAACTACAGCGAGCAGTGAGCGGCGAAGAGGCGCCGTTTGCCGAGGCGCTGGCCAAGGTCCGCGGTGCCGATACCCTGACCCCGGCTGACCGCTATCAGGAACTGTTCGTCGACGTGCAGCTGGGGAAGGTCTTCCCCGACAGCAAGACGTTCGTCGACTGCGCGCCGCGCGAGCACCCCGAACGCATCCTCGAGGCCTACCGCGAGCAGCGCGATCAGCCGGGCTTCGATCTGCGCGCCTTCGTGCTGCAGCACTTCGAGCCTTTCGAACTGCCGGCCCAGGAGTTCGTCGCCAATCCCGACGATACCCTGGCCCAGCACATCGACCGCCTGTGGCCGGTGCTCACCCGGCGGCCCGATCGTCACCCCGGTCTGTCCTCGTTGCTGCCGTTGCCCCACGAGTACGTGGTGCCGGGCGGGCGCTTCACCGAGCTGTACTACTGGGACTCCTACTTCACCATGCTCGGCCTCGATGAGAGCGGGCAGCGGCAGCTGCTGCGCAGCATGGCCGACAACTTCGCCTACCTGATCGACACCTTCGGCCACGTGCCCAATGGCAACCGCTCCTACTACCTGACGCGCTCGCAACCGCCGGTGTTCGCGCTGATGACCGACCTGTTCGAGGAAACCGGCATCCGCCGTGCCAGCGACTACCTACCGCAGCTGCGCAAGGAATACGCCTTCTGGATGGATGGTGCCGAGGTGCTGCGCCCCGGCGACAGCCACCGGCGCTGTGTTCGTCTGCCCTGTGGCGCAGTGCTCAATCGCTACTGGGACGACCGGGACACGCCGCGCGAGGAGTCCTACCGCGAGGACATCGAGACCGCCGCCGAGTCCGAGCGCCCGGCGCACCAGGTGTACCGCGACCTGCGCGCCGGTGCCGAATCGGGCTGGGACTTCAGCTCGCGCTGGCAGGCCGATCCGACCCGCTTGTCGACCATTCGCACCACGGCGATCCTGCCGGTCGACTTGAACAGCTTTCTCTATCGGCTCGAGCGGCAGATCGCCCGACTCGGCGAGGCGCGTGGGCTGGAGCGTTGCGCCGCCGAGTTCCGCGAGCGCGCCGCGGCGCGTCAGGCCGCCATCGAGCGCTACCTGTGGAACGACGCCATCGGTGCCTATTTCGATTACGACTGGGTCCTCGGCGAGCCACGCGAGAACCTGACCGCGGCCACCGTCACACCGTTGTTCGTGCGCCTGGCCGGCGAGCAACAGGCCGCCCGCGTCGCAGAGGTCATCCGCAGCCGCCTGCTGGCGCCGGGCGGGCTGGCCACCACCGAGATCGGCGGCAGCGGCCAGCAGTGGGACCGGCCCAACGGCTGGGCGCCGCTGCAGTGGATGGCGGTGCGCGGCCTGCAGCAATACGGCGAGCAGCGTCTGGCCGCGGAAATCGAGCGGCGCTGGCTGGTGATCGTCTCGGACCTGTTCGAGCGCGAAAGCAAGCTGATGGAAAAGTACGTGCTGCGCACCCATGCCGAGCACGCCGGCGGTGGCGAATATCCGCTGCAGGATGGCTTTGGCTGGACCAACGGGGTCACCCGCAAGCTGTTGCAGGAAGATCCGCAGCACTACGCCAACCGCTGCCGCGCCGGACGTTGCTGAGCGCACGCCGGAACCCCGGCGCAGGGGGCTTTTCAAAAGCGGGAAAGCCCACGGCCAACGGAGTCTGTCATGGACATCATCCGCATTATCATCGCCATCCTTCTTCCACCGCTCGGCGTGTTCCTGCAGGTGGGGCTCGGCGGGGCGTTCTGGCTCAACATCCTGCTGACCCTGCTTGGCTACCTGCCAGGCGTGATTCACGCGGTCTACATCATCGCGCGGCGTTGAGCCCAAACCAGGTCACAAAGCCCGGCTAAAACAGTCGGGTTTTTTTGTGCTGACGAACCGTGCGGGGTAGAGTCCGGCCTTTGTTCGTCATCGAAAGGACAACGCGACCTGCCCCGGCGCACAGGGAGGGCACCGGCAGGCCGCCAGGAGTGGGGCACGCATGACCAACGCTTTCATCGGCCAGCAGGAATTTCGACGCATCCTCAATCGGAACGTGACGCTACCGCTGAGCTTCGGCTTGCTCAGCGCGTTCTTCTTTTCCGCCATCATCTATTACCTGTCCACGGTCGATCGCTGGGTGGAGCAGTCGGTCGGCCAGGTCGCCGCCGCCCATGAGGCGAACCGGCTGATCGTCGAGCAGGAAACCGGCATGCGCGGCTTTCTGATTTCCGGTGAGGATATCTTTCTCGACCCGTTCGAGAAGGCGCTGCCCAAGGTGACCCTCAGCCTTACCGAGCTGCGCGAGTTCGTCACCGATCGCCCGGCGCAGCAGCAGCGCCTGCAGCAGATCGAAGACCTGCATCGGCGCTGGCTCGAACTGGCCCACGAGGTGATCGACCGGCGGCGCAACGGCCTGTCGTTCGAGGAGTTCACCCGCTCCGGCCGCGGTCGGGTGATGCAGGAGCAGATGCGCGCGCTGTTCGCCGACTTCATCGCCGCCGAGCGCGATCGCCGCCAGGCCGTGGTCGCCCAGGCCGAAACCATCAGTACGTTGCTGGTCGCAGCGTTTCTGATTTCCAGCCTGCTGTTGAGCGGCCTGCTGGTGTGGGCCGGGCGGCGGGATCTGTTGACCCTGTCGAGTCGCTATGGGGCGGTGCTCGAGCAGCAGGCGGCGCACGCGCGCGATCTCGAAGCACAGGCCTGGTATCGCGGCGGGCAGGCCTCGCTGAACGAGGCGCTGATCGGCGAGCCGACCATCGAGACCCTTGGGGGCAACGTGCTGGGCTTTCTCGCCGACTACCTGAACATGGCGGTCGGTGCACTCTACGTGGTAGACGGCGAGCGCCTGCGCCGGGCGGCCGAGTTCGCCTATGACCTGGAGCACACCCGGCACGACCGTTACCTCGACTGGGGTGAGGGGCTGGTGGGCCAGGCGGCCCGCGAGCGCCGGCTGCTGGAGCTGCGCGAGCTGCCGGCCGATTACCTCAAGGTAAGCTCGGCGCTCGGCAGTGCGCCGGCCACGGGCGTGCTGATCGTGCCACTGGAAAACAACGGCCAGCTTAACGGCGTACTCGAGCTGGGCTTCCTGCGGCCGCTGCAGGAGCAGGACGCCGAGCTGTTGCGGCGGGTCGCCGCCAGCATCGGCGCGGCCATCGACGCGGCGCATTATCGCCGGCGCCTGCAGCAGGTGCTGGCCGAGACCCAGGAGCTCAACGAGGAGCTGCAGGTGCAGCAGGAAGAGCTGCGCGCGGCCAACGAGGAGCTGGAAGTGCAGTCCTCGGCGCTGCGCGAGTCGCAGGCGCACCTGGAAGAGCAGCAGGCGGAGCTGGAGCAGACCAACGAGAAGCTGTCCGAGCAGGCGCTGTTGCTGGCGCGCCAGCGCGACGACATGGGCGAGCAGAACGAGCGCCTGCAGCAGGCGCAGCTGATGCTCGAACAGCACGCCCAGGACTTGCAGCGCGCCAGTCGCTACAAGTCCGAGTTCCTCGCCAACATGTCCCATGAACTGCGCACGCCGCTCAACAGCACGCTGATCCTGGCCAAGCTGCTGGCGGACAACGTGCCGGGCAACTTGAGCGACGATCAGGTGCAGTACGCCCGCTCGATCTACTCGGCCGGCAACGACCTGCTGCTGTTGATCAACGACATCCTCGACCTGTCCAAGGTGGAGGCCGGCAAGCTGGAGGTATACCCGGAGCCGACACCGCTGCAGCGGCTGGTCGATGGGCTGCACGACCTGTTTCTGCCCCAGGCGATGAGCAAGTCGCTCACCTTCTCGATCGAGCTGGCAGAGGGGGTGCCGCAGAGCCTGTTCGTCGACCGCCAGCGCCTCGAGCAGATCCTCAAGAACCTGCTGTCCAACGCTTTCAAGTTCACCGACAGCGGCAGCGTGGTGCTGCGCGTGGCGGCGGCGGACGCGGGGCGGATCAGTTTCGCCGTGCAGGACAGCGGGATCGGCATTGCGCCCGAGCAGCAGGACGTGATTTTCGAGGCCTTCCGCCAGGCCGATGGCACCACCAACCGGCGCTACGGCGGGACGGGCCTGGGCCTGTCGATCTCCCGCGAGCTGGCGCGCCTGCTCGGCGGGCAGATCGTGGTGCACAGTCAGCCTGGTGTCGGCAGCACCTTCACCCTGCTGTTGCCGGTCCATTACCAGAGCGCTTGCGAGGCGGCGCCCGCTTCCGAGGCGGCCGCCTTGCCCGCGCCGAGCGAGGCGCCGCGGCACCAGCCGTTGCCCGCTGCTGCGCCACCGGCAGCAGAGCCGCCGGCGGCCGAGCCAATCGCAGCGGTGGCCGATGACCGCCAGGACTACCCCTTCCGTGATCGCTGTGTGCTGATCATCGAGGACGAGCCACGCTTTGCCGGCATCCTTCGTGATCTGGCCCACGAGCTGCAGTACAGCTGCCTGATCAGTCACAGCGCCGACCAGGGCTTTAGTCTGGCGCAGCAATACCGCCCGGATGCGATCCTGCTGGACATGCGTCTGCCCGATCATTCCGGGCTGACCGTGCTCGAGCGTCTCAAGGAGAGCGCCGAGACCCGGCATATCCCGGTGCATGTGGTGTCGGTGGAGGACCGCAAGGAGGCGGCGCTGCAGATGGGCGCGGTCGGTTATGCGGTCAAGCCCACCTCGCGCGATGAGCTCAAGGAGGTTTTCCGTCGCCTGGAAAGCAAGCTGGCGCAGAAGGTCAAGCGCGTGCTGCTGGTGGAGGACGATGCCCTGCAGCGCGAAAGCGTGTCGCGGCTGATCGAGGACGCCGATGTCGAGATCACCGCGGTGGCGCTGGGGGAGGCGGCACTGGAGCAACTGCGCAGCACCGTGTTCGACTGCATGATCATCGACCTGAAACTGCCGGACATGGACGGTTACCAGTTGCTCGAGCGGATGGGCCAGGAGGAGATCTGCTCGTTCCCGCCGGTGATCGTCTACACCGGGCGCAACCTCACCCGCGACGAGGAAGCGGCGCTGATGAAGTATTCGCGCTCGATCATCATCAAGGGTGCGCGCTCGCCGGAGCGGCTGCTCGATGAGGTGACGCTGTTTCTGCACAAGGTGGAGTCGGACATGCCGCCGGAGCGGCAGAAAATGCTGCGCACCGCGCGCAGCCGGGAGAAGGCGTTCGAGGGGCGCAAGATCCTGGTGGTGGACGATGACGTGCGCAACGTGTTCGCCCTCACCAGCGCGCTGGAGCAGAAGGGCGCGTTGGTGGAGATCGCCCGCAACGGCCGCGAGGCGCTCGATGCGCTGGACCAGCAGGCCGACATCGACCTGGTGCTGATGGACATCATGATGCCGGAGATGGATGGCTTCACCGCCACCGAACAGATCCGCAAGGATCCACGGTTTACCAAGCTGCCGATCATCGCGGTGACCGCCAAGGCGATGAAGGACGATCAGGATCGCTGCCTGCGCGCCGGAGCCAACGACTACCTGGCCAAGCCCATCGACCTTGACCGGCTGTTCTCGCTGATCCGCGTGTGGCTGCCCAAGGTGGAGCTGCTCTAGGTGTTGCGCAGCGTGGCGGATATCGAACTCAAGCTGCTGATCGAAGCGATCTTCCTGCGTTACAGCTATGACTTTCGCAACTATTCGCTGGCCTCCTTGCGCCGGCGCGTGGCGCTGGCGCAGCGGCATCTGGAGTGCGAGCACATCGCCGCCTTGCAGCACCGCATCCTCCACGAACCGAAAGCGTTCATGGAACTGCTGCAGTTTCTCACCATCCCAGTGAGCGAGATGTTTCGTGATCCGGCGTACTACCGCGCCGTGCGCGAGCAGGTGATCCCGCTGCTACGCACCTATCCCTCGCTCAAGATCTGGGTCGCCGGCTGCAGCACGGGTGAGGAGGTGTATTCGCTGGCGATCCTGCTCAAGGAGGAGGGATTGCTCGAGCGTTCGATCATCTATGCCACCGATATCAACCCGCGCTCGCTGGAGCGCGCGCAACAGGGCATCTTCGACCTGAAGAACGTGCGTCATTACACCCGCAACTACCAGTTGGCTGGCGGGCGGCACAGCTTTTCCGACTACTACACCGCGGCCTACGACTCGGTGTTGCTGGATAGAGCGTTGAAGGAACGGGTTACCTTTGCCGATCACAGCCTGGCGACCGATAGCGTATTTTCCGAAACCCAGTTCATTTCCTGCCGCAACGTGCTGATCTACTTCAACCGCGCCCTGCAGGATCGGGCACTCGGCCTGTTCCACGAGTCCTTGTGCCACCGCGGCTTTCTTGGCCTGGGCAGCAAGGAAACGGTGGAGTTTTCCGCCTTCGCCCAGGCCTTCGAGGGCTTTGCCCGCGATGAACGGATCTTTCGCAAGCTATGAGCCCGAAACCCGCCATGAGCGCTGCCCCGCCGATCCGGGTGGTGGCCATCGGCGCGTCGGCCGGTGGGCTCAAGGCGCTCGCCGGGGTGGTCGAGGGCCTGCCCGCCGGGTTTGCCCTGGCGCTGTTGGTGGTGCAGCACGTGCCGCCGCAGCACCCCTCGAGTCTGGCGCAGATCTTCGCCGGCAAATGCGGGTTGCGCGTGAAAGAGGCCGACGAAAAGGAACCGGTGCGCCCTGGAACGCTCTATTTCGCGCCGCCGGATTATCACTTGCTGGTCGAGGACGACCAGACGCTGGCGCTCAGTCAGGAGGAACCGGTGAATTACTCGCGGCCGTCGATCGATGTGCTGTTCGAATCCGCCGCCGCCGTGTGGGGGCCGCAGCTGCTCGGTGTGCTGCTCTCCGGCGCCAGCGAGGACGGCGCGGCAGGGCTGGAGGCGATTCATCTGGCCGGTGGGCTGACCGTGGTCCAGCAGCCGGAAGAGGCACTGGTCGACACCATGCCGCGCGCGGCTCTGTCACGCTTCGCGCCGGATTACGTGCTGCCGGCGGCCCAGATACAACGGTTGCTGCGCGAGCTGGAGAGCTTCAATGAGTGACCTGCACAACCAAGCCAACCTGCTGCTGGTCGACGACCTTCCGGAGAATCTGCTTGCCCTCGAGGCCTTGCTGGAGTCGCCGGGCGTGGTGCTGTACAAGGCCGGCTCCGGCGAACAGGCGCTGGAGCTCTTGTTGCGCCACGAGTTCGCGCTGGCCATTCTCGATGTGCAGATGCCGGGCATGAACGGCTTCCAGCTGGCTGAGTTGATGCGCAGCACCGAGCGCACCAAGCACATTCCCATCGTGTTCGTCAGCGCCGCCGGCCGCGAGCTGAACTACGCCTTCCGTGGCTACGAAAGCGGAGCGGTGGATTTCATGCACAAGCCGCTCGACCCACATGCAGTGCGCAGCAAGGTCAGTGTCTTCGTCGATCTCTACCTCAATCGCAAGCAGTTGGCCCGCCAGCTGGAGGCGCTGGAGCAGAGCCAGCGCGAGCAGCAGGTGCTGCTCGATGAGCTGCGCGCCACTCAGGCCGAGCTGGAGCAGGCGGTGCGCACGCGCGATGACTTCATGTCGATCGTTTCGCACGAGCTGAAAACGCCGCTCAATACGCTGATTCTCGAGGTGCAGCTGCGCAAGCTGCAGCTGGCGCGGCATAAGCCGCAGGCGTTCAGCGAGGCGCGGTTGCAGGCGATGGTCGAGCAGGACGAACGGCAGATCCGCAGCCTGATCCGCCTGATCGACGACATGCTGGACGTCTCGCGCATTCGCACCGGCAAGCTGTCGATCCGCCCGGCGCCGCTGGACATGACCGCCCTGGTGGGCAACGTGGTGCAGAGTTTCGCGCCACAGCTGGCAGCGCACGGTTGCGCGGTGAGCTTCGAGCCGGTCGGGCCCTTGCCAGGGGTGTGGGACGAGTTTCGCATCGAGCAGGTGCTGGCCAATCTGCTGACCAATGCCATGCGCTATGGCGCCGGCCAGCCGGTGGAGGTCAGCGCGCGGGCGCAGGGCGACGAGGTGTGGCTGGAGGTGCAGGATCATGGCATCGGCATCAGCGACCACAATCTCGAGCGGATCTTCTGCCAGTTCGAGCGCGGTGAAGGCAGCGAAGGGAGCGCCGGTCTTGGACTGGGCCTGTTCATTGCCGAGCAGATCGTCAGGGCCCATGGTGGCCGCATCGAAGTCCACAGCCGGGAAGGCGAGGGCGCGCGCTTTTGTGTGGTGCTGCCGCGGGATGGCTCGTTGGCGGCGGCGACGTCGACCAGCGAGCGCGTCGCTTCAGGCGAAGGTCTGCCGCAGGCGCCAGGCGGTCCAGCCCAGGCAGACGCCGCGCAGCGCCATGAAGATCAGCAAGGTAGCCCATAGCCCGTGGTTGCCCAGGTCACGGCTCGCCAGGCCGAACGCCAGGGCGACAGCGAAAGCCAGTGCCATGGCGTTGCGCATCGGCGCCGCGCGGGTGGCGGCGATGAACAGCCCATCGAGCAGGTAGCTCCACACCGCGACCAGCGGCAGCACCGCCAGATAGGGTAGGAAGGGTTCGGCCTGTGCGGCCACTGTTGGCAGGTCGGTTTGCAGCTGCACGAACCGGGTGCCGGCGAGGCCGAAGCCGAGCGCGAACAGCAGGCTGCCCAGCAGCGACCAGCCGGCGCTCACCACCAGCGCCCGTCGCAGCGCCAGGCGATCACCGGCACCGATGGCATGCCCGGCGAGCGCCTCCAGTGCGTGCGCCAGGCCGTCGAGCGCATAGGCGGTCAGCGCCAGACCATTGAGCAGCAGCGCATTGGCCGCGACGGTGGTTTCGCCCAGCGCCATGCCCTGCAGCGTGACCAGCAAGAACGCGCCCTGCAGCAACAGCGAGCGCAGCAGCAGGTCACGATTGACGGCCAACAGCGGGCACCAGGTGGCCCAGTGCAACAGCGCCTTGGTGCTGAAGTGACCGGGATGCCGCCGTAACAGCGGTCGCAGCAGCGCCAGGCCGACCAGTACGCCGACCCATTCGGCCACCACCGAGGCGCGCGCGATGCCGGCCACTGCCCAGTCCAGACCGAGCACGAAGATCAGGTCGAGGGCGATGTTGCCAAGATTGACCACCAGCAGCAGGGCCAGTGCCGCACGCGCATTCTGCGTGCCGAAGTACCAGCCGATCAGCGCGTAGCCAATCAGGGCGGCGGGCAAGCCGAGCAGGCGGATCTGCAGGTAGTGTCGGGCTTCGCCGGCCATGGCGTCGGTCGGGGCGAAAAATTGCAGCGTCAGCTCGAACAGCGTCGGCGCGAGGAGCGCCACCAGGCTTCCGAGCGCGACGGCGAGCAGCAGTGCCTGCAGCAGTACCTGACGCAGCATCGCCCCGTCTCGCCGCCCGGCGGCCTGGGCGCTGAAGCCGGTCGTACCCATGCGTAAAAAGCCCAATACGTTCACCAGCACACCGTAGAACAGACTGCCGACGGCCACGCCGGCCAGCTGCGCGACATGGGGCAGATGGCCGGCCACCGCCGTATCGGTCAGCGCCACCAGTGGGATGGTCAGGTTGGAAAGCATCATGGGCGTGCACAGCGCCCACACCTTGCGGTGGGTTGGCGCATGCCGCCAGGCATCGGCAAGGCTGGACATCGATCGCTCCGTAGCAGACAGCGCTATATGCCGCGCGCGGCGTCTGCCTTCAAGCCACCACCCAGCTGAGCAGCCACAGGCCGAGTAGCGCCAGCAGCACGCCGCTGATAAAGGCGCGACGCAGCAGGCTGCGTGCGGCAAGAAAGAGCAAAAGCAGTCCGATTATCAGCACGACCAGGCCGAGAAAGGACGGGTTCATGCCCAGTGCGCGCGACAGCCCCTCGATGAAGTCGGTGCCGGCCTCGGTGAGCAGAGTGAAGGCGCCGCCAAGTGCGTCGATGATGAAGCGAATGGCTGAGCCGAGCGCTTCGCCCAGCCATTCGAAGAAGCCAGCCTGCATGAAACCTCCTGTCGGCGCCGAAGGATGGAGTGATCAGGCGGCGGCTGAGTTCCGTCTGTCAGCGAATCATCGACGCAACGGTCGAGAACGCCACAATCACCGCGATGATGCCGATCGCGATACTGGCGAAGAACAGGCCTGCAAGCACCTTCACCCCGGTGCTGTTCGGCGGCGGCGGCGCGCCGTAGCGATTCGCCACGGTGCTGCCGGGCGCGATCATCAGTACCAGCGGCAGGATGTGGCCCACCACCGGCACGAAGGTGAGCAGCATCAACCAGCCGGTCCAGCCGATGTCATGCAGGCGCTGAGCACCCATCATCAGGCTCACGATCAGCGCGGCGATAACGCCGACGCCCAGCACGAGCGAGCCGAGCAGCTCCGAGCCGGCCAGCAAGCCGGTGATCGGCAGGGTGACGCCGAAGACGCAAAGCAGCATGGCCATGCTCCAGGCGATGTAGCGCAGGCGTCCGATGCGCCCGGCGAACGACCAAACCTTGAGTTCGCCCGTCTGTGGCAGGTTCTCATCCAGCGCGGCGGTCGGTGGTGCGTAAGGCGAAGCCTCGTTGGCGCTCGGCTGTTCCGCTTGACGGGCCTGGAGCGCGAGAAACTTCTCGATCACCACACCGCAACTGCCGCAGGTATCGGCCTTGGGCTGGCTTTGGCCACATTTCGGGCAGCACATGGCTTCACGTGTCATCGGCTGTGCGGCCGGGGCGAAGGTTGTGGTATCGGCGGCTGCTGCTGGCGGCGCGTGGTCCGTCACCGCCGCACCGAGCGCCGGCACGGCCTGAGCGGCCTTGTACGCCATTACGCCGGCCTGGCGCAGCGCGGACAAATACTTGTCCGCTTCGGTTTCGGCGAGTGAGCGCTTGATGATCACCTCGCCGCGGCCGAACAGGCGTTCGACGGCCTGACGCTCGCTGCGAAACAGCCGGGCAAGGTTCTCCTGCGCTTGCTCCAGCGAAATCTCCGGCATCGTCTCGCCGGCGAAAACGATGTTGTACGTCTGAGTCATTGCTAGCGTCCTTGC
Source organism: Pseudomonadaceae bacterium (assembly GCA_030602315.1). Classification (GTDB taxonomy): domain Bacteria; phylum Pseudomonadota; class Gammaproteobacteria; order Pseudomonadales; family Pseudomonadaceae; genus Azomonas. The sequence goes on along the minus strand of JAUVZY010000023.1, from coordinate 6,119 downwards.
TTTGTTGAAAAAAAGGCGGTCAGAACGGTTTGACGATCACCAGAATCACGATGGCAATCAGCAATACGACCGGGAACTCGTTGAACCAGCGGTAGAACACATGGCTTTTGGTGTTCTGTTTGGCGGCAAAGCGCTTTCGCTGGGCGCCACATACCAGGTGATACACCACCAACAGCAAGACCAGCGCCAGTTTCGCGTGCAGCCAGCCGCCGGTGGCGAAGAGGCCGGGGTTGATCGCCAGCATGCCCACGCCGAACACGAGGGTGAGCACCATCGAGGGCCACATGATGCCGCGATAGAGCTTGCGCTCCATCACGCAGAAGCGCTCGTGGCTCGTCTCGTCGTTGCTCATGGCGTGATAGACGAACAGGCGCGGCAGATAGAACAGGCCGGCAAACCAGCAAACGACAGCGATCACGTGGAAGGATTTAAGCCACAGATAGAGCATGGGGGAATCTCACGGGGATGTCGCTGCCGATAGTAGAGGCGTGCGCAGGTCGATGCCACCCACACGGCTGTTGGCCCTGAGGCGGCCGCCCCGTATCATCTGGCGCTTTCAGCAAACCACGTTGCAAGAGGCTTCCCATGGTCAAGGTCGGTATCGTCGGCGGAACGGGTTATACCGGTGTCGAGTTGCTACGACTGCTCGCCCAGCATCCTGAGGCAGAAGTCGCGGTCATCACCTCGCGCTCCGAAAGCGGGGTGAAGGTATGCGACATGTTCCCTAATCTGCGAGGCCACTACGACCAGCTGGCATTCAGCGTGCCGGATGCAGCCACCCTCGGTGCGTGTGACGTGGTGTTTTTCGCCACGCCGCATGGTGTGGCTCATGCACTGGCGGGGGAGCTGCTCGCAGCAGGTACTCGGGTGATCGACCTGTCGGCTGACTTCCGTCTGAAGGATGCCGAGGAGTGGTCGCGCTGGTACGGCCAGGCCCATGGCGCGCCTGAGCTGCTGCCGCAGGCGGTGTACGGTCTGCCGGAGGTCAATCGCGAGCAAATTCGCCAGGCCCGGCTGATTGCCGTGCCTGGTTGCTACCCGACCGCCACGCAGCTTGGTTTCCTCCCGCTGCTCGAGCAGGGTGTAGCCGATGCACAGCGCCTGATCGCCGACTGCAAATCAGGGGTCAGCGGTGCGGGCCGTGCGGCCAAGGTCAGCTCGCTGTTCACCGAAGCTGGCGAAAGCATGATGGCCTATTCGGTGAAAGGTCATCGCCACCTGCCGGAAATCAGCCAGGGCCTGCGTCAGGCCGCCGGTGGGCCTATCGGCCTGACCTTCGTCCCGCACCTGACGCCGATGATCAGGGGTATTCATGCCACGCTCTACGCGACCGTAGCGGACCGCTCCATCGACCTGCAGGCCCTTTACGAGGCGCGTTACGCCGACGAGCCGTTCGTCGATGTGATGCCGGCGGGCAGTCACCCCGAGACGCGCAGCGTGCGCGGCGCCAACGTCTGCCGGATTGCCGTGCATCGACCACAGGGCGGCGACCTGGTGGTGATCCTTTCGGTGATCGACAACCTGGTCAAGGGTGCCTCCGGCCAGGCGGTACAAAACATGAATATCGTCTGTGGCCTCGACGAGACGCTGGGCCTGCGCCATGCAGCGCTCCTGCCGTGAGTCCGCTCGGGCGTAATAGTTGATTATTTTGGTTGGTTAAGGGGATAATGCCCGGCGCTTAGTAGGGCATTATCGCCAGGAGAGTCTGATGACTGTTGAAACCTTCATGCCGACTGCCATTCAGTTCACGGCGAATGCGGCGAACAAGGTCAAGAACCTGGTGGCCGAAGAAGGCAATCCCCGCCTCAAGCTGCGCGTCTTCGTGACCGGGGGCGGCTGCTCGGGCTTCCAGTACGGCTTCACTTTCGATGAAGACACCGCCGACGACGACACGATTATCGAGCGTGAAGGGGTTAGCCTGGTCGTCGATCCCATGAGCTACCAGTATCTTGCCGGCGCGGAAGTTGACTACCAGGAGGGGCTCGAGGGCTCGCGTTTCGTCATCAAGAACCCGAACGCCGCCACTACCTGTGGCTGTGGCCAGTCGTTCTCGATCTGATTTCAGCCCGGGTAGATGGCTCCCAGTACTCGGGGGCCGCGGGCTCCGGTGACGCTCGGGCAGTTACCGGGAAGTCCTTCCAGACAGCGGTGCGCCAGCCAGGCAAATGCCATCGCCTCCACCCAGTCAGGCTCGATACCCGCAACCGTCGTAGCCTCCACCGTTGCATGGGGCAGCAAGGCTTTCAGACGGGCCATCAAGGCATGGTTATGGGCTCCGCCGCCGCATACGAAAACCTCATTCACCGTGCTGCTTGTCCGTTGCAGGTCAGCGGCGATCGCGTGCGCGCTGAGCTCGAGCAGAGTAGCCTGCACGTCTTCTGCGGCAGCCGGCGGCGTAAGCTGCAGCAGGCCCTTCAGCCACGCCAGGTTGAATAGCTCACGCCCGGTGCTCTTGGGGCCTTGCGTACGGAAGAATGGCTCGTCCAGCATCAGGTCCAGCAGCGGCTGATGAATACGCCCCGTCGCAGCCCATTCGCCCCCCCGGTCGTAGGTAAGGCCTCGTTGATGCTGAATCCATGCGTCGAGCAGCACGTTGCCCGGCCCGCAATCGAAGCCTGTGACCGTTCGATCAGGGTGCAGTAGCGTGAGATTGCTGAAACCGCCAATGTTGACCACGGCGCGCGGCTGATCCGTGAAACCAAGCAGCGTGGCATGGAAGGCGGGAACGAGGGGGGCGCCTTGACCGCCTGCTGCCATATCCCGGCGGCGGAAATCACTGACGACGGTGATGCCGGTAAGCTCGGCGAGCAGCGCGGGGTTGCCGATTTGGACCGTGAAGCGTTGGGCCGGGTCGTGACGGACCGTCTGGCCATGGCTGCCAATCGCACGAATGTCCGTTGGGCTATGTCCTGAGCGCTCTAGCAGCTGCGTTATCCCTTCCCCGACCAGATCGACCCAGCGCTGCTCGACAAGGGCTGCCCTGGCAAGCTCGTCATGCGCAGGCATACAAAGGTCAAGCAGCGCAGCGCGCAGGTCGCCGGGCATCGGCAGGAACTGAGTTTCGAGGAGCTGGATCGTTGCGTCCAGCTGCACCAGGGCAATGTCTAGCCCGTCGAGGCTGGTGCCAGACATTACCCCGATGTAGAGCGGCATCGGTTACTGCCCGTTCAGGGCCAGCTGGGTGGCTTTTTCCTTGTCCATCCGCGCCAGCAGCGGCTGGCTTACCTGTTTGAAGCGGGCAAGCTCACTGCTTGGAATGGGATCAGACATCGGCAGCTTCTGGCTCAGAGGATCGACGTGCACGCCGTCCACCTGGAATTCGTAATGCAGATGGGGGCCAGTGGACAGTCCGGTAGTTCCGATATAGCCGATGATCTGGCCCTGCTTCACTGCAGCTCCGTTCTGGATGCCCTTTGCGAAGCCCTGCATATGGGCATAGAGCGTGCGGTAGCGGCTGCCGTGCTGGATGATGACGGTATTGCCATAGCCGCCGTTACGACCGGCCAGGATGACCTTTCCGTCGCCAGCGCTCTTGATCGGCGTACCGTGCGGCGCAGCATAGTCGACGCCCTTGTGCGCGCGAATCTTGTTCAGGATCGGGTGTTTGCGTCCGGTGGAGAAACGCGAGCTGATTCGGGCGAAATCGACGGGCGTGCGGATGAAGGCCTTGCGCATGCTCTCGCCATTGGCGGTGTAGTAGCTCGCCACACCTTGCTTGTTGACGTAGCGAACCGCTGTGTAGGTCTTGCCGCGGTTGGTAAAGCGGGCCGACAGGATGTCTCCTGAGCCGACTTTCTGGCCGTCCACGTGCTTTGACTCATAAATTAATTCGAACGAGTCGCCCTTACGGATATCCAGCGCAAAGTCGATGTCATAGCCAAAGATGTTGGCAAGGTCCATCGTCAGGTTGTGGCTCAGACCGGCGCGCTTGGCTGCGACGAAAAGGCTGCTGTCGATAGTTCCACGTGCATAGGTCGTCTGAACTTGAGGTTTGATCTCTTCTTTGCTGAAGGCAAAGCCCGCTGCGCTGCGCTGGATCATAAGCGAAACCAGTTTGCTGGGTTGTGTGCGCAGGGTCGTCAGGCTTCCAGAAGCATCCAATTCGAAGTCAAACACTTGGCCGACCTTCAGGCGGGTCAGCTCCTTGGCTTCTTTGGAGGATGCGAGAACCTCGTGCATCGCAGATGCCGGAAGTCCAACTCGCGCAAAAAGGGTCGACAGCGTGTCGCCTGAGGCTACGGTCAGTGACGTTGTCTGAGGGCCTGCGTGTTCTTCTGTCGCGACGCTCAGGTCGCCAGACTCGGTGTCTTCCTCGAGAACACTGAGCGAGAAGGGCGAGTCGCCAGTGCCCGGTTCAGGAGCGAGCGTCTCGCTCGCGGCGGGCCCGATGAGCGCTGCGGCGTCAAGTTCAAGCGTGATGCTGGTCCGCTTCGCCTCTACCTCTCGGGAGGGGAAAACCAGCAGTGCCAGGCTGAGAAGCGCAGCCACGCCGCTCGCAGCCAGCAGGTGGCTCTTCGGATACAGCGGTCCTTTCTTTTTCGAATGCATCATGAGCTGCGATCATTTCGGGTCGAAATAGCTGCATAAAATATAAGCAATCCAGAAGGGGGGCAACCCTGCAGGGCTGCCTTTCGGCGTGTGGTTGCGGGCCGGTCGCTTGTTTTTGCCCGCCGATGTTGTAAGGTTTCGCGCTTTGTGTTTGGGGTGGAGGCGGTCATGGTGTCTGTTGAGCAGCAGCTTGAGCTGATCAAGCGCGGCGCAGATGAAGTTCTCGTGGAGTCCGAACTGGCGGCCAAGCTGCGCCGTGGCGTACCGCTGCGCATCAAGGCGGGATTTGATCCCACCGCACCGGACCTGCACCTGGGGCACACGGTGCTTATTAATAAGCTGCGCCAGTTTCAGGAGTTGGGGCATCACGTCCTGTTCCTCATTGGCGACTTCACAGGAATGATCGGCGACCCCAGTGGCAAGAGTGCGACTCGCCCCCCTCTGAGTCGCGAGCAGGTGCTGGCTAACGCCGAGACCTATAAGGCGCAGGTCTTCAAGATTCTCGATCCTGCCAAGACCGAGGTCGTCTTCAACTCCAGCTGGATTGAACAGCTGTCGCCTTCTGATTTCATTCGGCTGGCATCGCAGCATACGGTCGCGCGCATGCTCGAGCGTGACGATTTCAGCAAGCGTTACAAATCCAGTCAGCCCATTGCGATCCATGAGTTCCTTTACCCGCTGGTTCAGGGCTATGACTCGGTAGCTCTGCGTGCGGACGTGGAGCTCGGTGGTACGGATCAGAAGTTCAATCTGCTGATGGGGCGCGAGCTGCAGCGTGCCTACGGGCAAGAATCCCAGTGCATCATCACTATGCCTCTTCTCGAAGGACTCGATGGCGTCAAGAAGATGTCCAAGTCGCTTGGTAATTACGTGGGCATCCAAGAGTCGCCAGGTGTGATGTTCAGCAAGCTGGTCTCGCTGCCGGATACGCTGATGTGGCGCTACTTCGAGTTGCTGAGCTTTCGCTCGCTCGCCGAAATCGAAGAGCTTCGAGTCGCTGTCGCTAACGGCGCCAACCCGCGGGACATCAAGATCAAGCTCGCTGAAGAGTTGGTGGCGCGGTTTCATGGCGAAGAAGCCGCTGCCACGGCTCACCGAGCCGCTGGCAATAGAATGAAGGAAGGTGAGCTGCCGGAGGACTTGCCAGAGGTGAGTCTGGTGGCTGGCGAAGATATGCCAATCGCTGCGGTGCTCAACCAGGCAAAGTTGGTGAAGAACGCCGCGGCTGCCCGCGATCTGCTGAGTGCTGGCGGGGTGAGGGTCGATGGCGAGGTCGTTGACCGCGCGTTCGTGTTCAGGGTCGGCGCAACGCACGTCTGCCAGGCGGGGAAGAAGAGCTTTGCACGGGTAACCTTGATATCTCAGGCTCGCGATTGACTGGCTCGTAAATCAATGACTTACGCTTAAAAAACCGCTTGCAGTGGTTTGGAATTTGCGTAGAATGCGCGGCACTTCCGGTGAGGCAGACGCTGAACTGGAGGTGCCGGAAGTAGCGTAGCGATGTTGGTGGTGGAGAGGTGTTGACAGCAAGATGGTTTGCTGTAAGATTCGCCTCCCGCTGACGAGATCGG
>JAUVZY010000029.1 GCA_030602315.1 Pseudomonadaceae bacterium | reverse complement strand
GTTGGTCTCGAGGCCGCTGATGCCGATGCCGTCGGCATCGGTGTCGCCGGCCTGCACGCTGTACTGGAAGATCAGCGCGCTGGTGCCAGAGCCCGAAACATAGCTGGCGTAGCGCGTCACCCCGCCGATATCGAGCGCCAGCCGCGGGGTGCCGGCGGCGGTATTCACTACCACTGGCTCGCTGGCATTCACCGTAAAGGACAGTATGTCGCCCGCGTTATACGCGCCGTTGGCCGGCACGCTTACCGAGGTCACCACCGGAATCACCGCATCCACTAGCACGCCGCTGGTCGAGCCCACGCTGTTGAGCGTGGTAGCCGCGTCGTTGCCCACGGCGTCGCGCAGGGTGCCGCCGTTGGGCTGGATGCTGCTGCCCAGGGTGATGCCGTCGCCGTCGAGCTGGCCGCTGGCGACGGTCAGGCGGAACACCAGTGCGCTGCTGCCGGAGCCGGCGACGTAGTCGGCATATGCCGTGCCGCCGGTGTCCAGGGTCACGGCAAGGCGTGGGACGCCACCTGTGGTGTCGACCACCACCGCTTCGCTGAAGTTGACGGTGAAGTCGAGATTCTGCCCCGCCAGGTAGGTGCCGTTGGTCGGCACGCTGACCGAGCTGACGGTCGGGGCGACGCCGTCGATCACCACGTCGTGCTGGCCGGCGATGGAGTTGGCGGTGCCGGGGGTGGGCAGGGCGAGCACGGCATCGTCGGCGGTGACGTTGCGGATGGTGGCGCCGTTGAGGGTCAGCGCGCCGCTGGAGTGGTAGTCGAGGTCGGCACTCAGGTCGCCGGCCTGCACCGTGTAGCTGAAGGTCAGGGTATTGCTGCCCGAGCCGGACACGTAGGTGGCCTGGCGGTCGATGCTGCCGGTTTCGAGCAGCAGGGTGGGCGTGCCGCCCGTGGTGTCCACAGTCACCGCCTGATCGAAACTGACCGTCACTTGGATGACGTCGCCGACCTTGTAGGTGCCGTCGGGGGCGGTGACGCTCACCGACGTGACCACCGGGTTGAGGCTGTTGACGGTGATGACCAGCGTGTCGGTATCGGTCTGGCTGCCGCCATCGCCGGAATGGCCCAGGTCATCGGTGGTGATCTGCAGGCTCGCCGGGCCGTTGTAGCCAGCGGTCGGCGAGAATGCCATGCCATTCAGCGCCAGGTTGATATCGGCCAGCGTGCCCTCGAAGGTCAGGATGGCATCGGCCGTGCCGTCGCCGGTGGTGAAGGTCAGCCCGGTCGTGCCGCCCAGCGTGAGCAAACCGTTCGTGGCGGTGAGCGTCACCCGGACATTGCCACCGCCGGCATCCACATCGGAAATGCTGATGAGATTGCCGTTGCCGGCGCTGAACACCAGCACGGAATCCTGATCCACCGACTGCGCGGCAGGCAGGTTGTTTATTGGCGCATCGTTCACCGCGGTCACCGCCAGGGTGACGGTGGTGGTATCGGTCTTGGCGCCGCCGCTGCCGGTGTTGCCGTTGTCGTTGAGCTGGACGGTCAGCACGACGTTGCTGGTGGCGTCGAGCGCGGTCTGGAAGCTCACCTGGCCGGCGGCGAGGAAGGCGTTGAGGTCGGCGAGGCTGCCGGTGAGGGTCAGCGAGGTGCTGCCCGAGCCAGCCACCACCACGCCGCTGGCGTCGGTGGCGGTCAGGCTGCCGCTGCCCACGCTCAGGGTGGCGGTCAGGCTGGCGTCGCCGGCATCCACGTCGGCGAAGCTGATGCCCGTCAGTGGCGTGCTTTGGTCTTCGTTCACGTTGATCGACACCGGCGCGCTGATCACCGGCGCGTCGTTCACCGCACTGACTTGCAGCGTGATGGTGTCGCTGGCCGTCTTTGCGCCGCCGCTGCCGCTGTTGCCGTCATCGTCGATGCTGACGGTGAGGGTGACGTCGGCGTTGGCGTTGGTCGCCGTGGTGAAGGTGAGACGGCCGGCGTCGATGAAGGCGTTGATGCTGGCGATGCTGCCGGTCAGGGTCAGCGCACTGGCGGTGCCGCCCACCACGACGCCGTAGGCGTTGGTAGCGGACAGGCTGCCGCTGCCCACCGAGAAGGTCGCGGTGACGATGGCACTGCCTGCGTCGGCGTCGCTGAAACTGATGCCGGTCAGGGCGCTGGCGGTGTCTTCGGTCACGACGAGGCTGGCGGGAGCGCTGATCTCCGGCGCATCGTTGACGCTGGTGACGCTGATCGTCCTCGTTGCGGTGTTGCTGTCGGAGGTGCCGTCGTTCGCCACGAAGCTGACGGTGCGGGTGGCGGTGTTCGGGGTATCCGAGCTGTTGTCGTAGGTCACGCTGCGCAGCGCCGCTTGCCATTGCGCCAGGGTTGCGGTGGCGCCGGCGGAGGTCAGGGTCAGCACGCCGGTGGCGGCGTCGTAGCTACCGCTGATGTTGCCCATGGTCGAACCGTCGTTGGTGAAGCCCAGCAGGTCCTGGCCGGCCTGGAAATTGCCGGTCAGGCTCACCGTGGCGCTGGCCAGGGTCGGGCTGTCGCTGTCGCTTACAGTCAGGCCTGGATCGACGGCCACCGGCATGGAGGCGACGTTGTTGCCTTCGGTGAAGGCGGTGGTGCCGCCGGAGGTAGTCACAGTCGCCGGGTCATCCACGGCGGTGACGGTAAGGCTGGCGGTGTCGCTCGCGCTGGAAAACGCCGTGCTGCCGCCGCTCGAGCTGGCATCGACCTTTTCGCCCTGCGAGCCGCTGGTGCGGTCCCAGGCGTGGTAGGTGAGGCTGGCGCTGGTGCCGTTGACCCCGTCAGGCACGAAGCGCACGTAGTCGCTGGCGCGCAGCAGCAGGGCGCTGCTGGTGGAGACAGTGCCGATGGCCGTCCAGCTGCTGCCGCCGTTCAGGCTGTACTGCCAGGTGCCATTGCCGGACGTCAGGCCAGTGATGGCGATGCCCTGCAGCGCGCCGCTGTCCACATCGCTGATGCTGGTTCCGATGAAGCTGGCCACGGTCTGCCCGGCGTTGTTTGTGTCTGAATCGATCAGGCCGGTGAGCGTCGGCGCGATTGGCGCCAGCACCGGCGCGTCGTTCACCGCGCTGACTGTCAGGCTGGCCTGGGCGGTGCCGGTGGAGAACGCGGTGGTGCCGCCGTTGGTGGTGACGTCGGCGGTGCCGCGAATGCTGTTGGTGGAGGCGCTGCCGCTGGTCTGGTCCCAGGCACGGAAGATGAGGGTGGCGGTTTCGCCGTTGCGGCCGTCGGGGACGTAGCGCAGTTGGCTGCTGCTGGACAGCAGCAGCGCGGCAATGTCGGAGACGGTGCCAACGTTGCTCCAGCTGACCCCGTCGGTGGAGTACTGCCAGGTGCCGTTGCCGGTGGTGGCGGTAATGGCAATGCCGGACAGCGCGCCGGCGTCCACGTCGCCATGGGTCAATCCCGCGAGGATGGTCGATATCAGGGTGCCGCTGCTGGTGGTGTCTTCGTCAGTGCCGGTCAGCGCGTAGGGGCCGCCGGAGAGCGTCGGCGCATCGTTCACCGCCACCACTGTCACGCTGGCGGCAATGGCCAGGCTGGCGGTGTCCACTCCGCCGTTGGCGGTGCCGCCGTTGTCGGCGAGGCTGGTCAGCGTGACCACCCTTGTCGCCGTATCCGGCGCCTGGCTGGTATTGCGGTAGGTCATGCCGTCGATCAGGGAGGCCATCTGCGCGGGCGTACGACTCATGCCGCTGAGCGTTACCGTGGCAGTACCGCCGACCACGCTGACGCTGAAACTGCCGATCCCGGCGAGGGTGCCGCTGTTGCCATTAGTGAGGGCGACGTCGGTGCCATTGATGGACAGAAGTTCGCTGCTGCCATTGGTCACGTTGCTGACCGTCAGGGTCAGTCCGCTCAGCGTCTGGCCCGACTCGATGGTGGAGACGGCAACCCCGTTGAACAGGTCGACTGCGGCGCCATCTTCGGTAAATGTGGTGCTGTTGCCAGTGGCGTTCAACGTTGGCGCGTCGTTGACCGGCGTAACCGTGACCGTCGAGCTGATGTTGGGCGCGTAGGTGTTGCTGCCGATGCCGCTGTCGCGGATTTGGGTGATCGTGACGACACGGCTCGCGCTGCCCGGGTCATCGCTGGTGGTGCGATAGGTCATGCCGTCGATCAGCGTGGCCATCTGCACATCGCTGAGCGCCATGCCGGACAGCACCACGGTCGCCGTGCTGCCGGAGACCGTCACGCTGTACGCCCCGGCACCGGCGATGCTGCCGCTATTGCCGGCAGTGAGGCTGACATTGGTACCGCCGATGCTGAGAAACTCGGCAGCACCATTGGCGACGTTGCTGACCGTCAGCGTCAGGCCGGTGAAGGTCTGGCCGGCGTCGTTCACCAGCGCCATGACGCCGTTGAACAAATCCACCGCGTTGCCGTTCTCGGTGAAGGTCGGGTTGGTCGGGGTCGCCACCAGGCTGGGCGGCATGGCCGGCGCGGTGGCGCCACTGATGGTGAAGCTGTCGAATAGATGCGTGTAGTCACCGCCGGACACGACGGGCATAACAATGCGAAAGCCGGTGATGCCGGTGAAGGCGCTGAAATCGCCGCCGGTATAGGTCTGGCTGCCGTCGTAGGTAAAAATATTGGTGATTACCTCACCGCCCCCCAGCTTGTAGCCGATGATGGTGATGGTGTAGTGATCGAGCGTGTCGTATTTCAGAATGCTGATGCCGGTCAGGTTGAAACTGCCGAGGTTGACGTTGTCGGCGTTGACCTGAAAGTAGCCGGGGCCGCTCAAGTTATACAAATACAGGCCGTCGCTGATGTCGCTATGGCCCTCAATCGAACCATTGGCCTGTAGGGTGAAGCCGGGGATGAAGGATGTGGTATTCATGCCCTCCTTGACATCCTTGAGCCCATTGCTCGGCAGCGCCAGCAGAAACGCGCTGTCGGCCAGTCGGTCGGCATCCACCACGATGTCGGTTTCCACCGCGCCGTGCTGGTACTCCAGATCCCAGTTGCCGCCGAGGGCGAGGCTGCCGGTGGCATCGCTGGAGGCGGCGATATCGGCGCCGGTGCTGTGTGCCAGCGTGCGGATCAGCTCCAGACCCGCCTCGCCGGCCGCCAGATCGCAGCCATACAGCAAAAGATCGCCGTCAGGCTTGAGCACGCTACCCAGCTGCGCCAGGTCCGCTTGGCGCGCCTCGGCGGTAGCGAGGTCGAGGCGCAGACTGCCCAGTTGCAGGGTGCCGTCACTGGAGTGAGTCAACAGGTGGATGGCGTCATAGCCGCCTTGCTGCTGCTGTGCCCAGTCGAGCATCTGCGCCAGGCCATCGCGCTGGCCATCCAGCAGTACCACTTCGACGCCCGGACGGATCGCCGCCAGCAGGCTGTCGAGGTCGGCAAGGCGGTTGTCTATGAACACCACTTCGCGCCGGCTGTCGGTGCCCAGATCGACCAGCACGGTCGCGTCGGACTGGGCCTGCGAATCCGATGCGTCCGTGCTGGGGGCCGCTTCGCTGGCCTCGGCTACCGAGGCGGCGATGGCGCCGTCGAACATCATGCGTGGCTCGAGGGCCATCAACAGCCGCGCGGGGCGGGCGGTACATTTGTTTCGCGAGGCACGGGTAAAGCACTTCAGCCAGTTCATCTCCAACTCCTTTGGGACGCAGCGAAAGCGAAGGGGGCGGTCGGGCGCTGTCCGGCTCATGCGTGACCCGTTGCGCGAGTGCGTGAGAATGCCATCAACGTGCCATAGCGGCTAGAGAGCAGGCGATCTGCCGCTCGCCGGTTTTGCCGTTGACTGGCTTCGCCAAAACGAACCTCCGCCAGGGCGGTATGCAGGCCGTGCTGCAAGGCGGTGGTCAGCCGGTTTCGACCCTCTCGCCGGAGCTGGGGCTGACCCAGTGCATCGCGACCCAGGGCCTCTTCCCGCAGCGTCCCTGATCGGGGGCGGGAAGGCGGTTTAAAAGCCGCTTTCCCGCACCGCCAGCGCCGCCACGCGGCGCCAGGCGCGGCCGAGCAGCGACTGTGCATGGCCCTCGGCGACAACGATCCCGCGAACCGGATAAGTCGGCGCGACCCCCGCTTCTGCCAGCCCAAGGCGTACGCCGTACTGGGCCTGGACCGACTGCAGCTGGCCGTGCTCGTTGTGTCGCGCGGCGACCGGCCCGCCATGCAGCGAGGCCAGACTCGGTTGCTCGATGACGCTCGCGGCCGTGCGATCGATCTCTTCCAGACGCACCGCAAGACCTGGCCGCAGCGGTGTGGTATCGGCGAGGAAGCGCCCCGGCGCGCCGACCTGCAGGCGCGTGAGTTCCTCCTCGGCGAGATAGCCGCGCACCTGGGCCTGGTCCGCCACCACTTTCATCAACGGCAATTCACGGGCCACCCAGCGCCCCGGTTGCAGGTTCGGCGCCAGATCGCGGACCGTACCGGCAAAGGTCGCGCGCAGCTGCAGGCGTTCGCGCTGTTCGGCGAGCCCGCGGTAGTGCGCCAGCGCTTCGGCCAGATTCTGTTCGAGCACCGCCACGTCACCGATCGTCTCGCTTCGCGCTGCCTGGCGCCGCAGCTGTTGCTGCAGGATGTGGATTTCCTGGCGTGCGATGGCTTGTTGCGCATCGAGATCGGGCGACTCCAGGGTCAGCAGTGGATCGCCCGCGCGTACCGGCTGGCCGTCCTGTACGTGCAGGCTGACGATGCGCGCCGGCAACGCCGTGTGTACGGCGGTGATCCGCGCCGATTCGAGCAGCGCCGGCATTTCCACCTGGCTGCGCCAGGGCGTCAGTAGCGCCAGCAGGATGGCTGCGGCGACGGCGAGGCTCAGTACCAGGCGCGGCGCGTGGGCTTCGCCGCGTCGTTGCCACCACTCCTTGAGTTCGCGGCCGATCGGCAGGCCGATGAACCAAACCAGTTCGACCAGCATCAGCACGATGCCGAGCAGCTTGAAGAACAGGTGATAGACAGCCAGGGCGATCGCCAGAAACAGCGCCGCCCGCCACAGCCAGGCGGCGAAGCCCCAGACCAGCAGGCGCCGCTCGAGCGGACGGGGCAACGGCTCGGGTGGCGGCGCGCCATAGCCGAACAGCACCTCGCGCAGGCGCCAGCGGCACAGCGCGAAGGCGCGGCCCTGCAGGTTGTCCATGCCCCACAGGTCGCTGAGCAGGAAGTAACCGTCAAAGCGCATGAACGGGTTGAGGTTCACCGCGAGGGTGGTGATCCAGGTGGCGCTGGCCAGCATGAAGGCGGCCGTGCGCAGCGCGCCGTCGGGCAGCAGCGACCAGGCCAGCAGCGCGAGTACTGCCAGGAGCAGCTCGGCGAGCACGCCGCCGGCACCGATCAGCAGGCGGGCGCGGCGATCGCTGACACGCCAGGCGTCGCTCACGTCGGTGTAGAACAGCGGCATCAGCACCATGAAGGCCAGCCCCATGCTCTGCACCCGGCAGCCAGCGCGCTTGGCCATGTAAGCGTGGCCGAATTCGTGGCAGAGCTTGGCGAAGATCAGGGCCAGGCCGAAGGCCAGAATCCCGCCGAAGCTGAACAGATGGGGGAAGGAGGCGATGAAGCGCTCCCAGTCACGCGCGACCAGAAACACGCCCAGCACCAGCAGCATCGGGAGGCCGAAGCGCAGCAGCCAGCGGCCATGCCGTTGCAGCCACGGCCAGGTGCGGTTGAGGAACGCATCCGGCCGCCACAGCGGAATGCGGAAGAACAGGTACTGATGCAGCAGCTTCTTCCACGGGCTCTGGCGCGCCTGCTGCGCACGCTGGGGGTAACTGCGGCGCTGCTCGGCATCGGTCGGGCTGATCAGCTCATGCTCGCGCAAAAAGCGCAGCAGCTGCTGCAGGTCGTCCTCGAGCAAAGGCTGGCTGGCTGCGTGGTTGGCAGCGTGCAGGACGCGCTGCGGATCGCCCAGCGCCCAGTGGCGCAAGAGGCGCATGGCGTCGGCCCCGAGCACGAAGTAGCGTCCGCGCAGCGGATCGGCGAGGGTCCACTGGGGCGTACCATCCAGTGCTGCTGGCGCCGGCGAAAGTTGCAGGTCCGCGCGTAAGGCGGGCAGGCGGCTCACAGGCCCAGGCCTTGGCGCAGGGCGGCCAGCGGCCGGCGCAATAAGTAGACCAGCAGCGGGCCGCGCTCGCCGTAGAGCTTGGCCGTACCGCGCAGGCCGATACGCGGGGCCGCTTCGCTGAACTTTGCATCGAGGCGATAGGCAAGCTGGCCGGCGGCGTTGGGTTGCGCCTCGTAACCCAGGCGCTCCAGGCGCGCCGGGTGCCTTTTCAGCGGATCGCTATCTAGAAACAGGGCAACCTCCGTGCCCGGCTTGAAGTCCAGCGCATCGGCCACGGCCAGGTCGATGCGCAGCGCCGCCTGATCGGGGTCGGCAATTTCCAGCAGTCGTTCGCCGGTTTGCACCGGGCGGCCGATCCAGCGCTGGGCATCGGCGAACACCGCGATGCCGTCGCGTTCGGCGCGCGGTTCGGTGCGCGCCAGAAGGTCACGGGCATAGTCGCGCTCGGCACGCTTTTGCTCCACCCGGGCCTTGAGCAGGTCGATGCGCGCGCCGGCGTCGGTGTCGGAGAAGGCGCGCTGGGTGTGCGCCTTGAGTTCCGCCTCGGCTACTGCCAGGGCATGGTCGGCGACCTCGGCGCGCGCGCGCACGGCGGTGGCGTCGAAACGCAGCAGGATGTCGCCGGCACGCACGTTGTCGTTGGGTTTGACCAGAAATTCGGCGATCACCCCGTCGAGCGGCGCCGCGATCACCTGGCCGTCGAGCGGTATCACTTCGGCCGGCGCCAGTACCGACTGGCGCACCGGCAGCAGGGCCAGTGCGAGGACCAGGCTGGCCAGGCCAAGCACCCGCCGATGCGGCCAGCGCAGTCGCCACGGACGCGGTTGCAGCGCCAGCCAGGCGTGGGCGTAGCAGTCGGCCAGTTGCGCGAGCAGCGCGCGGTCCAGCTCCGACCACGGCTCCTCGCGCGCCAGCCACAGGCCGCCGAAGCGCTGGCCGTGGCGATCGCTCAAAGGCAGCCACAGGGCATGGGGCGCCGACAGCGCCTGCCAGTCGGCGCGGGCGCCGTCATCCAGCCGGGCAGGGTCGACCGGCGTCGGTTCGGCCGGCAGCCCTGCTGCCTCCAGCTGCGCGGCCGCGCGCTCGACGAAGGCCACGAACGGCGCGTTCGGCTCGATCACGCTGATGCCGGTGAGCGCCCGCACCTTGCCGCCGATCAGCAGCGCGGCATGCCGGTAACGCAGCAGTGCCTGGCTGTCGTTGACCAGGCTGTAGGCCAGGGTGGTGGTATCGCCGGCGGCGCGGGCCTGGCGTTCCAGGTCGAGAAACAGCGCCAGCAGGCGTTCGCGCAGCGGCGGCGCGGCAACCGTCATGGCGTACGCTCGAAGCGCGCCGAACCGCTCATCCCGGCGAGCAGGCCGGGCGCCTCGGCGGGCAGTTCGCCGATCAGCAGGAGCGTCTGGCTGGCTTCGTCGATGCGTGCGCCCACCTGCCTGAGCGTGGCAGTGAGCGGCTGGCCGGTTTCGTCGGGGATGAAGGTGAAGGGCGCGCCGGTGCTGAGCCGCGCGACCCAGCGGGAGGGCACCAGCAGGTGGATCTCCAGCGAGCGGTTGTCGACGATCTCCAGCAGCGGTGCGCCGGCGGCGACGCTCTCGTGCGGGCGCGCGGCGCGCTGTACCACCTGGCCGGCGAACGGCGCGCGGACCTGGCAGCGCCCGGCCTGCACTTCCTGCACACGGGTTTCGGCCTGGGCCTGCTCGAGGCGGGCCTCGGCCATCGCCACGTCGAAGCGCCCGGCCGACTGCAGCGCGGCCAACTGGCGCTTGTTGGCCAGGTCTTCGTTCGCTGCGCGGCTGGCGGCTCGGGTCGCCGCCAGCTGCGCCTGATAGGCCCGGCAATCGAAGCTCACCAGCACGTCGCCCTTGGCAAAGGACTGGCCTTCGCGAAACGGCATTTCCAGTATCCGCCCGGCCATTTCGCTGGCCAGCACGGCCTGCTGACGCGCGCGCAGCACGCCGCGGGCCTGCTCGGCGCTGGCTGCCGGCTGGGTGTAATCCAGCAAGGGTGGCTCGTCCGTCGCCTGGGCGAAGGTGCAGACCAGGCAGAGGGCCAGTGTGGCGAAGCGTGAAGATGGCATGGCGACGTCCTTGTTTTGGGCGCCGAGCAGTCTAGAAGAGCTGCCGGCGCTTTTGAATCGCCACGACAGGCAAAGGGCTACGGGCGTTCGGCGTACTGCGGCAGGTGATCGTGGATATCGAACCACTCGGCCTTGGAGCCGACGAAGATGTGCGCCTGCGGGCGGACGTCGATCGGGGTGTCCAGCGTGCCCAGGCGCAGGCGGACCGCTTCGGGCATCGCGTCGCGGCGGCTGATGAGTGGCGAGCCGCAGCGGCCGCAGAACACCCGGTGCACGCCCTGCGGCGTGCTGAAGGTCGCCAGTGCGTCCTCGCCCTCTACGAAGCGGAACTTGTCGCTCGGCACCAGCGCGTTGGACGCGAAGGCCGAGCCGCTCGCCTTGCGGCAGCGCTGGCAATGGCAGAACACGGCGGGGCCGAGTTCATCGGCTTGGTAGCGGACGGCGCCGCAGAGGCAACTGCCTTGGTACATGGGACTCTCCTGGGGCAACGAGGGGGGGTGCTCAGGTCGCCGCTTGAAACGGCGCGCGAGCATAGCGACAGGTTAGCAGCCGGCCGGTCAGGGCTCGTCGCATCGGCTTTCCAGAAACGCCTTCAGCGCCACCGCGTTGTTGTGCGCGGTATCCCTGGCGGCATAGAGCAAGGTGACCGGGCCACGCGCCAGTGCCGCGCGCAACTCCGCCAACGCCGTTTGGTTGGCCTGCAGTTCGGCGAAGTAGCGTGTCTGGAAGGCGGCCCAACGCGCCGGGTCATGGCCGAACCAGCGGCGCAGCTCGGCCGAGGGCGACAGGTCCTTCAGCCACAGGTCCAGCCGGGCATCCTCGCGGGACAGCCCGCGCGGCCACAGGCGGTCGACCAGAATGCGGCAGCCGTCGCCTGGTTCGGCGGCTTCGTAGATGCGCTTGGTGGCGATCGGCATGGCGCCTCCCGGGGGCGGCAGTGGTTCGCCTAGCCAAGGGTAGCCCTGCCCCGTGAAGTGGCCTGGTCGCGGTGCATGAGCGGCGTGGCGAGCCAAAACGGCGCACGCAGGCGCGGCGGCTGGCGGTGAAGGCCGCGTAAAGACCGAGTGCCGCCCTGTGGCATGGCGGCTGCATGGAGCGGCGCCGCTCACCGCCGCGATCCACCGACAACGACGTCAAAGCGCCCCCTCGACGAGGCTGGCGCTTTGGCGTTTTTTTTTGCCTGGCCGGCGGTGCCGACACACACATTTGGAAAGGAGTTACCAATGTCTGCACGTGTTCCAGCCTGGATTCTAGCTGCGCTGATCTTCCTCGCCCCCTCGGCCTGGGCGCTGGGGGACGCCGAGGCGATGAACGTTTCGGGCATGCAGCGCATGCTCAGCCAGCGCATCGCCAAGAGCTACCTGATGCTGCAGCACGAGGTGCGCACCCAGGAGGCCAACGCCCACCTCGACCAGAGCATCGCCACCTTCGAGGACAACCTGCAGAAGCTGCTCGCCTACGCGCCCACGCCGCCGATCCGCGCCGAGCTGGATAAGGTCCGGCAGCTTTGGGTCGGCTACCGCGCGCTGGCGCTGACCACGCCCAGTACCGAGCGTGCGGTGCGCATGCTGGAAGAGAGCGACCGGCTGCTCGCCCAGTGCGAACAGGTGGTGCGGCTGATCGAAACGCATACCGGCACGCGCACGGCCCAGCTGGTCAACCGCAGCGGTCGCCAGCGCATGCTCTCCCAGCGCATCGCCAAGCTGTACATCGCCATGAGCGCGCAGCTGCCGGTGGACAACCTGCGCCCCCAGTTCGATGACGCCGTCGGCGCCTTCGATCATGCCCTGGCCGAGCTGCAGGCCGCGCGGCAGAACACGCCGGCCATCGCCAGCCTGCTCGATCAGGCACAGGTCCAGTGGGAATTCGCCCGCGCCGGTTTCGACCTGTCGGCCGACGCCCGCTACGTGCCGGTCATCATCAGCTTTTCCACCGAAAAGCTGCTCTGGCAGATGGACGACCTGACCCGGGCCTACGAGGGCGTGATGCGTAACTAAGCCCCTCGCCTGAGCTGCCCCGCGTGCCAGGGGGCGGCTCAGGCGGCCAGCGCCAGGGCCAGCCGCAGCCACAGCACCACCAGCACCACGTTGCTCGCGGCGAACGCCAGGAAACGGTGGAACACCCGGTTGTAGGTGAGATAGATCAGGCTGTGGGCGACGCGCAGGCCGAAGTAGGTCCAGGCCAGCGCGACCAGTTCGGCGCTCACGTTCTGCGACACATAGGCGACCAGGCACAGCGCATAGAACAGCACCGGGACTTCCAGCAGGTTCATGAACACCCGGTTGGGCACGCTCACCGCTGCTGGCACGCTGGGCGACTCGCCGTGCCGGAAGTCGGCGGCCACTACCTTGCCGGCGAACGCCGCCTTGAGCCGCTGGTAGGGAATCAGCAACAGCACCGCGAAGGTCCAGCCGACCAGGGCCATCAGCGGCCAGAAGATGCCTGTCGAACTCAGCATGCCGCCGCTCCTTCAGCAACGCGGTTTTTGCTCGTTTACCGCCGGTAGTGCGTACCGGCCAGCGTCTGATAGTCGCCGCGCACCTGCTCGAGAAACCCCACCGGTGGCTTTTCCTCCACCGCCAGCTGCGGCAGGTGCGTCTTGATGAACGCCACGGCGCCTGCCTCGGCACGGCGGAAATAGGGGCGCCGCTCGAACGGCTCTGCGTCGGCCAGCGCCGGTCGGGACATGTGCCGGTGCAACGAGCCGGCGAGGGGGCCTGGCGAGTCGCATGGCGTGTCAGCGAGGTTTTGCGTGCTGCGCCAGCTCGCGGGCGAGTGCGCGCAGATGGGGCGTATCCGGCAGGTGGTAGCCGTTATCGCCCAGGCTGTAGTCACCGGACTGGCGATCCCGGAACAGGCTGACGATCCCGGTCTTGCCCCGCGCCTGCTCGAGCGCGGTCGGATCGCGCGGTCCCTCGGTCAGGTGCAGGTAGGTGATCTCGCGTGCCGCGCTGCCCTTGAAACGTTCGAGCACCTCGACGCGGAACGCGAGCACGACATAACCGGGCGGTAGGGTCTGATGCACGGACACCTCCTGCACCCGGACGCGACCGGTGAAGTCCGTCTGCGTGAAATTCCCCCTGAGCAGATCGGCATGCTGCACTTGCAGTTCTTCATGCAGCGCCTCGGCCTCGCGCTCGGTCAGCGGCGTAGCCAACGCGAGGGAGGCGCTCAGCAGGAGCAGGGCGCCAAGGTATCTGAACATGCCGCTCTCCTGCCTTGAGCGAGAAAGATGCGCCGCCGGTTGGCGGCCAGAATTGCAGCCACGGCAGCCGGGCTCACTCGCCCCGGCCGTTCACCAGCAGCACGTCGCAGTCGGCTTGCGCCAGGACGTGGGTGCCGACGCTGCCCAGCAGCCAGCTTTGCAGGCGGTTGAGATCGCGCCGGCCGAGCAGGATGAGGTCGCAGTGGCGCTCATGCTGCTGTTCGATGACCCGCCGGCCGGGCTCGCCGTGCAGCAGGCTGCGGCTGATGATGCTGCGGGGCAGGCCGCTGTCTTCGATCAGGCGGTCCAGCTGGCGGCTGGCGCGCTGTTGCATGTCCAGCAGCAGGGCGGCGAATTCGTCTTCGCTCATGCCGGTGCGCAGCAGCTTGTTTTCGAACGGGATCTCGTAGGCGTGCAGGACCACCAGTTCGGCCTGGGGAGCCAGGCGGTGCGCTTCGCGCAGGGTTGGCAGCGAACGCGGCGAGAAATCCACCGGCACCAGCACCCGACGATAGGGGCCGCTCGGTGCGCGTTTGACCACCAGCAGCGAGCGGGTGCTGGCGTGCAGCAGGCGTTCGGTGGTCGAGCCGAGCAGCCCGTGGTGCAGCGGGCGCTCCCCGTGCGCGCCCACCACCAGCAGGTGGGGATCGAGGGCGTCGGCGTAGCCCAGGATTTCTTCGCAGACCGGGCCTTCGCTCAGGTGCAGTCCGATGCTCGCGCCGTGCCGCTCGGCGAGCTGGGCTGCCAGTTGTTCGAGCTCCTGACGGGCGCTGGCGTGCAGGCGCTCGTGCAGCTCTTCGGGGTTGTGGCTGATGAGGCCGCGCAGGCGCTCCAGTGCGCCAAGACTCAGCACATGCTGCAGCGACAGGGGCCAGCCGTGCTCGGCGGCCAGTTGGGCGGCGCGCTCGAGGGCCTGGTGGGACGCGCTGGAGAGGTCGGTGGCGGCCAGTAGCGGGCGGGTCATTCGGGCGTCTCCTCGAGCGGGGTGGTGAATTCGTTGGCGAAGCTGCGCGCGGCATTGTCGGCGGCGTCGTTCATCGGGTTGATCACCCGCGCCACGCCAGCGGCCTGCAGCTCCTCGCCGTGGCGCTCATCCAGCACCACGCCGGCGATCTGGCCGCTGAAGCCGGCCTGCTGCAGGGCATGCAGCAGGGCGCGGTTGGAGTCCCAGCTGCGCAGGGTGCTGACCACCCAGCGGGCCTCTCCGAGCGGCAGCGATTCGAGAAAGGCCGGGTCTTCGCCGTCGCCAAAGCGCACGTTCAGGCGGCGCTTGCGCAGCTCGCGGATCACTTCGGGGTCGAAGTCGATCCCCATCACGCGGATGCCCGCCTTGTGCAGCTGGCACATCAGGCGTTCACCGTAGCGGCCCAGGCCGACGATCACCAGTTGCGGGTGCGCCGCACTGCGCCGAGGGCGTTCCACCGCCATCTCGCGGAACGGTCGCTGGCGCTCGAACAGGCCCAGATAGGGGGCCAGGCGGGTATAGAGCCCATGGGAGTAAAGGATCATGTAGGTCGAAACGACGATGGTGACCAGGCCGACCAGCGTGGTCAGCCCCAGCGCCTCGACGCCTACATGGCCCAGGCTGATGCCCATGGCGACGAAGATGATGGAGAACTCGCTGATCTGCGCCACGGTGAGGCCGGCGAGAAACCCGGTACGTTTGCGATAGCCCATGTAACCCATGATCGCCATGACGATCAGCGGGTTCCCGATCAGCACGAACAGTGACAGCACCAGCGCCGGCCAGACCTCGCCGCCGAGGGTGCTGAAATCGAGCTTCGAGCCCAGGTCAATGAAGAAGAACAGCAGCAGAAAATCGCGGATACCGCTCAGCCTGGCGTTCATCGCCTCGCGGTAGCTGGTGGATGCCAGCGAGAAACCGGCGATGAAGGCGCCGGCTTCCTTGCTGAAACCGGCCCATTCGCCGAGCGCGGCGAGGCTGGTACCCCAGGCGATGGCGAAGATCAGCAACAGCTCCTGGGAGCGGGCCATGGCCGATACCAGCGCCGGCAGCAGGTAGCGCATCAGCAAAAACAGCAGCACCGCGGTGATCGCCAGGCGCAGCAGCAGCGAGGCTGCCACCTCGATCGCGGCGGCCTCGCCGGTGCCGCGCAGGCTGCTCATGGCCATCATCGCCAGTACCACGGCCAGGTCCTGCACGATGAGAAAGCCGACCGCGATGCGCCCGTGCAGCGAGTCCAGCTCGCGTTTGTCGGTGAGCAGCTTGACGATGATGATGGTCGAGGAAAAGGTCAGCGCCACGGCGATGTAGATCGCTTCCAGTTCGCTCTTGCCCAGCGCCAGGGTCAGCACGAAGCCGATGACGATGGTGAACGTCAGCTGGCCGAGCCCGGTGGCCAGTGCCACCGGCCCGATGTGGCGGATGTGGTTGAGGTCGAGCTTCAGCCCGACCAGAAACAGCAGCACCGAGATACCGATCTGCGCCAGCAGGTCCAGCTGGTCATGGGCATGGACGAAACCGAACACCGCCGGCCCGGCGATGATGCCGATCAGGATGTAGGCGATCAGCACCGGCTGGCGCAGGCGTACGGCTAGGGCGCCGAGCACCGCCGACATCAGCAGAAGCAGGGCGAATTCGGCAAACGGCGCGTGGCCGAGCGGCAGGGGCATTGATGGTTTCTCCCAGACGCGGCTGCATGGGCCGCAGGCGAAGCTTCGGGAAGATGATGGACCTGTGCGGGGCTGTCAACGCAGGGCGCTGACCGAGGGATCAGGCCGGCAGTGCTTCGCCGCCATGCACGCGGTTGCGCCCGGCGTGCTTGGCCGCATACAGAGCACGGTCGGCCTGCTTGAGCACGCTGGCAACCGAATCGCCGAGCTCGGGACAATGGGCCACCCCGATCGACACGGTGATCGGCTGGCCGGTCGGGCTGGGTGTCAGCGCCAGGTGCCGGCGCAGGCGTTCGGCGATGCCCAGCGCCTCGCGGTAGCCGACGCCTGGGAGCAGCATGAGAAACTCCTCGCCGCCCACCCGGCACAGCAGGTCATCGGTGCGGGCATTGCGGCGCATGTGTTCGGCCAGAAAACGCAGTACGGCGTCGCCGGTGTCGTGGCCGAAGCTGTCGTTGATCGCCTTGAACGTGTCGATGTCCAGGGCCAGCACGGCGAATGGTTGCCGCGCGGCCTCCCAGCCCTCCAGCGCCAGCTGCATGCCTCGGCGGTTGGTCAGCCCGGTGAGCGGGTCGGTGATCGATTCCTGATTCAGCCGCCCGACCTTCTGGTGCACCAGCAGCACGCCGGCGAGCATCGCCTGCTTCAGGCGCAGGGCCTCGAAGTACCAGCCGCGTACCCGTTCGATGCGTCGTGGCGCCTGCTCGGCATCCAGCGCCTCGGCGGTGCTGGCCAGTGCCTGCAGCGGGCGGGCGATCAGCCCGGACAACCACCACAAGGCGAACAGCCAGAACAGTGCGAAGGGAATGGCATCGCTCAGCCGCCGCCAGGAGGTGCGGCCGAGTTCGTGAAGAATGATGGCGGTCGGGCGCTGCACCACCACCCCCCAGCCGGCGGCGGAAATATGGGCATAGCCGGCGAGCATGTCGACGCCGCTGGTGTCGGTGATCCGCTCTTGACCGTCGCGCTGGTTGAGCGCCGCCTGTACCGCCGGGTTCTGCGATATGTCTTCACCGACCCGCTGACGATCGGGGTGATAGATCAGCCGGCCCTTGCCATCCACCACATAGAGGTAGGAGCCATCGCGGTGGTGGTGGCGGCCGAGCAGGGTATAGAACGCGTTGGGTTGCTGCAGGTAGATGGCGCCGCCGATATAGCCGCGGTAGCGATTGCCCTGATAGATCGGGTGCGAGATGAACACCATCGATTCGCCGTTGGCACCCACATAGGGCTGACTGACCAGCGGCTGGCGCTGGGTCAGCGCCTGGCGCGCGCCGGCGCTGGCGAGCACCTGGCCGAGCAGTGCGCGGGTGTCCTTGGAGCTCGCCAGGATCACGCCGTCGGCGCCCACCACCAGCACGGTGTTGAAGCTGTCGCTCTGGCCGAACAGCCGCTCCACTTCCGCCTCGCGCTGCACCGGGTCATCGAAGTGCTCGGCGAGCTGGTCGGCGCTGTAGGCGAGCTGGTCCTGGATCGAGCCGAAGAAGCTCTGGCCGATGTAGGCCAGCGTGGCGGCGTAGGCGCGATTGGCTTCGAGGGTGTGTTCCATCAGC
Organism: Pseudomonadaceae bacterium; assembly: GCA_030602315.1. Taxonomy (GTDB): domain Bacteria; phylum Pseudomonadota; class Gammaproteobacteria; order Pseudomonadales; family Pseudomonadaceae; genus Azomonas. Next base: position 7,796 of record JAUVZY010000029.1, on the reverse strand, counting down.
TGCTGGCGCTGCGCCTGATAGCCGCTGAGCGAGTCGTGCAGAAAGGTCATCAGCGCCGAAGAGGCGGCGAGCAGGAGGATCAGAGTGCGAAGGTCAATTCTCGGCATGGCGTCCGGCCAGGGTGCAATCCTTGCGAGCCGACACTTTATGCATTTGCCCGGTGAACGGGTAAACCCCTCCGATTGTCGCGGAATAGCTTGTGATGGGCGTCACAGAAAATGTGCCAAGTGCCCTAGGTTAGGCTTGTGACGCGCGCCATGCTGGCCGCGCCGACCACCCGGTTGCGGCCGGTGCGTTTGGCTGCGTACAGCGCCTGGTCGGCTTCCTTGAGTACGCCCGCCACGCTGGTCGCCTGATCGGGGTGGCGGGCGATGCCGATGGAGATGGTGATCGGTTCGCCGGTGGGGCTGGCGGTGGCGGCGACGTGATCGCACAGGCGCTGGGCGATGCGCAGGGCCTCCTCGTAGCTCACCTCCGGCAGCAGCATGATGAACTCCTCGCCGCCGCTGCGGCACAGCAGGTCGCTGGTACGCGCGCAGCGGCGCATCTGCTGGGCGAAGAACTGCAGCACCGCATCGCCGGTATCGTGGCCGAAGGTGTCGTTGATGCGCTTGAAGTGGTCGATGTCCAGCGCGAGGACGGCGAAAGCGCGACCCTCCGCGTGCCAGGTATCGAGACACAGCTGCAGGCCTCGTCGGTTGGTCAGGCCGGTGAGCGGGTCGGTGGCGTTCTCCTGACTCAGTTGCCCCACCTTCTGGTGCAGCAGCCGCACGCCGCCGAGCATCGCCTTGCGCAGGCGCTTGGCCTCGTAATACCAGCCAGGGACCTCTTCGATGCGCGCCGGTGCATCGGCGTTGTCCATTGACTTGGCAATCGCCGACAGCTCGCGCAGCGGGCGGGCGATCAGCGTGGCCAGCCACCAGAAGACCAGCAGTGACGCCAGGGTGAACGGCACGGCGTGCAGCATGCTGCTCCAGACCAGGCCGTCCAGCTCGCTCAGGGTGTCGGCCAGCGGTCGTTGCGCCACCACGCCCCACTGCGCGGCGGGCACATGGGCGTAGCCGGCGAGCATTTCGATGCCGCGGGTGTTGACTACCCGCTGCGCGCCCTCGCCACCGGCGATCACCTTCTGCACCACCGGGTTGGCGCTGACGTCCTGGCCGATGCGCTCGGTGTCCTCGTGGTAGATCAGCTGGCCTTGCCCATCGACCACGTAGATGTACGAGCCGTCGCGGTGGTAGTGCACGCCGAGCAGGCTGTGCAGCACGTTCTGACGCTGCAGGTAAATCGCGCCGCCGACATAGCCCAGATAGTCGCCCTGGCGATTGAAGATCGGCGCCGAGACCAGCACCAGCAATTGCTCATTGGCACCGATATAGGTGGGCGACACCAAGGGCTCGCGGCGGCTGAGCGCCTGGCGGGCGCCGACGCTGGAAAGTACCTGGCCGAGCAGGTAGCGGGTGTCCTGGGAACTGGCCAGCACGCGCCCGTCGGCGTTCACCACCAGCGCGGTGTTGAAGCTGCTGTTCTGCAGGATCAGTCGGGCGATTTCCGCGTCCATCGCCTGCTCGTCGCCGTAGCGCTCGGCCAGCACGTCGGCGCTGAAGGCCAGCTGGCTTTGCAGATCGAGGAAGAACTGCTGGCTGATCTCGGCCAGCTTCACGGCGTAGGCGCGGTTGGCTTCGAGGGTCTGCTCGGTCAGCTGTTCACGCTGGGTATGGTAGGTGGCGATGAAGGTATTGGCGAAGGTCAGCAGTGCCGAAACGATGGCCAGCAGGAGAATGAGCGTGCGAAGGTCAAGTCTGGGCATGGGCTGAACATCGGCGCCTGTGTGCGGTAATTCACTATATCGGCAGAATGAGCAAAAGGTTGATTCCCGCCCGGCGGCCGTGCGCCGCGGCGAACTTCGGCGGCAGCGGTTCTTCTGAACAACAAGTCCATCGCCGGAGCCTGCCATGAGCGAACAGCCCGCCGTCTATGTATTGCCGCGCGACGATCCCCGGCAGTGCGCCGATCTCGATTGCCTGGTGATCGGTGGCGGACCGGCCGGGCTGACCGCGGCGATCTACCTGGCGCGCTTCAATCGCAGTTGCGTGGTGATCGATGCCGGCCGCAGCCGGGCTGCCTGGATTCCCACCTCGCACAACTATCCGGGTTTCCCGCCGGGTATTTCCGGCGAGGCGCTGCTGGCGCGTTTGCGCGAGCAGGCTGCGCGCTATGGCGTGCGGCTGGTGCCAGGTACGGTGTCCAGCCTGCGCACGCATGCGCTGGGATTTGAAGTCGAGCAGGCCGGTGAGTGCTTCGTCGCGCGACGGGTGATCCTGGCCACCGGCATCGAGGACACGCTGCCACGCATGGCCGACCTGGAGGCGGCGATCGCCGCCGGGGCGGTGCGCCTCTGCGCGATCTGCGATGCCTACGAAGTCAGCGGCAACAGGGTCGCAATCTACGGCGAGGCGGATGGAGTGATTAGCCACGCCCAGTTCTTGCGCAGCTTCAGCGACGACGTGACGGCCATCGTCAAGGGCGCCCGGCCCCCGAGCGCGCAGGCCCGCGCACTGGCTGAGCACTTTGGCATTCGTCTGCTGCAGGGCGATATCCGCGAGCTGCATTACCAGCCGGGGCGTGGCGTGGCGGTGGTCACCACGCAAGGGGCGCGGGAATGCTTCGAGGTGCTCTATCCCAATCTCGGAGCGCGCATCCGCGCCGAGCTGGCCTGCGGGCTGGGCGCCGGCTGTGATGCCGGCGGGGCGCTGACGGTGGATGAGCACCAGCAGACCTCGGTGCCCGGTCTTTACGCCATCGGTGATGTGGTCAGCGGGTTGAACCAGATCAGCGTCGCGGTGGGGCAGGCGGCGGTCGCGGCGACCGCCGTGCACAACAGTCTGGAGGCGCGCCCCTGGCAGCGGCACGATTAGGCGATGCTAAAAGGCAGTTCGCGCGGTTGCTGGCTGAAGTTGCGGATGTTGAACGAGGCCGCCCAGGACGGCACGGCTTCGGCCGACATCGGTCGGGCAATGCCGTAGCCCTGGGCCAGATCGCAGCCGAGCAGCATCAGGGTACGTGCCTGCGCCCAGCTTTCCACCCCTTCGGCAATCACATCGCGATGGAATGCCACGGCGAGGCGGATGATCGCTTCCACCAGCGCCTGGTCGTTGCTGTCGGTGAGGATGCCGCGCACGAAGGTCTGGTCGATCTTGATGGTTTGCGCCGGCAAACGCTTCAGGTAGCTCAGTGACGAGTAGCCGGTGCCGAAGTCGTCCAGCGACAGCTTCACGCCCATCTGCCGGCAGGCGTCCAGGTTGCGGTTGGCGTGCTGGATGTTGTCGATGGCGACCGACTCGAGAATCTCGAGGTCGAGGTTTTCCGGGCGCAGGGTTTCGTGCTGCTGCAGCTTGGTGCGTACCACCTCGGCGAAGTCGTCCCGCTGGAAGTGCCGGGCGGCGATGTTCACCGCCATCGTCCAGTTGTGCCCCTGGGCCTGCCAGATGGCCAGCTGCGAGAGGGCTTCGTCGAGCACCCAGTTGCCGATGTCGACGATCAGGTCGGACTGCTCCACTACCGGCAAAAACTCGCCCGGGGGAATCATGCCGAGCTCCGGGTGATGCCAGCGCAGCAGCGCCTCGAAGCCGAGGATATGGCCGTTGCGCAGGTTGACCTTGGGTTGGTAGTGCAGCAGCAGCTCGCCGTTCCTGAGTGCTTCCTGCACGCGCGCCACGGTCTGGTGCGAGGCGCGCGTTTCCTGCTCGTGCAGTACGTCGAACAACTGCACGCGGTTGCCGCCGCGCTGCTTGGCCTGGTACATGGCCTGGTCGGCGTGGCGGACCAGCGTATCGGCACTGACATTGTCGCTCGGATAGAGCGTGACACCGATACTGGCGGTGATGCCGATCGGCTTGTCCTCGATCACATAGGGGCTGCCGACGGTGGTCAGCACCCGCTGCAGGCTGCGCTGCAGATCGCTGGTCTGGCTCACGCCGTTGAGAATCAGCACGAACTCGTCGCCACCGATGCGCGACACGACATCCCCGGCGCGGGTGACCATCTTCAGCCGCGCTGCCACTTCGGTGATCAGCTGATCGCCCACCGCATGCCCGTAGCGGTCGTTGACGCTCTTGAAATCGTCCAGGTCGAGCATGCAGATCGCCATCTGCGAACTGCCCTTATAGGGCTCGGCAATGATCTGGTTGAAGTATTCGGTCAGGCGCGCGCGGTTGGGCAGGCCTGTCAGCTCGTCGCGCCCGACCTTGGCCCGCAGTCGCTCGAGAAGATGTTGTTTTTCCGTGATGTTGAAGCGGATCGAGGCATATCGGTAGATTTTGCCTTCATCATCCACCATCGGCACGATGGTGCTGTCGACCCAGTACAGGCTACCGTCCTTCGCCCGGTTGCAGACCTGGCCTTTCCATACCTCGCCGGCGGCGATGGTGCGCCACATCTCGATGAAGTAGCTGCGCGGATGATGGCCGGAGTTGAGGATGCGGTGGTTCGCCCCCAGCAGCTCCTCGCGCGAATAGCCCGAGACCTGACAGAACTGCTCGTTGACGTAGGTGATCGTACCCTTGAGGTCGGTCTCTGAAAAAATGGCAGCCGCGTCCACCGCGGCTCGGTAGCCGCTGATCGGATTCGAGGCAGGTGAGGTCCTTTTCACCGTCGGGCATTCCCATGGTTGCTGAGTGGAGGGGGACGATTCGTAGCCGGCACTGCGCCGATGCGGCGTGGTCTGGATGTCGGTTGCGGCAACCAGGTCAGCTGCGGGGCGATTTTTTATTCTACCGCGCTACTGGCAATTGCGAAGCATTGTCGCGTGTCTAATTTGTGAGCGAGTTTTGATGACCCCGGCCGGTGCTCGCACACCGGTGACGCCGCCGCGAACGCCGGTTGCGCCGAACATTTGGCGGCCGTTCGCAAAGGCTGGCTATGCTGAGCAAGCCAGCGCGCATACAGATTCGGCCGTAACCGCTTCGCACCGCTGCGGGAGAGCGCTACCGTGACCCAGTTGAAGATTGCCACGTTCAATATCAACGGCATTCGTTCGCGGTTGCCCGCGCTGCTCGAGTGGCTGGCCGAGGAGCAGCCGGACATCGCCTGTCTACAGGAACTCAAGGCACCTGACGAGTCCTTCCCTGTCGACGTCTTGAGCGAGGCCGGCTATGGCGCCTGCTGGCACGGGCAGAAGGCATGGAATGGCGTGGCGATCCTCGTCCGCGGTGGCCAGCCCATCGAGAGCCGTCGCGGCCTGCCCGGCGATCCGCAGGACACTCATAGTCGTTACCTCGAGGCGGCGGTGCAGGGGCTGGTGATCGGCTGCCTGTACCTGCCCAACGGTAATCCTCAGCCCGGGCCGAAATTCGATTACAAGCTGGCCTGGTTCGAGCGCCTGCTCGGCCATGCCCAGCAGCTGCTCGACAGCGGTCATCCCGTGGTGCTGGCGGGAGATTTCAACGCGGTGCCCACCGACGATGACATCTACAACCCGCGCTCCTGGCGCAAGGATGCCCTGCTGCAGCCGCAGACCCGCGCCTGCTGGCAGCGGCTGCTGGCCCAGGGCTGGACCGACGCGCTGCGCACCCGCTATCCGGACGAGCGTGTCTACACCTTCTGGGACTATTTCCGTCAGCACTGGAAGACCAACTCGGGGCTGCGCATCGATCATCTGCTGTTGAGCCCTTCGCTGGTGCCGCGTCTGCGCGACGCTGGCGTGGATCGCTGGGTGCGCGACCGCCCGCACGCCAGTGACCATGCGCCGGCCTGGGTCACGCTGGAGACCGCCTGAGCACAGGTCGCGCCAGCCGCGCTTGCACGGTGGTCGCGTCAGCGGCAGGCTGTCGGTCTTTTTCACGCCTTGGAAGCTGCCCATGAAAACCGTCTGGATCGTCGATGCCGCCTATCTGTTCAACTTCGGCCGCAACCGACCCAGCGGCATCGATTACCTCAAGCTCAAGAACGAGCTCGAGCAGGCCAACGGTGGGCCGATCTACGAAAGCTACTACCTGAACTCGGTGCAGGATCCGGCCACCGATGCGCAAAACGCCTTTCATGCCTGGGTGAAGTCGGCACCGCCGCGCGGGCCGAAGATGCGCGTGCAGCTCTACCGGCTCAAGGAAATGCGCAACAAGTGCCCCGGCTGCGGGCAGTCCTTCGAGCGGCAGGTGCAGAAGGGCGTGGACGTCGGTATCGCCACGCTGATCATCAAGCTGGCGGCACAGAATGTTTATGACCGGCTTATCCTCACCGCCGGCGATGGCGACTTCGAGGATGCGGTCTCCTACATCAAGTCCGACCTGCACAAGGAGTTCTGGCTCAATGGCGGGGAGGCCAGCCTTTCCACCGACCTGCAGTGTTATGCCGACCATGTGCTGTGGCTGGACGAAATGGTTCCGGCGATCGACAAGTGAGCGGCTCGCAAGCTGCCAAAGTGCCCCGGCGATCTGCCCGTTGCAAGCCTAGCAACCACTCTGTGCTGCGCTTTTTGGCCTGTGACGATGGTCGGGAAGCTTGCCCTTTTCTGGGCGCTTAGTGGAACCGTGGAGGCGGCCGCGTTTCCACTGTAGGAGCCCGGCGTGCGCGCCGGTTCTTCCCCAGCTGGATGGGTCCGAACGAAGTCAGGGACGCTCATTCACAATGAATGGGAGAACGCCATGTTCGTTCACAACAAGCGACTCCAGTACACGGTGAGGGTCGGTGCGCCCAACCCGGGGCTGGCCAATCTGATGCTCGAGCAGTTCGGCGGCCCGCAAGGCGAGCTGGCTGCAGCCATGCGCTATTTCACTCAGGGCCTCGCCGAGGATGACGCCGGCCGCAAGGATCTGTTGATGGATATTGCCACCGAGGAGCTCAGCCACCTCGAGGTGATCGGTTCGATCGTCGGCATGCTCAACAAGGGGGCCAAGGGCCAGATGGCCGAGGGTGTGGAGCAGGAGGCCGAGCTGTACCGTTCGCTCACCGGGGCCGGCAATGATTCGCACATCACCTCGGTGCTCTACGGTGGTGGTACGCCCTTGGTGAACTCCGGGGGCATTCCCTGGACGGCCGCCTATATCGATACGATCGGCGAACCGACAGCGGATCTGCGTTCGAACATCGCGGCCGAGGCGCGCGCCAAGATCGTCTACGAGCGCCTGATCAATCTCACCGATGATCCCGGCGTGCGCGATGCGCTGAAGTTTTTGATGACCCGCGAAATCGCCCACCAGAAATCGTTCGAGAAGGCGCTGCACGCGATCCAGCCCAATTTCCCGCAGGGCAAGCTGCCGGGCGATCCGCGCTTCGAGAACACCTACTTCAACCTGTCCCAGGGCGAGGGTGAGCTACGCGGCCCGTGGAACCAGGGGCCGGAGTGGGAGTTCATCGAAGATCCGCAGCCGGCGGTCGATGGTGGGGATGGTCATGCCAGCGTGCAGTTGAAAGAGCGCGACATGAAGGCGGTGCAGGACATGGCCGGTCGTACCCGCTCCGACCCGCAAGTGGACCCCAAGACCGGTGCCGACCTGGGTTCGGGTGGTGCACTGCACTGATGGGGGCGCAAGCAACCGGGCGAGCGCTGAACGCTGGCCCTAAAAAGCAGAAAGGCGCCGATCGGCGCCTTTCTTGTAGCAGGGCAGGGCTTAGAAGCGGTAGCCCAGACCAACCATGTAGACCCACGGGTCAACGTCGACGTCGACTTTGACTTTTTCGCCGGTCAGCAAGTGCGTGGTGGCGGTGGTGTCGATGTCGATGTAACGAACCTGCGCGTTCAGCAGGATGTTGTCGGTCAGCATGAAGTCGGCACCAACCTGAGCAGACCAGCCCCAGGA
>JAUVZY010000002.1 GCA_030602315.1 Pseudomonadaceae bacterium | reverse complement strand
CCGGCGCCGGTGCCGAGTTTGCCGTTGCCGCCGCCGGTGCAGCCGTTCGATTCGGTGATCGCGCCCGCCGGGATCGGTGGCATGGGCGTGGTGACGCTGACCGGCACGCCGCGGCTCGATTTCGCCAGTCTGCAGACCTTCAACTACGGCGACCTGTACACCAGTCGCAGCGGTTTCCCGGTGGTGGTGTTCCAGTTGGATCAGCCGAGCCTTACCGTGTACCGCGGGGTGGCCGACCAGTACGCCGATGCGGCGACGCCGACCAGCTTCAACGTGCCCTACGACGCCTTCGCCCACACCGATCCCAACGAGCAGGTGCTGCTCCAGGCCAGTCTGGCCGATGGCCGGCCGCTGCCGGCCTGGGTGGTGTTCGATGCGCAGAGCGGGCGCTTCGACGTGCGCCCGCCGGCCACCTTCCGTGGCGAGCTGCAACTGAAACTCACCGCCCGCGACAGCAAGGGCCGCGAGGTGCAGGCGCTGTTCCGCTTCAGCGTCGGCGAGAAGCGCGAGCAGAGCGCCGGCCGGCCGGGGCTGACTGATCAGTTGCGTCAGGCCGCGCCGCGACCGGCTGCAGCCAGGGCCGGTTGATGAGCCAGCGCTCGGCCAATCCGCTGGCGGCCCTGTTCGAGCTGGGCCGCCAGGCGCGCGAGGCGGCCTCGCCGGCCGAGCAGGCGTTCGTGCTGGTCAACGACAGCCACGCGCTGGTGCCGTACCGGCAGGCCGCGCTGTGGTTCGCCGGGCGTGGCGTGCGCTGTTTGTCCGGGGTGGTGCAGGTCGAGGCCAACGCGCCCTATGTGCAGTGGCTCGACGGCCTCTGCCGCGAGCTGGCCGCGCAGGGCCGGCCGAGCGCCTGCATCGGCGCGGGCGATTTCAGCGGGCGGCTGGCCGAGCAGTGGGCCGAATGGCTGCCCGAGCATGGCCTGTGGCTGGCGCTGCGCGAACCGGGCAGCGAGCTGGCGAGCGGCGGGCTGCTGCTGGCCCGCGAGCTGCCCTGGGCCGATGCCGAGGTGGCGCTGCTGGCTGAGTGGGTCGCCACCTGGCACCACCTGTGGCTGGCGCGCCAGCGCCGCACCGCGCGCTGGTGGTCGCCGCATCCGGCGAGCCGCGCGCGCCGCTGGTGGCAGCGCAAGCGCGTCTGGCTGCCTGCCGCCGCGCTGGCGCTGCTGCTGGTGCCGGTGCGCCTGACCGTGCTGGCACCCGGCGAGCTGGTGCCGGCGCACCCGGCGGTGATCCGCGCGCCGCTCGACGGGGTGATCGACGCCTTCCACGTGCAGCCCAACGCCACCGTGCGCGCCGGCCAGCCGCTGTTCGGCTTCGACGAGGCGTTGCTGCGCGGGCGGCTGGAAGTGGCCCGCCAGAGCCTGGCCACCGCCGAGGCCGAGTACCGCCAGACCGCCCAGCAGGCGCTGGCCGACAGCCGCTCGCGGGCGCAGCTGTCGGCGCTGACCGGGCGCATCGAGGAAAAACGCGCCGAGGCCGAGCTGCTCGCCGAACAGCTCACCCGCGCCCGGGTGCTGGCCCCGCAGGACGGCATCGCCCTATTCGACGACCCCTCCGAATGGCTGGGGCGGCCGGTGACCACCGGCGAGCGGGTGATGCGCATCGCCACCCCCGGCGACGTGGAAGTCGAGGCCTGGGTGCCGGTGGGAGATGCCATCCCGCTGGAACACGGCGCGGCGCTGAGCCTGCATCTCAATGCCAGCCCGCTGGCGCCGGTGCGCGCGCAGCTGCGCTACCTGGCCCACGACGCGGTGGAGCGCCCCGACGGCAGCTACGCCTACCGCCTGCGCGCCCACCTCGCCGAGCCCAGCGCGCACCGCGTCGGCCTCAAGGGCACGGCGCGGCTGAGCGGGCGCTGGGTGCCGCTGGGCTACTGGATGCTGCGCCGCCCGCTGGCCGCGCTGCGCGCCTACACCGGGCTGTGAGATGGGCCTGCCGACCCTGCGCGACGAACTGGCCCTGCTGAGCGGCCCGGCCCTGGCCGATGGCCAGCCGAGCTGGACCCTGCATGACCCGGCGCGCAACCGTTATTTCAGCATCGACTGGCTGACCTTCGAGATCCTCAAGCGCTGGAGCTTCGGCGAGGCGGCACAGATCGCCAGCTCGGTGAGCAGCGAAACCACCCTGCAGATCGACGCCGCGGAGGTCGAGCAGGTGCTGCGCTTTCTCGGCGACAACCAGCTGCTGCGCCCGCAACCGGGCAGCGCCGGCCAGCTCGCCGAGCGCCAGGCGCGCGGGCGTTCCAGCGGCCTGAAATGGCTGCTGCACCATTACCTGTTCTTCCGCGTGCCGCTGCTGCGGCCCGACGCCTGGCTGGAGCGCTGGGCGGCGCTGGCCGGGCTGTTCTACAGCAAGGCCTTCCTCTGGCTGACCCTCGCCGCGCTGGGCCTGGGGCTGGCCCAGGTGCTGCGCCAGTGGGAGGGCTTCGTCGCCTCGCTGGTCGATACCTTCACCTGGCAGGGGCTGGCCGGCTACGCCGTGGCGCTGTGCGCGGTGAAGCTGCTGCACGAGCTGGGGCATGCCTTCACCGCCAAGCGCCACGGTTGCCGCATTCCCTCGATGGGGCTGGCGTTTCTGGTGCTCTGGCCGATGGCCTACACCGACACCAACGACAGCTGGCGGCTGGCCAACCGCTGGCAGCGCCTGCAGATCGCCTCGGCGGGCATTCTCACCGAGCTGGCCATCGCTGCCTGGGCCACCCTGGCCTGGGCATTGCTGCCCGACGGCGGCCTGCGCTCGGCGGCGTTCTTCCTCGCCACCACCAGCTGGATCACCACCCTGGCGATCAACGTCAGCCCGTTCATGCGCTTTGACGGCTACTTCATCCTCTCCGACTGGCTGGATCTGCCCAACCTGCACGAGCGCAGCTTCGCCCTGGCGCGCTGGAAGCTGCGCGAGTTCCTGTTCGGCCTCGGCGAGGCGCCGCCGGAGCACTTCCCGCCGCGCCGGCAGGCGGGGCTGATCGCCTTCGCCTGGGTCACCTGGCTGTACCGGCTGGTGGTGTTTCTCGGCATCGCCGTGCTGGTCTACCACTTCTTCATCAAGGCGATCGGCATCGTGCTGTTCGTCGTGGAAATCCTCTGGTTCATTCTCATGCCGATCCGCCATGAACTGCAGGCCTGGGCCCAGCGCTGGCCAGCCATCCGCGCCACGGCGCGCAGCCGCCTGAGCCTCGCGCTGAGCCTCGTGCTGATCGGCGCGCTGCTGGTGCCCTGGCCGGGGCGGGTGACCGGCAGCGGCCTGCTGCGCCCGGCCGAGGTCTGGCCGTTGTTCGCCCCCGAGGCGGCGCAGCTGCAGGCGCTGCCGCACGGCGAAGGCGCGCGGGTGGCCGCCGGCGAGCTGTTGCTCGAACTGCACGCGCCGGAGCTGAGCGCGCGCCGCGCGGCGCTGCTGGCGCAACTGGCGCACCTGCGCTGGCAGGCCGCCGCCGCCGGCTTCGACGAGGACTCGCGCAGCGTTCTGCAAAGCCGCCAGCAGGAGCTGGCCACCGCCGAGGCCGAACTGGCCGGGCTGGACGACGCGCTGGCACGCTTCGCCCCGCGCGCGCCGTTCGCCGGACAGCTGCGCGATTTCGACCCCGACCTCGCCCCCGGCCAGTGGCTCGGCCCGCGCGAGCGCATCGCCGTGCTGGTGGGCGAGGGCGAGCGGCTGGTGGAGACCTATCTGGACGAGGAGGCGGTCAAGCGCATCGCCCCGGGCAGCGCGGCGCGCTTTGTCAGCGACGGCAGCGAAGGTCCGGTGCTGGCGCTGCAAGTGGCGCATATCGACGAAGATGCCACCCGCGTGCTGGACAACGGCCTGTTCACCAGCGAGGCCGGCGGGCACATCCTGGCGCGCCGGCGCAACCAGCTGATCGTCCCGGAAACGGCGATGTACCGGGTGACCCTGCGGGTGCTCGACGGCGAGGGCGCATTGGCCGGGCGCGCCTGGCGCGGCCAGGTGAGCATCGATGCCGGCTGGCAGTCGCCGGCCGCGCGCTATCTGCGCCAGGCGCTGGCGGTGCTGGTACGCGAGGCGAGCCTGTAGCGCGGACCGACGGCGGGAACCGCGCCCGGCCGCCCCGGTCTCCAATGCGCACCACCACCGCGAGGAGGCCCGCCAATGAGCAGCGAACCGAGCCAGCCGCAAGCGCCGGAGGCCGACCAGCCGCCGCGCGAGGACAGCGACGAGGGCCGCGAGAACCTCGAACGGATGCCGCCGCCGCCCGATCCTATTCCCGACCCCGGTCCGCTGTAGCGGTCAGCTGCCCACCGCCTAGCGCGAGGTACAGGCGGACCAGGTTCTGCGCCTGCGCTGCCTGCGTCTCGATCAGCGCCTGCTGGGCGGCGAACAGCTGGCGCTCGGCGTCCAGCACTTCCAGATAGCCCACCGCACCCTCGTCGTAGCGGTCGCGGGCCAGCGTAGCGATGGCTTGGAGGGTGGCGACGTTGGCCTGCTGACGGGTCAGTTGCTCGTCGAGAAAGCGCCGGCCGGCCAGCGTATCGGCCACCTCGCGGAACGCCGTTTCGATGGCCCGTTCGTAGCTCGCCACGGCGATGTGTTCGCGGGCCTGGGCGATGCTCAGGTTGCCGCGGTTGCGGCCCCAGTCGAACAGCGGCAGCGCCAGACCGGGGCCGATGCTCCAGAAGCGGTTGCCGCTGGCGAGCAGTCCGCCCAGCTCGTCGGAGGCATAGCCGAAGCTGCCGGTCAGGGCGATGCGCGGGAAGAACGCCGCCCGCGCCACGCCGATGTCGGCCCGCGCGGCGCGCAGGCCCGCCTCGGCGGCGCGGATGTCCGGCCGGCTGAGCAACAGCTCGGCGGGCAGCCCAGCGGCCAGGCGTCCGGCGGCGATCTGTTCGGCCAAGGGGCGCGGCGCCGGCAGCGGCTCGGTGGGCGCGTGGCCGGTGAGCAGGGTCAGGTAGTTGTGCTGCTGGGCGCGGGCCAGCGCCAGCGCCGACAGCTCGATCGCCGCCTGGGTGAGCAGTGCCTCGGACTGGCGATAGTCGAGCGCCGAGGTGATGCCGGCGTCGAGCCGCACCTGGGCAATCTCCAGCGCCTGCTGACGGCTTTGCACGGTGGCGCGGGCCAGCGCCAGGCGCTCGTCCAGCGCGCGCAGGCCGAGGTAGGTCTGCGCCACTTCGTTGATCAGCGACAGGCGAAACGCCTGCTCGGCCTCCACCGTCTGCAGGTACTGCTCGCGCGCCGCGTCGGCCAGATGGCGCACCCGGCCCCAGAAATCCAGCTCGAAGGCGGTGGCGGCCAGCCCCACCGCGTAGCGCTCGCTGACGCCGGCGGATGGCGTGGTGCCGCCTGCGCTGCTGGCGGCGGACGGGCCACCGCTGGCGGCGCGTCCACGGCTGGCTTCGGCGCTCAGGCCCAGGGTCGGCAGGCGGTCGGCGCGGCGGGCAACGGCCAGCCCGCGGGCCTCCGCGATGCGCAGGCTGGCCACGCGCAGGTCGCGGTTGTGCGTCAGCGCGGCGTCAATCAGCGCGATCAGCTGCGGATCGGCGAAGAACGCACGCCAGTGGAGTTCCAGCGGGTCCACCTCGCCCTCGGCCGGGTAGGGATAGCGCGCGGCGGTCGGCGTCTCGGGGCGCTGGTGCGGCGGCGCCAGCTGGCAGCCGGCCAACGCCAGGGCGGCGAGCAGGGCGAGCGCGCTACGCATGGGCGCCGTCCTCGCCGGCCTTTTCCCGCGGTGCCGGTGGCCGCTTGCGGCTGAGCCAGCGGCGCACCGCGAGGTAGAACAGCGGGATGTAGAACAGCCCGAGCAGGGTGGCCATGAGCATGCCGCCCATCACCCCGGTGCCCACCGCGATGCGCCCGGCGGCACCGGCGCCGCTGGCCAGCACCAGTGGCAGCATGCCGAGGATGAAGGTCAGCGAGGTCATCAGAATCGGCCGGAAACGCAGCTTCACCGCGTTCATCACCGCCTCGGTGAGCGGCTTGCCTTCGCTTTCTTGCTCGATGGCGAACTCGACGATGAGAATGGCGTTCTTCGCCGACAGACCGATGATGGTCACCAGGCCGACGTTGAAATACACGTCCGCCGGCAGGTCGCGCAGCATGGCGAACAAGACCGCGCCGAGGGCGCCGAAGGGCACCACCAGCAGCACGGCGATCGGTACCGTCCAGCTCTCGTAGAGCGCCGCCAGCACCATCAGCACGACCAACAGCGACAGCCCGAGCAGCAGGCCGACCTGCCCGGCCGCCTGCTTTTCCTCGTAGGAGGTGCCGGTCCATTCGAAGGTGAAGCCCGGCGGCAGTTCGCCGGCCAGGCGTTCCATCTCGGCCATCGCCTGGCCGGTGGTGTAGCCGGGGGCGGCGCTGCCGGAAAGGGTCATCGCCGGGTAGCCGTTGTAGCGCTGCAACTGGGAAGGGCCGCGGGTCCACTCGACACGGGCGAAGGCGCCGAACGGCACGTGCTCGCCCTGTTCGCTGCGCACGCGCAGGTCGAGCACGTCCTGCGGGGTCATGCGAAACGGCGCATCGGCCTGCAGCAGCACCTGCAGCACGCGGCCGTCGCGGGTGAAGTCGTTGGCGTAGGCGCTGCCGAAGGCGATGCTCAGGGTGGCGTTGACCTCGGCGATCGACAGCCCCAGCGCGCGCGCCTTGATCCGGTCGATGTCCACCCGCAGGCGCGGCGCCTGGTCGGCGCCTTCCGGGCGCACCCCGGCCAGCACCGGGCTCTGGCTGGCGCTGCCGAGCAGCCGGTCGCGCGCCTCGAGCAGCGCCTCGTAGCCCTGGCCGGCGCGGTCCTGCAGCTTGAGGGTGAAGCCGCCGGCCACGCCGAGTCCGGGGATCGACGGGCGGTTGAGGGCGAACACCCGCGCCTGGCGGATCTGCGGGAACTCGCCCATCGCCTCGCGCACCAGGGCCGGTGCGGTGTTGTCGGCGCCGGGGCGTTCGCTCCAGGGAAGCATCCGCACGAAGGCCATGGCGTGCGCCTGGCCCTGGCCGAAGAAGCTGAAGCCGTACACCACGATCACGTCCTGCACGTTGCGGTGGCCCTGGTAGAACGCCTTGACCTGCTCCAGCGCCTGGGCGGTGCGCGGGGTGGTGGCGCCGGGCGGGGCCTGGATCACGGTCATCACCGAGCCCTGGTCCTCGTCGGGCAGAAACGAGGTGGGCAGGCGCAGCAGCAGGAAGGCGGTCAGCGCCAGCAGGGCCACAAAGCCCAGCAGAAACAGCAGCGGGCGCGCCAGGATGCCGCCCACCGCGCGGTGGTAACGCTGGGTGCTGCGCTCCATCGCCCGGTTGAACGGCGCGAAGAAGCGCTGGCTCCAGCGCGGCCCCTGGTCGGCCGGCGGGTTGGGCTTGAGCAGCGCGGCGCACAGCGCCGGCGTGAGGATCAGCGCCAGCAGGGTGGAGATGGTCACCGCGGTGGCCAGGGTCACCGCGAACTGCCGGTAGATGCCGCCGGTGGAGCCGGGGAAGAACGCCAGCGGCACGAACACCGCGACCAGCGCCAGGGTGGTGCCGATGATCGCGGGCGTCACCTGGCCCATCGCCTTGACCGTCGCCTCGTAGGGCGGCAGGCCTTCCTCGTCCATGATGCGCTTGACGTTCTCCACCACCACGATGGCGTCGTCGACCAGCGTGCCGATGGCCAGCACCATGCCGAACAGCGTCAGGAGGTTGATGGAAAAGCCCAGCAGCCACAGGCCCAGGCAGGCGCCGGCCAGGGTGATGGGGATGACGATGGTGGGGATGATGGTGGTGCGCCAGCTCTGCAGGAACACCAGCATCACCAGCACCACCAGCGCCATGGCCTGGGCCAGGGTGATCAGCACCCGTTCGATGGACTCGGCGATGAACGGGGTGGAGTCGAACGGCACGCTCCAGGCCACATCCTCGGGGAAGCCCTGGGCCAGCTCGCGCATGCGCTGCTTGACCGCGTTGGCGGTGTCCAGCGCGTTGGCGCCGGGGGCGAGCTGCACCGCCATGCCCGCGGCCGGCTGGCCGTTGATCTCGGTGCGCGCGGCGTAGTTCTGCGCGCCCAGCTCCACCCGTGCCACGTCGGCCAGGCGCACTGCCGAGCCGTCGGGGTTGGCGCGCAGGATGATGCGGGCGAACTCCTGCGGCGTGCTGAAGCGCCCGCGGGTCTCCAGCGGCGCGTTGATTTCCACGCCCGCGGCCAGCGGCAGCTCGCCCAGCGCACCGCCGGCGGTCTGGCTGTTCTGCTCGCGCACCGCGCTCATCACCTCGCCCGCCGACAGGCCGAAGCTGGCCAGACGGTCCGGGTCGAGCCAGACGCGCATCGCGTACGGGGTGTAGAACTCGCGGATGTCGCCGACGCCGGGCACCCGGCGCAGTTCGTCGACGATCCGCGTGGTGGCGAAGTGGCCGAGCTGCAGGGTGCCCATCTCGCCCGACCTGGAGCGGATCGAGATGATGAGCAGGAAATCCCGCGACGCCTGGAACACCCGGATGCCCTGGCGGCGCACCTCTTCGGGCAGGCGCTGCTCGACCCGCGACACGCGGTTCTGCACCTCCATCTGCGCCACGTCCAGGTCGGTGCCGGCCTGGAAGGTCAGCTCGATCGAGGCGCTGCCGTTGGAGCGGCTGGTCGAGTTCATGTAGAGGAAGCCCTCGACCCCGTTCAGCTCCTGCTCGATCACCTGGGTGACGTTGGTTTCCAGCACCGAGGCGTCGGCACCGGGGTAGGTGACGTTGATGTTGAGCGTTGGCGGGGCGATCGAGGGGTACTGCTCGATGGCCAGACTGCGCAGCGCCAGCACGCCGCCGAGCAGGATCCCGAGGGCGATGACCCAGGCGAACACCGGGCGGCGGATGAAGAACACCGGGCTCATGGTGCGGGCTCGTCGGTGTTGCCCTCGTCGGCCGCGGCGCCGAACGGTACGCTGCGCACCCGCGTGCCGGGGCGCAGGTTCTGCCAGCCCTCGACGATCACCCGGTCACCGGGGGCGAGGCCGCTCAGGACCACCCACTGGCTGCCGATCAGCGCACCGGTCTCGATCTCGCGGCGCTCGGCGAGGCCGTCCTCGCTGACCAGCAGCACGCCGGGCCCGCGCTCGCTGATGATCACCGCGCGTTGCGGCACCAGCAGCCCGCGCGGGCGCTGGCCGGCCTCGAGGTAGGCGGTGACGAACTGCCCCGGCAGCAGCAGGCGCTCGGGGTTGGGCACCTCGGCGCGCATCTCGATGGTGCCGGTGGCGCGGTCGACGCTCATCGCCTGGAAGTCGAGCACGCCGGCGTGCGGGTAGTCGGCGCCGTTTTCCAGACGCAGGCGCACGCTGACCGGCTGCTCCTGGTCGAGCTGCAGATCGCCGGCGGCGAGCTTGGCACGCAGGGCCAAAAGCTCCGAGCTGGACTGGCCGAAGATCACCTGCACCGGGTCGGACTGCTCCACGGTGGTCAGCAGCGTCGCCTCCTGGGCGCTGACCAGCGCGCCTTCGGTGACCAGCGCGCGCCCGGCGCGGCCATCGATCGGCGTCTTCACCGTGGTGTATTCCAGATTCAGTCTGGCGCTTTCGACCTGTGCTTCGGCCTGGGCGACGTCGGCGCGCGCGGTGCGCAGGCGCGCCTGGGCAGCGTCGAACTCCTGCTGGCTGATCGCCTGCTTGGCCACCAGGCCCTGGTAGCGCTTGAGGTCCTGCGCGGCGTTGGCGGCGGTGGCGCGGGCCCGTTCCAGGCTCGCCTGCGCCGCCAGCAGCGCCGCGCGCATTTCCCGCGGATCGATCAGAAACAGCTCGTCGCCGGCCTTCACATCGGTGCCTTCGCGGTAGCGGCGCTGCTGGACGATGCCGGTGACCCGCGCGCGGATCTCCGCCACCCGCACCGCCTGCACCCGGCCGGGCAGCGAGACCACGTTGGCCACCGGGGTGGTTTCGAGGGTCAGTACTTCCACGGTGGGCGGCGGCGGCGCCGGCTGGCCGACCGCTCGATCATCACAGGCGGCCAGCAGCCAGGTCGCGGTGAGCAGCGGCAGGAAGCGAAACAGGGGGTGCAGCGTCCTCATCCAAAGATCCTTGGCTGTGCGCATGCATGTGAGGTTAGCAACACAAGCTCATCTCGACTGCCCGAGCCGGTAGCGGTTCCAGCACGGGCGGACGGCGGATCGTTGCAGGGTGCGTCAAGGCGCTGTGGCGGCGCGGGGCGGGTACAGCCAGAGGCCGGTGGCCGGGGCGGCGTTGACGGCGCGGGTCACTCCTCGCCGATCAGCATGCCGTGGGCGACCACATACTGCTTGTTACCGGAGGCCAACTGCAGGGGCTCGCGGTCGGTGATCACCGCGCCCTTGTCCAGCAGCTCGTCGATATAGGCGCGCAACTGCACGAACACCCGCTGCGTGCCCTGTGGCTCCTCGCCCACCAGCATGCCGGAGGCGATTTCGTAGATGCGACCCTCGTGGCTCAGCTGCAAGGGATCACGACTGATGATCTGCGCGCCCTTGGCCAGCAGTTCGTCGACATAGCTGCGCAGCTGGACAAAGACCCGCTGTGCTTCGGCCGGCTCCTCGCCGACCAGCATGCCGCAGGCGATCAGGTAGACGTGATCGCCCTGGGTCAGTTGCAGCGGTTCGCGCTCGGTGATGGTCGCACCTTCGTGCAGAAGGTCATCGATGTGCGCGCGCAGCTGGAGGAATACGCGTTGCTCGTTCATGGGCTTTCCCAACTTCGGAGTCAGCGACCTCAGCATAGCTGCAGTCCCCTTTGCCGTTGCATCGTGGTCAGGTTGCGCGCTTTCGTAGTGGCAAACTGCGAAGCATTTCGCATGCGACATTGATAATCCGACCGATCTGGTTGCCTAAGCAAGCTTTTGTATTGACGCAGCGTGGCGCGCGGGGTTCAGCACCAAGCGGCAGCGATGGCCTTGCCGATCCTCGGCAAGTGATGGATTAATCGCTCTGGCGCTGGCTATCATCGACCGCCGGGCCGGCAATTGGCCCTTCCAGATGGTGATGGACCCCGTCGATGATTTCGTTTCGTAGTCGATCAACCCGCCGGGCGCTGCAGCCGTTGCTATTGGTACTGCTGGTGCTGCTTGGCCATGCCGTCGCCGCTGATACCGCCCAGATCCCGCGCGGCTGGGAGTACCGCTGGGGCGACTCGCCGTTCGACGCCAACGGCGTGCCCGAATGGACCCAGCGCCCCGATGCGGACGCCTGGCAGTCGATCGACTTCCCCTCCAACCCGCCCGGTCGCGCCAAGCGCGAGAATGTCTGGTTCCGGGTGACGCTGCCCGACGGCGCCTGGCGCGATCCCATCCTTTATATCTTCAGCGTCGATCTGATCGTCGAGGTGTACCAGGGCGGCCGGCGCATCTATGCCTATGGCGAGTTCGACGAGCAGGGCCGCGGTCGCTTCATCGGCTGGCCGTGGCACAAGATCACCCTGCCTGCCGAGAGCATGGGCCAGCCGCTGTACTTTCGGGTGTTCTCCAACTACCAGGACATCGGCCTGTGGGGCGAGGTGAAGGTGATGGAGCGCACTGAGCTGCTGCGCCATGTCATCCGCAACTCGCTCACGGAATTGCTGATCGGTGGCCTGAGTCTGATCGTCGCCCTGCTGGCGCTGGTCGCCGCGTGCATGCTCAGCGTGCGACGCCAGAGTCTGGCCATCGCCTTGCTGGCCGGCTCCGCCGGCGGCATGGCCATCGGCAGCTGCCAGGCGCGCCTGCTGATCGTCGACCATGCGCTGTTCTGGGACTACCTGGCGGCGGTGTCCTACTTCGTCACGCCGGTCGCCATGGCCATGCTGCTCGGGCAATGGTTCGCCGGCGGTGCCGCCCGCCTGTATCGGGGCATTCAGCTGTTCTTCACGGTCTACCTGCTGCTGGCAGGGGCCGGCTGGGCAAGCGGGTGGGTGGCCGTCTCCGACACCTATCCCGTGTTCGATGCGCTATTTCTGCTGGCGCTGCCGTTGCTGCTGCTGCCGGCCCTGGGCCAGTGGTCGCGGGCCACCCGCACCCAGCGGGCGGTGTTCGTCGCTTTCGTCATGCATGCGCTGGTGCTGCTGGCGAGCATGGCCGTGGCGCACGGCCTGCTGCCGTGGGCACTGATCCCGTTGAGCGCCGGCGCGCTCGGTTTCTCGCTGGTGATCGTGGTGGCTTCGCTGCGCGAGTACGCCCGCACCCGCGAGGCCCTGCAGGCGCTGAATCGCTCGCTCGAACTCAAGGTCGGCGAGCGCACCGCGGCGCTCGAAGCACTGGCCGAGCAGGAGCGCGGTCGGGTGCGGGTGCTCGAGTTCGAAGGGCAGAAGCGCGCGCTGCTGGACGAAATCACCATCGGCCTGCAGCGCTGTGATCGGCTGGAGTCTGCGCTGGCGGTGTTGTCTGGCTCGCTGGCACGGCTCTGCGAGCCAATCGCCGGTGCGCTTTACGTCCGCAGCAGCCAGGCGCCGGAGTGGCTCCGCGCCGCAGCCTGGGGCGCGGCGCCGGATCTGCCGCACACGCCTCCGGCGGCGGGGCAGTCATCCTGCTGGACCTTCGCCATCGGTTACGAGCAACCGCGCTGTGGACGTCAGGAGCTGGCGCTGCTGGTCCTCGCGGTGCCGGCCGACGGCAGTGACCGCCATCAGGGCTACGACCGCACCATGCTGCACTGCCTGCTGAAGAACGGTTTCGAGCGCATCAACCTGACCCTGTCGATCGTGGCGCTGCGCGAGGAGCTGGCGCGGTTCTCCTACGAGGATGCGCTCACCGGGCTGAAGAACCGCCGCTATCTGGACGAGCAACTGCCCCATGAGATTCGCCTGGCGCAGCGCAAGGGCGAATCGCTCGGCGTGATCATCCTCGACCTCGATCACTTCAAGCGGCTCAATGACGCCCACGGCCACGCGGCAGGCGACGAGGCGCTGCGCACCGTCGCCGAACAGCTGCGCCTGGTGTTCCGCCAGACCGACATCGTCTGTCGTTATGGCGGCGAGGAATTCGTCGTCATCCTGCCGAGCGCCAGCCTGGAAGCGTGCCGCGAACGCGCCGAGGCGCTGCGCCAGGCGGTGCGGGCCGTCGCCATTCGCCATGACGGCCGCGAACTCGGGCCAGTGACCCTGTCGGCCGGCCTCGCCGCCTGGCCCGATCCGGTGACTGACCCGGCCAGGCTCCTCGCCGAGGCCGACCGGGCGCTCTACCTGGCCAAACAGCACGGCCGCGACCGCGTGGAACTGTGTACGTCCGCCGCGCTGGAATCGGGCGACCCGCTGTGTTGACGCGCTCAGCGCACTGGCGGTAGCCGCAGCATGGGGGCAAAGGGGCATAAAAAAAGGCCCTTAGCGTTCGCTAAGGGCCTTTTCGGATTTGGTGGAGCCGGGGGGATTTGAACCCCCGTCCGCCAGCTCTCCGCTATCGGTTCTACATGCTTAGCCAGCTCTATTACGTTAACTCCGCGCCGCCCGAGTGGCAGGGTGCTTGGAGCGAGCTGCATGAGTTTTAGCCGTTACGTCTGCAGCGAACTTGGCGGCGATCCTGTTCTGTCTGACGGTCTTTTCGGGTTTACAGGCATCCCCTAGAGACCGCTGGAGCCGAAGCTACCAGAGAAGGTTAGGCGGCGAGCGCGTACCCTTCGTAGTTGTCGTCGTTGGCAACTATAGGTTTGCAACAGTTTATTTACGAGTACTGTTACCTACTCGGCATGCCCCTCAAGTTTTGTAACCGGCGTCGAATCCTAATCGGCCCCTTCAGCACCGAGGGAAAGGGTGCTGAGTTGCGGCCAGTCTACGCCATCTGTGGCACGGCGTCGATCGGTGCATTCTTTAAGTCAGGGCCAGTGGTCGCGTTTTCAATACCGCTGGGACGTAGTGAGGCTCCCAGCGGCATCGTCGAGGCGAGTCAGTTGCCGGCGCCGGAGGCCGAGCCGGCCGAGCCGGTCGTGGAACTGCCGGGTCCCTTGAGCAGTTGCAGGGCCTGGGTCGAGTGCGCGACGCATTCTTCGGTGTTGCCGGCGCGGTGCGCTTCGTGGGCCTTGTCGATGTATTCCTGCAGCCGGCTTTCGGCCGGCTCGCCCAGGGTGGCGCGATTGCCGATCATGTTCTGTTCGACTTCGCTGAGGTTGAGTTCGCACAGGTCGGCGTCCTGGGCGAAGGCCAGGGGACTGGCGAGCAAGGCGGCGCTGGCGATGAGGGCGAGTCGTTTCATGTGAGGTCCTCCAGGTTCGGTGTTCCCGGCGGGGCCGGCCCTTCTGGCTACTTCGGCGAAGCCGAGCAAAGGCGGAGCCTTATGGGTGCCGGGGCTCAACAGTACCGACTGCGCCAGGCGGCAAGCGTTTCATCCCGTGGCGCGGAAGGAAACGCCGCCACCCGCGCTCAGCGAGGCGCCGCCGCTTTAGGACGGCTCACCCGGTCCAGCAGGTAGACCAGCCCGTGATAATCGATGCCACCATGCTGGCTTAAGCCGATTTCACAGGTGCGGCTGGTGGAGATGCCCTCGTTGCACTGCTGCACAGCATCCTTCAGCGTGCGCAGCGCGTTGGCATTGAGCTCAGGGGTGGTGAAGCCCTTGTCGCCGGCGAAACCGCAGCACTGGATGCCTTCGGGGACCACCACGGTTTGCGCGCAGCGGCGGACGATGTCGAGCAACGCCGGGCCTTCGCCCAGGTGCTGGGTGCTGCAAGTGACGTGGACCGCCACCGGCGCCTGCTGCGGGGTGATCTCCAGCCGGTCGAGCACATGGGTGCGGATGAAACGCACCGGGTCGTGCACGTCGAGGCGTTCGTCGGCCAGCTCCTGCACCAGGCGCAGGGTGCACGGGCTGGTGTCGCAGTAGATCGGATCGAGGCCGCCGCGGCTGGCCTTGAGCAGGGCATCGAGGGTCTGCTGGCGCTTGCGCTCGCCCTGCTCGAAGTAGCCCTTGGAAGTGAAGGGCTGGCCGCAGCAGAGTTCGTTGAGGTTGTCCGGGAAGATCACCTGAAAGCCCGCCTTCTCCAGCAGTGCGCGGGTCTTGTCGATCAGCGGGGTCTGCTCGGGATCGCGCGCGGCCGGGCCGGTGGCGCGGGAGATACAGGAGGCCAGATAGACCACGCGTGGGCGGTCGTCGCCGCTGGCTTTGGGTAGATGCAGCTTATGCAGCGGTTGCGGCATGGCTGGGGTCCACTGCGGCACCTTGCCGTGGCTGGCGCGGGTCAGTGCAGCCGAGGTTTTGCCGAGCAGGCGGTTGCCGAAAAGGCGCTGGGCGCCATTGGCCGCGACCAGTAGCAAGCGTGCGCCCTTGAGGCTGGCAGCGAAGTGGTCGGCCAGCCAGTCGGTGGTGCGGGTCTTGTCGGCGGTGGTTGAGCGCAGCTTGCGCACAAGATCACCCGTGTTGATGCCCACCGGGCAGCGCAGGGCGCAGAGACCGGTGGCGGCGCAGGTGTCGACGCCGCGATAGGCGTAATCGGCTTCCAGCGTGCGGGTGTCTTCGCCGGTGCGTTTCTTCGCCTGGATATCGCGCCACATGACGATGCGCTGGCGCGGCGTGAGGGTCAGGCCGTTGGACGGGCAGACCGGCTCGCAGAAGCCGCATTCGATGCACTTGTCGACGATCTCGTCGGCGGCGGGCATCGGCTTGAGGTGCTTGAGGTGGATCGCCGGGTCTTCGGAGAGCACCACGTCGGGGTTGAGCAGGCCGTTGGGGTCGAGCAGGCGCTTGATCTTCCACATCAACTGGTAGGCGTCGCTGCCCCATTCGAGCTCGACGAACGGCGCCATGTTGCGCCCGGTGCCGTGCTCGGCCTTCAGCGAGCCGCCGAATTCGACCGCCACCAGCTGCGCCACGTCCTGCATGAAGGCTTCGTAGCGGGCGACCTGGGCCGGGTCGTCGAAGCCCTGGGTGAAGACGAAGTGCAGGTTCCCCTCCAGCGCATGGCCGAAGATGATCGCCTCGTCGTAGCCGTGTTTGTCGAACAGCCCCAGCAGGCGGTTGACCCCGTCGGCCAGACGCTCGACCGGGAAGGTCACGTCCTCGATGATCACCGTGGTGCCGGTGGGGCGCACCGCGCCGACCGCCGGGAAGGTGCCCTTGCGGATCGCCCACAGCTGGCCTGTGGTGAGCGGGTCTTCGCTGAAGTCCACCTGCTGCTCGACGGCGAAGCCTGCGAGTGAGGCACGGATGTGCTCGAGTTGCTCGTGCAGCAGGCCCTGGCTGGCGGCGCGCGACTCGATCAGCAGCGCGCAGGCGGTGGGCGAGAGGCCCTTCACCCAGTCCGGCAGGCCGGGCTTGTTCTCCACCGAGCGCAGGCTGCGGCGGTCGAGCAGTTCCACCGCATCCACCGGCTGTTGTTTCAGCACCGGCACCGCGCGGCAGCAGGTTTCCACGTCGGGGAAGACGATCAGCGCGGTGGCCTTGTGCGGGTGTTCGGGCACGGTGTCGTAGGTGACCGCGCTGATGAAGCCCAGCGTGCCCTCGGAGCCGACCATCAGGTGGGTGAGGATGTCCAGCGGCTCCTCGTAGTCGACCAGTGCGTTGAGCGACAGGCCGGTGGTGTTCTTCAGCCGGTACTTGTGGCGGATCTTCGCCGCCAGCTCGATGTTGGCGCGGGTTTGCCGGCCGAGGTCGGCGAGCTGTTCCAGCAGCGGCGCGTGGCTCTGGCGAAAGGAGGCGACGCTGATGGCGTCTTCGGTGTCCACCAAGGTGCCGTCGGCGAGGATCAGGCGCATTCCGGCCAGGGTGTTGTAGCTGTTCTGCGCGGTGCCGCAGCACATGCCGCTGGCATTGTTGGCGACGATGCCGCCGATCTTGCAGGTGGCGATCGACGCCGGGTCCGGGCCGATCTTGCGGCCCAGCGGGGCCAGCCAGGCGTTGGCCTGGGCGCCGATCACGCCCGGCAGCAGGCGGATCTGCGCGCCGTTGTTGCGGATCTCGCGGCTGTTCCAGCCATCGCCCAGCACGATCAGTACCGAGTCGCTCACCGCCTGGCCAGACAGGCTGGTACCTGCGGCGCGGAAGGTCACCGGCACCTGCTCGGCCTGGGCCAGTTTGAGCAGGGCGACCACTTCGGCCTCGGACTCGACGCGCAGCACCAGCTTGGGGATCAGCCGGTAGAAGCTGGCGTCGGTGCCGTAGGCGAGGGTGGACAGCGGGTCATCGAAGCGGCGGTTGGCCGGGATCAGTCGCTCGACTTCGGCGAGAAAACGCGGGGGCAGTGGGGCGCGGTCGGTCATGCGTCCTCCAGGATCAGCACGACCAGATCCTTCGGTCCGTGGGCGCCGTAGGCGAGCACCTGCTCGATGTCGGCGGTCTTCGAGGGGCCGGAGATCAGCAGGGCGTTGGTCGGCATGCCGCCGGCCCAGTTCATCTCGGTCATCGCCTGATGCAGGTTGTCGCGGATCTGGCTGGCCTTGAGCAGGGCGAAGTGCACCGGCGGCACCAGACTCATCAGCCGCGGCTCTTCGGGCGTCGGCCAGACGATCAGGCTGCCGGTGGCGGCGATGGCGCCGAGGGTGCCGGTGAGGCTGGCCGGGGTGTCGTTGAACAGTTCGTCCTTCCAGTCCTCGACCGGGCGGTCGTAGGCCTTGAGCACGGGGGCGTCCGCCCGCCCGGCAACATGCGCGGTCAGGCGCTGGCCGTGGGGCGTGCTCGGGGCGATCAACAGGCTCGGCAGGCCGCGCTCGGCGAGCAGGCGCTCGAGCAGGGCGGGCCACTCGGCCTCGGTGGTTTGATGGATCTCGGTGTGCACCGCTTCCATCAGCTGGCGCAGGCGGGCGATGCGCTCGGCCGGGGCGTAGGTCCAGGGTTGGGTCACCAGGCCCACGTCGTAGTCGTCGACCACCGGTTGGGTGCCTTCCAGGCTCTTTTTCAGCTTGGCGAGGATGTTGGCTTTGGCGCTCATATCAGGCTCCGAAGATGGCGCTGTGGTGGAAAAACGCTGGGCGTGTTTTCCACCCTACGAGGCGGCGAGGTAGGGCGGACAACGGCTCAGCCTTGTCCGCCGTTGGCGGCTGTCGGAAACAGCTCATCGCCGGCCCTCCAGATGCTCCTTGGCCAGCTCGTGCAGCGAGCGGGCCGCCGGCTTGGGCGCCGTGTGGTGCTGCGTCCAGGGGCCGACCTTTTTTGGCGTCAGGCCGCGCAGGCGCGTGGCGAAGAAGCGGAAGGTGGCGTACAGCGTCGGGGTGGAGAACAGTAGGCTCCAGCCTTTCCAGATCCACTTTTCGCTCGCCGAGTACTTGCTGCCCTGGCCGCGCATGACCTGCCTGGGCGTATCCGGCGCCTTGACGTTCTCCTCGCGCAGGCGGCGCAGCAGCGAAGGAATCGGGATCTTCACCGGGCAGACCTCGCCGCAGGCGCCGCAGAGTGACGAGGCGCTGGGGTGATCCGGCACCCGGTGCAGGCCGACCATGTGCGGAGTGACGATGGCGCCGATCGGGCCGGGGTAGACCTCGCCGTAGGTGTGCCCGCCGACGCGGGTGTACACCGGGCAATGGTTCATGCAGGCGCCGCAGCGGATGCAGTTCAGCGTCTGGCGCAGTTCGCTGTCGGCAAAGGCCTGGCTGCGGCCGTTGTCCAGCAGCACCAGGTGTACTTCCTGCGGGCCGTCCAGTTCGCCAGCCTGGCGCGGGCCGGAGATCATGTTGACGTAGGTGGTGATCGGCTGGCCCAGCGCCGAGCGGGTCAGCAAGGAGAGCAGCGGCACCACGTCGCGCAGATTCTCCACCACCTTCTCGATACCGGTGACGGCGATATGCACCGGTGGCACGCCGGTACTCATGCGCCCGTTGCCCTCGTTTTCCACCAGCAGCAGCGTGCCGGTCTCGGCCACGGCGAAGTTGACCCCGGAGACGCCGATGTCGGCGTCGAAGAACTTCTGGCGCAGGGTGCGTCGGCCGATCTGGATCAGCTGGTCGACATCCTCGGTGTACTCGACGCCGAGCTTGTCGTTGAACAGCGCAGCGACCTGGCGGGCGTTCTTGTGGATCGCCGGCATGATGATGTGCGAGGGCTTCTCGTGGTCGAGCTGGACGATGTACTCGCCCATGTCCGACTCCAGGCACTCGATGCCGCGCTCGGCGAGGAAATGGTTCATCTCCATTTCCTCGCTGACCATCGACTTGCCCTTGATCACCTGCTTGGCCTGGTGGGCGCGGGCGATCTCCAGGACGATGGCGTTGGCCTCTTCGACCGTCTCGGCCCAGTGCACCTTCACGCCGTTGCGGGTCAGGTTGGTTTCCAGGCGCTCGAGCAGCTCGGGCAGCTTGGACAGGGCGCGGGCGCGGATGTGGTTGCCCATCTCGCGCAGGCGCTCACGCTCGTCGGCATCGCTGAAGGCGTTGGCGCGCTTGGCCATCAGCGAGTCCATCGCCTGGCGGAAATTGCGCCGCAGCTGGTCGTCCTTCAGCGCGCCGCGCGCGCGGGCGCGAAAGTCCGGGTCGCCGGCGTTCTCGATCTGCGTGGCGGGGATGCGTTCGGCGGTGTTCATTGCGAGCCTCCCGTGCGCTGCCAGAGGAACGAGGCCAGGTGCTGGCCGCGGAAGGCGTGGCCCTGCTTGTCCAGCGCGCCGTTGATGTTCAGGAGGCAACCGCCATCGGCGGTGACCATCTGCGTCGCGCCGGATTCGCGCAGGGCGCGGGTCTTGTCGGCGACCATGGCGCCGGAGATGTCCGGCATGCGCACGGAGAAGGTGCCGCCAAAGCCGCAGCATTCGCTCTCGTGGTCATGGTCCAGGCGCTCGACCTGATCCAGCTGCGCCAGCAGCTCACGGGCGTGCAGGTGGGTGTTCATCTCGCGCCGCGCCGAGCAGGAGGTGTGCAGGGCGATCTGCGTCGGCGGGCCCTGGTCCTTCAGCTCGACCTTGCACACGTGCAGCAGGAACTCGGTCAGCTCGAAGGTGCGCTCGGCCAGCGATTCGACCTGGCGCAGGGTGGCCGGCTCGTCCTTGAACAGGTCCAGGTAGTGATGACGGATCATCCCGGCGCAGGAACCGGACGGCACCACCAGCGGCCAGTCTTCCGGGAACAGCGCCAGCTGGGCGCGCGCCACGGTACGGGCCTCGTCGGTGTAGCCGGAGGTGTAGGCCGGCTGACCGCAGCAGCTCTGCCCCTGGGGAAAGTGCACGCGAATGCCTTCGCGCTCAAGCAGGCGGATCGCGTCCAGGCCCGCCTCGGGGAAGAACAGGTCCACCACGCAGGTGCCGAACAGGTAAGCGTCGGTCGGCTTGGCCGGGTACTGGCGCGGCTTCGGCAATGGCGGTGCCACGCGGGTGGCATTGGGTGCGGCGTTATAGAACAGTTCGCTCATGGCTTGGATTCCAGAAGGCCGGTCCACGGGGCGCTGCGCACAAGCCCCGCATATGCGGGGCAGGGCGTTCGGCGTGCGGTCAGGCGCCGACCAGCGGGTCGGTCACGCCTAGCAGGTAGATCGCAATCAGGCCGATCACACCGGTGGCCAGCACATAGTAGAGCGTAGGCCAGATGGTCTTGCGCAGGATGCTGCCTTCCCGTCCGAGCAGGCCCACGGTGGCGGAGGCGGCCACCACGTTGTGGATGGCGACCATGTTGCCGGCCGCCGCGCCGACCGCCTGCAGGGCGACGATCATGGCGCCGGAGATGCCGAGGTTGCTGGCCACGCCAAACTGGAATTTGGCGAACATCATGTTGCTCACGGTATTCGAGCCGGCGAGGAACGCGCCCAGTGCGCCGATGCTCGGTGCCAGCAGCGGGTAGACGTCACCGACGCTGTCGGCGACGAAGCGCGCCATGGTGATCGGCATGCTCGCCAGATCAGACGCATTCACGCCCGAATTGATCAGGATGCGCACCATCGGCACGGTGAACAGCAGTACGAAGCCGGCGCTCAGCAGCACGCCACCCGACTCCTTCACCGCCGCGCCCAGATCGCGCGGTTTCATGCCGTGCAGGAAGAAGGTGATCAGCACCACGACCACCAGCAGGCCGCCGGGCAGGTAGAGCGGTTCGATGCCGGCGTTGATGCCGGTTTCGCCGAGAATATTGGCGAAGGCGATCGAGACGGACTTGAGCGTTGCGGCGACCTGCGGGAACACCCGGCTGATCACCAGCAACAGGCCGACGATCACATAGGGCAACCAGGCACGCAGCGCGCTCATCGGCCGTGCGGCGAGGTCTTCGAGTTTCATCTCGATGCTGCCGAGCCAGGCGGCTGGCCATTGGTCGCGCGGGGCGAAGTCCCAGCTGCGCTTGGGTACCAGAAAATTCAGGCGCGCGGCACTGGTGACGATGGCCAGGCCGATCAGCCCGCCGAGCAGCGAGGGAAACTCGGGGCCGAGGAACACGCCGGTGGCGACATAGGGCACGACGAAGGCGAGACCGGCGAACAGGGCGAATGGCAGTACCTCGAGGCCGGCCTTCCAGCTTTTCTCCTTGCCGAAGAAGCGGGTCAGCATCATCGCCATGATCAGCGGCATCACCACGCCGACGAGGGCATGGGTGATCGCCACACCGCTGGTGATCTGCTGCAGGAACAGCTCCCAGCTGGAGCCGCGCTCGGCCAGTTCGGCGCCCAGGGCGGCGGTGTCCAGGCCGCTGTTGATGCCGACAATGATCGGCGTGCCCACCGCACCGAAGGATACCGGCGTGCTTTGCACCAGCATGCCCATCAGCACCGCGGCCATCGCCGGGAAGCCGATCGCCACCAGCAGCGGCGCGGCGATGGCCGCCGGCGTGCCGAAGCCCGAGGCGCCCTCGATGAAGCAGCCGAACAGCCAGGCGATGATGATCGCCTGGATGCGCCGGTCAGGGCTGATGGTGGTGAAGCCGGCGCGGATCGCGGCGATGCCGCCGGAATGCTTGAGGGTGTTCAGCAGCAGGATCGCGCCGAAGATGATCCACAAGAGGCCCACGGTGATGACCAGCCCCTGTACGGTGGAGGCCAGTACCCGATTGAAGCTCATGTCCCAGGCGAACAGCGCGACCAGCACCGTCAGCAGGTAGACCACGGGCATGGCGCTGCGGGCTGGCCAGCGCAGGCCGATCAGCAGGATGGCGGCGAGCAGAATCGGCGAGAACGCCAGCAGGGCGAGAAGGCCGTTGGACATGGTCAGACCTCCTCCGAAGCGTTGAGCGGGCGAATCGCGGCGCCTTGGGCGCGAGCTGAACTGACTGGCATGGCGACCTCTTGTGATTGTTCTGGTCCGGATGGGCGGGTAAGTGGTAATACCAGATGCCCATCGGTGCGCACAGCCTATAAAAGCATTCGCCGGCGGGTCAATAAGTACCAAAGTAGAAAGCCGACATATTGTCGCTCGGCGCGTGGATCGCTAATCTACGACTCATCATCAGTGGTCATACCAGTTGAGGGCGGCATGGAAGTGGGGGTGGTGCGGCATCGGCGGTTGGCCGATGAAATCGTCTCGCAGTTGGAGGCGATGATTCTCGAAGGCACGCTGAAGCCGGGTGAGCGTTTGCCGGCCGAGCGGGTGCTGGCCGAGCGCTTCGGCGTGTCGCGGCCGTCGCTGCGCGAGGCGATCCAGAAGCTGGCGGCACGCGGGCTGGTGGAAAGTCGGCATGGCGGCGGCAACTTCGTCGTCGAGTCGGTGGGGTCGACCTTCAGCGATCCGTTGCTGCGCCTTCTGGAAAACAACAGTGACGCCCAGCGCGACCTGCTCGAGTTTCGCCATACGCTGGAGGGCGCCTGCGCCTTCTATGCCGCGAGCCGGGCCACCGAGGTCGATCGCCAGCGGCTGGGCGAGGCCTTTTCTGCCCTGCAGGCCTGTTATGCGCGCGGCGACGAGTCCAACCGGGCCGAGGAGGGGGCGGCGGATGCGCGCTTTCACCTGGCGATCGCCGAGGCCAGTCACAATGCCGTGCTGCTGCACACCGTGCGTGGGCTGTTCGATCTGTTGAAACGCAACGTGGTGACCAACATCGGCGGCATGTACGCGCTGCGCGGGGAAACCCGGCAGATGCTGATGCAGCAACACCAGGCACTGTACGACGCGATCATCGAGCGCCGTGCGGAAGATGCCCGGGCGATCTCCGAGCGGCACATTCATTACGTGCAGGAAGTGCTGGAGGATGGTCGCCGCGAGGCCGAGCGTCTGGCCCGCGCGCAGCGGCGCACGCAGGGCGCGAAAGCCGAGTAAACGCGCTGGAGGCGGGGCGGGCGGTGTGGAGCGGCAGGGTTGGCTGAGCCTGAAAGGGTGAACAGCGAAAGCAGAACCGAAGCGAAACAGGCTGGCGGCGAGCCGGACGCTGGCGTCCAGCCCTCAGCGCCCTCGATCGGCGTTGCCCGCCTTACTCATCGCGGCCCTTGCTGCGCATGGCGCGCTGGATCTCGCGCTGGGAGTCCTTGGCGCGTTCGGTGTCGCGCTTGTCGAACTCCTTCTTGCCCTTGGCCAGGGCAATCTCGCATTTGACCAGGTGCTTCTTCCAGTACAGCGACAGCGCCACGCAGGCATAGCCCTTCTGCTGCACCGCGCCGAACAGCTTGCCCAGCTCGCGCTTGTGCAACAGCAGCTTGCGGGTGCGGGTCGGGTCGGCGATGACGTGGGTGCTGGCGGTCTGCAGCGGGGTGATGTGCGAGCCGAGCAGCCAGGCTTCGCCATCCTTGAGCAGGACGTAGCTGTCGACCAGCTGCGCCTTGCCGGCGCGCAGGCTTTTGACTTCCCAGCCGGCAAGGGCAACGCCGGCCTCGAACTTCTGTTCGATGAAGTAATCGTGCAGCGCCTTCTTGTTGAGGGCGATGGTTCCGGAGGGGTGTTTTTTCTGTTTGGCCATAGGGCGCACATTATAGGCGCTCGCCGGCAAGGACGATACGGGGCGGCCCGCGGAAACTTGAGGGGGGCGGACGAATCCCCGACAATGCCTGGCCCGTGAAGGCAATCACTTTCCTCACCGCCGCGGCGGTTTGCACAAGCGATGTATCGATGACGACGCACATTCACCGCTCGGCGCTGCTGCCGTATCCGGCCGAGGCCCTGTTCGACATGGTCAACGACGTGGCGAGCTATCCGCAGTTTCTGCCATGGTGCTCGGCCAGTCAGGTGCTGGCGGCCAGCGAGACGCAGATGCGCGCCAGCATGACCGTCTCCAAGGGCGGGCTGAGCCAGCGGTTTCTCACGCGCAACGAGCTGGTGCCCGGCAAGCGCATCGAGATGAATCTCGAGGAGGGGCCGTTCCGCCACCTGCACGGCATCTGGGAATTCACGCCGCTCAACGACAAGGCGGCGAAGATCAGCCTGGACCTGACCTTCGACTACGCCGGGCCGCTGGTGAAAATCACCCTCGGGCCGCTGTTCAACCACGCGGCCAACACCCTGGTCGACGCCTTCTGCGAACGGGCGAAGAAACTCTATGGATAAGCCGACGATCCGCGTCGAGGTGGTCTATGCGCTGCCCGACAAGCAGAAACTTCTGACCCTCGAATTGCCGGCGGGCAGCAGCGTGCGCGAGGCCGCGCTGCGCTCGGGGATGGACCGGCATTTCCCCGGGCTCGATCTTGCCGGCGCGCCGCTTGGCATCTTCGGCAAGGCGGTGGCCAAGCCCGAGGAGCGCACCCTGGAGGAGGGCGAGCGGGTCGAGATCTACCGTCCGCTGATCGCCGATCCCAAGGAAGTGCGCAAGCAGCGCGCGGCCAAGGCGGCCAAGGCCAAGGCTGACGATGAGCCGGGCTAGGCACGGCGCTGCGCTGCTGGCGGTCGCGATGCTGGGCT
Organism: Pseudomonadaceae bacterium; assembly: GCA_030602315.1. Taxonomy (GTDB): domain Bacteria; phylum Pseudomonadota; class Gammaproteobacteria; order Pseudomonadales; family Pseudomonadaceae; genus Azomonas. The sequence continues at coordinate 177,753 of JAUVZY010000002.1, read as the reverse complement.
GGACGGCGGGCGCGGCGGCGGAAATCTACCGCTGGGTGGACGCCAATGGCCAGGTGCATTTCGGCCAGCGTCCGGGCTCGGGCGCCGAGCGGGTCGAAGTCAGGCCGCAGGTGATCGAGCGTGATGACGCGACCCGTGCGCGCGAGCAGGCCGCCGAGCGGTTTTTCGAGGCGCGCCGCGAGGAGCGCGCGGTGGCCGCGGGGCAGAACCGCGAGCGCCGCGAGCAGCGTCTGGCCCATTGCGCCGCGCTGCGCCGCGAGCTGGCGCATATCGAGCAGCCGGGCAGCTTCTACACGACCGACGCAGCCGGCGAGCGTTCGTACTACAGTGATGCACAAATGGCTGCCGCCCGGCAGCGGCTGCGCAGCCAGATTGAGCAGAGCTGTGAGGAATAGCGTCTAGATGACCATCGAACGCAGCCAGGTCAGGACCTTGCCCATGTCCAACCAGCGCAAAATCGAACGGCACCAGCTGCCGTACTACCTGAAGGTGTTCAATCGCTACACCGACAAGCCGCTCGGCTACATCGGCAACCTCTCCGAAGACGGCCTGATGCTGATCAGTCCGTATCCGATGCTGCGCAATGCCCGTTTCGAGATGCGCCTCAAGGTGCCGACCCAGGACGGACAGGTGCGCCACATCGACCTCAGCGCCACCTGCCAGTGGTCGCAGGAGGATGTGACCCCCGGCAGCTATGATTCGGGCTTCCAGCTGATCGACCCGCCGGCCGAGATCCTCGAGATGGTCGATGCGCTGCGTCAGTATTTCAGCTTCCAGCCGCATGTCAGCGAGCTGCGCGCCAGCGAGAACGGTGCCAGCGAGCCGCTGGCCGGCCCGTCCTGTTAGTCGCTCAAAGCGCGCCGGAGCGCTTCATCTCGAGGTATTGCTCGATCAGTCGCGGGCCCAGCTCGCCGGGGCGCGCATCCAGTAGCGGCACGCCCTGGGCGCTGAGGCGCTGCTGCAGGCGGTCGCGCGCTGCCAGGTATTCCACCGCACCGCAGTAATCGAGCGCCTGGTCGAAGGTTTCCACCGTCTGGCCGGCCAGGCGGTCGAGCAGCTCCTCGCGCAGGCTGACCAACAGCAGGCGATGCCGGCGCATCAGCTGGGCGGCGGCGGCCGGCAGTTCCTCGTCGTCCTCGTCGCGCAGGTTGGTCAGCAGGATCACCAGCGCCCGGCGCGGCTGGCGCGCCAACAGATCGCGCACCGCGCTGGCGTAATCCGCTGGCTGGCGGCTGCTTTCCAGGTCGTACAGGGTGTTGAGCAGGGCATTGAGCTGGCCCGCGCCCTTGGCCGGGGCGAGAAAGCGTGCGTCCTCGCCGGCGAAGGTGGCGATGCCTACCGCATCGCCCTGGCGCAGGGCGACGTAGCTCAGCAGCAGGCAGGCTTCCAGGGCGTGGTCAAAATGCGACAGCTCGCCGTCACGGCTGCGCATACGCCGGCCGCAGTCGAGCAGAAACAGGATGTGCTGGTCGCGCTCGTCCTGATACTCGCGGACGATCGGGCTGCGTTTGCGCGCCGTGGCCTTCCAGTCGATCTGGCGCAGGGTGTCGCCCTCGCGGAAATCGCGCAGCTGGCGAAAGTCCTGGCCGAGGCCCCGGCGCGGACGCTGGCGCACGCCCAGGCGGCTCAGCCAGTTGTCCACCGCCAGCAGGCGCGAGCCATGCAGGCGGGTGAAGTCGGGATAGACGCGGGTCTCGCCGGGCAGCGCCAGCAGCCGCCGGCTCCACCACAGACCGAGCGGGCTGGGCAGCAGCACTTCGCAGTGGGCGAAGCTGTACTGGCCGCGGCGTTCGGGCAATACGCGGTAGCTGAAATGGCTGGTGGTACCCGGCTGCAACGGCAGGCTGAACGGCAGTTGCTCGCTCTGCATCTGGGCGGGCAGGTGGTCGAACACCCGGACGGTCACGGGGACGGCCGCTGCATGACGGACACTCAGGCCGATTTCGCTCCAGCGCCCGACCGGCAGCTTGCCCGGCAGCTGCCGCGCCACGCGCGGTGCCGGCAGGCGCCGGGCCCGCCAGGCATCGTTCAGCGCGAGCAGCAGGCCGGCCAGCAGCAGGGCCCACCAGAGCGAGCCGAGCCACGCCGGCGGCACGGCTGCCAGCGCGGAAAGGGTGCCCAAGGCAATGGCCAGCCCGGCGAGACCGCCGACGGCCAGCAACAGTCGGCGGGACGGCGTTATCCGCGCGCGGGCCGCTCGCTCGCTCACAGGCGCGGCGCCGGGGTCTGCTCGATCAGCTGGCGCAGCAGCTGCTCGGTGTCCAGACCTTCGATTTCCAGCTCGGCCGAGAGCCGCACGCGGTGGCGCAGCACGGCCGGGGCGCAGCGCTTCACGTCATCGGGCACCACGAATTCGCCGCCGCGCAGCAGTGCCCGGGCGCGTGCGCCGCGAATCAGGGCGATCGAGGCGCGCGGGCCGGCGCCCAACGCCAGGCCTGGCCATTGACGGGTGGCGCGGGCCAGCCGTACGGCGTAGTCGAGTACCTGCTCGTCGACCGGCAGTTCGCTGGCGATCTTCTGCAGGGCCAGCACGTCCTGCGCGCGCAACAACTGGCGCAGCGGGGTGACTTCGAGCATGTCGGCCTGCGCCGAGCGGGTCACCTGGCGAACCATGTTCAGCTCTTCGTCGGCGCTGGGGTAGTCCATCCGCAGCATCAGCATGAAGCGGTCCAGCTCGGCCTCGGGCAGCGGATAGGTGCCTTCTTGTTCGATGGGGTTCTGCGTGGCGAGCACCAGAAACGGCTGCGGGACCGGCAGCGGTCGGCCCTCGAGGGTCACCTGGCGCTCCTGCATGACCTCCAGCAGCGCCGCCTGGGTCTTGGCCGGCGCGCGGTTGATTTCGTCGGCGAGCAGCAGGTGGGTGAACACCGGCCCCTTGCGCAGTTTGAACTGCTCGCTGGCCAGATCCCAGATGGCGTGGCCGGTGACGTCGCTGGGCATCAGGTCGGGGGTGAACTGGATACGCGCAAAGTCGCCGCCAAAGCAGCGCGCCAGCGCCCGCACCAGCAGAGTCTTGCCGAGCCCCGGCACGCCTTCGATCAACACGTGGCCGCCGGCGATCAGGGCGGTGAGCACATCGTCGATGACCGCGGTCTGGCCGATCAGGGCCTTGCGCAGCTCCTGCTGCAGCGCGGCGGCCAGCTGGCAGGCGCGTTGGCGGTGCTGGGCGGCGGGAAGGTCGAGGGTTTGTTCGCTCATAGGGCATTCCTGAGGGTTTGCAGGTGGGCGACCTGGCGGGTGAACTCGACGGTGGAGGGCCGTGGAGCGGGGGGCTGCAGGGCCTGGTCCACCACGTCGCGCGGCAGCAGGCTCAACTGGGTCAGCAGATGACGTTGGCTGGGTATATCGAGCTGGGCGAAGCCGGGGTGGCGCCGCCGGGCGCGCTGGCCGATCTCCTCCTGCAGCTGGGCGATCAGCCCCGCGTGGCCGCCGTGGCGCAGGTGGAAGTCGGCCAGGCCGCGCACGTGGGTTTGCAGTCGCCGCGTGCCGACCGGCGTGGCCGGCAGCAGCGGCCCTTCGCGCCGCGCGGCATGCCAGAGCGCCAGGGCCAGCAGCAGGGTCAGGGCCGTCAGGGCTTCGGGGAAGTGGCGCTTGAGCAGCGCGAGCAGGGACGGGTGATCGCTGCGGCCGATCAGCGTCACCTGGGTGTCCCGGGCCAGGTACCAGAGCAGCCAGGCGTGATCGAAGGCAGCGATCCGACGGTTGGTCCACAGCTCGCTGTCGGTGAGCACGGTGACGCGCCCCAGACCATGGGCGAACTGCAGCAGGTGGGTGGCCTGCTCGCTGTCGGCCCGCAGCGTCGCGCGCTCGGCCGGGTCGTGCAGGTGATAGGCCGGATCGAAGCGGACGAAGGCCGGCGCGGTTTCGCCAGGCACCTCGAGGGTACTCAGCCCCTCGCTGGAAGACTTGTGCGTGGGCCTGGGCGGCACGTGCGCCTGCTCGGTTTCATGCTGCTGCAGTTGCAGGCGGTCGAGCAGCAGGTCGCCACTGGCCTGGCGCGGCTCGTCCCACAGCGCCTCGGCGACGAACAGCAGATGCCCGCCGCGCGCGGCCCAGTCCAGCAGGCGCTCGGCCTGGCGGGCGGACATCCACTGGCGGTTGCCGAGCAGCAGCAGGCTGTGCTCGCTGGTCGGCAGGTCATCCAGGTCTTCGAGCTCTTCCAGGCGCCGGGCGGCGATGTCCTGCTGCTGCAGGAAGCGCACCGCTGCCAGGTAGGCGTCGGCACGCGCCTCGGGGGAAGGGCCATGTTTTACGGTGCGCTCGTAGCGCTCCAGGCGCCCGCCAAGGTAGATGGCGGCCAGGCCCAGCAGCAGGACCGCCAGCGCACCGATCAGGAACTTGCGCTGGCGGGTCATGCCGGCACCCCCTGGCTGAACAGCGCGCGATAGCCCTGGCACAGGCGCTGCCGGGTATCCGGGGGCAGCGGCAGATGGCCGTAGGCAAGGTTCTGCCACTGTTCGGTCAGGCTGGCGGTGTATGCATAGACGGCGCCTGCGTCCTGCGCTGCCAGCAGGGCGAGCACTTCGGCTTCGGTGTGCGAGTCCTTCACCGGCAGTTGCCGCTGGTGCAGGAGGTGGCTCAGGGTGGCGCGGTAAAGCAAGCCGAGCGCCTGGCGCGGGGATTTCTCCCACAGGCGCTCGGCTTCGCCGGCGACGTCGGCCGGCAGGCTCTCCGGGCTGACCGCCAGGCCGAACAGAACCGCCGGCGGCGGGCGCCTGGGCAGGCGCAGCGGCACGCGAGCGACAAACAGCGCAAGCCACTGGCGATAACGCCAGAGCAGCAGGAGCACGCCGGCGAAGAGGGCGATCCACAGCAGGCCCTCGGTCATCGGTGCGAGACTTTCGAAAAACTCGCGCAGCGTGCGCAGGCGCTCGAACAGGTCCGTGCCGTCGGCGTCGTCGGTTTCTTCAGGTTCATCGGTCGAGGCCAGGCGCCAGGCGCTGACCTGCTCGCGGTGCTCGAAGGGCGGCTCGCTCAGCAGGGCCGTGATGCGTTTCTGCGCTTCGGCGCTGGTCAGCGCCTGGTTCAGCAGGCGCTCGTCCTGCGGCTTCGGCGCGCGCTCTGCCCAGGCCGGCTCGGGCGGCACCAGCAGCAGGCAGCCGAGCAGCACGAGGCCCAGCGCGGCGGCGCGTGGGGCGCGCTGGCGCAGGCGGCGAAAACCCAGTTCGATGTCCCAGCCTTCCAATTCTGTGCGGCGATTGAGGTACAGGCTGAAGCCACAGGCGACATAGATCGGCTCCCAAACGACCAGTACCAGGGCGTAGAACAGGTTGGTCAGGTGTTCCAGCCATAGCCATTGGCCGTCCTGCGCCAGCAGGTCCTGCCACTGCCAGTCGGCCAGCACCGGCTCGGGCAGCAGCAGGTAGAGCAGCGCCATCAGCCCCAGCAGCAGGGCCACCTCGAGGTGGTAGCCGGCGATGGTGAGCCAGGAGGCCGCGCCGCTGGTGCGCTGGCCAAGAATGGCCAGGCGTTGCTGGCGGGCCTTGCCGTGCAGCCCCTCGAGCTGGACGACGGGCAGGTCGAAGCTGCGGGTGGGGCTCAGGCGGCGCCAGGTCAGGCTGGCGAACCATTGCGCACGTAGTTGGCCGGGCAGCGCGCGCAGGCACTGGCCGATGCCGGGCGTTTCGCCGAACACCGCGCGGGACAGAAAGTACAGTGGCAGGCGCTCGTAGAGCGGCTTGAGCCACCAGAACAGCAGCAGCGCCGCGCTGGGATAGCGCCACAGTACCAGGGTGAGCAGGGCGAAGATCGGCAGGGTCAGCGCGGCCCAGGCGAGCATCAGACTCGTCAGGTGGCGCTGCGCGAGGCGGGTGCCAAGGTCCAGCGCTTCCCAGTTGCTGCGCGGGCGAATTTCCAGGTCAGGCAGTTGCATGGTGGCTCCGTCCGGCGCGCAGCAGGTAGCTGCCGACCATTAGCCAGAGCAGACCGCCGACAGCGTATTTGACGGTCGGCGTGGCGAACGTCATCGACGACCAGTACGCCTCGATGAACGCGGCGAGCAGCAGCATCAGAAACGCGCCGGTGACCAGCCTCACGCCGATGGCTCCGGCCACGCGCAGTGCTTCCAGGCGCCGCAGCCGGCCCGGCGCCACCAGCGCCCAGCCCAGGCGCAATCCGGCGGCGCCGGCCAGGGTGATGGCGGTCAGTTCGAAGGCGCCGTGACCGATGACGAACGACCAGAACGGCTGGTGATAGCCGATGCCGGTCAGATGCCCGGCCACCGCGCCGATGGTGAGCCCGTTGAAGGTCAGGAAGAACACCGCGCCGAGGCCGAGCAGCATGCCGCCGGCGAACGTCTGAAAGGCGATACCGACGTTGTTCATGATGTAGAAGCCGAACATCATCCAGTCGTCCATCGAGGTGCGCTCGGCGAAACGCCCGAGGCGCCGGCTCTCTGGGTCGTACATGCTCTCCATCTGCGCCACCTGATCGGCGGGTAGCACGCTGTAGACCAGATCCGGGACCAGGTACACCAGCAGGGCCATGCCCAGCAGCGGGCCGTAGAACAGCAGGCTGGCGGTCAGCACAAAGCGCCATTCGCCGCGCACCAGTCGCGGCAGGCCCTGCAGCAGAAAGCCGATGGCCTGGCCGAACAGCGGGCTGCGATGACGGTACAGCTGCTGGTGGCCGCGCAGGGCGAGTTGACGCAACTGGTCGAGCAGCGTCTGGCTGTAACCGCGCGCCTCGGCGAGCGCCAGCTGCTGGCAGAGGCGCCGATAGGCGGCGGGAAAACCGCGGCTGTCAGCGTGCCGGCCACCGCGTCGTTCCAGCATCTGCAGCTGGCTGGCGAACGCGGCCCAGTCCTGACGATGGCGGGCTTCGAAACGGTCCTGGGTCATGTGCGTCCCAACAGGTGGCTGGCGATAGCCAGGATGCGTTGCTCGGCAAGCGCAGGCGGCGTCTGCAGTGGCTCGGCCAACAGCTGCGCCAGCTCCTGGCGGCGCGCCTGGGACAGGCTGTCATGGCGCTCGGCAAAGGCGATCAGCGCCTGGCGTTCATCGGTGTGCAGGGCGAATGGCGCGGCGGCAGGGGCGGCCGACGGCAGCTCCGGGCGCGCCCGTGGCTTTTCGCGGTACACCACCAGGGTGCCGGCGGCCAGGTCACCCAGGCGCTTGAACGAGGGATGCCAGAGGCAGCTGAGCGCACCGAGCATGTAGCCAAACGGCAGCAGGTCGACCGCGCGCAGCAGGTTGCGGGTAAGCGAGGCGGCCCAGCCTACCGGTGTGCCATCGTCATGCACCACGCGCAGGCCCATCCACTGCTTGCCGGGGGTGCGCCCCTGGTTAAGCACCTCGAACAGCACCATGTACCACCACTGCACGAGAAACAGCACGATGGCACCGAGTCCGAAGCCAAACATGCCGAGCGCGCTGAGGCTCAGCAGCAGGGCGATGAGGATCAGCCCGCGCAGCAAGAGGTCGATGGCGAAGGCGATGGCGCGAGGCAGCAGACCGGCCGGACGCAGCACCAGTTCGATGCCTTCGGGGGTTTCCACCAGATAGCGGTTGTCCAGCGGCGCACTCGGCGCGAGGGAGGTTGGCACTGCTTAGCCCATGATTGCATCCTGCAAGTCGGCGATCCTATGCGCGGCGCATGGCTCAATCAACCGGCACGTGTGGCAGGGGGCGTGGTGCGCTGTCGCGCGGTAGACTCGGCGGCTTCTTCGACAAGGAAGGCTTACCGTGGCCGCAAGCATCTTCTGGTACGACTTCGAAACCACCGGCACCGCGCCGGCCCGCGATCGGCCGATGCAGGTCGCCGGCATCCGCACCAGCGAGGCGCTGGAAGAGATCGGCGAGCCGTTGAATCTCTATTGCCGGCTGGCCGATGACATCCTGCCGCATCCGGGCGCCTGCCTGGTCACCGGTATCCCGCCGCAACGGCTAGAAGCCGAGGGGCTCGCCGAGGCGCAGTTCATCAGCCGGCTGCACGACGAGTTGCGTGCTCCGCAGACCTGCACGGCCGGTTACAACAGCCTGCGTTTCGATGATGAGGTGATGCGCTACAGCCTGTATCGCAACTTCTACGACCCTTACGCGCGCGAGTGGCAGAACGGCAACAGTCGCTGGGACCTGATCGATGTGGTGCGCACGGCCTATGCGCTGCGCCCGGAAGGTTTTGTCTGGCCGGAGGACGAGGGGCGGGTCACGCTCAAGCTCGAGCGGCTGTCGGTGGCCAACGGTCTCGACCATCTGCAGGCCCACGATGCGCTCTCCGACGTGCGGGCGACCATTGCGCTGGCACGCCTGCTGCGTCAGCGGCAGCCCAAGCTCTATGACTATCTCTTTGCGCTGCGCCGCAAGTCGCGCGTGCAGGAGCAGGTGCGCCTGCTCACACCCCTGGTGCATGTCTCCGGACGGTTTGGCGCCGAGCGGCATTTTCTCTCGGTGGTGCTGCCGCTGATGTGGCATCCGCAAAACCGCAACGCCCTGGTGGTCTGCGACCTGGCGCTGGACCCGGCGGTGCTCTGGCAGGAAGACGCCGCGACGCTGCGCCAGCGCCTGTACACCCCGCGCGCCAGTCTGCAGGCGCATGAGCTGCCGGTACCGTTGAAACTCGTGCACGTCAATCGCTGCCCGGTCCTGGCGCCGTTGAGCGTGCTGCGCGATGAAGACCAGCGCCGTCTCGGTCTTGACCTACCCATGCTCCTTTCGCGCGCCCGCCAGCTCGAGGAGCGCCAGAGCCTCTGGCAGGCGCCGCTGGCCGCCATGTACGCCCAGGAGACCGAACGAGTGGCCTGCGCCGATCCCGAGCAGTTGCTGTACGCCGGTTTTCTCGGTGACCGCGATCGGCTTTTGTGCGAGCGGGTGAGAAATGCCGAGGCCGATGCAATCGGCAGTCACGGTCTGGCATTCGATGACGAGCGCCTGGTCGAACTGTTGTTTCGTTATCGGGCACGCAACTTCCCCGAAACACTTTCTGCCGCCGAACAACAGCGCTGGCGAAACTTCTGCCAATTACGCTTGAGTGATCGGAATATGGGGGCACCCAATACGGTGACCGATTTTATGACGGTATTGGCTGGCTTGCGACGGAATGCTGACGCTGCGCAACTGCAGTTGCTGGCGGCCTGGGAAGAGTATGGAATGCGCCTGGCGCAGAAATATGAAGTGTCGGCGGGAGTGGTTGCCGGCGAATTTGTCTGAGCCGGGCGAACGCCGGAACAAATGAAAACGCCGACTGGCGTCGGCGTTTTTCAATGCGGCGGGTCGATCAATCCAGCAGCGAGGCCCAGCTTTCTACGCTATCGGCGCCCCACTTGGCTTTCCACTCTTTCAGCGTCTTGTGATTGCCACCCTTGGTTTCAATCACTTCGCCAGTGTGCGGATTCTTGTATTGCTTCACGCGGCGGGCACGCTTGCTCGGCGCGGCGGCTTTCGGCGCACGCCCCGGCTTGCTGTTGCGCGATTCGGGGTCGAGCACGGCGATGATGTCGCGCAGGGACTTCTGATATTCGCCCATCAGCGCGCGCAGTTTGCCTTCGAATTCCAGTTCTTTTTGCAGCTTAGCGTCTTCGGACAGTGCTTTGAGGCGCTCCTGAAGTTCCTTTATGGCTTCTTCGGTAGCGCGGTACTCGCTGATCAGGGACATGTCAGGATACTCGCAAGGTGTTTGGGGTGAGTGCTGGCAATCATAGTCACGCGTTGTTCATAAGTAAACAAGACCAACAAAACCATGTAAGGCGGTTGCTCGTGATCTTGTTCAATTTATTTCCGGAAACTTTGCCAGTTGACTGGCCGACTTGTTTTTCGAGGCGCCTGCGGCCGCGGAAACGGTCGTCCAAAAGAACGAGAGGCGGGCATGCCAAAGCGTCGCGGCTCTGGGATAGAATGCCGCTCCCGCCGTATACGGAGCTTAGCAATGCATACTTACAGGCTGGTCATCGCCTGCCCGGACCGAGTCGGTATTGTCGCCAAGGTCGGTAATTTTCTGGCTACCTACAACGGCTGGATCACCGAAGCCAGCCACCACTCCGATAGCGAAAGTGGCTGGTTCTTCATGCGCCATGAAATCCGCGCCGACTCACTGCCATTCAGCGTCGAAGGGCTGCGTCAGGCCTTTGCGCCGATCGCCCGGGAATTCTCCATGCAGTGGCGGGTGAGCGACTCGAGGGAGCGCAAGCGCGTCGTACTGATGGCCAGCCGGGAATCGCATTGCCTGGCCGATCTGCTGCATCGCTGGCACAGCGGGGAACTGGACTGCGATATTCCCTGCGTCATTTCCAACCATGAAGATCTGCGCAGCATGGTGGAGTGGCACGGTATTCCGTATTTCCACGTGCCGGTTCTGCCGGGGAAAAAGGAAGAGGCGTTTGCCGAAGTCACCCGACTGGTGCGCGAGCAGGCGGCCGACGTAATTGTGCTTGCGCGCTACATGCAGATTCTTCCGTCGGCCTTGTGTGAAGAATATGCGCAGCGGGTGATCAATATTCACCACAGTTTCCTGCCGTCCTTTGTCGGGGCGAAGCCGTATCACCAGGCTTCGTTGCGCGGGGTGAAGTTGATCGGTGCGACCTGTCATTACGTCACCGAAGAACTCGACGCCGGTCCGATCATCGAGCAGGACGTGGTTCGCGTCAGTCATCGCGATAGCGTCGAAGAAATGGTCAGGCGCGGCAAGGACGTGGAGAAAATGGCCCTGTCCCGCGGGCTGCGATATCACCTGGAAGACCGCGTGTTGGTTCACAACAACAAGACAGTTGTGTTCGACTGATTCTTACAGCCGTAAAAAAGACCCGGCCTCGCAAGAGTGCCGGGTCTTTTTTGTTGCGCTTATCCTTACGAACGGTGCGGAATACCTTCGCTCAGTCGTCGTCGGTCTGCTTGCTCTTGTCGCTTTCGATCTTTTGCAACTCTTTCTGAAAGGCCTGATCAAGCAGACTGGCTTTCTTGCGCCACGGCTTGCGTTCCGGATCAGGCTGCGCGGCGTAGGTGGTTACTTCGCCGCCGTAAATATTTTGAAACCGCTGGGTCTGGCGCTCGAGTTCACGGCGCATTTCGTCTTTCGTCACTGCAGAACCTGTTGCCGTTAGCTGTTGATGCAAGAGAAGCCCGCACCGAGTTCGGTGCGGGCGCGATAGTGATACGGCGCCCGTGCGAATTTCAAGTGAAGTATTCGGACAGGCCGCCGTCAGTTCAGTGCGCGCGACTTTGCGCCGGGGCAGTGTGCTCGGCGCGGCCATACACGTCATCGAAACGCTCGATATCGTCCTCGCCCAGATAACTGCCGGACTGAACTTCGATCAGTTCGAGCGGAATCTTTCCCGGGTTGGCCAGACGATGAACCGAGGTGACCGGAATATAGGTCGACTGGTTTTCGGTCAGCAGGAAGGTCTTTTCGCCACAGGTCACCTGGGCGGTTCCTGAAACGACGATCCAGTGTTCGGCGCGGTGATGATGCATCTGCAGCGACAGGCTGGCGCCGGGGTTCACGCAAATGCGCTTGACCTGGAAGCGGCTGCCCATGTCCACCGAGTCGTACCAGCCCCATGGCCGGTACACGGCGCAATGGTTCTGGGTTTCCCGGCGCTCCTTGGCGTCCAGCAGGGCCACCAGCTTCTTGACGTCCTGCACCTTGTCCTTGTGCGCGACCATGATGGCGTCCTTGGTCTCCACCACCACCACATCGTCCATGCCGAGTACGGTGACCAGCTTGCCGTTGCCCTGAATCAGGCTGTTATGGGTGTCCTGAGCGATGACGTCGCCCTTGATGACATTGCCGTCGCTGTCTTTGGGGTGCACATCCCAGATCGAGGACCAGGAGCCGACATCGCTCCAGCCGGCCGACAGCGGCACGACGCAGGCCAGGCTGGTCTTTTCCATTACCGCGTAGTCGATGGAGTTATCGGGGCAGCAGGCGAAGGTTTCGGGGTCGATCAGGACTTCTTCGCCGTTGCGATGGCTGCGTTCCAGGGCGACCAGGCAATTGTCGAAGATGTCCGGATCGTGCTTGCGCAGCTCGTCGAGGAACACGCTGGCACGGAACAGGAACATGCCGCTGTTCCAGAAGTATTCGCCGGACTCGACGAATTGCTGGGCACGCGCTTCGTCGGGCTTCTCGACGAACTGCACCACGCGATTCACGCCGTCGGGCAGTCCGTGGCGCTCGCTCATGTCGCACTTGATGTAGCCGTAACCGGTTTCCGGGCGCGTGGCGGGAACGCCGAACAGCACCATCTCGCCGCGTTCGGCGGCCGTGGTGGCCAGCGCCAGCGAGCGCTGAAAGCTTTTGTGATCCTCGATCACATGGTCGGCCGGCAACACCAGCAGCAGTTCGTCGCGGCCTTCCTCGATCAGTTTCATGGCCGCCATCGCCACCGCTGGTGCGGTATTACGCCCGAACGGTTCGAGCAACAGGCCCTGGATCGAACGTTTGCAGGCAGACAATTGCTCCTTGACGATGAAGCGGTGTTCCTTGTTGCAGACCAGTAGGGGTGGTTGCATGCCGTCGAAGGCCAGGCGCTCGACGGTTTGCTGAAACAGGGTCTGCTCGCCGGTCAGTGCGAGGAACTGCTTGGGAAACAGCTTGCGGGAAAGGGGCCAGAGCCGGGAACCGCTGCCGCCGGAAAGAATGACCGGGATCATCGGGAGTCCTCCTGATGCGCGTTGCGATGAGGGGAAGGGCCTGCCCCAGTGGGCGGGCGAGAGTCGGAACGGGGTCGCCGCGGGGGTGGCGCGAGCGGATCAGCCGCTGTCCGGCGTCGGCGAGGCAAACGGCGCCGTGCTCGGCTGGCGGCAGGTGCGTAACGCCAGTGGACAGCGCCAGGGAAGGGTCGAACGAGCTTCGGCGCCGCGTTGCGAGCTCTCGGCGGGCTTGCGAGAAAGTCCCAGCACGTTCATGTGCGCTATCCCTTTCCGGACCGGAATCAGTGGTTACGCGCTTATGATTGCGGGGTTTTGCAGATAGTTCCGGCCAGCGGCCCGGGCCGGCCGCCGGTCCTGGCAGGGGGTGTCAGGCGTGGTCGCGCAGGAACACCAGCTTGTCGTCGCTCGAATGGGCGGGGCTGAAGTAGTAGCCCTCGCTATCGAAGGCGGTGAGTGCCGCCGGATCGCGCAGGCGATGGCGAATGACGTAGCGGGCCATCAGGCCGCGGGCCTTCTTGGCGTAGAAACTGATGATCTTGTAGTCACCGTTCTTCTGGTCGCGAAATTCGGTTTCGATGACCCTGGCCTTTAGCGCCTTGCGTTTGACCGCACCGAAATATTCGTTGGAGGCGAGATTGAGCAGGATGTCGTCGCCCTGCTGTTCGAGCGCCTGGTTGAGCCATTGGCTGATGCGCTCGCCCCAGAAGGCGTAGAGATCCTTGCCGCGGGGGTTTTCGAGCTTGGTGCCCATTTCCAGGCGATACGGCTGCATCAGGTCGAGCGGCCGCAAAACGCCGTACAGGCCTGAGAGCATGCGCAGATGCTGCTGGGCGAAGTCGAAGTCCGCTTCGCTGAAATCGTCGGCCTGGAGCCCGGTATAGACGTCGCCCTTGAAGGCCAGCAGAGCCTGCTTGGCATTGTCGGGGGTGAACTCGCGGCTCCAGCTGCCGAAGCGGGCGACGTTGAGCGCGGCGAGCTTGTCGGACAGGTGCATCAGTTCGGCGACCTGGGCGGGGCTGTAGTCGCGCAGCTGATCGATCAGCTGCTGGGCGTCGTCCAGGTGCTCGGGCAGGGTGTGGCGCGACGTGGTCGCAGGCGTCTCGTAATCGAGCGTCTTGGCAGGCGATATCACCATCAGCATCGTCAGGGTCTCCAGGGCGAAGCGGCGATTCTAGTGCGCCTGGTCTGCCAGGCTCCAGTGATCGGCCGCGTCTGCCTGGCGGTCACCAGCGCCTTGCGCGCTCTGCGTTGGTGCGCGAGGCGGCCGCCGGCGGAGCGTGGTGCCGGGTTTGGGTGCGTATCAGCAGGTTATCGTGGCAAAAAAACCGGGTGGTGGAGCGCCTTTGGTCCCCGATGGTCCAACTGTCATGTAATTTGCTGTATGACGCCAGTGAAAGACCGCCGAACCCTGCGACACAGGTGGCGGCCTAGGGTCGCTCCGAGCCCACCAGCGGCCCTGTCCTCCACGCGTGTTGCCCGGTGGTCCCCGTTGGCGGCTGTGTTCGACGCAGCCGTCGCCCGGCCCCAGTAGAAGGTGATCGCGAATGGATGACTTCGGCAGCCACAGCACCCAGCCCACCCTGTATGTCCTCGATACCAACGTCCTGATCCACGATCCCAACGCCATCCTCAACTTTCAGGAGCACCATGTCGCCCTCCCGATGACCGTGCTCGAAGAGCTCGACAAGCTCAAGAGCGGCAAGCACACCGTGGCCGCCGAATGTCGCCAGGCGATCCGTCTGATCGACAAGGTGCTCGGCGAAGCGTCGCCCGAGGAGATCGCCCAGGGCGTGCCGATCCAGCGTGGCAAGAGCGGACCGTGCGGGCTGCTCTCGATCCTGATGACGCGGCATATCGAGCCTGCGACCTGTCTGCCGGAGGATCACAACGACAACCGGATCATCAATCAGGTGGCCGAGCTCAAGAGCGCGCGGGGAGGGAATGTCGTGCTGGTGACCAAGGACATCAACATGCGCCTGAAGGCGCGCGCCTGCGGCATCGCCACCGAGGACTATCAGACCGACCAGCTGGTGGACGACGTAGGCCTGCTGTCGCGCGGCTACCACAGCCTGGAAGGCTCGTTCTGGGATCGGGTGAGCAAGGTGGACACCCGCCAGGGTCATGGGCGCACCTGGCACCGCGTGCAGCTGATCGACAACCTGCCGGCGCTGCACGTCAACGAGTTCATCCTCGACGAGCAGGGCTTCGTCGGCTGGGTCAAGGGCATCAAGGACAGCGAGCTGCTGGTGCTGGACATGCATCAGGAGCCGCTCCTGCATCAGGAAGCCTGGGGGCTGACGCCGCGCGACATCTATCAGGCCCTGGCGCTGTTCGCCCTGTTGGAGCCGGACATCCATCTGGTCAACCTGTCCGGTGCGGCAGGTTCGGGCAAGACCATCCTGGCGCTGGCTGCGGCCATCGAGCAGACCATGGTCAGCAAGCGTTACCGGCGCATCATCGCCACCCGCAGCGTGCAGGGGCTGGACGAGGACATCGGCTTTTTGCCCGGCACCGAAGCGGAGAAGATGGAGCCCTGGCTGGGCGCGATCACCGATAACCTCGAAGCGCTGCACATGGATGACGAAAACACCCACGGCAGCGTGGACTACATCCTGCAGAAGGTGCCGCTGCAGTTCAAATCGCTCAATTACATCCGCGGGCGCAGCTTCCAGCAGAGCCTGATCCTCATCGACGAGTGCCAGAACCTTACGCCGCATCAGATGAAGACCATCATCACCCGCGCCGGCAACGGCTCCAAGGTGATCTGCCTGGGCAACCTGGCGCAGATCGACACGCCGTATCTATCGGCCACCAGTTCGGGGCTGACTTACCTCACCGAACGCTTCAAAGACTTCCCCCATGGGGTGCATATCACCCTGCAAGGGGTGCCGCGCTCGGTGCTGGCAGAGTACGCCGAGGCAAACATGTAAAGGCCGGGGAAACGCCGGGGCGGCAGGCTGGATGGAGCGCAGCGCTTGGCGTCCGTTATCCAGCCTTTAGCCTGCCGCGAATTGCGTCCACAATACGGGGAAACTTCTCGGAGGCATGTCCATGCTCACCCACCTCGACGCCCAGGGGCGCGCCAACATGGTCGATGTGACCGACAAGGCGATCACCGCCCGGGAGGCCGCCGCCGAGGCCTGGGTGCGCATGCGCCCGGAAACTTTGCGGATGATCGTCGACGGTGAGCATCCCAAGGGTGACGTGTTTGCCGTGGCCCGCATCGCCGGCATCCAGGCGGCGAAGAAAACCCATGAGTTGATCCCGCTCTGTCATCCGTTGCTGCTTACCAGCATCAAGGTCGACTTGTGCGCGCGGGGCGAGGAGCGGGTACGCATCGTCGCGCGCTGCAAGCTGGCCGGACAGACTGGCGTGGAGATGGAAGCGCTGACCGCGGCGAGCGTCGCCGCGCTGACCTTGTACGACATGTGCAAGGCGGTGGATCGGGGCATGGTCATCGAGGCGCTGCGCCTTCTGGAAAAGAGTGGCGGCAAGAGCGGTTATTGGGAGGCGGACGCATGATCTGCGTGCAGTATTTTGCCCGTTACCGCGAGGCGCTGGGCGTCACCGAGGAAAGCGTCGACTGGCAGGCGCACTGGCAATGCCTGGACGACCTTCGTCGTCACCTGCTGGGGCGCGGTGAGCGCTGGGCCGTGCTTGGCGAGGCCAGCCTGATGTGCGCGCGCAATGACGAGCTGTGTCGGCTCGACGAGCCGCTGGCTGATGACGATCGGGTGGCGTTTTTCCCGCCCGTGACCGGAGGCTGAGATGGCCATCCGCGTGCAGGTTGCCGCGTTCGATCCGGGTTCTGAGCTCAACGCACTGCATGCGGCCAATCTCGGCATCGGTGCGGTGGTGGGGTTCGTCGGCTATGTACGCGATTTCAATGAAGGTCGGGAAGTGGCGGGGATGCTGCTCGAGCATGCACCCGGCATGACCGAAAAGGCCCTGTCGCGGATCGCCGAGGAGGCGAAGCAGCGCTGGCCTTTGCTCAATCTCGACATCCTGCACCGCATCGGCCGCCTGGAGCCGGGCGAGCCGATCGTCTTTGTCGGTGCGGCCAGCGCCCACCGTGAAGCCGCCTTCGATGCCTGCCGCTTCGTGATGGATTACCTCAAGACCCGCGCACCCTTCTGGAAGAAGGAAGACACTGCGGAAGGTCCGCGCTGGGTAGAGGGGCGGGCCAGCGACCTGCAGGCCGCGCAGCGCTGGTAAGGGGGAGGTGGATGCCCGAAGCCATCCACCTGTAGTCGATCAGTGGCGGCGCGGGACCGGCTTGAGCAGTTCGGCCGGAGGCATCTCGCAACCGATCTTGCGCCCGAGCAGCTCCTCGATCGGCGGCAGGGCGAAGGCGTCGTCCTCGCCGGCGAAGCTGACGGAGGTGCCGCTGGTGCCGGCGCGGCCGGTTCGGCCGATGCGGTGCACGTAGTCATCCGGATCTTCAGGCAGGGTGTAGTTCACCACATGGCTGACGCCGTCTACATGGATGCCGCGGCCGGCCACGTCGGTCGCCACCAGCACCTTGATCTTGCCTTCGCGGAAACCCTCGAGCACTTTGATGCGCTTTTGCTGCGGCACGTCGCCGGACATTTGCGCGGCGCTGATGCCGTCCTTGGTGAGTTTCTCCTCGATGCGCCGCACCTGGTCCTTGCGGTTGGCAAACACCATCACCCGCTCCCAGTTGTTCTGGCTGACCAGGTTGTAGAGCAGCTTGTACTTGTCGGCTTCGGACACGGCATAGACGTGCTGCTCGACCGTTTCGCTGGCCACGTTTTCCGACTCGATTTCGACGATGGCCGGATCGACCGTCCACTGGCGGGCGAGGTTCATCACGTCATCGGTGAAGGTGGCGGAGAACAGCAGGGTCTGGCGCTCACCCTTGTAGGGGGTCTGGCGAATGATCTGACGAACCTGCGGAATGAAGCCCATGTCGAGCATGCGGTCGGCTTCGTCGAGCACCATCACCTCGACCATGTCCAGATGCACTTCACCGCGCTGATTGAAGTCCAGCAGGCGGCCGGGGGTGGCGACCAGGATGTCGCAGAACCTCGATTCCAGCTGCTTGAGCTGTTTGTCGAAGTCCATGCCGCCGACGAAGCTCATCACGTTCAGCTTGCAGTACTTGGTGAGCGCCTCGGCGTCCTTGGCGATCTGCACCACCAGCTCGCGGGTCGGCGCGATGATCAGCGCGCGTGGTTCGCCCATGTAGCGCTCTTTCGGTGGCGGCGTTTCCAAGAGCTGGGTGATGGTCGATACGAGAAAGGCGGCGGTCTTGCCGGTGCCGGTCTGGGCGCGGCCGATGGCGTCCTGGCCTTTGAGGGTGTGGCCGAGCACCTGCGCCTGAATCGGCGTGCAGTAGGTAAAACCCAGGTCGTGGATGGCATGCATCAGCTCGGGGGCGAGCTTGAAGTCATGGAAGCGGGTCTTGCCTTCCATCGGCTCGACGACGAAGTCCTCGGGCTGCCAGGCCGGTGCGACTGGCTTGGCCGGCTTGGGCTTGCGGGGGCGTTCACTGCGCGGCTTGGTTGTGCGCTCGGCCTGGGGCGCCTTGGGTTGCCGGGGCGCAGGAGCGGGGCGGGATTCTTGCGAAGTGGCCGGAGCCTGGGAGGAGGTGGGGGTGGGCTGTTCGGCCGGGTCTTTGCCAAAAATTTTCTTGAGTGCCTTGAGCACGGTCTTCTCGTTTTCGTCAAGTGGAATCGCGCGCAGTGTAATCCACTTTGCCGAGCGGGCGAATAGCTCTGGTGTGACGCTTGGCCGTGGCTCAGGGGTGGGCTGGCCGAAGGGCGGCCAGCCGGTGCCGCTTCAGTGGAGTCGCTCGATGAGCCAGCGGGCGATATCGGAAATCTCTTCGGGTCGCACCTCATGACGCATCGGGTAGTCCTTCCATTGCGCCTGCACCCCGCTGGCGACCAGGCAGTCGAATGCGGCCCGGCCCATGCTCGGCAGTACCACATCATCAGCCTGTCCGTGCAGGCACAACACCGGACAGGCGCATTGGAGACTGGAGAGTTCGAGCTGCTCGGGGAAGGTCGGGGCGTAGGTGGAAAGCGCCAGTACGCCACCCAGCGGGCCGGGCCAGCGCAGGAAAGCGGTGTGCAGCACCACGGCGCCCCCCTGGGAGAAGCCCGCGAGAACGATGCGCGCCGGGTCGATGCCGCTGTCGCGCTCGCGTTCGATCAGATCGATCACCGTCTGCGCGGAGTGTTCGAGCTCGTCCTGGTTGATCGCCCGTTTGGCGGTCAGGGCGGTGATATCATACCAGCTGGGCATCGACCAGCCGCCGTTGATCGTTACCGGGCGAGTCGGTGCCTGGGGCAGCACGAAGCGGGTGCTCGGCAGGTACTGTTGCAGGGCTTCGGCCACTGGCTGGAAGTCGTAGCGGTCGGCGCCCAGACCGTGCAGCCAGATCACGCAGGCATCGGCGCGCTGGTTGGGTTCGAGGATCAGAGGTTCGGTCATGCTGGGCTCCGCGGGGGTGAAGTCGGCGAGCGTACTGGCAAGCCCTGGCGATGAGAAGCCCGCCGCCGCTCATCGGTCTTAGCCTCGTCGCCCGTCATACGCTAGAATGCCGCCCCCAAAGCTCCCCTCCCCGAGGCTGTTCCGACGATGTTGATTCTGCGCGGCGCTCCCGCCCTTTCCGCCTTCCGTCACGGCAAGCTGCTGGCCCAACTGACCCACAAGGTGCCTGCCGTCACCGGCCTGTACGCCGAATTCGCCCATTTCGCCGAAGTCACGGAGGCGCTCGGGGAAGAGGAGCTGCAGATTCTCGCCCGCCTGCTCAAGTACGGTCCGAGCGTGCCGGTACAGGAGCCTTCGGGCCACCTGCTGCTGGTGGTGCCGCGTTTTGGCACCATCTCGCCGTGGTCGAGCAAGGCCAGCGATATCGCGCATAACTGTGGGCTGGCCAAGATCCAGCGCCTGGAGCGGGGCATTGCCTACTATGTCAGCGGCGAGCTGAGCGATGCAGAGCGGGCGCAGGTCTCGGCGTTGCTGCATGACCGCATGACCCAGCTGGTGCTGGAGCGATTCGAAGAGGCCGAGCATCTGTTCAGCCATGCCCAGCCCAAGCCGCTCAAGGTGGTCGACGTGCTCGGCGGTGGCCGCGCCGCGCTGGAAAGCGCCAACGTCGAACTGGGTCTGGCCCTGGCGGACGACGAGATCGATTACCTGGTACAGAGCTTCACCGCGTTGGGGCGCAACCCGCACGACGTCGAGCTGATGATGTTCGCCCAGGCGAACTCCGAGCACTGCCGCCACAAGATCTTCAACGCCAGCTGGGACATCGATGGCCAGGCGCAGGACAAGTCCCTGTTCGGGATGATCAAGAACACCTACGAAATGCACCGTGCCGGCGTGCTGTCCGCCTACAAGGACAACGCCGCGGTGATCGAGGGCTTCACTGCCGGACGTTTCTACCCGCAGCCGGGCAGCGGTGAGTACGCCGCCAGCGTCGAGCCGGTGCATATTCTGATGAAGGTGGAAACCCATAACCACCCGACAGCCATCGCGCCGTTCCCCGGCGCCTCCACTGGCTCGGGCGGCGAGATCCGTGATGAAGGCGCCACCGGTCGCGGCGCCAAGCCCAAGGCGGGCCTGACCGGTTTTACCGTCTCCAACCTCAATATCCCCGGTTTCGAGCGGCCCTGGGAAAAGCCCTACGGCAAGCCTGAGCGCATCGTCACCGCGCTGGACATCATGATCGAAGGGCCGCTGGGCGGCGCCGCGTTCAACAACGAGTTCGGTCGCCCGGCGCTGACCGGCTACTTCCGCACCTTCGAGCAGGCGATCGACACGCCGCGCGGTCCGGAAGTGCGTGGCTACCACAAGCCGATCATGCTGGCCGGCGGCATGGGCAACATCCGTGGCGAGCATGTGCAGAAGGGCGAGATTTCGGTCGGCGGCAAGCTGATCGTGCTTGGTGGTCCGGCCATGCTGATCGGTCTGGGCGGCGGCGCGGCCTCGTCGATGGCTACCGGCGCCAGCTCGGCGGACCTGGATTTTGCCTCGGTGCAGCGCGACAACCCGGAAATGGAGCGCCGTTGCCAGGAGGTCATCGACCGCTGCTGGCAGCTGGGCGAGCAGAACCCGATCAAGTTCATTCACGACATCGGCGCCGGCGGCCTGTCCAACGCCTTCCCCGAGCTGGTCAACGATGCCGGTCGCGGTGGCCGCTTCGAGCTGCGCAACGTGCCGAACGACGAGCCGGGCATGAGCCCGCTGGAGATCTGGTGCAACGAGTCCCAGGAACGCTACGTGCTGTCGGTGGATGCCGCCGACTTCGAGCGCTTCAAGGAAATCTGCGAGCGCGAGCGCTGCCCGTTTGCGGTTGTCGGTGAGGCCACCGAAGAGCGCCAGCTGACCGTCGCCGACCGCCACTTCGGCAACAACGCCGTGGACATGCCGCTGGACGTGCTCCTCGGCAAGCCGCCGCGCATGCACCGCTCGGTGGTCAGCGAAGCTGCCGTGGGCGATGCCTTCGATGCGGCCGGCGTGGAGCTGTCCGAGGCCCTGGACCGGGTGCTGACCCATCCGGCGGTGGCCAGCAAGAACTTCCTGATTACCATCGGTGACCGCTCCATCACCGGCCTGGTGGCCCGCGACCAGATGGTCGGTCCGTGGCAGGTGCCGGTGGCCGATTGCGCAGTCACCGCCACCAGCTTCGACGTTTACACCGGCGAAGCCATGGCCATGGGTGAGCGCACCCCGATGGCGCTGCTCGACGCGGCCGCCTCCGGGCGCATGGCGATCGGCGAGACGCTGACCAACCTGGCGGCTGCGCGCATCGAAAAGATTTCCGACATCAAGCTCTCTGCCAACTGGATGGCCGCCGCCGGTCACCCGGGCGAGGACGCGCGTCTGTACGAGACGGTGAAGGCCGTGGGTATGGAACTGTGCCCGGCGCTCGGCATCACCATTCCGGTGGGCAAGGACTCCATGTCCATGAAAACCCGCTGGCAGGACAACGGCGTCGACAAGAGCGTCACGGCGCCGTTGTCGCTGGTGGTTTCCGGTTTCGCGCCGGTGCAGGACATCCGTAGCACGCTGACCCCGCAGCTGCGCCTGGACAAGGGGGAGACCGACCTGGTGCTGGTTGACCTCGGGCGCGGCCAGAATCGTCTCGGCGCTTCCATTCTGGCGCAGGTCTACGGCCAGATCGGTCGCCAGGTGCCGGATGTCGACGATGCCGAAGACCTGGCCGCGTTCTTCGCGGTGATTCAGGGCCTGAACGCCGACGGCCTGCTGCTGGCCTACCATGACCGCTCCGACGGCGGTCTGGCGGCTGCGGCCGCCGAGATGGCCTTCGCCGGACACTGCGGGCTGACGCTGACCCTCGATGGGCTGGCCGATAGCCGCGACGAGCTGGCGGCGGTGCTGTTCAACGAGGAGCTGGGTGCGGTGCTGCAGGTGCGTCGTGAAGACACCGAAGCGGTTCTGGCCCAGTTCAGTGGTGCAGGCCTTGCTGACTGCGTCGCCGTGATCGGCCAGCCGGTAGCCGGCGATCTTATCGAGTTGCGGCACGCTGACGAGGTGGTGTTTTCGGCGCGTCGCGGTCAGCTGCAGCGCCGTTGGAGCGAAACCAGCTACCGCATCCAGCGTCTGCGGGACAACGCCGACTGCGCCGATCAGGAATTCGACAATCTGCTCGACGAGGCCAACCCGGGCCTCAACGTGCAGCTGTCGTTCGAGGTGAATCAGGACGTTGCGGCGCCGTTCATCGCGAGCGGGGTGCGGCCGAAGGTCGCCATCCTGCGCGAGCAGGGCGTCAACGGTCAGGTGGAAATGGCGGCGGCGTTCGATCGCGCCGGTTTCTCCGCCATCGACGTGCACATGAGCGACATCCTTGCCGGTCGCATCGATCTCGCGCAGTTCAAGGGGCTGGTCGCCTGTGGTGGTTTCTCCTATGGCGACGTGCTCGGTGCCGGTGAAGGCTGGGCCAAGTCGATCCTGTTCAATGCGCGCGCGCGCGACGCCTTCACTGGCTTCTTCGAGCGCAGCGATAGCTTTGCCCTCGGCATCTGCAACGGCTGCCAGATGCTTTCGAACCTGCATGAGCTGATTCCGGGTAGCGAAATGTGGCCGCACTTCGTGCGCAACCGCTCCGAGCAGTTCGAGGCCCGTGTGGTGATGGTGCAGGTGCCCGAGTCGCCATCGATCTTCCTGCAGGGCATGGCCGGTTCGCGCATGCCGATCGCCATCGCCCATGGTGAAGGACATGCCGAATTCGAGAGCGAGGAAGCGCTGCTCGAAGCCGATCTTTCGGGCTGCGTGGCCCTGCGTCTGGTGGACAACTACGGCAAGGTGACCGAGCGCTATCCGTTCAACCC
Source organism: Pseudomonadaceae bacterium (assembly GCA_030602315.1). Classification (GTDB taxonomy): domain Bacteria; phylum Pseudomonadota; class Gammaproteobacteria; order Pseudomonadales; family Pseudomonadaceae; genus Azomonas. Next base: position 154,844 of record JAUVZY010000002.1, on the reverse strand, counting down.
GAGCGGTTCGCCGCGCGGCATCACCGGTCTGACCACCCGCGACGGTCGCGTCACCATCATGATGCCGCACCCGGAGCGGGTCTTCCGCGGCGTGCAAAATTCCTGGCGGCCGGATGACTGGCAGGAAGACGGGGCGTGGATGCGCATGTTCCGTAACGCGCGCGTCTGGGTAGGTTGATTGCGCTGGAACTCTCCCCGGCTGGCACCAGTCCAGCCTTGGAGTCGGGCCTCTTGACCTGATGCCATATTGGCATCAGGCTGGCCCGGCAACCTCTGGGAGAATGGGATGTACAAGCTCTGTTTCTATGTGCCCGAAACGCATCTCGAGACGGTCAAGGCTGCGGTCTTCGCCACGGGCGCCGGTCGAATCGGTCTCTACGAGCAGTGCTGCTGGCAGACGCTGGGCCAAGGGCAGTTCCGGCCGCTCGAGGGGAGTCGGCCGCACCTGGGAAGCACCGGCGAGCTGGAACGGGTCGCCGAGTGGAAGGTCGAGCTGGTGGTCGCAGATGAGTTGATTCATCAGGCCGTCAAGGCGCTCAAGCAGGCCCATCCCTACGAGACGCCAGCATTCGACGTATGGCGTCTGACCGATATGGTGTTTTGAAGGTACAGGCTTGAAAACACCAAGGCCGCCCGTGGGCGGCCTTGGTGTTTATTATCAGCGCGTTTCCAGCGGGCGCGGCCTCGGCACTGGGACCGGCTCGGCTGCATCGACTTCGCGCTGCAGCTCTTCGAGCAGCGAGCCGGGGGCCGGCGGGGCTGCCTGGGGAGCCGGCTGGGCTGGCGTTGCGGGGGCTTGCTCGCGCTCGGCGCCCATGATTGCCTGCTCCTTGCTGACTCCGGGCATGAAGTCACCGGCAAGACCAGCCAGGCGATCGTTGGCGTCGAACACCAGACTGACGCGCTCCTGCAGGCGCTGGCTCCCACCAGCCTGATAGCTGTAGAGATAATCCCAGCGGTTGGGGTGGAAGGTGTCGGTAATCATCGGGCTGCCCATGATAAACCGCACTTGCCGATGGGTCATTCCAGGGCGCAGCTGGTCTATCATGTCCTGAGTCACGACGTTGCCTTGCTGGATGTCTACCTTGTAGACGCCTGGAAAAGAACATCCGGCGAGTGCCGTCAGCGCTGTGAAACCCACGCTGGCGAGCAGTAGCTTGGTGTTTTGCATCAGTAGGTGACTTCCACTATCTTGGCTGGGCGTTTAAGCCCGGATAATACCGCATGAAGGAGGCTGCGAAACAGCAGCTACGAGTATCCCGCATGGTTGAAAATAACGAACTTCGCAAGGCCGGCCTGAAGGTGACGCTGCCACGGATCAAGATCCTGCAGATGCTTGATACGGCGGATAATCGCCACATGAGTGCCGAAGATGTCTACAAGGCCCTGATGGAGGCTGGCGAGGACGTTGGGCTGGCAACCGTCTATCGTGTGCTGACTCAATTCGAGGCGGCGGGTCTGGTGGTCCGGCATAACTTTGACAGCGGTCACGCCGTGTTCGAATTGGCAGACTCCGGCCATCACGATCACATGGTTTGCGTGGATAGCGGCGAGGTTATCGAGTTCTTCGACCCTGAGATCGAGAAACTGCAAAAGGAAATCGTGCGGCGCCATGGTTTCGAACTGGTCGAGCACAATCTGGTGCTTTACGTGCGCAAGCCGCAGGGCAATTAAAGCGGCACTGTGGCAAAGAAAGGGCGACCGCAGGGTCGCCCTTTCTCGTTCTGCAATCAGCCTGCCGCCGTGACCATCTGCTGCGCATGAGCCAGGGATTGCTCGGTGATGTCGACGCCCCCCAGCATGCGCGCGACTTCCTCAACTCGAGCGTCGCCTTCTAGAAAGCTCACCGCAGTGCGGGTCTGCTCGGCCTCGCGCACCTTGTGCACATATAGATGATGGTGGCCCTGTGCCGCGACCTGCGGCAGGTGAGTGACGGTCAGTACTTGGCCGCGTGCGCCCAGGCGGCGCAGCAGTTGACCGACAATCTCGGCGGTCGGTCCACCTATGCCTACGTCGACTTCGTCGAATACCAGGGTCGGAATGCGCGAGGTTTGAGCGGTGATCACCTGGATCGCCAGGCTGATGCGCGACAGTTCGCCGCCCGAGGCGACCTTGGCTAGCGGCCGCAATGGCTGGCCAGGATTGGCGCTGACCAGGAACTCGACCTGTTCCAGGCCAAAGGGTTGGGGCTCGTCATGGGTCATGGGACTCAGGCGTACCTCGAAGCGACCACCCGGCATGCCCAGACGCTGTATTTGTGCTTGGACCTGCTCTGCCAGTGGTCCTGCCGCCGCCTGGCGGATGCGGCTGAGTTCGGCTGCCTTGTTCTCGAAATGCCGGGCATAGGCAGCCAGCTCTTCGCTCAGTTGCTCCACGGCCTCGTCGTCCGCCGCCAGACCCTCCAGTTCCTCGAGCAGGCGTTGCTGCAGCGCGGGAAGCTGGTCGGGCAGTACCCGATGCTTGCGGGCCAGGGAGTAGATGGCGTCGAGGCGAGACTCCAGTTGTTGCAGTCGTTCGGGATCTGCGTCGAAGTGATCAATGAAACGGTTGAGTTCGCCGATCGCTTCCTCGACCTGGATTTGCGCGCTCGACAGCAGAGAAACCGCCTCCTGCAGCGCCGAAGGCTGACTCTGGAAGGCCGTCAGCCGTTGCAGGCTGGCAGTGAGCGCAGAGAGCACATTGCCGGCATCGCTTTCGCTGCACAGCTCAACCACCTGGGCGCAGGCGGCGATCAATTGGCCTGCGCTGGCAAGGGTGCGCTGCTCCTGCTCCAGCTGCTCAAGCTCGTTTTCGGCCAGGGAAAGGTTTTCCAGCTCTTCGAGTTGGTAACTCAGCAACTGATGGCGTGCGCGCTGGTCATCGCCGCTGGCGCTGATACGCTCCAGGGCCTGGTGAGTCTGCCGCCAGCGCTGGGCTGCCAGTTGCACCTGACGCGCCAGCTCCTGGGCGCCGCTGAACTCGTCGAGCAGGCGGCGGTGCGTATCGGTCTTTAGCAGCGATTGGTGTTCGTGCTGGCTATGGATGTCGATTAGCAGTCCGCCCAATGCCTTGAGGTCGGCTTGTGGGCAGGGGCTGCCATTGATGTAGGCGCGCGAGCGACCCTCGGCAGTGATTACCCGGCGCAGGATGCACGGGCCGTCAACGTCCAGATCACGCTGGGCGAGCCAATGGCGGGCTTCGGGCAGCTCCTGCACATCGAAGCTTGCCAGGATATCGGCGCGGTCCGCACCGGGCCGCACCACGGAGCTCTCGGCACGGTCACCGAGAGCCAGGCCCAGGGCGTCAAGCATGATCGACTTGCCCGCCCCGGTCTCACCGGTGATCACGCTCATTCCCGAGCGAAGCTCGAGGTCGAGGTGGTCGACGATGGCGTAATTCTGGATCGAGAGGTGGATGAGCATGACATCTCTCCGCTGGATGGCTGTTTATTTATACAGTGTTTGTGCGCTCCGGTTCAACGGGGATGGCAAGCCCAGCGGCGGTGCCCTTGAAGCGCCGAATCCAGTCCCCATATAGCCGGCAACTGCGGGCATGCGCCCGCCAACGTCTCGACAGGAGGAAGGCATGGCCGACGAGCAGAAGCAGGAAACCGAAAACTTCGAATCCGCCGAACAGCAGCAGGCTGGTGCCGGTGAGGATCTCGCCGCGCGCGTGGAATCGCTGGAGGAGCAGCTGGCAGCTGCCCAGGATCAGTCGCTGCGTATCGCGGCAGAGCTGCAAAACATCCGCCGGCGTGCTGAGCAGGACGTGGAGAAAGCGCACAAGTTTGCGCTGGAGAAGTTCGCCGGAGACCTGCTGGCAGTGGTGGACAGCCTCGAGCGTGCCCTTGAGCTTTCTAACCCCGACGATGAGGCCATCAAGCCGATGCGTGAAGGGGTGGAGCTGACCGTCAAGCTGTTCCTCGACACGCTGGCGCGGCACCAGTTGCAGGCCGTTGATCCGCTCGGCGAACCATTCAATCCCGAGCATCACCAGGCAATGGCCATGCAAGAGAGTCACCAGGCCGAGCCAAACAGCGTGCTCAAGGTGTTCCAGAAGGGCTATCTGCTCAATGGTCGCCTGCTGCGTCCGGCGATGGTGGTGGTCAGCAAGGCTCCCGCACAGGCCCAGCCTTCGATCGACGAGAAGGCTTGAAATCGTCCCAACGACCCCCATCTGGGTGTCAAGCGTTTGAATTTACCGCCACTGCCGCTGGCAGTGCGGCTTGAACAGATTGGAGAGAAACATACATGGGCAAGATCATCGGCATCGACCTGGGCACCACCAACAGCTGCGTGGCGATCCTGGAGAATGGCAACGTCAAAGTGCTGGAGAACGCCGAAGGCGCACGCACCACGCCTTCTATCATCGCCTACACCAATGATGGCGAGACCCTGGTCGGGCAGTCGGCCAAGCGCCAGGCGGTGACCAACCCGCAGAACACCCTGTACGCGGTCAAGCGCCTGATCGGCCGGCGTTTCGAAGAAGATGTCGTGCAAAAGGACATCAAGATGGTGCCTTACACCATCAGCAAGGCTGACAATGGCGATGCCTGGGTGGAGGTGAAGGGCCAGAAGATGGCGCCGCCGCAGATCTCCGCCGAAGTACTGAAGAAGATGAAGAAGACCGCCGAGGACTACCTGGGCGAGACGGTCACCGAAGCGGTGATCACCGTGCCGGCCTACTTCAATGACAGCCAGCGTCAGGCCACCAAGGACGCCGGCCGCATCGCCGGTCTGGACGTCAAGCGCATCATCAACGAGCCGACCGCCGCGGCGCTGGCCTACGGCATGGACAAGGCCAAGGGCGACCACACCATCATCGTCTATGACCTGGGCGGCGGTACCTTCGACGTGTCGGTGATCGAGATCGCCGAAGTCGATGGCGAGCATCAGTTCGAGGTGCTGGCCACCAACGGCGACACCTTCCTCGGCGGTGAAGACTTCGACATTCGCCTGATCGACTACCTCGTCGACGAGTTCAAGAAGGAAAGCGGCATCAACCTCAAGGGTGATCCGCTGGCCATGCAGCGCCTGAAGGAGGCCGCCGAGAAGGCCAAGATCGAGCTGTCCTCCAGCCAGCAGACCGACGTTAACCTGCCGTACATCACCGCCGATCAGACCGGTCCGAAGCACCTGAACGTGAAGATCTCCCGCGCCAAGCTGGAGTCGCTGGTCGAGGATCTGGTCGAGCGCACCATCGAGCCGTGCCGTATCGCGCTGAAAGATGCGGGTATCGATGTGGCGAAGATCGACGACGTCATTCTGGTCGGCGGTCAGACCCGCATGCCGCTGGTGCAAAAGCGCGTCGCGGATTTCTTCGGCAAGGAGCCGCGCAAGGACGTCAACCCTGACGAGGCCGTGGCCATGGGCGCCGCCATCCAGGGTGCCGTGCTGGCTGGCGACGTCAAGGACGTGCTGCTGCTGGACGTTTCCCCGCTGACCCTGGGCATTGAAACCCTGGGTGGCGTGATGACTCCGCTGATCGAGAAGAACACCACCATCCCGACCAAGAAGTCGCAGGTGTTCTCCACCGCCGACGACAACCAGAACGCCGTGACCATCCATGTGCTGCAGGGTGAGCGCAAGCAGGCGGCGCAGAACAAGTCGCTGGGCCGCTTCGATCTGGCCGACATTCCGCCGGCCCCGCGCGGCGTGCCGCAGATCGAGGTCACCTTCGACATCGATGCCAACGGCATTCTGCACGTGTCCGCCAAGGACAAGGCCACCGGCAAGCAGCAATCCATCGTGATCAAGGCCAACTCCGGTCTGTCCGAGGAAGAGATCCAGCAGATGGTGCGCGATGCCGAGGCCAATGCCGAGGAGGATCGCAAGTTCGAGGAGCTGGTTTCGGCGCGCAATCAGGGCGACCAACTGGTTCATGCCAGTCGCAAGATGCTCACCGAGGCGGGTGACAAGGCCTCGGCCGAGGAGAAGGCTGGCATCGAAAAAGCCATCGGCGAGCTGGAAGTCGCGCTGAAAGGCGACAGCAAGGAAGAAATCGAGGCGAAGATGGCCGCGCTGTCCCAGGCCACCACGCCGCTGGCGCAGAAGATGTACGCCGAACAGCCGCAGGGCGCCGATGCCCAGCAGCAGTCCGCTGGCTCCGAGAAGGGCGGCGATGATGTCGTCGACGCCGAGTTCGAAGAGGTCAAGGACAACAAGTAAGTTGCCAGAGCCCGCGGGGCTTACGCCTGTTGCCCGGCCGAGATCTCGGCCGGGCCTCACCTGACGCGGGGGCTTGCTCCCGCGTCGGCGTGTCTGGGCAGTCAATTCTGTTAGGATGCGCGGCTTTCAGACCCGCAGCCCCGCGAAGCTGGTGGTGGCAATGCCAACGAATGAATGAGCCAGCCGCCCGATCAGCCAACGTGGGCGACGCTCAAGGATTCAGGAAATTATGGCCAAACGTGATTATTACGAAGTGCTGGGTGTCGAGCGTGGCGCGAGCGAAGCAGACCTGAAAAAGGCCTACCGCCGCCTGGCGATGAAGCACCACCCGGACCGTAATCCCGGCGATAAGGAGGCCGAGGAGAAGTTCAAGGAGGCCAATGAGGCCTACGAGGTGCTCTCCGATGCCAGCAAGCGCGCTGCCTATGATCAATACGGGCATGCCGGGGTCGACCCCAGTATGGGCGGCGGTGCTGGCGCGGGTTTTGGCGGCGCCAATTTCTCCGACATCTTCGGCGATGTGTTCAGCGACTTCTTTGGTGGCGCACGCGGCGCCTCGCGTGGCGGTGCGCAGCGCGGCAGCGATCTGCGCTACACCCTCGACCTCGATCTCGAAGAGGCGGTTCGCGGCACTACGGTGACCATTCGTGTGCCCACCCTGGTCGAATGCAAGGCCTGTAGCGGCAGCGGCGCCAAGAAGGGCACCAGTCCGGTCACCTGCACCACCTGCGGCGGCATCGGTCAGGTGCGCATGCAGCAGGGCTTTTTCTCGGTCCAGCAGACCTGCCCGCGTTGCCATGGCAGCGGCAAGATGATCACCGACCCCTGCGGCAGCTGTCATGGGCAGGGTCGGGTCGAGGAGCACAAGACGCTGTCGGTCAAGGTGCCGGCAGGCGTGGATACCGGCGATCGTATCCGTCTGGGCGGCGAAGGCGAGGCCGGCACTCAGGGCGGTCCCTCGGGCGACCTGTATGTCGTGGTAAATGTGCGTGAGCATCCGATCTTCCAGCGTGATGGGCGAAACCTGTACTGCGAGGTGCCGATCTGCTTCACCGATGCGGCGCTCGGCGGTGAGCTGGAGGTGCCGACCCTCGATGGCCGGGTGAAGCTCAAGATTCCCGAGGGCACCCAGACCGGGAAGCTGTTCCGCCTGCGCGGCAAGGGCGTTGCTTCGGTGCGTGGCGGGGCGCCGGGCGACCTGATGTGCCGCGTGGTGGTGGAGACGCCGGTGAACCTCAACAAGCGCCAGCGGGAGCTGCTCGAGGAGTTTCGCAGTTCGCTGGAAAGCGATCGCTCCCACTCGCCCAAGGCCAGTGGCTGGTTCGAAGGTGTGAAGCGCTTTTTTGAAGATCTGTAACTGAGCGCGAGCTGGCGACGCTGCCAACGGTCGCTGCGCCAGCGAGTGGTTCTGAAGCTCCGTGGGTTGAGGCTCTGATGAGAAAAATCGCAGTGACAGGCGCCGCCGGGCGCATGGGCAGGAATCTGATCGAGGCGGTCAGGCAGGCGGAGGCGGCTGAGCTCAGTGCGGCCATTGACCGTCCGGATAGCTCACTGATCGGCGCAGATGCCGGGGAGCTGGCAGGGCTCGGTCGAATCGGTGTGCCGCTGGTGGGTGATCTTGGCAGTGTCGTGGAGTCGTTCGATGTGCTGATCGACTTCACCCATCCCAGCGTGACGCTGAAGAACCTTGAGGTGTGCCGTCGCGCAGGTAAGGCGATGATCATCGGCACCACGGGCTTCACCGGCGAAGAGCGGCAGCAGCTGGCAGCGGCCGCGCAAGAAATTCCCATTGTGTTCGCGGCCAACTTCAGCGTCGGGGTCAACCTCTGTCTGAAGCTTCTGGATACCGCCGCGCGAGTGTTGGCTGATGAGGTCGACATCGAGATCATCGAGGCGCATCACCGGCACAAGGTCGATGCTCCATCCGGCACCGCCCTGCGCATGGGCGAGGTGGTCGCCAACGCACTCGGCCGTGACCTGCAGAGGGTCGCCGTATACGGGCGCGAAGGGCAGACCGGCGCACGTGCGCGGGAAACCATCGGTTTTGCCACCGTGCGGGCCGGTGATGTGGTCGGTGATCACACCGTACTGTTCGCCGCGGATGGCGAGCGCGTGGAGATCACCCACAAGGCTTCCAGTCGCATGACCTTCGCCAAGGGCGCGGTACGCGCCGCGCTGTGGCTCGAGCAGCAACCTGCCGGGCTTTACGACATGCAGGATGTCCTGGGGCTGAAGTGAGCCATGCTTGCGGCTGGCCCGCCTGGGGTGCGCTGCGCTGGCGTGCCGCCTGGCTGGCTGCAGGTGGTCCGGTCGCGCTGGCGATTTAGGGACCTTTTCTGTATATTGCCCGCTTTAGTGTGTCCACTAAAAGTTTACGCAGAATGGCTCGAATCAAAAAAGCGGGATGACCTTCATACGTCATCCCGCTTTTTTACACTCTGCGTTTGCAACAGCCTTGATCTACGGGAGGTCTCTTGACTAAGCCAGCCATTCTCGCCCTTGCCGATGGCAGTATCTTTCGCGGCGAATCCATCGGCGCCGATGGCCATACCATCGGTGAGGTGGTGTTCAACACCGCCATGACCGGCTATCAGGAAATCCTCACTGATCCGTCGTATGCCCAGCAAATCGTTACCCTGACCTACCCACACATCGGCAACACCGGGACCAACCCGGATGACGCCGAGTCGTTCCAGGTCTGGGCCGCCGGCCTGATCATTCGTGATCTGCCGCTTCTGGCCAGCAACTGGCGTAACCAGCAGTCGCTGCCTGACTATCTCAAGGAAAATGGCACCGTTGCCATCGCCGACATCGACACTCGGCGCCTGACCCGCATCCTGCGCGAAAAGGGCTCGCAAAACGGCTGCATCCTGGTCGGCGACGACGCTACCGAGGAGAAGGCGCTGGAGCTGGCGCGCAGCTTCCCGGGCCTCAAGGGCATGGATCTGGCCAAGGAAGTGTCGGTCAAGGAAGCTTACGAATGGCGCTCGGGCGTCTGGTGCCTGGAAAGCAACGCGCATGCGGAGATTCCCGCCAGCGAGCTGCCGTATCACGTGGTCGTGTACGACTTCGGGGTGAAGTACAACATCCTGCGCATGCTGGTGGCCCGCGGCTGCCGTCTCACCGTGGTCCCGGCGCAGACGCCGGCAAGCGATGTGCTGGCATTGAATCCCGATGGCGTGATGCTCTCAAACGGCCCTGGCGATCCGGAGCCGTGCGACTACGCGATCAAGGCAACCCAGCAGCTGATGGAAACCGAAATTCCGGTATTTGGCATCTGCCTGGGTCACCAGCTGCTCGCCCTGGCCTGTGGCGCCAAGACGGTGAAGATGGGTCACGGTCACCACGGTGCCAACCACCCGGTGCAGGACCTCGACAGTGGTGTGGTGATGATCACCAGCCAGAACCACGGCTTCGCGGTTGACGAGGCCACGCTGCCGGCGAATCTGCGCGCGACGCACAAGTCCCTGTTCGATGGTTCCTTGCAGGGCATCGAGCGCACCGACAAGGTGGCGTTCAGCTTCCAGGGACACCCTGAGGCGAGTCCCGGCCCGCATGATGTGGCGCCGTTGTTCGACCGCTTCATCGACGCCATGGCCAAGCGCCGCTAAGCCCGCCGAGCCCAGAATTCGAGAGAGACCATGCCAAAACGTACAGACATTCAAAGCATCCTGATCCTCGGCGCCGGCCCCATCGTGATCGGCCAGGCCTGCGAGTTCGACTACTCCGGTGCGCAGGCGTGCAAGGCGCTGAAGGAAGAGGGTTTCCGGGTCATCCTGGTGAACTCCAACCCGGCCACCATCATGACCGACCCGTCGATGGCTGACGCCACCTATATCGAGCCGATCAAGTGGCAGACCGTCGCCAAGATCATCGAGAAGGAGCGCCCCGATGCCGTCCTGCCGACCATGGGTGGCCAGACTGCGCTGAACTGCGCGCTGGACCTCGAGCGTCACGGCGTACTGGCCAAGTTCGGTGTGGAAATGATCGGCGCCAACGCCGACACCATCGACAAGGCCGAAGACCGCTCGCGCTTCGACAAGGCCATGCGTGCCATCGGTCTGGAGTGCCCGCGCTCGGGCATCGCCCACAACATGGACGAAGCCTACGGGGTGCTCGACAAGGTCGGCTTCCCCTGCATCATCCGGCCGTCGTTCACCATGGGTGGCACAGGCGGTGGTATTGCCTACAACCGCGAAGAGTTCGAAGAGATCTGCAACCGCGGCCTCGATCTGTCGCCGACCAACGAGTTGCTGATCGACGAATCGTTGATCGGTTGGAAGGAATACGAGATGGAGGTTGTCCGCGACAAGAAGGACAACTGCATCATCGTCTGCTCCATCGAGAACTTCGATCCGATGGGCGTGCACACCGGTGACTCGATCACTGTGGCGCCGGCACAGACGCTGACCGATAAGGAATACCAGATCATGCGTAACGCCTCGCTGGCGGTACTGCGTGAGATCGGTGTGGAAACTGGCGGCTCCAACGTGCAGTTCGGCATCAATCCGGCCGACGGGCGCATGGTGGTGATCGAGATGAACCCGCGCGTGTCGCGTTCCTCGGCCCTGGCCTCCAAGGCCACCGGTTTCCCGATCGCCAAGATCGCCGCCAAGCTGGCGGTCGGTTACACCCTCGACGAGCTGTCCAACGACATCACCGGCGGCCAGACCCCGGCCTCGTTTGAGCCGTCGATCGATTACGTGGTCACCAAGGTACCGCGGTTCGCCTTCGAGAAGTTCCCCAAGGCCGATGCCCGCCTGACCACCCAGATGAAGTCGGTTGGCGAGGTCATGGCCATCGGCCGTACCTTCCAGGAGTCCGTACAGAAAGCCCTGCGCGGCCTGGAAGTCGGTGCCACCGGCTTCGATCCGAAGCTGAACCTGGACGACAGCGAAGCCGAAAGCACGCTCAAGCGCGAGCTGACCGTGCCGGGCGCCGAGCGCATCTGGTACGTAGCCGACGCCTTCCGCGCCGGCAAGAGCATTGATGACGTCTACGCGTTGACCAAGATCGACCACTGGTTCCTGGTGCAGATCGAGGACCTGGTGAAGGAAGAAGAGAAGGTCAAAACCCTCGGCCTGTCCTCCATCGATGCCAATCTGATGCGCAAGCTTAAGCGCAAGGGTTTCTCCGATGCGCGCCTGGCCAAGCTGCTCGGCGTGACCGAGAAGAATCTGCGCAGCCATCGCCACAAGCTCAAGGTGCTGCCGGTGTACAAGCGCGTGGACACCTGCGCCGCTGAGTTCGCCACCGACACCGCCTACATGTACTCGACCTACGAGGAAGAGTGCGAAGCCAATCCGTCGTCCCGCGAGAAAATCATGATTCTCGGTGGCGGCCCCAACCGTATCGGCCAGGGCATCGAATTTGACTACTGCTGCGTCCATGCTGCCCTCGCCATGCGCGAGGATGGCTATGAGACCATTATGGTCAACTGCAACCCGGAAACCGTCTCCACTGACTACGATACCTCCGATCGCCTGTACTTCGAGCCGGTTACCCTGGAAGACGTGTTGGAAATCGTCCGTGTCGAGCAGCCCAAGGGCGTGATCGTGCAGTACGGCGGCCAGACCCCGCTGAAGATCTGCCGCGCGCTGGAAGAGGCGGGTGTACCCATCATCGGCACCAGTCCGGACGCTATCGATCGCGCCGAAGACCGCGAGCGCTTCCAGCAGATGGTTCAGCGCCTTGGGCTGCGCCAGCCGCAGAACGCCACCGCACGCAGCGAAGACGAAGCGATCGCCGCCTCTAAGGCCATCGGCTATCCGCTGGTGGTGCGTCCGTCCTACGTGCTGGGTGGTCGCGCGATGGAGATCGTTTACGAGGAAGACGAGCTCAAGCGCTACATGCGCGAAGCGGTGCAGGTTTCCAATGACAGCCCGGTGCTGCTGGACCACTTCCTCAACTGTGCGATCGAGGTCGATATCGACGCGATCTGCGACGGCGAAGACGTAGTGATCGGCGGCATCATGCAGCACATCGAGCAGGCCGGCGTGCACTCCGGTGACTCGGCCTGTTCCCTGCCTGCGTACTCGCTGCCCGAGAGCATTCTTGACGAGATCCGCGAGCAGGTGCGCAAGATGGCGCTGGAGCTCGACGTGGTCGGTCTGATGAACGTGCAGATGGCGGTCCAGGGTGATGACATCTATGTCCTGGAAGTCAACCCGCGTGCCTCGCGTACCGTGCCGTTCGTTTCCAAGTGCGTGGGTGAATCGCTGGCCAAGGTGGCGGCGCGGGTCATGGCTGGCAAATCGCTGAAAGAGATCGGCTACACCAAGGAGCAGATCCCCAGCTACTTCAGCGTCAAGGAAGCAGTATTCCCGTTCGCCAAGTTCCCTGGCGTCGACCCGATCCTCGGCCCGGAGATGAAGTCCACCGGTGAGGTGATGGGCGTGGGTGACAGCTTCGCTGAGGCCTATGCCAAGGCCCAGTTGGGCGCCAGCGAAATTCTGCCGACCAGCGGTTGTGCGTTCATCAGCGTGCGTGACGACGACAAGCCGATGGTGGCCGAGGTAGCGCGCCAGCTGGTCGAGCTCGGTTTCGATGTGGTTGCCACCAGCGGCACCGCGCGTCTGATCGAGGCGGCTGGTCTGCCGGTTCGGCGGGTGAACAAGGTCACCGAAGGGCGTCCGCATGTCGTCGACATGATCAAGAACGACGAGGTGACGCTGATCATCAACACCACCGAAGGCCGGCAATCGATTGCCGACTCCTACTCCATCCGCCGCAACGCGCTGCAGCACAAGATCCCCTGCACCACGACCATCGCTGGTGCGCAGGCGATCTGTGAGGCACTGAAGTTCGGTGCGGAGAAGACCGTACGCCGTCTGCAGGACCTGCATGCAGGAGTCAGTGCATGAACAAGTTCCCGATGACCGTCCAGGGCGCTCGCGCCCTGGAAGACGAACTCAAGCATCTGAAGTCGGTAATGCGCCCGCAGATCACCCAGGCGATCGCCGAAGCACGAGAACTGGGTGATCTCAAGGAAAACGCCGAGTACCATGCCGCCCGCGAACAGCAGGGTATGGTCGAGGCGCGTATCCGCGATATCGAGGGACGCCTGCAGAACGCCCAGGTCATCGATATCTCCACCATCCCGCATACCGGTAAGGTGATTTTTGGGGTGACGGTGGAGATCGCCAACGTGGAAACGGATGAAACCGTGACCTATCAGATCGTTGGTGACGACGAGTCGGACATCAAGCAGGGCAAGCTGTCGGTCAGCTCACCCATTGCCCGAGCGCTTGTGGGCAAGGAAGAAGGTGATGTGGTCGTGGTGAAAACTCCCAGCGGCACGGTCGAGTACGAGATTGTCGAAGTCCGCCACATCTAGCGAGGTCGGTGCGGGCGCCGGGCCAATCGCGTGGCAGCTCGCACAAACCTTCTGGGTTGGTGCCGTGTGGTTGCTGCAGTTTGTGGTGCTGCCTGCAATGCTGCACCGCACGCGCCTGGCTCCGCTGCTGGTTGAGGATGTCGCTCGGGAGCTGCGTCCGCTGATCGTCGGTCTGAGCCTTGCCTGCGTTGTGGTGCAATGCCTGGTACTCACGCGAGCGCTTGGGGTCTCAGGTTTGTGGCGAGACCTAAGAGGGCAGCTCCTTTGCAGCGTTGCGCTGCTTGGCGGCTTGCACCTCGCACTGACCACCATGGCAGTCGAGGCCGGATACTGGGTGATGTTCAGTTACCTGGCCATCGCCTGCCTGGGCCTGATGCTGGTGTTGCAGCCGCCCCCGCAGGCGCGCCCGGCGCTTTAGTCGGCCGTGTAACGGCGGATATTCGACAGGTTCTTGTTCGGCTTGGGGTTCTTGCGGTAGATCAGTGCGATTTTGCCGATGACCTGCACCAGTTCGCAGCGGGCCTGGGAGCACAACTCTTCGATCAGGGCACGCCGATCGTCGCGCTCTGGTAGGCGAAACTGCACCTTGATCAGTTCGTGATCATTGAGTGCGCGATCCAGTTCGGCAAGGACACCTTCGCTCAATCCGTTTTCAGCCACGGTGACCACGGGCTTAAGGTGGTGACCGATCGCGCGATACTGTTTTTTCTGCTCGGTTGAGAGCGGCATAATTCGACCCTTAGTCGCTTGCGAAAAAGTCCGGTAGTTTAACCGAGAGCCCCGCGGTCGGACAGGCGAGGCGATGCGTTGGCTCGCTTCCCGCACAAGTCGATGTACGGCATTCTGCCGGCTGGTGCGTTAAGCCCTGGGCGCCATCTTCCGCGTAGGGGCTGTTTCATCGGGGCGTGATGGTGGCCGGCTCAGGCTCCCGGCACGTGGCGGGTCCAGGGCAGGCGGGGCTGACAAAGGCTCGTCGAATGAGTGGTTGGAACTGTATCGCTATCATTAAAGTCGTCTAATAAAGCGTTACAGACGATATATGAGCCAGCCGCCGACAGGTGTAGTAATTTAGGCCGTAACAGAACCGGCCGTCATGCAGGCTCGCTGCGAGGTGGGTCTGCTCGAGAGGGTAGTTAATTGAACGATATGGCAAAGAATCTGATCTTGTGGCTGATCATCGCCGCGGTGCTGGTAACGGTGATGAACAATTTCTCCAGCCCGTCGGAGCCGCAAACGCTGAACTATTCCGACTTCCTCGAGCAGGTCAAGGATGGGCGCGTGCAGAGCGTGACCGTCGATGGCTTCGTGATCACCGGTCGGCGTAACGATGGGGAGTCCTTCAAGACGGTCCGTCCGGCGATCCAGGACGGTGGCCTGATTGGCGACCTGATCGACAACAACGTCGAGATTGTCGGTAAGCAGCCTGAGCAGCAGAGCATCTGGACGCAATTGCTGGTGGCCAGTTTCCCGATCCTGGTGATCATCGCCGTGTTCATGTTCTTCATGCGGCAAATGCAAGGTGGTGCGGGCGGCAAGGGCGGCCCGATGAGCTTCGGCAAGAGCAAGGCGAGATTGCTGTCCGAAGACCAGGTGAAGACTACCTTCGCGGACGTCGCCGGCTGCGACGAGGCCAAAGAAGAAGTGACCGAATTGGTGGAGTTTCTTCGGGATCCCGGGAAGTTCCAGCGCTTGGGCGGCCGAATTCCACGCGGTGTGCTGATGGTTGGCCCGCCCGGTACCGGCAAGACCTTGCTCGCCAAGGCAATTGCCGGCGAGGCGAAGGTGCCGTTCTTCACGATTTCTGGTTCTGACTTCGTCGAGATGTTCGTCGGTGTCGGCGCATCGCGGGTGCGCGACATGTTCGAGCAAGCCAAGAAGCACGCGCCCTGCATCATCTTCATCGACGAGATCGACGCGGTTGGCCGTCATCGTGGCGCGGGCCTGGGCGGCGGCCACGACGAGCGCGAGCAAACCCTCAACCAGCTTTTGGTGGAGATGGACGGCTTCGAGATGAACGATGGCGTCATCGTCATCGCTGCCACCAACCGGCCGGACGTGCTGGACCCTGCGCTGCTGCGCCCGGGGCGTTTCGATCGCCAGGTGGTGGTCGGCCTGCCGGACATCCGCGGGCGCGAACAGATCCTCAAGGTGCACATGCGCAAGGTTCCTCTGGGCGATAACGTGGACCCTGCGCTGATTGCGCGTGGTACCCCTGGTTTCTCGGGTGCCGACCTTGCCAATCTGGTCAACGAGGCGTCCCTTTTCTCGGCTCGGTCAAACAAGCGCGTGGTAGAGATGCGGGAATTTGAGCTCGCCAAAGACAAGATCATGATGGGCGCTGAGCGCAAGTCGATGGTCATGTCCGAAAAGGAGAAACTGAATACCGCTTACCATGAGGCCGGGCATGCGATCGTCGGGCGGATGGTTCCCGAGCACGATCCGGTCTACAAGGTTTCGATCATTCCGCGCGGCCGGGCTCTTGGTGTGACCATGTTTCTGCCGGAGGAGGATCGTTACAGTCTGTCAAAGCGGGCGCTGGTCAGTCAGATTTGCTCCCTGTTCGGGGGGCGAATCGCCGAGGAAATGACCCTTGGTTTCGAGGGGGTCACCACCGGTGCATCCAATGACATCATGCGTGCGACCCAAATCGCACGGAACATGGTCACCAAGTGGGGCTTGTCGGAAAAGCTCGGGCCTCTGATGTATGCGGAGGAAGAGGGCGAGGTGTTCCTGGGCCGCAGCGCGGGTACCCAGCACACCAACGTTTCGGCAGACACCGCGAAGCTAATCGATCAGGAAGTGCGCAGCATCATTGACCAGTGCTACGGCACGGCTAAGCAGATCCTGACTGAAAACCGCGACAAGCTCGACCTGATGGCGCAGGCGTTGATCAAGTATGAAACTATCGACTCCGAGCAGATAGACGACATCATGGCTGGCCGTCCTCCGCGTGAGCCTAGGGATTGGCAGGGCGGTTCGGGCCCGAGCGATTCGGTTGTGGTCTCTGAGGGTCGTCCGCAGTCTCCCATTGGCGGGCCCGCAGGCGAGCATTAACTTCGGCGAAATGACAAACATCATCCCACCAACCCGTCTGCCCTGTGGCAGTCGGGTTCTTGATTTTTCGCGTCCCCATGTCATGGGGATTCTCAACGTCACCCCTGACTCCTTTTCCGATGGTGGCCGTTACAACCGGCTGGATGCTGCGCTTTTGCATGCCGAGTCCATGGTGCGCGCCGGAGCCACACTGATCGATGTGGGAGGAGAGTCGACTCGGCCGGGAGCAGCCATTGTCTCGTCCGCGCAAGAGCTGGATCGTGTTGTTCCGGTGGTTGAGGCGATCGCCCAGCGGCTCGATGTCGTTATTTCGATAGATAGCTCCAGCGCCGACGTGATGCGCGAGTCCGCGCGGGTTGGCGCTGGAATGCTCAACGATGTTCGCTCCTTTCGTCGCGAAGGGGCTTTGCAGGCGGCCGTCGATTCCGGGCTTGCAGTGTGCTTGATGCACATGCGTGGCGAGCCCGGGGACATGCAGAGCAGTGCTCGCTACGTCGACGTTCTTGCTGAGGTGCGCAGCTTCCTCGAAGAGCGCATGGCTCAGTGCGTGGCGGCTGGTGTCGAGCGCGAGCGCATCGTTCTCGATCCGGGCTTCGGTTTTGCCAAGGAACTCGAGCATAATCTGAGCCTGTTCAAGCGCATGGATGAATTGCAGGTGCTTGGGCGGCCGCTTTTGGTGGGTGTGTCTCGCAAAAGCATGATCGGTGGTGTCCTCGGCAAACCGGTGTCAGATAGGCTGTATGGCAGTCTCGCGCTGGCTGCCTTGGCAGTTGCCAAGGGTGCAGCGATTTTGCGGGTGCATGACGTCGCCGAAACCGTTGATGCTGTGCGGATGATTCACGCCGTATGTAACGCGCAATAGGATGAGCATGGGCAGAAAGTATTTTGGTACCGATGGCATTCGCGGACCGGTCGGTCAGTTCCCTATAACCCCTGAGTTCGTGCTGAAACTCGGCTGGGCTGCCGGCAAGGCGTTTGCCCGCCATGAGGGCAAGTGCCGCATTCTGATTGGTAAGGACACGCGAATTTCCGGCTACATGTTCGAATCTGCGCTCCAGGCCGGCTTGTCGGCAGCCGGGGCTGACGTGTTGCTGCTCGGCCCCATGCCGACACCTGCGGTTGCCTATCTGACCCGTACCTTTCACGCGGACGCCGGTATCGTCATCAGCGCTTCGCACAACCCGCACGAAGACAATGGCATCAAGTTTTTCTCGGGACGAGGCACCAAGCTACCTGACGAGATCGAGCTAAAGATCGAGGAGCTGCTCGATGCGCCGATGTCGGTAGTGGCCTCGCATGAGTTGGGCAAGGCCTCGCGCATCAATGATGCTGCGGGTCGGTACATCGAGTTCTGCAAGAGCAGCGTTCCGACCAGTACGAATCTTAGTGGTTTGAAATTGGTGGTGGATTGCGCTCACGGCGCGACGTACAAAATTGCGCCCAGTGTGTTTCGCGAGCTGGGGGCGGAGGTCATCGCGATTGGCAATCAGCCGGATGGCCTCAATATCAACTCGGGGGTGGGTTCTACCCATATGGGCGAAATCCAGCGTGCGGTGCTCGAGCACCGTGCGGATATGGGCATCGCCTTCGATGGCGATGGAGATCGCGTGTTGATGGTCGACCACCTTGGTAATGTGGTCGATGGTGACGAATTGATGTTTGTCATAGCGACCGACCTCCAGGAGCGCGGGCTGTTGTCTGGCGGTGTTGTTGGCACCCTGATGAGCAACCTGGCGTTGGAGCTTGCGTTAAAGGCGCGGCAGATTCCGTTTGTGCGGGCCAAGGTCGGCGACCGTTATGTGATGGCTGAAATGCTGGAGCGCAACTGGGTGCTGGGGGGGGAGAACTCCGGTCACATCGTTTGTGCGCAGCACGCGACCACAGGTGATGCGATCATCGCCGCACTGCAGGTGATCAGGGCGCTGCGCCGTACTGGGCGGTCGTTGGCGGAAGAATGCCAGACGCTGCAAAAATGCCCGCAGGTTCTGATTAATGTGCGCTTTTCCGGTGGGCACGATCCCGTGGCTGATCCGGCGGTAATGGCGGCGTGCGATGCGGTCACCGAGCGTATGGCTGGCCGAGGGCGTGTGTTGCTTCGCAAATCTGGCACTGAACCTGTGGTTCGCGTGATGGTCGAGGGTGATGATGCGGCGCGGGTCCGAGAGTATGCCGAGGAGATCGCCAAGGTGGTTTCTGATGTATGTGCTTGAATTTGCTTGCAACGCAGAAAGTCTTTGAGTAACATCTGCGCCCACTTTGATGGACGAGGTTAGCATGCGTCGACCGCTGGTGGCTGGTAACTGGAAGATGAACGGTACCTGCTCTAGTGTCGCAGCGCTGAGCCAGCAGCTTCACGAGATGAAGCTTGGTGGTGAGGTGGATGTCGCGGTGCTCCCTGGTGCTTTGCACATTGGTCAGGCTCGAGAGGGGTTGAAGGGTTCTTCAATTTCGCTTGGTGCGCAAGACTGCTCGGTGGAGCCAGATTTTTATGCGCGCACCGGAGAGGTTTGCGCCGCTCAGTTGGCTGATATCGGTTGTGTGTGGGTTTTGGTTGGTCACTCTGAGCGTCGCTTGATGCTGGGAGAGGGAAATGAACTGGTTGCGCGCAAGTTTCTTGCGGCGCAGTCAAAGGGGTTGATTCCGATACTCTGTGTCGGAGAGACTCTCGCGCAGCGCGAGGCTGGTGATTTCTGGTCGATAATTCGCGGCCAGGTTGAGGCGGTGGTAGAGCTGGCGGGTGTTCCGGCCTTTGCTGGCGCGGTGGTGGCTTATGAGCCTGTCTGGGCGATAGGTACTGGCAAGACGGCGAGTCCGGACGAGGCGCAGGCGGTTCACGCGGCAATTCGCGGATGGATCGCCGAGAGAAGCGAGTCCGTGGCTGCAGGCTTGCGCATCGTCTACGGCGGTAGTGTCAAGGCATCGAATGCGGCGGAATTGTTCGCTAAGCCGGATATTGATGGGGGGCTTGTTGGTGGGGCCTCCTTGAATGCTGAAGAATTCGGGGCGATCTGTCGCGCCGCTAGGATTTGATTCATGTTGCAGACCGTTGTCATTGTGTTTCACTTGCTGGCTGCTCTTGGGGTGGTTGTGCTGGTGTTGCTGCAGCAGGGTAAGGGTGCCGACGCGGGTGCGTCGTTTGGTGCGGGTGCTTCGGCAACCGTTTTTGGTAGCCAAGGTTCTGCTACCTTTTTTAGTCGAATTACTGCTATACTTACCGCCGTTTTCTTTGCGACCAGTCTTGGGCTCGCATACTTCGCCAAGCAGCAGGCGAGTGTTATGTCCCAGGTTGGTCTGCCGGATCCGGCCGTGCTGAGTGTGCCGGCTGCAAGAGAGCCTGCGGTGCAGGATGTTCCTGCGGTCCAGGGTTCGAGGTCGGGTTCGAGTCAAGGGGATGATGTTCCGGTTGTTCCGGGGCGGCCCTGAGGGTTTTGCCGAGGTGGTGGAATTGGTAGACACGCTACCTTGAGGTGGTAGTGGCCATAGGCTGTAGGGGTTCGAGTCCCCTCCTCGGTACCATACAGATAGGCCCGCGAAAGCGGGCTTTTCTGTTTCTTGGGTTTTGGTTGACCGATCGCTGGTCGGTTCACTATAATTTTTGCCCAGCTTTGACGCGGGGTGGAGCAGTCTGGTAGCTCGTCGGGCTCATAACCCGAAGGTCGTTGGTTCAAATCCAGCCCCCGCAACCAGTTTTTCAAAAGGCCCCTTTCAAGGGGCTTTTTGTTGGCTGAGGCCAGGTCGCCGGCATTTACAGGCGGCTTCTAGGGATGGGCGTTTCGCCCATTTTTCGTTTCTAGAACGTGAGAGGAACTTCGTTGTCCAGCAAGCTAGAACAGTTGCAGGCATTGCTTGCCCCGGTGGTCGAGGCCCTCGGCTATCAGTGCTGGGGGATCGAGTTCTTCTCCCAGGGTCGCCACTCGCTGCTGCGGGTGTATATCGACCATCCCAACGGCATTCTTGTCGAAGATTGCGAAAAGGTCAGCCGCCAATTGAGCGGCGTGCTGGATGTCGAGGATCCCATCAGTGCCGAGTACACGCTGGAGGTTTCCTCGCCCGGTATGGATCGGCCGCTGTTCACCCTTGAGCAGTTTGCAGCACATGTGGGTGAGCAAGTGAAGATCAAGCTGCGTAGCCCTTTCGAAGGGCGGCGCAATTTTCAGGGCCTTCTCCGTGGGGTGGAGGAGCAGGATGTCGTCGTTCTGGTCGATGACCATGAGTTCCTCCTGCCAATCGATTCGATCGATAAGGCCAACATCATTCCCCGGTTTGATTGATTTGCGGATCCGCGGACCCCAAAGGACTGCAAGAGGCGAGGCGTGCGATGAGCAAAGAAGTACTGCTGGTTGTTGAGTCGGTATCCAATGAGAAAGGAGTGCCGGCCGGCGTTATTTTCGAGGCGCTGGAACTGGCTCTGGCTACTGCCACCAAGAAACGTTATGACGAAGAAGTCGATCTGCGGGTGGCGATCAATCGTCATAACGGCAGCTACGAAACCTTCCGGCGGTGGACCGTCGTCGCTGACGATGGTCTGGAAAACCCGGCAGCAGAGCTGACCGTGGAACAGGCACAGGCGCACAAGGCTGGTGCGGCGGTTGGCGAGGTGATCGAGGAGAAGATTGAGTCGATCGAGTTCGGCCGAATTGCCGCGCAGACCGCCAAGCAGGTCATCGTTCAGAAGGTTCGCGAAGCGGAACGCGCCCAGGTGGTTGATGCCTATCGCGATCGGGTCGGCGAAATCATCTCCGGCACGGTTAAAAAAGTTACGCGTGACAACGTGATTGTCGACCTCGGCAACAATGCAGAAGCCCTGCTGGCCCGCGAGGACATTATTCCGCGCGAGACTTTCCGAGTCGGTACGCGTGTGCGAGCGCTGCTAAAGGAAATTCGTAGCGAAAACCGCGGCCCGCAATTGATCCTGTCGCGCACTGCGCCGCAGATGCTTATCGAGCTGTTCCGCATCGAAGTGCCCGAGATCGCCGAAGGACTGATCGAAGTGATGGGTGCCTCTCGTGACCCCGGCTCCCGAGCCAAGATCGCGGTACGTTCGAAAGACAAGCGTATTGACCCGCAGGGCGCCTGTATCGGTATGCGCGGCTCTCGCGTTCAGGCCGTATCCGGTGAAATTGGCGGTGAGCGCGTTGATATCGTGCTGTGGGATGAAAATCCGGCGCAGTTCGTCATCAATGCCATGGCGCCAGCTGAGGTCGTGGCGATCATCGTTGATGAAGATGCTCACGCGATGGATATCGCCGTTGGTGAAGATAACCTCGCTCAGGCAATCGGCCGCGGCGGTCAGAACGTTCGCCTGGCCAGTCAGCTGACCGGGTGGACGCTCAATGTCATGACCGAGGCGGACATTCAGGCTAAGCAGGAAAAGGAAACCGGCGACATCATGCGTCGGTTCGTCGAAGAACTCGAGGTCGACGAGGAGCTTGCTCAGGCGTTGGTGGACGAAGGTTTCACCACGCTCGAGGAAATCGCCTATGTCCCCATGGAGGAAATGCTTGCCATCGAGGGGTTCGATGAGGAAATCGTCAATGAGCTACGCGCGCGTGCCAAGGATTGCCTGCTGACTCGTGCGATCGCCACCGAGGAAAAGCTCGCCGATGCCCAGCCGGCAGAAGACCTGCTGGAACTGGAGGGGATGACCAAGGAGTTGGCGGTCGAGTTGGCGCTGCGGGGCGTGGTAACCCGTGAAGACCTGGCCGAGCAGTCGATCGACGACCTGCTTGAGATAGACGGCATCGACCAAGAGCGTGCCGGCAAGTTGATCATGGCCGCTCGAGCCCATTGGTTCGAGTGATTGCGGCCTGAGGAGATGAATGCATGACGCAAGTCACGGTGAAAGAACTGGCCCAAGTGGTCGATACACCGGTCGAGCGCCTGTTGCAGCAGATGCGCGAGGCCGGACTGCCTCATAGCAGCGCTGATCAAGTGGTGACCGATAGCGAAAAACAAGCGCTGCTGGCGCATCTCAAGAGCAGTCATGGTGACCGCCTTGAAGAGCCGCGCAAGATTACTTTGCAGCGCAAGACCACCACCAAGCTGAAGGTGGCGGGAAGCAAGACCATCAGCGTCGAAGTGCGCAAGAAGAAGACCTACGTCAAGCGCAGCCCCGACGAACTCGAGGCCGACAAGCAGCGCGAGCTCGAGGCACAGCGTGCGGCCGAGGAGGCTGCCAAGGCTCAGGCCGAGGAAGAGTCTCGTCAGCGTGCGGAGGCCGAGGCTCGCCGTCAGGCAGAGGAGCAGGCGCGCGCAGCTGCTGAAGCTGCGCTTGCGACTCAGGCTCCTGGCCAGCCAGCTGTTGCTGCTGCGCCCGCTGCCGCTCCGTCGGCTGACGAGCGCAAGCGCGAAGAGCCGCGTCGCGTGGAGAAGACCGAGAAGCGCACCGATGATGACGAACGTCGTGACCGCAAGCATGCGCAGCACCGGCCTTCGCTGAAGGCGAAAGCGCCGGTAGCTCGGACTGTTCGTGCCGATGACGACGACGCCGAGGCGTTTGGCCGCCGTGGCGGCGGTCGGGGCAAGGGCAAGCCGAAGAAGCGCAACCAGCACGGCTTCCAAAGCCCGACCGGGCCGGTGGTTCGTGAGGTGACGCTCAGTGAAACCATTACCGTCGCCGAGCTGGCTCAGCAGATGTCGGTAAAGGCGGCGGAAGTCATCAAGTTCATGTTCAAGATGGGCTCGCCAGTCACCATCAACCAGGTTCTTGACCGCGAAACCGCACAGTTGGTGGCCGAGGAAATGGGCCACAAGGTGAAGCTGGTCAGCGAGAACGCCCTGGAAGAACAGCTGGCCGAGTCCCTCAAGTTCGAAGGCGAGGCCGAATCACGTGCTCCGGTGGTCACGGTCATGGGTCACGTCGACCATGGCAAGACGTCGCTGCTCGACTATATCCGTCGTACCAAGGTGGCGACCGGTGAGGCGGGCGGCATTACGCAGCACATCGGCGCGTACCATGTGGAAACCGACCGCGGCATGATCACCTTCCTCGACACGCCCGGCCACGCCGCGTTCACGCAGATGCGTGCACGTGGTGCCCAGGCCACCGACGTGGTGATTCTGGTGGTGGCGGCCGACGACGGCGTGATGCCGCAGACCCAGGAAGCGGTCCAGCATGCAAAAGCCGCTGGCGTGCCGATCGTGGTCGCGGTCAACAAGATCGACAAGCCGGACGCCAACCCGGACAACATCAAGAACGGCCTGGCCGCGCTGGATGTTATCCCCGAGGAGTGGGGCGGCGACGCGCCCTTCGTGCATGTATCGGCCAAGGTCGGTACCGGTATCGACGAGCTGCTGGAAGCCGTGCTGCTGCAGGCCGAGGTACTCGAGCTGAAGGCCACGCCGTCGGCGCCTGGCCGTGGCGTGGTGGTCGAATCGCGTCTGGACAAGGGGCGCGGCCCGGTGGCCACCGTGCTGGTCCAGGACGGTACCCTGCGTCAGGGCGACATGGTGCTGGTCGGCGTCAACTATGGCCGCGTGCGCGCCATGCTCGACGAGAACGGCAAGCCGATCAAGGAAGCCGGCCCGTCCATCCCGGTCGAGATCCTCGGCCTCGATGGCACCCCGGATGCCGGCGACGAGCTGACCGTGGTCGCCGACGAGAAGAAGGCCCGCGAGGTTGCGCTGTTCCGTCAGGGCAAGTTCCGCGAGGTCAAGCTGGCCCGTGCCCACGCCGGCAAGCTGGAAAACATCTTCGAGACCATGGGTCAGGAAGAGAAGAAGACCCTCAATGTGGTTCTCAAGACCGACGTGCGCGGTTCTCTGGAAGCCCTGCAGGGCTCGCTGGAAGGCCTCGGCAACGAGGAAGTCCAGGTACGTGTGGTCGGTGGCGGTGTCGGTGGTATCACTGAGAGCGATGCCAACCTGGCTCTGGCTTCCAGTGCGGTGATCTTCGGCTTCAACGTGCGTGCCGATGCCGGCGCGCGCAAGATCGTCGAGCAGGAAGGTCTGGACCTGCGTTACTACAACGTCATCTACGACATCATCGAGGACGTCAAGAAGGCGCTCACCGGTATGCTCGGCAGTGACGTTCGCGAGAATATTCTCGGCGTCGCCGAGGTCCGTGACGTGTTCCGTTCGCCGAAGTTCGGTGCTATCGCCGGCTGCATGGTGGTGGAGGGTAACGTCTACCGGAACCGTCCGATCCGTGTACTGCGCGACGATGTGGTGATCTTCGAGGGTGAGCTGGAATCGCTGCGCCGCTTTAAGGATGACGTCGCCGAAGTGCGTAATGGCATGGAGTGCGGTATCGGCGTTAAGAGCTACAACGACGTAAAAGTCGGCGACAAGATCGAGGTATTCGAGAAGGTCCAGGTGGCGCGTTCGCTGTAATCCAGGCGGCAAGTCTCAAGCGGCAAGCCTCAGGTGTGCGCTACGGCACCTGTTGCTTGCCGTTTGGCTTTGCGGCGTAACGTTTTATCCGAGCTTGCAGCTAGAGGCAGATTCATGGCCAAAGATTACAGTCGCACCCAGCGCATTGGAGACCAGATGCAGCGTGAGCTGGCATTGCTGATCCAGCGCGAAATCAAAGACCCGCGTCTTGGCATGGTCACGATCACGGCCGTCGACGTGAGCCGCGACCTTTCCCACGCCAAGGTGTACATCACCGTGATGGGCAAGGACTCGCCCGAGCAAATTCAGCAGAACCTGGAGATCCTGCAAGAGGCTGCCGGCTTTTTGCGGATGCAGCTGGGCAAGGCGATCAAGGTTCGCACCATCCCGCAACTGCACTTCCATTACGACGCCAGCATTCGTCGCGGTGCGGAACTGTCGGCGCTGATCGAGCGCGCGGTGGCCGAGGATCGCAAGCATGAAGGCGGCGAGGGGTGACGTTGTGGCTCAGGTGAAGCGTATCCGCCGTAAGATCGACGGCATTCTGATCCTGGACAAGCCCCGTGGGCTGAGTTCCAACGGCGCGCTGCAGAAGGTGCGTTGGCTTCTGAACGCCGAGAAGGCAGGGCATACCGGTAGTCTCGATCCGCTGGCCACTGGCGTCCTGCCGTTGTGTTTCGGCGAGGCGACCAAGTTTTCGCAGTACCTGCTCGATGCCGACAAGGGCTATGAGACGGTCGTTCAACTGGGCGTGACGACCACCACCGGCGATGCCGAGGGTGAGGTTGTTGAGCGTAAGCCCGTGGCGGTGACCGAGCAGCAGGTTCGCGAAGCGCTGGCTGGGTTCATCGGTGCAATCGAGCAGATTCCGCCAATGTACTCGGCGCTCAAGCGCGACGGGCAGCCGCTTTACAAGCTGGCGCGGGCCGGAGAAGTAGTGGAGCGCGAGGCGCGTTCTGTTAACATTGCCAGCCTCGAACTGCTTGCCCTTGAAGGCGACCGCATGCAGCTTCGAGTGGCATGTAGCAAGGGGACTTACGTGCGCACCCTGGTCGAAGACATCGGCAAGGTGCTGGGTTGCGGAGCACACGTCGCCGAATTGCGGCGCACGCAGGCGGGGCCCTTCGTGCTGGCGCAGGTGGTGACGCTGGAAGCCCTGGAGGCCGCCCACGCCGCAGGCGGTAGCGAGGCACTCGATCGCTTCTTGCTGCCGGTGGACAGCGGGCTGGAGCACTGGCCGCTGGTTCGCTTGTCCGAGCATAGCGCCTACTATTGGTTGCATGGGCAGCCGGTGTGGGCGTCGGAAGCGCCTAAGTTCGGCATGCTTCGCGTAGAGGATCACAATGGACGCTTCATCGGTATCGGTGAGGTGGGCGACGACGGCCGACTGGCGCCGCGTCGATTGATTCGGTCGGAATGACCGATGACCGCTTCCGTTCCGATGGAGGCGGTCGAGGGTGGCTGTCGACAGGCACGGTCATGCCTCTTTCTCTTACACGGGAGATAACTCCCGGCCTGTTCCACTGAAGGAGCCCACCATGGCACTCAGCGTTGAAGAAAAAGCCCAGATCGTAAACGACTACAAGCAGGCTGAAGGCGATACCGGTTCGCCCGAAGTGCAGGTTGCCCTGTTGACCGCCAACATCAACAAGCTGCAAGAGCACTTCAAGGCGAACGGCAAGGATCACCATTCCCGCCGTGGCCTGATCCGCATGGTTAACCAGCGCCGCAAGCTGCTGGACTACCTCAAGGGCAAGGACACCAGTCGCTACAGCGCTCTGATCGGCCGTCTGGGCCTGCGTCGCTAAGACGCGCTTAGCTGGAAGCTGGAAGTTGAAAGCTGGAAGTGAGACGACGCTCTTGCTTCCAGCTTTTGGCTTTCAGCTTCAGGCTTTTCTGGGATTGATTCCGGGTCCGACTCCCGGCAGCCCCGCCAATTTCCCCAAAGGCAACAAAGAGAAGGAAAAACCGTGAATCCGGTAATCAAGCAATTCAAGTTCGGTCAATCGACGGTCACCCTGGAAACCGGTCGCATTGCTCGTCAGGCAAGCGGCGCCGTGCTGGTCTCGGTGGACGATGATGTCAGCGTGCTGGTGACCGTGGTCGGTGCCAAGCAGGCCGATCCGGGCAAGGGCTTCTTCCCGCTGTCCGTCCACTATCAGGAAAAGACCTACGCCGCCGGCCGTATCCCGGGTGGTTTCTTCAAGCGGGAGGGCCGTCCCTCCGAGAAGGAGACGCTGACCTCGCGTCTGATCGACCGCCCGATCCGCCCGCTGTTTCCAGAAGGTTTCATGAACGAAGTGCAGGTCGTCTGCACCGTCGTTTCCACCAGCAAGAAGACCGATCCGGACATCGCTTCGATGATCGGTACCTCCGCCGCGCTGGCCATCTCCGGTATTCCGTTCAACGGTCCGATCGGTGCGGCGCGCGTCGGTTTCCACGAAGAGACCGGCTATCTGCTGAACCCGACCTATGAGCAGCTGAAGGCCTCGCGCCTTGACATGGTGGTCGCCGGCACCGAGTCGGCCGTTCTGATGGTTGAATCCGAAGCGCAGGAGCTGACCGAAGACCAGATGCTAGGCGCGGTGTTGTTCGCCCATGAGGAGTTCCAGACGGCCATTGACGCCATCAAGGAGTTTGCCGCCGAAGCCGGCAAGCCAGCCTGGGACTGGCAGCCGCCGGTGGAGAACACCGCGCTGCTCAATGCCATTCGCAGCGAGTTTGGTGCGGCGATCTCCCAAGCCTACACCATCACCGTCAAGCAGCAGCGCTATGGTCGTCTGGACGAGCTGCGTGATCAGGCGGTCGCCAAGCTCGCCGGCGAAGCCGAAGGGCAGTGGTCGGTCGATGAAGTTAAGAGCGCGTTCGGCGAAATCGAATACCGCACTGTGCGTGAGAACATCGTCGACGGCAAGCCGCGTATCGATGGCCGCGACACCCGCACCGTACGCCCGCTGAAGATCGAAGTCGGCGTGCTGCCGAAGGTGCACGGTTCGGCGCTGTTCACCCGTGGTGAGACCCAGGCGCTGGTGGTGGCGACCCTCGGCACCGCGCGTGACGCCCAGCTGCTCGATACCCTGGAAGGCGAGAAGAAAGACAGCTTCATGATGCACTACAACTTCCCGCCCTACTCGGTCGGTGAGTGTGGTCGCATGGGCGCCACCGGTCGCCGTGAAATCGGCCATGGCCGTCTGGCACGCCGCGGCGTGCAGGCGATGCTGCCGAAGGAAGATGAATTCCCCTACAGCATCCGTGTGGTATCCGAGATCACCGAGTCCAACGGCTCGAGCTCCATGGCCTCGGTGTGCGGCGCTTCGCTGGCGCTGATGGATGCCGGTGTGCCGATGAAGGCGCCGGTTGCCGGTATCGCCATGGGTCTGGTCAAGGAAGGCGAGAAGTTCGCTGTTCTGACCGACATTCTCGGTGACGAAGACCACCTGGGCGACATGGACTTCAAGGTGGCCGGTACCGCCAATGGCGTCACCGCGCTGCAGATGGACATCAAGATCCAGGGCATCACCGAAGAGATCATGGAAATTGCCCTGAACCAGGCGCTGGAAGCGCGCCTGAACATTCTGGGTCAGATGAACCAGGTGATCCCGCAGTCGCGTACCGAGCTGTCGGCCAATGCGCCGACCATGCTGGCGATGAAGATCGATCCGGACAAGATCCGCGACGTGATTGGCAAGGGCGGCGCCACCATCCGTGCCATCTGCGAAGAAACCAAGGCGTCCATCGATATCGAGGACAACGGCCAGGTCAAGATTTTCGGCGAGACCAAGGAAGCGGCAGAGGCTGCCAAGCAGCGCGTGCTGGGCATCACCGCGGAAGCCGAGATCGGCAAGATCTATGTCGGCCGTGTCGAGCGCATCGTCGACTTCGGCGCCTTCGTCAACATCCTGCCGGGCAAGGACGGCCTGGTGCACATTTCCCAGATCAGCGATCAGCGCATCGAGAAGGTCACTGATGTGCTGAAGGAAGGTCAGGAAGTGAAGGTGCTGGTGCTGGACGTGGACAACCGTGGTCGCATCAAGCTCTCCATCAAGGATGTTGCTGCGGCAGAGGCATCGGGCGTCTGAGTGACGCGCCGGTAAAAAAAAAGGACCCTTCGGGGTCCTTTTTTCGTTCTGGCTGCGCTGACTGAATCTTGCGCCCGCTTCGCTGGTCAGAATTTGTGCAGTTCACGACCAATCAGGAGAACGCACGATGAAAAAGACCATCCGCCCGCTCTGCATCGGTCTGCTGGCGAGCGCTTTCGCGCTGCCGTTTACCGCTCACGCGGTAGTCGACCAGAAGGCCCAGGGGCCGCTGCTGTTGGCTGAAAAGCAGAAAGAAACTCGCGATGCCGGGAAGGCCGGTTCCGATACCTGGATTACCACTAAGGTGAAATCGAAGCTGCTGGCCGATGATGCAACGCCCGGCATGGATATCGAAGTCGAGACCAAGGATGGCGTGGTCAGTCTGAGCGGTACCGTGGCATCGGAGGCTGAAAAGGAAGCCGCCGTGACCAAGGCCCGTTCGGTCGAAGGTGTGCGCTCGGTAATGGCCGACGGCCTGAGCGTGGCCGACTGACAGGCTGGCGCCCGGCGGTGTACCGCCGGGCGTTCCCTTTACTGCGTGCGGCGGCTGTCGACGCCGATCAGGCGACCGCCTTCAAAGCGCAGCACATGGTACATGCCGTTGCGTGGCCCGTACGTCCATTCCTCGACAGGTACCTCATGGCGAAATCCCCAGTCGTCGATGACCGATTTGTAGCGAATCAGACTCTGGCTGACTGGCTCGCCACACTTGCTCAGGACCTCTTGAACGTGATCGCCCTTGGTGACCAGACTGCTGTTGCAGCGGTAGGAGGCGGCGGACGCCGGGCCGGCGAGAGCAAGCAGCAGCGGTAGCAAGAGAAAGAGCATGCGGCGCATCAGCGGCTCCGAAACGTTTCGATCTTGATCAGGCGGTTTCCTTCAAAACGCAGCACGCTGATCATGCCGTTGTCCGGGCCATAGACCCACTCCTCGATGATCAACTCGCGTCGCCAGTGCGGCCCGAGCGCATAGCCGATCAGGTCGCGCTGGCGCGGTGGCCCACATTTCTCTTCAACCTCAAACATGCGGTCGCCCGTGCTTACCAGGCGGCTACCACAGCGCAGGCTGTTGGCGCTTTCCGCCGTGCCCGCCAGCGCGAGCAGCAGAAGTGTCAGTGGGCGAAGCGGCTTGGGTTTCATCGACTCCCCAGATGCAGTTGGCTGATGACGCGCTCGGTGTCGGGATGATCGCTCACGCGGGTGTCCAGCTGGAATACGCGCTGGTCATCCAGCCCTTGGACATCAACCAGGTAATCCTTGATGGTGGCCGCCCGTGCGCGGCCCAGCGTGCGCAATAGCGACTCGTTCGTTGACCAGTATTGCAGCAGTTGAGCTTCCTGCTCCGTTATGCGTTGTTCGGTCGACTGGGTTGGAAAGGTTGCTTGGGTTGGCGCGAGCCAGCGCTGATGGAGGCGTCCGATCAGTCGCGGGCGGTGAGCCTCCGGCACCTGCAGTTGTACGGCATCGCTGGGCAGGCGTTCGCCCTGACGTTGTAGCTCCTCGTACCAAAGCACCCGCAATGCCTGCTCCAGGCGCTCGCTGGCGACCGAGGGGCCATCGCGCCAGGGGGACGCAGCGCCTTCGATGTCCAGGCGCAGTTGCGGGCGCTGTCTCAGGGCCATGGCTAGCTGGGCCAGTTGCTCGCGTGCGGCCTCGTCCAGCTCGCTACTGCCGGGATCGAAGGCGATGCTGCTGAGGTTGCGTTCATCGGCGCTGACCAGGCCGCTGATCAGGCGAAACGGCGACCGTGCGGCCCGGGCGATCAGGTTGCCAAGGGTCTTCCATACCAGCGGCATCATCTCGAACTGGGGATTGTTCAAATCGCCCTGTACCGGCAGGTTCAGGCGGATGGTGCCATCGCTGTCCTTGAGCAGCGCCACCGCAAGGCGCACCGGAAGGTCCACCGCGTCGGGGCTGTCGACGCGCTCGCCTAGCTGCAGTTGCTCAATGACGATGTCGTGGTCAGCCTCCAGGCGACGGTCCGTGATGCGGTAGTGCAGCCCCAGGTTCATCCGTCCCTTGCGAATGCGGTAGCCGGCGAACTTGGCGGCGTAGGGGGTCAGGGTGGTCAGCTCCATCTGATCGAAGCGCGCGGAAATGTCCAGTTTGCTTAGCGGATCGAACGGGGCCAGTTCACCCTGGATATGCACTGGTGCGTAACGGTCCACCTTGCCTTGTAAATTTACTGTGGTAATCGGCCGGGTGTGGCTGATGGCGCCGATGTGACCCTGCAATTGCTGGATGTCGGTCACGAAGTTCGGTCGCAGGCTGAGGTCGGAAAAATGCGCCATGCCGTTGTGGATGCGCACGGTGCCGATGTCGATCGCCGGCGTTGGTGGGCCAGATCGGGCTGGCGCTGCCGGGGCTGGGCTGTTCTTAAGCAGGCGTCCGAGATTGGTGGTTTGATCAGGGAAAATGACCAGACGTGCATAAGGCTCATGCAGGTCTGCTGCCGCGATCTCCAGGCGCTGGCCATGTCGATACGAAAGGCCACTCAGGTCGAGCTGGCGCCAACGGACCAGGTCTCGCTGGCCAGCCCTATCGCGCATGTCGAACTGGCTGATGCGGGCGTTGCCGCTCAGTTCCAACCCCAGCGGCTCGGCGCGGTACAGCGCGACGTCGAGGTTGCTACTCAGCAAGCCGCTGCGAAGATCCACGTCGAGGAAGGGGGCGATGTAGCTTTGCGCCAGGCGCAGGTCTAGCTCTTGGGCCTGAACGGCCAGCCGTGCACGGGCGGAGCTTGGCTCGATCTGCCCTTGTAGCGACAGCTGGCCATGACGGCCAATGCGGGTGTGCAGCTGGGCATTGATCGGCTGGTCAGAGAAGTTGCGGTAGTCGTTGACGCTTGCACTGAGCGGTCCGATTTCCAGCGACACCGGCTGCTGCGGCAGCTCGTCGCGAAGATGGAGCTGATAATCCTCCACCTTCAGTTCACCTACGCGAAACTGCCAGTTGTCAGTCGTCCCTTCGGTTGTCGAGGCGGGCGGTAGTGGCCAGTTCCACGCCCCGCTGGCCGCGCGTGACAGCCACGCCTCCAGGCCGCTGCTCTGTACGCGCCCGATGTTCAGTCGCCGTGCGGCATGATCGATGCGGATCCCATCGGCGCGCAGCAGCGGCAGGTTCAGCAGTGGCTCGCCGTCCGCTGTGCCGAGTGCCAGCTCGGTGATTTCCAGGTGGCCTTTTTTCACTACAAGCGGCGTCTTGCCGGCGGGTTCGTAGTGATAGTCCCCGCCTGTCGTCAGGCGGCCTTGCTGCAATGCGAGCGGGATCAGCGATTCGAGATAGGGCGATAGGTCGACGAGGTCGAGGGCGATAACCTGCACCGTCCCCTCGGAGCGCAGGGGCGCCGGCCACAACTGCCCGTGCCCTTGCAACGTGCTCGAGCCCGGCCCTCGTGCCAGCAGTTCGATCGAGGCCGGGCTTTGCCCGCGGGTCGTGAGCTGCTTGAGGTGGATTTCCAGGGGCTCGACTGTCAGTACCAGCGGGGTGGGAAAGCGCCGGTCCTCGAAATTGATACGCGCCGAGCTGACTGACAGGCGATCGAGGCTCAGCGGAAAGAGCGTGGCGCTGTCGCTCGCCGGGGCGGTTGGCGTGGCCGGTCGCGGGGCAAGCCAGGAGGCCGCGTTCAGCGTGCCGCTAGCGTCAATGACGAGCGCAAGTTCCGGCGAGGCCGCGTCGATATGCTCGATGTGCAGCTCGCCGCGCCAAAGGCTGTCCCAGTCCAGGCGGCCGGTCACTTCGGGCAGGGTCAGCTTCGGGGCGTCCGGCAGGCCCAGCGAAAAGCCCTCGAGGCGAAACGTCAGTAGAAAGGGGTTGAACACGACGTTCTGAAGGCGTGCGGGCACGGCGAACGACTGTGCCAGCTGCTGATTGGCGTAATGCAGCAAGATGCGCGGCGCGAGCAGGAAGCCGGCGAGGCTGTAGAGCGCCACCGCGAGAGCCAGAGCGAGGGAAAGGCGGGTGCAGGCGCGTAACATGATCGGTCCATCGAAGCACATGACCGGCGCAGTATGGCATGCGCTCGCCAGTGTGCTTTGTGCAGCCGGCAGGGTTTTGCGAAGGGGGCGGCGCCCGGGGCGGGCGCCGCCTGCAGTGCATCGAGGGGGAAGGGCGTCGCGACGCTTAGCCCCGGTGGCGGCTGCGGAAGAAGTCGATCAGGCCCTGGGTGGACGAGTCTTCCGCCGGCGGTGCATCGAAGCTCACCAGGCGGTTGTAGACGCTCTTGCCCAGTTCCTTGCCCAGCTCCACGCCCCACTGGTCGAAGGAGTTGATGCCCCACACCACGCCCTGTACGAACACCTTGTGCTCGTACAGCGCAATCAGCGCGCCCAGGCGGCCGGGGCTGATGCTCTCCATCACCAGGGTGTTGCTGGGGCGGTTGCCCGGAATCACCTTGTGTGGCGCCAGTTGCTTGATCTCGGCGTCGGAAAGCCCCTTGCTGCGCAATTCGGCCTCGGCTTCTTCGCGGGTCTTGCCCTGCATCAACGCCTGGCTCTGGGACAGGCAATTGGCGTACAGCCATTCGTGGTGATCGGCCACCGGGTTGTGGCTTTCGACCGGGACGATGAAGTCGGCCGGAATCAGCGGTGTGCCTTGGTGCAGCAGCTGGTGATAGGCGTGCTGGCCGTTGGCGCCGACGCCACCCCAGATCACCGGGCCGGTGGTGCAGGAGACTGCCGAACCGTCCTGGCGCACGCTCTTGCCGTTGGACTCCATGTCCATCTGCTGCAGGTGTTTGACGAAGTTGCGCAGGTAGTGGTCGTACGGCAGGAAGGCGTAGCTCTGCGCACCCCAGAAGTTGTGGTACCAGATGCCGAGCATGGCGAGCAGCACCGGCATGTTGCGCTCGAAGGGCTCGTTGAGGAAATGGCAATCCATGCTATAGGCGCCGGACAACAAGTCCTTGAAATTGGACATGCCAATGGCGAGTGCGATGGGCAAGCCGATCGCCGACCATAGCGAATAGCGGCCGCCGACCCAGTCCCACATGGGGAAGATGTTCTTTTCACGGATACCGAAGTCGATCGCCGCCTGCTTGTTGCTGGTGACGGCAATGAAGTGGCGGTAAAGCTTCTCTTCGGTGCCGCCCTTGCCCAGATACCAGGTGCGCGCCGCCTGGGCGTTCTTCAGGGTTTCCAGGGTGCCGAAGGTCTTGCTGGAAATGATGAACAGGGTGGTTTCGACGTTCAGCTTGGCGGTGACTTCGCGGAATTCGCTGCCATCGATGTTGGCCAGGTAGTGCGTGCGCACACCCCCTTGCTGCTGGGTGAACGGCAGCAGCGCCTCGGATACCAGCTGCGGGCCGAGGAAAGAGCCGCCGATCCCGATGTTCACCACGTCGGTGATGGTCTTGTCACTGAAGCCGCGCCACAGATTGTTGTGGATCCGCGTGACGATATCGGTCATCTGGGTCAGGGCGGCATTCACGTCGCGCATGATGTTGCGCCCGTCGACCATTACGCTGTCGCCCATCGGCCGACGCAGCGCGGTGTGCAACACCGGCCGCTTTTCCGAGGCGTTGATGTATTCGCCGTTGAACATCGCATGCGCCGCCTGTTCCACGCCGGCTTCGCGCGCCAGGTTCATCAGCAATTGCACGGTTTCCTTGCTGATCAGGTTCTTCGAGTAATCCAGGAAGAGCCCGCAGCAACCGGTGGAGAACTCCTCGAACCGCTTCGGATCGGCGAGAAAAGCGTCGCGCATGTGAAAGTTCTGCATTGCCAGCCGGTGCTCTTGCAGGGCGCGCCAGGAGGACAGTCGAGTGGCGTCAAGCGGATGCTGATAATAGGCGGTCATGTCGTGCGGCTTCCTATGCGTGGCGGGCGGGCGCCGCATCACGAGGCGGTCGCCGGACCGTTTTCGGACGTTAGATCCTGTGGGGGCGCTTGTCGAGTCGTGCGCGGCGGGACTCGTAGCGCAGCGTCCGGCGCCGGACGGCTCCTGGACGCTGCTCAGACAGTCGAAAAGACGCCGTGTTCACTGGGGGTCTGAAATGCGGACGAAAAAAAGCCCGGACCAGGCCCGGGCTTTGATCGGTTGGTCAGGCGACCTGAACCGGAATTGCATTGCTCGTATGGCTCAGGTCGCCATCGGCGCCCATGTACAGCATACGTGGCTTGTAATTCACCAGATCCGCCTCGCTGTAGTGGGCGTAGGCGCAGATGATCACGCGATGGCCAACGCCGGCCTTATGAGCGGCGGCACCGTTGACCGAGATGATCTTGGAGCCTTCTTCGCCGCGGATGGCGTAGGTGGTGAAGCGCTCACCATTGTCGACGTTGTAGATCTGGATCTGTTCGTACTCACGGATGCCAGCCAGGTCCAGCCATTCTCCGTCAATGGCGCAGGAGCCTTCATAGTCCAGTACCGAGTGGGTTACCTGAGCTCGGTGCAGTTTGGCCTTGAGCATGATGGCGTGCATGGGTGGGGTCTCCTCCGGGGGCGCAGCGCGCGCAGAGTGTGCCCGAAGCCCCAAGGGGTATCAAGGCACCAAGCAGATTCATCGGGATTATGAGTCGATCGAGAACTGAAGGTTGTCGATCAGACGGGTTTTGCCCAGATAGGCGGCGACCAGCAGAACCAGTCGGCGGCTGTCCGCGCCGGCCGGTTGCAGGGTATCGGCGTCGCGCAGTTCCAGGTAGTCGGGGCGAAAGCCGGCCTGTTCGAGACGGGCTATTGCCTGGCTAAGCAACGCGGGATAGTCGCGCCTTCCTTCTCGCACGGCGTCGGCGACGGTGCACAGCGTGCGATACAACTGCGGCGCGGCCGCGCGTTCCGCTTCGTTCAGGTAGCCATTGCGCGAGGACAGTGCCAGACCGTCGGCGGCGCGCTCGGTCGGTTGCCCGATCAGCGTTACCGGCAGGCTCAGGTCGCGCACCATCTTGCGGATGACCGCCAGCTGCTGGAAGTCCTTTTCGCCGAACACTGCGACGTCCGGCTGCACCATGTTGAACAGCTTGCAGACGACGGTGGCCACGCCGGTGAAGTGGCCAGGTCGGCTGGCACCACAGAGCCCTTCGGAAACCCCCGGCACGCTGACCAGGGTCTGGTCTTGCTGGCCGTCGGGGTACATCTGGTCAACGGAAGGGGCGAACAGCACGGTACAGCCGGCTGCTTCGAGTCGCTGCTGGTCAGCCGCCAGCGTGCGGGGATATTTATCCAGGTCCTCGGTGGGGCCGAACTGCAGCGGATTGACGAAAATGCTGGCGACAACGAACTCGCACTCGTCCTGGGCGCGCTTAACCAGTGCGATGTGCCCGTCGTGCAGATTGCCCATGGTCGGTACGAAGCCGACGCGCTTGCCCTCGGCGCGCGCTAAGCGGATGGCAGCGCGCAGCTGCTCCACGGTGTGTACGGTGATCATGCGGAGAAACCGTGTTCGGCAGCGGGAAACTCGCCTCGTTTAACGGCCTGAACATAGGCCGCGATGGCAGAGGGGATATCTTGCTGCGATTGCAGGAAATTGCGGACGAACTTGGGCGTGTGACCCAGCGACAGGCCCAGCATGTCGTGCAGAACCAGCACCTGCCCATCGGTGTCGGCGCCCGCGCCGATGCCGATCACCGGGATCTGCACGGCCTGAGTGATACGCGCGGCCAGCTCGGCCGGCACGCATTCGAGCAGCAGCATTGCTGCGCCGGCCTGCTCGAGGTGCTGTGCGTCATCGAGCATCTGTTGCGCCTGGGCTTGCTCGCGCCCCTGGACCTTGTAGCCGCCAAACAGGTTGACCGACTGCGGCGTGAGCCCCAGGTGCGCGCATACCGGAACGCCATGATGAGCGAGCTGGCGGATGGGCTCGGCAAGCCAGGCGGCACCTTCAAGCTTGATCATGTGAGCGCCGGCCTGCATCAGACGGGCGCTGCTCTGCAGCGTTTGCTCTAGCGTGGCGTTCGCCATGAAGGGCATGTCGGTGACGATCATCGCACCCCGGTTGCCACGGCGTACGCAGGCGGTGTGGTAGGCCATGTCTTCGACGCTGACGGGGAGGGTGCTGTCGTGGCCCTGCAGCACCATGCCCAGCGAGTCGCCCACCAGCAGCATCTCGACGCCCGCCTCACAGGCGGTCTTGGCGAAAATCGCGTCGTAGCAGGTCAGCATGACGATCTTTTCGCCCCGCTTCTTCTGGCCGTGAAGCGTGGTCAGGTTTATCGCGGACATACTGTCGTCCTCTCGGGAGCGGTTGGGCGTTGCTCAGCCTGCATCGGTTGTCGGCGGCTTCTTTTTATAGGTGCCGGGGCACCAGATGCCCCATAACGATGCGTCGCGCGTCGGGGGGCTTATAGTCCGGATGGCCGCCGTCGAAGTCAATCGCTGCGTGTTACCGGTGGGTAACGCTGTTACCGTCTGTGTGATTGGCGGGTAACCGCTCGAGGCCGGCGAAAGGGCACGCCTCGAGCAGCGCCGCCAGGGTGCGACCATCGGCGAGTTGGAGTGTTGGTGAGGCGATCTCCGCCAACGGATAAAGCACGAAGGCGCGCGCGTGCAGATGATAGTGAGGCACCGTCAGTCTCGGTTCGTCGATCAGGCGCTCGCCGTACAGCAGAATGTCTAGATCCAGCGTTCGCGGCCCCCAGCGCTCGTCTTTGCGCACTCGGCCCTGGGCCTGTTCGATGGCCTGCAGGGCATCGAGCAACTCGAGGGGGGCGAGATCGGTATCGAGCGCGGCGACCGCGTTGACATAGCGGGGCTGATCGGGCGGCCCGAGCGGATCGCTCAGGTAGAAGGATGAGGTGGCGGCGAGGCGGGTGCCGGGAAGCGCGGCGAGCGCCTTGAGCGCTTGACGCAACTGCGCAAGCGGCGTCGCCAGATTGCTGCCAAGGCCGATGTAGACGCGCTCGCTCATTCGCTGTCCGCCGCTCCGGCGCCAGTACGGCGGCGGCCGCCGCGACGGCGCTTGCGCGGGCCGCTGCTGCTCTTCTCGCCGCTAAGGTCGCGGATCATCGCTCGCCGCTCGCTATCGCCCACTTCCTGATAGCGCGTCCACCAGTCGCCAAGGCCGCCGGTCTTTTCGCCGGCGCTTTCACGCAGCAGGAGAAAGTCGTAGCCGGCGCGAAAGCGTGGGTTTTCCAGCAGCAGGTCGGCGCGTCGGCCTTGGCGGCGCGGCAGGCGCTCCTGCATGTCCCAGATTTCCCGCATGGGGATGGAGAAGCGCTTGGGAATGGCGGTGCGCTGGCACTGCTCCCAGACGATGTCATGGGCCGCTTCCTGCATCGCCGGGATCGGCGGCATTCCTTGCGCCTGCAACTGCTGAACGCGCGCGGGCAGCGCAGGCCAGAGCAGGGCGGCGAACAGGAAGGCGGGGGTGACGGGCTTGCCTTCGGCGATACGGATGTCGGTATTGATCATCGCCTGGCGCAGCAGCGTGCCGACGTACTGCGGGTCGCGCGCGAGGGCTTCGGCACTTGCCGGGAACAGTGGGGCGAACAGGTCATGTTCGAGCAGCAGTTCGAAGGTCTGTTCGGCCTGGCCGCCGAGAAACAGCTTGAGCACTTCGTCGAACAAACGCGATGCCGGCATGTCGCGCAGCAGCGGTGCCAGCTGACGGATCGGCTCGGCGGTGTGGCGCTCCACGTCGAATCCGAGCTTGGCGGCGAAGCGCACTGCCCGCAGCATGCGCACCGGGTCTTCCTGATAGCGCTGGGTCGGTTCGCCGATCAGGCGTACCAGTCGATTGCGGATATCGTGAACGCCGTGGGTGTGATCGAGGATGCGCTCGGTGAGCGGATCGTAGTAGAGGGCGTTGATGGTGAAGTCGCGGCGCTGAGCATCGTCTTCCAGGGTGCCGTAGACATTGTCGCGCAGAATGCGCCCGCTCTCGTTTCGCACGGCTAGCGGGGACTCGTCGTCCTCGTCCTGCGGATGGTCGGCGCGGAAGGTGGCCACTTCGATGATCTCGCGGCCGAAGTGCACATGAACGAGCTTGAAGCGCCGGCCGATCACCCGTGCATTGCGAAACTCGGCACGGACCTGCTCGGGAGTGGCACTGGTGGCGACGTCGTAATCCTTGGGTTCGATGTCCAGCAACAGATCGCGGACGCAGCCGCCGACGACGTAGGCCTGGTAGCCGGCCTGCTGCAGGCGCTCGACCACGCTGACGGCATAGCGGCTGATGTCACCGCGTTGCAGTGAGTGTTGGCGTGCGGTGAGCACATCGGGCACGCGGCGATGAGGCAGGCGTCTGAGCGGGAAGCGGAAGGACTGGAACAGCTTTTTCAGCATGTGGGGTCTGCACGGGGCGTGATGGAGCAATCCATCGAGTCGATGTGACGCAGGCGAGCGGGAGGGCAGAAACGCCCGCACCTTGATCCCTGGCCCGCGGGGCATGGTGCTTGGATTCTAGCACTGCGGGAAAAGATGGTGAATGGCGGCGAAACGGAGGGGCTATAAGCACTAAAGGGAGCCGAAGCTCCCTCCCAAACGGTGCGTGCTGTTGTTTTTGTTGTCCGGGCTGTTGTTTTTATTATTAGCCCGTCCCTTGAGCCTACGCTTTCGGGGATACGCTCCAACGTGGGAGCGAATAGCAAACAGATACCTTTGGTCGCTGAGTCGCCAGTCCGTCCAGGGCGGGTCTGCTGGTGCAGTTTTGTTGTTCTCGGCCTGGTGGTGAGTCTTCGCTCTCTGGCTACTCCTCTCCAAAAGAATCGGTTAGCTGCGTCTCTGCCTTCTTATTTTTGTTCTGCTAGAGCCGTTGCGTGTTGTTCTTGTTCTATGTGACTGCTTGTTATTGTTGTTATGCGCCATAACAAAGCATGAGCCGTGCCAGTTTGTATAAAGCCTTTAAAATCAAGGGATTGGGAGGTTGGTGAGGTGCTTTTCAACAAGCGTAACGGAAGATTTCGTTACCATTGGACCCGGCAACTGTTACCGCCCTGTCCGGCGGTAACAGTTCGTTACTCGGTTGCGCCGGTCTTGCGCCGGGGAATGCCCAGACGCTGACGGCGCTCCCACAGGCATTTGCGGCTGATGCCGAGCTTGCGGGCGAGCTCCGTTTCGGTCATGTGATCCTGGTGTTCCAGCACGAAATGCTGGAAGTAATCCTCCAGCGAGAGGTCCTCTGTCGGCTCGTGTGCCGTGCTGACCGACGGTCTGGCCGTACCGTGTGGCGCGGAGGCCAGTTCAGTGTCGGCGGCCAGTTCGATGTCGATGCCCAGGTGCTCCACGCTGATTTCCGGTCGCTCGCAGAGAATCGCGGCGCGCTCGACGGCGTTTTCGAGCTCGCGAACGTTGCCGGGCCACTCGTAGCGCAGAATCGCCCGCTTGGCCTCCTCGGAGAAGTGCAGGTGGCCGGTACCGAGTCGCTCGGTCTGGCGGGCGAGAAAGGCTTCGGCGATCTCCAGCACGTCACCGTCGCGCTCACGCAGTGGCGGCAGGCTCAGCGAGATCACGTTCAGCCGGTAATACAGGTCCTCGCGAAACTGCCCGGTCTTGGCCAGCGTCTTGAGGTCGCGGTGGGTTGCGGCGATCAGGCGTACGTCGACTTTCTGCGATTGCACCGAGCCGACCCGGCGGATTTCGCCTTCCTGTAGCACGCGCAGCAAGCGAGCCTGGGCTTCGAGCGGCAGCTCACCGATTTCGTCCAGAAACAGTGTGCCGCCATCGGCGGCTTCGACCAGGCCGGCACGGCTTGCGCTGGCACCCGTGAACGCGCCCTTTTCGTGACCGAACAGTTCCGATTCGATCAGCGTTTCAGGGATGGCGGCACAATTGACCGAAATCATCGGCGCTCTGGCGCGCTGCGAAAGGTTGTGCAGTGCGCGGGCGACCAGCTCCTTGCCGGTGCCGGACTCGCCGAGAATGAGAATGTTCGAGTCGGTGGGGGCGACCTTGCGGATCTTGCCGAACAGATCCTTCATTGCGGCGCAGCGCCCGATGATGCCAAGCCCGTCGGCACCAGGCACCGGTTGCGCGGGCGTTGCGGTGGCAGGCGCATCAAGCGGTTGCTCGGCGCGGCTGGCGCGATCCTGCAGGATGCGGCTGATCGCCTGCAGCATTTCCTCATGGTCGAACGGCTTGGCGATGTAGTCCACCGCGCCCATGCGCATCGAGTCGACTGCCGAGCGCAGGCTGGCGTAGCTGGTCATGATCAGCACGGGACGGTCGCCGACGTGCTTGATCAGTTCGGTGCCCGGGGCGCCCGGCAGGCGCAGGTCGCTGATGATCAGATCGAAGTCGCCGAAGTCGTAGCGATCGAGTGCTTCCTGCACCGAGCCGGCTTCGCTGACCTGGTAATGGTTGCGCTCCAGCAGACGGCGCAGCGCCGAGCGGATGATGGATTCGTCTTCGACAATCAGGATGTGCGTCATGAAATTCTCTCGACAATCTGCGGTGGTCTGAGTCGGGCTCAGGCCGGAGCGAAGGGCGCGTCGACATGCCGGGGCAGGCTGATACGAATGCGGGTGCCGCGCTGGCGGTTCGGGTCGATGGGGCTGTCGATATCGATCCGCCCATGATGCTCTTCGACAATCGAATAGACCAGTGCAAGCCCGAGGCCGGTGCCCTTGCCGGGGTCCTTGGTGGTGAAGAACGGCTCGAACAGCCGATCCTGGATGTCGGTGGGAATGCCGGTGCCTTCGTCTTCCACCGCCAGCTGGACGATATCGCCGCGTGCGCTCGAAGTGACGCGGATGCTACCGCCTTCGGGCGAGGCATCACGCGCGTTGGATAGCAGGTTGATGAGGATCTGCACGATGCGCTGCGGATCGCCGCTGACCAGATGGCTCGGGTCGCACTCGTTGGCAAAGCTGACTTCGGTGCCCTGACGATTGAGCGACAGCAGCGAGATGGCATCGCGAGCTGCTTCGCTCAGACTCACCGGGTAGACGTGCGCCTGGTGCGAGCCGGCGTGGGCGAAACTCATCAGCGATTGGACGATGCGCGAAATGCGCTTGGTCTGCTCGATGATCTGGCCGCTGATTTCCGAGAGTTCGGCGTCCTGGTCGCGTTCTTCACGAAGGTTCTGCGCCAGGCAGGCAATACCGGTGACCGGGTTGCCGATTTCGTGCGCGACGCCGGCGGCGAGGCGGCCGATGCTGGCCAGGCGCTCGGAGTGAATCAGTCGACCTTCGAGCTCCTGGGTTTCGGTGCAGTCCTCGACCAGTACCACCAGGCCGGTGTTGCCCGGGGCCAGCGGTTCCTCCACCGCCGCCTTGTGCAGGTTCAGCCAGCGCGCCTTGCCGTGCTGGAGCAGTCGCTCCTTGCGCAGGTGCCCTTCGGGGATCGCCACGAAGTTGCCCAGCAGGTCGGCCCAGGGCTGCGGGATGATCGAAAGCTTCGAGCCGACCACCGCGTGGGCGGAAATGCCGGTCAGTTGCTCCATCGCGCGGTTCCACATGAGGATTTCCTCGTCCTTGGCCAGCGAGCACACCCCCATCGGCAGCTCCTGAAGCGTCTGGCGATGGTAGCGGCGCAGGGCGTCGAGCTCCGCGGCCAGGCCCGTCAGCCGCGAGCGGTACTCTTCCAGGCGGTTTTCGATGAAGTGGATGTCTTCGCTGACAAACCCTTCTGCCGTAGCTTTGTAGGGCAGGAAGTTCTTGACGATGTCCTGAGCCACGCTGGGGCCCATCAGGCCCGAGAGGTTGGCTTCGATACGGTCGCGAAGCCGGCGCAAGGCGTAGGGCCGGTTCTCATCGAAAGGCAGTTGCAGCTCGCGCAGCGCCTGTTCGACCTCTTTCTGCGCCGTTTTCGCGCCGAGTGGTCGGGCGAGTTGGGCGGCGAACTCCTGGGGTGAGCCAGCGACCAGTTCCCGGCGCTGGGGCGGCCGCGCGGTCTGCACGGCGCAGGCTTCGGCGGCACGGATTTCCTCCGCGCTCGAGCCGGTGAATACCGATACCAGCGAGAAAACCAGAACGTTGATCGCCAGCGATGCCACGGCAGCCAGGTGCCAGGTGTTGTCGTCGAGCACGTACAGATGGTCGATCAGCGGGATGTACAGGGCATTCGCGCCAATCAATGGCAGCAGCATGCTCACTACCCACACGGTAGTGCCGGCGACCAGGCCGGCGATGTAGCCGCGTCTGTTGGCCGCCGGCCAGTACAGTGTGCACAGCACTGCCGGCAGGAACTGCAGCATCGCCACATAGGCCACGCTGCCCAGGCTGGTCAGGTCCTGTCGGCTGTCGAGCATCTGATAGAAGCTGTAGCTGGTGGCGATGATCACGAAGATCAGCGCGCGGCGCGTCCACTTCAGCCAGCGGTAGATGTTGCCCTCGGCCGGAGGCTGATACAGCGGCAGCACCAGATGGTTGAGCATCATGCCCGACAGCGCCAGGGTGCTGACGATGATCAGGCCGCTGGAGGCCGACAGGCCGCCGATGAAAATGAATAGCGCCAGCGTCTCGCTGCCTACCTCCATGCCGATGCCGATGCTGAAATATTCCGGCGGCGTGGTCACGCCCAGTTGCAGCCCGCCCCAGAGTACCAGCGGGATGGCCAGGCTCATCAGCAGCAGAAATAGCGGCAGGCCCCAGCTGGCGCTGGTCATGCCGCGGTCGCTGATGTTTTCGGTGAAGGCCATGTGATACATGTGCGGCGTCACCAGGGCGGCGGCGAAAAACACCAGCAGCATGGTGCGCCATGGGCCTTCCTGCAGAGGCGTATGCAGAGCGCTGAGGGCTTCCTGGTGTTCGCGCAGCCAGGCATCGAGGCCGCTCGGGCCGTCAAAGATCACGAACAGCACATACAGGCCGACGGCCGCTAGCGCCAGCAGCTTGACCAGCGACTCGAAGGCGATCGCAAACACCAGACCTTCATGCTTCTCGCGCGAGGCGATGTGCCTTGTGCCAAACAGCATGGTGAACAGCATCACCATCACGCAGTACATCAGCGCCACCCGGTCCGCTTGCGGCTCGGAGGTGAGGATGCCGATGGTGTCAGCGACCGCCTGAATTTGCAGTGCCAGCAGCGGCAGCATGCCGATCAGCATCACCACGGTGGTCAAGGTTCCGCTCAGGGCACTGCGAAAGCGGAACGCGAAGAGATCTGCGAGGGAGGCCAACTGATAGGTGCGGGTGAGGCGCAGCAAGGGATGCAGCAGGACCGGGGCGAGCAGGAACGCACCGCTCACGCCCAGGTAGGTGGCCAGATAGCCGTAGCCGTACTGGTAGGCCAGGCCCACGGTGCCGTAGAACGCCCAGGCGCTGGCGTACACGCCGATCGATAAGGTGTAGGTCAGCGGGTGGTGCACCAGCGCGCGCGGGATGTGCCCGCGCTCGGTGAGCCAGGCGATGCCAAACAGCAGGAACAGGTAGGCGGCGCTGATCAGCAGCAGGTCGCTGAGGTCAAAGCTGGTCGGCATCGCTTCCACTCTGCAGGATGTAGGTGACGACGATGAGGATCAGCCAGAGCAGGTAGGGGCGGTACCAGGCTCCGTCCGAGGCGATCCACCAATCCATGATGGCAGGTGAGAACAGGTAGATCCCCACTACCAGGATCAATACCAGTCGATAGATGTACATGACGGGCTCGTTACGGGACAGGTCGGGGATGGTAGCTGAAAATGCGGCGGCCGCCTGTGGGCCGAAAGTCGTGCCCTAGCGTAGTTCCGCTTCGGCCAAGGCGGCCACCGGTGCGATGTGTTCGGCATTCCAATGGGCGATGGCC
This sequence comes from Pseudomonadaceae bacterium, assembly GCA_030602315.1. Lineage (GTDB taxonomy): Bacteria > Pseudomonadota > Gammaproteobacteria > Pseudomonadales > Pseudomonadaceae > Azomonas. The sequence continues at coordinate 110,302 of JAUVZY010000002.1, read as the reverse complement.
CAGCTCAGGATCACTTCCGCTGGCGCACCTGCGAGCGCGCTCGGTGGCTGTTGGCCGAGGGCCCGCAGTGCCCGCAGCAGCGCCGCTCCGGCCTGGTCCGGCGACAGCGGCGGCGAGCGATAGCGCTTGCCGAGCTTCTGTCCGTCAGGCTGAACGATCAGTGGCAGGTGCAGGTAGCGCGGCTGCGGCAGTCCCAGCAGCTCCTGGAGATAGAGTTGGCGTGGTGTCGAATCGAGCAGGTCGGCGCCGCGCACGATGTCGGTTACGCCCTGCCAGGCATCGTCGAGCACTACCGCCAGCTGATAGGCGTAGAGGCCATCGCGGCGGCGAATGACGAAGTCTCCGACCTCGCGCCCCAGGTGCTGACGGTACTCGCCTTGCAGGCGGTCGATAAAGCCGTATTCCCGATCGGGCACGCGCAGGCGGATGGCGGCATCGCTAGGCGCATGCTGCGCATTCCGGCAAAAGCCCGGGTAGCGTCCGGGGTAGTCCTGCAGTGTCTTGCGCGAGCAGGTGCAGGCATAGGCCTGACCGCTTGCCAGCAATTGCTGAACGACCGCTTCGTAGGCTTCATGTCGCTCGCTTTGGCGAACTACCGGCCCGTCCCAGTGCAGGCCGTGGTTTTCCAGCGTGCGCAGAATGGCATCCTGGGCGCCGGGGACTTCCCGCGGCGGGTCGAGGTCTTCCATGCGAACTAGCCAGCGGCCGCCGGCGGCGCGCGCGTCGAGAAACGAAGCGAGCGCGGCGATCAGCGAGCCAAAGTGCAGAAAGCCACTGGGAGTTGGCGCGAAGCGGCCGATGTAGCGAGAGGGGAGCGGGGGGCTTGGGGGCATGGAGCGCTTGCCCGAAAGGCTGGTCGTGCGGGGTGCTCGGCACCCCGCGAAGAAAAGCAGATCAGGAGCCGATCTGCTTTTCCTTGATTTCGGCGAGGGTCTTGCAATCGATGCACAGGGTGGCGGTCGGGCGCGCTTCGAGGCGGCGGATGCCGATTTCTACGCCACAGGAGTCGCACCAGCCGTATTCGTTGTTCTCGATCAGTTGCAGGGTTTCATCGATCTTCTTGATCAGCTTGCGCTCGCGGTCACGGGCGCGCAGTTCAAGGCTAAATTCTTCTTCCTGGCTGGCGCGGTCGGCCGGGTCGGGGAAGTTGGCCGCTTCGTCCTGCATGTGATGCACGGTACGATCGACTTCTTCCATCAGCTCCTGCTTCCACTTGTTCAGGATGGAAGTGAAGTGAGCGCGCATCTTGTCGCTCATATACTCTTCGCCGGGCTCTTCCGTGTAGGGCTCGAAGCCGCGAACCAAATGATTGCTCGTTTGTGTCGTTTTCGTGGTGGGCATGGTGGCCGCCTCTTGCTATGTCCATTGCGCAGCTGAGGAAATCCCTCGCCAGCCATGCTGGCTCTGCGACTGCAAGCGCTCGAAATTACCAGAACGGCCCTGGGCGCGCTACTCCCGGGTCGTCCAAGGCTGCGGCAGTCGCAGAACCTTGGATAGAATCCGAGCTTTGACTGCCGGAACGCACCGATGATTCCCTCCTTTAGCAAGCGTAGCCAAGCGATCGAGCCTTTTCATGTCATGGCCTTGCTCGCGCGCGCGCATGAGCTGCAGGCTCGGGGGCACGATGTGATCCATCTGGAGATCGGTGAGCCGGACTTTTCCACCGCCGCGCCGATCGTGGAGGCCGCGCAACGCGCCTTGGCGGCCGGGCAGACGCGTTACACCGCCGCCTGTGGTCTGCCGGCGCTGCGTGAGGCCATCGCCGGTTTCTATTGCCAACGCTACGGTGTATCCATCGACCCCGGTCGGATCGTTGTCACGCCCGGGGGCTCGGGCGCTCTGCTGTTGGCCAGTGCCCTGCTGGTCGATCCCGGTCGCCACTGGTTGCTGGCCGACCCCGGTTATCCGTGCAACCGCCATTTTTTGCGACTGGTGGAGGGGGCGGCGCAGCTCGTTCCAACCGGGCCGGCCGAGCGTTATCAGCTGACGCCAGAGCTGGTCGCCCGGCATTGGGATAGCGCCAGTGTCGGTGCGCTGGTGGCCTCGCCGGCGAACCCGACCGGTACGCTGCTCGGGCGGGAGGAGCTGGCGGGGTTGTCGGCTGCGTTGCGCGAGCGTGGTGGCCATCTGGTGGTGGACGAGATTTACCACGGGCTCACCTATGGGGTGGACGCTGCCAGCGTGCTGGAGGTGGACGACCAGGCCTTCGTGCTCAACAGCTTCTCTAAATACTTTGGCATGACCGGGTGGCGCCTGGGTTGGCTGGTGGCACCGGCCGAGGCCATTCCCAGTCTGGAGAAGCTCGCGCAGAACCTCTACATCAGTGCGCCTACGGTGGCTCAGCATGCCGCGCTGGCCTGCTTCGAGCCGTCCACCGTAGCGATCTTCGAGGAGCGGCGGAAGGAGTTCGCCCGGCGGCGGGATTTTCTGCTGCCGGCCTTGCGCGAGCTGGGGTTCGGCATCGCGGTTGAGCCAGAAGGCGCGTTCTATCTGTATGCCGATATCGCGGCCTTCGGCGGCGATGCCTTCGCCTTCTGCCAGCACATGCTGGAAACCGAGCATGTGGCGATCACGCCGGGGGTGGATTTCGGGCGTCATCTGGCCAATCGGCATGTGCGCTTCGCCTACACCCAGTCCATTCCGCGCTTGCAGCAGGCGGTCGAGCGCATTGCCCATGGCTTGCGCAGCTGGCGGCCCGATGCGCTTTGAGCCGCCGCTGGAGGCGGGCCGGCTGGTACGCCGGTACAAGCGTTTTCTCGCCGACGTGCTGACCGACGATGGCGAGCTGTTGTGCATTCATTGCCCCAACACCGGCTCGATGCGCAATTGCATGGTCGAGGGCGGGAGGGTCTGGTTTCAGCGCAGCAGCGATCCGCGGCGCAAGCTGTCGGCTACCTGGGAGCTGGCAGAAACGCCGCAGGGGCGGATGGCCTGTATCAATACCGCCAGGGCCAACGGCCTGGTCGAGGAGGCCCTGTATGCCGGTGTCATCGCCGAGCTTCGCGGCTTCGATGCGCTGCGCCGCGAGGTGCCGTTCGGTCAGGAGAACAGTCGGGTGGACTTTCGCCTGCAGTTCGGCGATGTGTTCACGTTTGTGGAAGTAAAGAGCGTCACCCTGGGTTTTGACGAAAACAACGTCGCCGCCTTCCCTGATGCGGTTACCCAGCGTGGCAGCCGCCATCTGCGCGAGCTGGCGGCACTGGCTCGGGCGGGCACCCGTGCGGTGCAGCTGTATTGCGTGCAGCTTTCAGGCATCGAGGCGGTGCGCCCGGCGGGGGAGATCGACCCCGCGTATGCCACCGCCTTGCGCCAGGCGCGCGACGCCGGCGTAGAGGTGCTGGCTTATGGCGTACGGGTATCGCCGGAGGGTTTGTCGGTATCCGGGCCGCTCGCCGTGGTGGACGGAGAGGCAGCTGCCTTCTGTCGCCGCTGACGTCGCGCGCGCTTGGCGGCGTCGCGTTCGAGCAAAGGCATCGCCGTCAGCACGGTGAGCGCCAGGGTAGTGGCCACGGCTGCGGTGGCGATATGGCCGAAGCCGACGGCGATCCCGATCGCGGCGGTCATCCAGATCCCGGCGGCCGTGGTGAGTCCATAAACCTCGCGGATGTGGTTGCCCTTGAGTATGGTGCCGGCGCCGAGAAAACCGATGCCGGTGACAATGCCCTGGATCACCCGGGTCGAATCGCTTGGTGCCAGGTCGGCCTGCATCGGCACCAGTACGAACAAGGCCGCGCCGAGGCACACCAGCATGTGCGTGCGCAGTCCGGCCGCCTTGCCGCGGTACTCGCGCTCATAGCCCAGCAGGCCACCGAACAGCGCCGCAAGCACCAGACGGATGCACACCCGGTAGGCTTCCTCCAGGTCGGAGATGTCGGTGAGTTCGGAGACGAACGTCTCGACGAAAAGATCCCACCAGCCCATCGCTCACCTCGTTGTCGCGCGCCTGCTGTTTCGAGCGCCGGATCAGGGCGGAGGTTCGTTCGGCACCGCGCCGCTCTGAAGTGCCGTGGTCACGCGCTGGCGCACATAACCGTACTGCTCCAGCTCATCGGCCCGCAGATCGACCAGCGGCAAACCGATGGTTTTGCACAGCTCGAGCAACAGGTCGTCGTCGACCACAGGCTGCTCCTGCAGGCGGATGGCGCAGAGGGGGCGCGCGTCGTCGCGGCGGCACAGCAGATGGTCGAAATGCAGCGGAGCAAGCTTGTTGATGGCATGGAACCAGTGACTGCGCCGGGGGAGGGCGTGGATGCCCACCACCTGGCTGGCGCGAGTGTGCGACAGGATAAGCATGCGCTCGCCGAACTCGTGCTGCAGCTGCAAAAGCAGGGTCGTTTGGGCCGGGCTGAGTGCCGCCGGCTTCAGGTGGTAGGGCATCTGCACCACTTGGCGGGCGAACTGGCGCTGCTGGACGAAGAACACCAGGGTGAAGCAGACGAAGGCGACCAGGGTCAGTACAAGCCAGTCCATCGACGGATCCTCGGACGTTCTTTCTCAGTCGAGGGTAAACCACTCCGGAAGGTTCATTGCCAGCTGGTGGCGCATGCGTCGCGTGTGCGAGCCATGCCAGTACAGTCGCTGGCAGCCTGGACAGAACAGCAGGGGCTCGCCTGGCAGGCGCGACGACGCGGGCGCGAGCTCGGCACACTCTTGGGCGCTGGCTTCGCGTAGCAGCGTGTTGCATACCAGGCAGCGGGAGAATAGAGGGTGGACGGGCTCGAGCGCAGCGTGACTCAGCACTTCGCGCAGCTGGGCGAGCGGCGCGTCCTGGCGAATCAGTAGGGCGTCCGACGGGCGTAGAAAGGTGACCAGATGGCGGTCGCGGGTCAGAAGCGTGCGCCCTTCCCGGTCGGCCATCGCAACCAGCGCCGGATCATCCAATAGCGGGTCGTAGTGGGTGTCGTAGCCAAGCACGCGCAGCCAGCGCGCCAGTCCGCCAAGCATGGCGTCCGCCAGAAAGCGCCTGTCGCGCATGCTGCAAGGCAACGAACGTAAGGATCTCAGGCGGCCAGTGCGTAACTGGCGAGCAGGTCAGTCAATAGATGCCAGGCGCTCATGCTGTCGATCTCCAGAAGGTGACGAGCTAAAGCTAGTACATGCGGCGCGTAGTGGGCTGTTGATTAATGCTGATGCGGGACATAGCGCCGCGCTATGGCGTTTATCCCCGATCGCTGTGCACGCTCCTGTGGATAACCTTTGGAACGTCTGGCCGACACCACGCCAGGCGAGGCTTCGCAGGAACTGTTTAGAAAATGCTCAACTGTCTGTTTTTCAAGGCTTTGCGCTGCGTTTGCCAAGATCTCAGGGGAACGTGCTGGCCCACCAGGGGGATGCCTTTATCCCCGATTGCTGTGGATTGTTTTGTGGACATCCTGCTGGGAGATGGCGCCAGCCCACGTGGGACGCGGGCTGGCGCGGGGTGATTAAAAAGTGAGCAGATTAATCCGTGCAGGCTAGCAGTCGGTTGGCCTTGCTGCGGGCGCGCTCGAAATTGTGCACGTGCAGCAGTTGCCCCGGTTGCTGGCCGAAGCCGGCGCGGCGCAGCTTGAGGCGCAGGCGTGGGCTCGCCCCGCTGAAGATCAGCACGATGCCGCGGCGACGGTAGTCCTTGATCACGCTTTCGATGATCGCCAGTGCGGTCATGTCCAGCAGCGGTACGTTGGAAAGATCCACAATCACCACTCTCACTTCGGGGTTGAAGCGCCGCAGGGCGTTGAGGGCCTTGTCGGCCGCGCCGAAAAACAGCGGGCCGCGAATGCTGAACGCGGCAATCTCCGGCGGCAGTGCGCTGAGCTCATCGGTCGCCGGGCTGACCTGGGAGGTATCGGTCAGCTCGCTCATGCGTTTGATGAAAAGCCCGGCGGCGAGCAGCAGGCCAACACCCACCGCCAGCACCATGTCGAACAGCACCGTCAGCAACAGGCAGGTGAGCAGCACCAAGACGTCGCTGCGTGGTGCGATACGCAGGGTATGCGCCACATGCGGCGCCTCGCTCATGTTCCAGGCCACCATCAGCAGCAGCGCCGCGAGCGCCGCCATTGGCAGATGGCTGAACCAGGGTGCGAGCCAGAGCACCGCAACCAGCACGACACCGGCATGGATGATTGCCGCCAGCGGCGAAAAGGCGCCGGCACGGACATTGGCTGCGGTCCGGGCGATGGCTGCTGTTGCTGTGATGCCGCCGAACAGTGGGGCGACCAGATTGCCCAGGCCCTGACCGATCAATTCGCCATTGGGCTGGTGGGTGGTGCCGGTCATCCCGTCGGCCACCACGGCGCAGAGCAGCGATTCAATCGCGCCGAGCATGGCGATGGCAAAGGCCGGCGCCAGCAGCTGGTGCAGCAGTTCGAAGCTCAGCACCAGAGGCTGGCCATCGGCGCCGGGCAACAGCCAGGGCCAGGCGAACTCCGGCAACAGCGGAGGAATGCCGGGATGTTCGACCCCATCGAGCGTGTAGCTAAATCGCTCGCCCAAGGTCGCAACGGAAATCCCACCAGCTTCCAGCGCCAGTGCCAGTGCCGTGCCCCCGAGCAGCGCAATCAGATGGCCGGGTATCTTCGGTACCAGGCGCGGCCAGAGAATGAGGATCGCCAGGGTCAGCGCCGCCACCAGCGTATCGCCCGGCTGCAGCGAGGGCAGCGCCGCTCCCAGCGCAGCCAGTTGGCCCAGGTAGTGCTCGGGATGGCCGGCGACCGCCAGGCCCAGCGCGTCCTTGATCTGCAGTGTCGCAATGACGATACCGATGCCGGCGGTAAAGCCGAGAATCACCGGATAGGGTACGAAGGCGATCAGTCGCCCCGCCTGCAGCAAGCCCAGCGCAATGAGGATGACGCCGGCCAGCATGGTGCACAGCAGCAAGCCGCCGAGCCCGTATTGCTGGGTGATCGGCAACAGGATCACCACGAAGGCGGCGGTCGGTCCCGAAACGTTGAAGCGCGAGCCGCCGGTGAGGGCGATCAGCGGGGAGGCAAGCAGGACGGTGTACAAGCCGTGTTGGGGCGGAACGCCCACGGCGATTGCCAGGGCCATGGCCAGGGGGATGGCAATGATGCCGACCGTGAGGCCAGCGGTGATGTCGCCGCGCAGCGCGTGCGCGCCGTAGCCGTGCCGCCAGGCATCTCGCCAGGCCGCGAACAGCGGGGGAATGCTCATCCTCATATCCCTCGAAAGGAGCAGGTTCCGGCCGGATTCTAGCGCTCGATCGGCGCTGGTGCGGCCGACTTTTGCCTAATGGCGCGCCACAACCCCCGGCTGGCGTGGGTTGACCGTTGAAAAAGGGCCTTGTTCCGCCTGCGCTGGGTCTACGACCTTGGTCGCAAGGTGCGGCGGTGCGTTGAGCCCGTCGCTTGCCCAGAGTACACTGCCGCCCCCGTAAGTGACCGTCGCCTTGGGGGCGCTATGCGTAAAGACAAGAAACAAGTGATCGGCGAAGAAATATCCGATGAGTCGATCCGGCTGTTTCTGCTTCCTGAACCTGCGGATGACACCCCCCCATCCCTGCACAAGCTGATCAAGGCCTATCGTGGTCTGCGCATCGATGATTTCGAACGCTTCCTCAAGCTGTTCGTGGCCGCCGGCTACGATCTCGAAGCGCGTGATGCCCAGGGTAGATGCTTTGTCGATCTGATCGCCGATCAGCGTCAGGCCGAGCCCTACGTCGAGCTGATGCGGGCCGCCGCAGGCCGTTGAGGCCATGGGGCAAGGCGAATAGAGAATTTACTGCAGCCGGCAGACACCGGCAGCACTGGTGCCGGCCAGCCGGTACCGAAGGTGTGTATCGCAACGTGCCCTACCGCAAGCCACGGGCGTAGGTCGGGATGAGCGTTGCGATAAGGGTGGCCAAAAGCCGCCCAGCAGCTGAATCGGAGCCTGTGCTCCGACCGGCCGGGCGCCTCGCTTGCGGGGTGCCCGTTCGATCAGTTTCGCGCGTGCCGTGTATTGCGGCCGTGAAAGTCATTTGCTGCGTTCTGGAGAAGCGTTGATGACGCAACATAGCGAAGCGCTGGATATGGTGCTGGTGGGAGCCGGCATCATGAGCGCCACTCTTGCGGTACTGCTCAAAGAGCTCGACCCCAGCCTCAAGCTGGAAATCGTAGAGTTGCAGGAAGCCGGAGCCGTCGAAAGCTCCAACCCCTGGAATAACGCCGGCACCGGACACGCCGGTCTCTGCGAGCTGAACTACACCCCGCAAGGCAAGGACGGCTCCATCGATATCGCCAAGGCCGTTTCCATCAACACCCAGTTCGAGGTGTCGAAGGAGTTCTGGGCCTACATGGTTGCGCGCGGCACCTTCGGCGCGCCGAATAACTTCATCAACCCTGTCCCGCACCTGAGTTTCGTTCGTGGCGACAAGGACATCGCGTTTCTGAAGAAGCGTCATGAGCTGCTCAGCGCTCATCACACCTTCGAAGACATGGTCTACTCCGAAGACCGCGATACCCTCGCCGAGTGGATGCCGCTGATGATGCCGGGTCGCTCGGCGAACGAGCGCATCGCTGCGACTCGCTCCCTGCGTGGTACCGACGTCAACTTCGGTGCGCTGACCAACCAGTTGCTCGCCTATCTTGCCGCCCAGCCGGGCGTGAAGATCAGTTACAGCCAGAAGGTCACCGGGCTCAAGCGTCACGGCCAGCGCTGGTCGGTGGACGTGAAGAGCCTGAACTCCGGCGACAGCCGCAGCCTCGACGCCGGCTTCGTGTTCCTCGGTGCTGGCGGCGGCGCACTGCCGCTGCTGCAGATGTCGGGCATCGAGGAAGGCAAGGGCTTCGGTGGCTTCCCGGTCAGCGGTCAGTGGCTGCGCTGCGACAACCCCGAGGTGGTCAACCGCCATCAGGCCAAGGTCTATAGCCAGGCCGAAGTGGGCGCGCCGCCGATGTCGGTACCGCACCTCGACACCCGCGTGGTCGACGGCAAGAAGTCGCTGCTGTTCGGACCCTACGCCGGCTTCACCACCAAGTTCCTCAAGCACGGTTCGATCTTCGACCTGCCGTTCTCGGTACGCCCGAGCAACATCGGCCCGATGCTCGCCGTGGCCCGCGACAACATGGACCTCACCCGCTACCTGATCAAGGAAGTGATGCAGTCCATGGAGCAGCGCCTGGAGGCCCTGCGCAAGTTCTATCCGGAAGCCAAGGCCGAAGACTGGCGCCTGGAGATCGCCGGTCAGCGGGTGCAGATCATCAAGAAGGATGCGAAGAAGGGCGGCGTCCTGCAGTTCGGTACCGAACTGGTGGCAGCCAACGATGGCACCATCGCGGCGCTGCTCGGTGCTTCGCCGGGGGCTTCGGTCACCGTTTCGATCATGCTCAACCTGATCGAGCGCTGCTTCCCCGAGAAGGCTCGTTCGCAGGAGTGGACGCAGAAACTGGCGGAAATCTTCCCCGCGCGCGAGAAGGAGTTGGCCAGCGATGCCGACACCTATCGTCGAATCAGTGCCCAGACCAGCGAGGTTCTCGGTCTGAGTCGCTAAGCGATTGCCGCACTGTCCAACGCCCTCCACGGCTTGCCGTGGAGGGCGTTCGCGTTTTGGGCGCTTGTCACATTGGCTCGCGCTTGGCGCCTGTCACCAGCGGTCGGCAGTGGCTATACTCCGCGGGTTTTCAACCCACACCTTTTTTGGAGATGCAGCATGCTGCAACGCTTGATGGTTGGCCTGACGCTGGCACTCAGCCTCGCGCTCGCCGGTTGTGTCCACAGTCCTCAGCAGATCACCCCGCAACCGAAGCTGCGCGAAACCATCGCGCCGGTCGGACAGGGTCAGCCGGTAGTCGTGCGCGTGGTGGATGGTCGCGGTTCGCAGGTGCTCGGTACGCGTGGCGGGCTCTATCCGGAAACCAGTTCGGTGATCGTGCCTTCTGCCACGGTGCTGCCGAAGTTGCAGGAGCAGATCGAGGCGGGTGTGCGTCTTCTGGGCTTCACACCTTCGCCCAACGCCTACAACGCGCCGCAGCTCACCGTGACCTTGGCCGAGCTCAAGTATCAGTCGCCCAAGGAAGGGTTGTACGTGACCGAGGCTGAAATCGCCGCGGTGCTGCGCGCCGATGTGCAGAGTGGCGGGCGTACCTATAACGGGCGTTACGGGGCGTCGCTCAACCAGCGCTTTGGCATGGCGCCGAACGAGCAGACCAATACCAAGCTGATCAGCGATGTGCTGAGCGATGCGTTGACTCGCATGTTCCGCGATCCAAGCATCGGTCAGGCCCTGGCCCGCTAAGGCGCGTCCTCTGCAGTCGAAGCCCGCCGATCGGCGGGCTTTTTCATTGGTGCGGCGCTCGTCCGAAAGGCCGGAGCCGCGCGCGCCGTTGCGCTAGACTCGCCGCGATTTTTCCTGCATGCCTGTTTTCAGCGGAGGTGTCATGTCGCTAGAGGCTTCTTTCGGGGTATTCGCTCACCCCGCCCAATTGGTCAATGCGCTGGCCTTGTTGTTCGTGCTGGTCGGCGGCCTGCTGTTGCTTGCCACGCGCTGGCGCGAGCAGCTGGGTCGCGCCCGCATGGCCGAGGAGGGGGCGCCGCCGCTCGCCGGCGATGTGCTGGTGCAGTTTCTTCAAATGAACCGGCAGTTCTATCAGCTGGGCTTTGCCTGCCTGGTGGTGGGCCTTTTGGTGTCGCTCGCCAGCACCCGGCTGTGACGCCTGCGCTGGCGCGTTAGGCGCTCGACCGCTGCTTGGCGATCAAGCCATGCCGGCCCGCGGTTGCCGCGGGCTTGCTTGTCAGGCGGAGGTCAGAGCGCCTGTCCGCGCTTGAGGCGATACTGGTTGCGTACCGGCATTGCATACTGCAGCACGAGGTAGGGCTGCTGCTCGTTCGGGCAGGCGGCCAGTCGGCGCTTCCACTCGGTCTGTGCGCGTGCGACTTCATCGGCGCCGAACAGCGTCGCAGCGGTCGGCACCTGCAGGGCCTCTTCCCGTCCTTCCCACATCGCATAGGCCAGATAGTGGACGGGGAACAGGCGGTAGCCAGTGAGGATTTCCTGATCGAGCTCGGCGGCCATCTGCTTGGCGTCCTCGCTCACCTGGGTCATCGGTGCGCCGAAATGCACATGCACGCGGCCTTTGTAACCGGTGATTCCCAGCGCGATGCTGGCATCGTCTTCGCCGGGCGCCTTGCTGTAGCTGCCGGTGCTGGCGCGGGTGTAGAGCTCGCGCGCCTTGGCCAGGTCGCAGGGGTCGTACTCATAGCTGATCGAGACGGGCGTCGGGCGCAGTGCTGCTAGCACTTCGTTGAACGGCTCGTCCTTGCGGCTCATGTGCAGCATTTTGAGGATGGCCGAGTCGGTACGATCGTCGCCGTCTTTGGCGCGGCCTTCTGCCTGGGCAATCCAGACCGACTCGCCATCCTGGCGGATCGAGTGGTTGATGTAGGCGGAGAGCACCTGGTAGGCGGCGAGCTTTTCACGTCGCCCGCTGAGCGAGCGGTGCACGATGAAGCTCTTGTTCAGGCGCATCAGGTCGCTGACGAAGGGGCGTTGCAGGAGATTGTCGCCAATGGCGATGCGCGGGGTGCGCAGTCCGGCGTGGAACACGGCGTAGTTGACGAAGGCCGGGTCCATCACGATGTCGCGGTGGTTGGCCAGAAACAGGTAGGACTCGCCACGCTTGAGCCGCTCGACGCCCGAATAGCTGATGCCATCGGTGGCGCGTTCGATGGTGCGGTCCACATACGGCTCGATCTTCTGCTGTAGCGCGTCTACCGTAACGATAGTGGCGAACTCCTGGCGGAGGCGCCGTGCAATCAGCGGTTTGAGCAGCCAGCCCCAATGCTTGGCCGCGCGCGGAAAGCGAAAGCGTGCCAGTACGTCCAGGAAGGCATTGTCCCCCAGCAGTCGGGCGATTACGGCAGGGACTTCGGCGTCTGAATAGGGTCGGATGGCTTCGAATTCGTCCATCATGCTCTCGAGTTGGCGGCAGTCGAGGCCCGGTGCGGGCCGAAAATAGCCGGGCATTATAGCTGTAACTGATGATTACGGCGCGTGGGTCGATGCGCTGGAGAGGACGCCGCGATCCGCGCGGCGCGGGTCAGGAGTGATACCAAGGGAGGGCTTTCGATGCAGCGTGTCTACGAACCGCGCGATCTCTGGGAGGCGCAGATGCTGGCGGGCATGCTCGAGGGCGAAGGCATCAACTGCCATGTCGCAGGGATGCATCTGCTCGGCGCCTTGGGTGACTTGCCGATCGGCGGGCTCCTGGGGTTGCTGGTCGACGATGCCGAGGCGGAGCGGGCCAAGGCTCTGATCAATGCGTACAATCGCGCCGAACCCTTGCCGGGCGATGAGCCGCAGAGCTACCCCGGCGATCTCCTATGTTGATGCTGTCGAGTTCCTTGCATGTGTGGCCGTTTTGCCCTGTTTCGGTGGTCTCCAGACTTCGCCGCGCTGCCCGGCTTCCCGGCGGATCAGGCGCCGCATTGGAGCCTCGCGCCGGGCGCACAGATACTGCTGTTGCGCGAGCTCGATGGCGAACGGCGGCTGGATCCGGTGCGTTGGGGGCTCACCCCGGGCTGGGTCACCGATTTCTCTCGCACCCCGGCCCAGGCCCGCGCCGAGACGCTCGCTGAGCAGCCCATGTTTCGGGAGGCGTTTCGTCTGCGTCGCGGGCTGATTCCGGCCAATGGTTTCTACGAGTGGCGCGGTAGTGCGCGCAAGCGGCCTTTCTGGATGAGTGCCGAAGGTTCGATGATGTACTTTGCCGCGCTGTGGGAGGCCTATCCGGCACATGGCCGTACGTATCTGAGCGCGGCAGTGGTGACCTGCGCGGCGCGCGATCTGCGCCGCCCGCTGTTGCTGGATCGGGCCGCGCAGGAGGCCTGGCTATCGAGCGACGCAGGCGAGGCCCAATTGCAGGAGGTGCTTGGCGCACCGCAGCCAACGCTGCGTGAACGGCCCCTGGCCACGTTGGTCAATGATCCTAAGCTGGATGCCCCGGAGTGCCTGACTCCGGCGTGACGGCGGGAATCGTTTGTCACCCGTCTGGCGCCGTGCCCGGTTGTCTTGTCGGTCCGCCGGGTTCTAGGATTGGCGACCGTTTTGGGGAGGAAGCGAGATGCTCAGATCCTACCGATTGCCCGTGATGCTCGGCGCTGTGCTGCTGGTCGGTTGCCAGGCCGTCAATACCACCAGTGGGGGCGCGGTCGGCGTCGACCGCAAGCAGTACATGTTCAGCATGCTCTCCACCGAGCAGGTCAACGAAATGTATGCCCAGTCGTATCGGGAAACGCTGCAGGCGGCGGCGAGCAAAGGTGTGCTGGCCAAGAGCACGCCTACGGCGCAGCGGGTCGAGCGCATTGCGCGTAACCTGATCCGCCATGTGCCGGCGTTCCGCCCGGATGCCGCCAACTGGAACTGGGAGGTGGCGGTCATTGACAGCCCGGAGCTCAATGCCAGTGCCGGTCCCGGTGGCAAGATCCTGTTCTATTCCGGTCTGATCGAAAAGCTGAACCTGACCGACGATGAAATTGCCGCCGTGATGGGCCACGAAATCGCCCATGCTCTGCGCGAGCATGGGCGGGAGGCGCTGTCGCGCGCCATGGGGGTGCAGATGGCGACCCAAGTTGGCTCTGCGTTAGGGGTCGGGCAGGGTAGCCTGCAGATGGCCAATGTCGGCGTCGAGTACCTGATGAACCTGCCGCATAGCCGCAGCAACGAGCGGGAGGCCGACTTGATCGGGCTGGAGCTGGCGGCGCGTGCTGGCTACGACCCGAATGCGGCGTTGACGCTGTGGCAGAAGATGAGCCAGGCCGGCGGCGCTAATCCCCCGGAGTTCCTCAGCACCCACCCGGCACCGGAAAACCGCATGGAACTGTTGCGCCAGACCATCCCCAAGGTCGAGCCACTTTACCGCCAGGCGCGTTGAGTACGATCGGGCGAGCTTGCTGAGCCTCGCCCGACACCCCTTTCAGATCGACTGAAACTGGCCGGCATCGCGATTCTTCTTCACCGAGCCGGCCGGGAATATGCGGCCGTTCATGGCGATATAGACACCCTCGTCCAGCACCTGCAGCGCGCCGATGGCCAAACCCAGGTTGAACGGCGCATCGCTCTGGCGCATGCGCGCTGGCTGCATGGCGCCGGTAAGCACGATCACCTTGCCGCTGAGCGCCGCCAGCGCGTCTGCCGTCAGTGTCATGGTGTCGGTGCCGTGAATGATCAGGATGTGTCGGGCGGCAACGCCGGCAACGCTGTCGCGGATCAGTGCGCGGTCGTCGTCGCTGAGGTCGAGGCTGTCCTTTTTCAGCAGGCTGGTGACCTGGTAGTCGAACGATACGCGCGCCTCGGCCAGCAGTTCCGCGGCCATTGGCTCGCCGATGGTGAAGGTCGAGAGTGCATCGTAATAGACCTTGTCGAAGGTTCCGCCGGTGGTGAAGATCTGAAGATTCATGCAAGCTTCCGCGCCAGTTTTTCCAAGCCGGCAGTGTAGCGTTCGGCAGTCTGGATGGCAGGAGAGTGCGGTGGAGGATTCGACGATAGGCCGGCGCTGGTTCGTCTACCTGGTGCGCGCGGCCAATGGCGCGCTCTACTGCGGTATCAGTGACGATGTGCAGCGGCGTTTCGCCCAGCATCGCAGCGGGCGCGGCGCGCGCTTTTTCCGCGCAAGCCCCGCGCAAGCGCTGGTCTATGTCGAGGCCTGTGCCGACAAGCGCGAGGCGCTGCGCCGCGAATATGCGGTCAAGCGCCTGAGCAAGTCGGCCAAGGAGGCCCTGATCGGGGCTGCCATTTTGTCGGACGCGGCGTTGTCAGCAGAATGTGCGGTTCGGCTTGGCGATTCCGCCGATGGGGAGTGAGCGGTGCTGATTCAGGGGTATTTCGATCTGCGTTTCGAGCCGGTACGAGAGGCGTTCGCCACGCTCTTTGCCAGCGGGCGGCAGCAGGGCGCCGCGCTGTGCGTGCGCATCGGCGGCGAGACGGTCATCGATCTCTGGGCGGGCTTCGCCGACGCGCGAGCTGAGCGGGTCTGGGAGTCCGACACCCTGGTCGGCATCTACTCATGCAGCAAGACCTTTGCGGCGGTTGCCGCCCTGCAGTTGGTAGCCGAGGGGCGTCTGGGCCTCGACGAGCCGATCGCCCGTCTGTGGCCGGAGTTCGTCCAGGCCGGCAAGGCGCCCATCACCCTGCGCCAGTTGCTCTGTCATCGTGCGGGCATACCCGCGCTGCGCCAGGCGCTGCCAGCCGAGGCGTTGTACGACTGGCCGCGCATGTGCGCGGCGATTGCCAGCGAATCGCCGTGGTGGCCGGCGGGTGAAGCACAGGGCTATGCGCCGCTTACCTACGGCTGGATTCTGGGCGAGCTGATCCAACGGGCCGATGGCCGTTCGGCCGGCGAAGCCATTGTTGCGCGCGTGGCCCGCCCGCACGGGCTGGACTTTCATCTTGGGCTCGGTGACGCAGAGATCGCCCGGTTGGCCCAAGTGCAGCGCGGGCGCAACGATTTCGGCGACGAGTATGCCCAGCGCCTGATGAAGGCGGTGCAGGGTGAGCCCGAGTCCGTCAGTGGGCGGGCCTTCAACAATCCGCCTGGCGCGCTCGCCCAAGGCAACCGGCCCGAGTGGTGGCGCCTGGCGCAGCCGGCCGCGAGCGGCCACGCGACGGCCCGCGGGCTGGCTGAGTTCTACGCGGCGCTGATCGCCGGCCAGTTGCTCGATCCTGCGCTGGTCGCCGAGATGCGGCGGCAACACAGTCTGGATGAGGATGTTGCCCTGCGCGCACCGACCCGTTTCGGTCTCGGCTGCTGGCTTGAGCGCGCGGACGTGCCGGCAGCCAGTTTTGGCATGGGCGAGCAGGCGTTCGGTCACCCCGGGGCCGGTGGCTCGCTGGGGTTTGCCGACCCCGAGCGGGAACTGGCGTTCGGTTTCGTGACCAATACTCTGGGCCCCTACGTGCTGATGGATCCGCGGGCGCAGATGCTCTCGCGTGCGGTGGCGGCGTGCCTGGGTTGATCCGCCTGTCGCCTGTGACTGGTTTGGCGCGCCAAATGGTGCCTGATGCCGAGAAGCTCGGCCGAGGGTCGCTTAAGCTATGACTATTCCTAAAAAACGAAGTAACGGACGTACCTCTATGAAGCTGCATCAGATCGCGACGCTGGCTGTCTGCCTGGCTCTCACCGCTTGTGGTTCGAGCGACAAGAAGAAGGAAAAGGCGCCTGAAAAGCCGGTGGCGGCTGCGCCGGCTCCGGTCACCATTGATGTGGCCTGGCTCGATCGCTATGAGGCGCAGCTGCGTGACGCGGTGAAGGGCTCGTCGTTCGCCGTCGAGCGCCGGGGCGATCTGTTGGTGGTGGTCGCGCCGGAAAAGGGCACCTTCAACCCGGACCGGCCGAGCATGTTGCTGCCGGTAACCCTGGCGCCAATCACGCGAATGGCCAAGCTGGTGGAGGCCGACGAGCAGGCGGCGGTGATGATCTTCGGGCATGCAGATTCCAGTGGTGACGCCAAGGCCAATCGCACGCTAAGCGGTGAGCGTGCCGGTGCGTTCGCGGCGATCTTTCGATTGAGTGGCCTCAAGCACGAGCGTCTGCTGGTGCAGGGCGTGGGAGCGGACCAGCCGCGGGCGAGCAATGACAATCAGCAGGGGCGTGCCGACAATCGCCGTGTCGAAATGGTTTTCGGCCCTCTGAGCGGATTCGACCTGCTGCTTGCACAGTACCAGGCGCCGCCGAGCGCGGCCGAGCCGGAGCCGGCCGCCCAGTTGGCCAAGGCTGAAGCGAGCGAGAAACCGAAAAAATAAGCCGTGGCGTGGTGACGACAAAATCGAGCAGGCCGACCGATGAATGGATAAGCTGGAGGCCTGCCGACTGTGGAGTATCGCCATGTATCGAACCCTCGCCGACATGCGCCGCGACTACACGCGCGACGGACTCAGCGAAGCGAACGCGCCTAGCAATCCCTTCCAGCTCTTCGATCAGTGGTTCACCGAGGCCATGGCTACCGAGCAGCCGCCGGTCGAGCCGAACGCCATGACCTTCGCCACGGTGGATGCCCAGGGCCGGCCGCACTGCCGGATCCTGCTGCTCAAGGCGCTGGATACGCGCGGATTCACGTTCTTCACCAACTACGAGAGCGACAAGGGCGAGCAGCTGAGGACGAACCCGTACGCGGCCATGACGTTCTTCTGGCCGACCCTCGAGCGTCAGGTGCGGATCGAGGGGCGCGTGGAGAAAGTCACCCCGGAGGAGTCCGAGTCGTACTATCAGGTTCGCCCGCTGGGTAGTCGCCTGGGCGCCTGGGCCTCACCGCAGAGCCGTGTGCTGCGTGACCGCGCCGAGCTCGAGCAGCTGCTGGCCTCCACCGAGCAGCGCTTTTTGCAGGAGCCGCCCCATTGCCCGCCGCATTGGGGTGGTTACCGCTTGCTGCCCGAGCGCATCGAGTTCTGGCAGGGGCGCCCGAGTCGGCTGCATGACCGGCTGAATTTCCGCAAGATGGGCGACGAATGGCTATGTGAGCGATTGGCGCCCTGAGCCTGGGTTGCCTTGCTTACGCCGCGTCGTAGCGCTTTTCTGCTTGCTCGAGCCATTGCTGCAGGTCCCGCCGCTTCACTTTCTCGCGGCGCGCCTGATCCAGGCGCTCGAGCATGAAGGCTCGTTTGGCGGGATCGTTACCGGCCAGGGACAGTGCCAGATCACGGTCGATCCACTGGCGAAAGCGAACGAACAGCCAGGCATGGAACAGCAGTCCGGCGAGGGTCGTGACTACGATGATGAAATAATCCATTGCAAAAGGTTCTCATCGACTGGCGCGCTTCGGCTGCTAGGGCCGCAGCACTGTCGTAAAGTAGCGGTTAGGAATCGCAAATGCTGGGCCAAGCAGGGCCCCTTGCCAAGAGGCGGATCGTCGCTGTATCGGTCCGCCTGGCTAACTGAGGACATCGTCATGCGTAAATCCATACTGCTGGTTTCCCTGAGTGCCGCCATGCTCGGTCTGGGAGGCTGTGCTTCGAATCTTTCCGGCGAAAGCTACAGTCGCGCCGAAGCCCGCTCCGTGCAGACCGTGCGTTACGGCACCATCGAGTCGTTGCGCCCGGTGCGTATCGAGGGCACCAAAACGCCGATCGGCACCGGCGCTGGTGCAGTGATCGGCGGTATTGCCGGTAGCGGTGTCGGCGGCGGTCGCGGCAGCGCCGTTGCGACCGTGGTCGGTGCGGTTGCCGGCGGTATGCTGGGCTCGGCGGCGGAAGAGGGCATCACCCGGGCGGATGGTGTCGAAATCGTCGTGCGTGAAGATGACGGCAGCCTGCGTGCCTACGTGCAGCAGGTCGAGCCGAATCAGATCTTTCGCGTTGGCCAGCGCGTGCGCGTGCTGACCGTCAACGGTACCAGTCGCGTCACCCCCTGACGCTGAACCCCCAGGCGTCCTCGGGGTCGATTGGCCACGTTGCTGTGCCAGCAACGTGGCCAGCAATTGATTGCAAAATACTTTCATTGATGGTGCTGCGCTGATCGATATGGATAATCGTCTGCCTCGAAGGCTGTCGGTCGGTATGCGCTCGCGCTCGGTTGATACGTGCTGCGGGCGAGGGCCGGGTTAAGGAGTTTTTCATGGCGCTTGCGCTGATCATCGCTCTGCCGTTTCTGGGGATTGTCTTGCCGATCCTGCTCGGGCGTTCCGGGCGGTCGGCCTGCGCCCTGGCGGCAGCCCTGGCGCCGCTTGCCGCGCTGATACTGCTGTTGTCCAAGCGTCAGGCCGTGTTTGCCGGTGAAGTGCAGATCGTGCGGCTCGACTGGATGCCGGAGCTGGGGCTGAATCTGGCGCTGCGGCTGGACGGTCTTGGCTTTCTCTTTGCGCTGCTGATTCTCGGTATTGGCCTGCTGGTCATTCTTTACGCGCGCTACTACTTGGCCAAGAGCGACCCGATGGGGCGTTTTTTTGGCTTTTTCCTGCTGTTCATGGGCGCCATGCTCGGGGTGGTGCTGTCGGAAAACCTGCTGCTGATGCTGATGTTCTGGGAGCTGACCAGTCTGTCGTCGTTCCTGCTCATCGGCTTTTGGAACCACCGTCAGGACGCGCGCCGCGGCGCGCGTATGGCGCTGACCGTAACGGGCGGTGGGGGGCTGGCGCTGCTGGCCGGCATTTTGTTGATCGGTCACATCGTCGGCAGTTACGAGCTCAGCCAGGTGCTCGCTTCCGGGGATATCATCCGCGCCCATAGCCTGTACCCGCTGGCGCTGATACTGGTGCTGCTCGGCGTGTTCACCAAGTCAGCGCAGTTTCCCTTCCATTTCTGGCTGCCGCGGGCCATGGCCGCGCCAACGCCGGTGTCGGCCTTCCTGCACTCGGCGACCATGGTCAAGGCCGGCGTATTCCTGCTGGCGCGGCTTTATCCTGCTCTTTCCGATTCGGAGTGGTGGTTCTATCTGGTCAGCCTGACCGGGATGACCACGTTGTTGTTCGGCGCGGTGCTTGCGTTGTTCCAACATGACCTCAAGGGGTTGCTGGCGTACTCGACCATTTCCCACCTGGGGCTCATTACCCTGTTGTTTGGTCTGGACTCGCGCCTGGCGGCGGTCGCGGGAATCTTCCACATCATCAACCATGCGACATTCAAGGCCTCGCTGTTCATGGCCGCCGGCATCATCGACCACGAAACCGGCACGCGTGACATGCGCAAGATCAACGGCATGTGGCGTTTCCTGCCGCATACCGCGTTGCTGGCGATGGTCGCGTCGCTGGCGATGGCCGGCGTGCCGTTGCTCAATGGCTTTCTCAGCAAGGAGATGTTCTTCGCCGAAACGCTGGAGCAGCATCTGCTAGGCAGTTTCTACTGGCTGATCCCGGTCACCGCGACCCTCGCCAGCGCGTTCTCGGTGGCCTATTCGCTGCGCTTCATTCATGACGTGTTTTTCAACGGCGACCCGGTCGATCTGCCCAACTATCCGCCCCATGAGCCGCCGCGCTACATGAAGATCCCGGTCGAGGTGCTCGTGCTGCTGTGCCTGCTGGTGGGCATGCTGCCGGGGCTTACCGTGGCGCCGCTGCTTGCTTCCGCGGTCAGCGCCGTGCTGCTGGGCCAGGTGCCCGAGTACAGCCTGTCGATCTGGCACGGTTTCAATCTGCCGCTGGTGATGAGTTTCATCGCGCTGATCGGTGGTCTGCTGATCTATTCGCTGCGCCATCCGATCTTCCGCTGGTACGAGGGGATGCCGCAGCCCGATGCGCTGAACCTTTTCGAGCGCGGGATGCACCTGCTGACGGTCGCTGCTCGATCGCTCACCGAGGCATTGGAGAACGGTTCGCTGCAGCGGTATCTCGCGCTGATGCTGATCAGCACACTGGTGCTGGTGGTGGTCGCGCTGTCGCCGCTGGAGGCGCTGACTGGCGACGTGGCCATGACCACGCCCGATGGCATGACCATCCTCGGCTTCGGGATTCTCTCCGTGGCTTCGCTTGGTACCGTGTTGCTGCATCGCACCCGCCTGGTCGCGCTGGTGGTACTGGGCGCGGTAGGTCTTTTAGTCGCGCTGGTGTTCGCGCGCTATTCGGCTCCGGATCTGGCGCTCACTCAGCTTTCAGTCGAGCTGGTGACCATCATTCTGCTGATGCTGGTGCTGTTCTTCATGCCGGCGAATACGCCGTCCGAGTCGAGCAGCGCCAGGGTATTCCGCGATCTGCTGTTGGCCATCGGCAGCGGGCTGATGGTCGCCTTGCTGGCGTTTGCCGTACTGACCCGGCCTTACGACAGCATCAGTTGGTATTTTTTGGAGAACAGCATTCCGGGAGGCGGCGGCGCCAACGTGGTGAACGTCATCCTGGTGGATTTCCGCGGTTTCGACACCCTGGGCGAGATCTGCGTGCTGGCGATTGCCGCGACCGGCATCTTCGCGCTGCTGCGTGGCCTGCGCCTGCCCCATCGTCAGACGGACTACATGGGGCGCCTATGGTCCAGCGACCGGCATCCGCCGGTGCTCTATGCCTTGACGCGGGTGCTGCTGCCGCTGGCGCTGCTGGTTTCGGTGTTTATCTTCCTGCGCGGGCACAACCTTCCCGGCGGTGGTTTTATCGCCGGTCTGGTCACTGCCGTGGCGCTGGTGATGCAGTACGTTTCGCATGGCGTTGTGTGGACCCAGGCTCGTCAGCGCCTGAGCTATCACGTCATGGCTGGCGGCGGGGTGCTGATCGCCGCCCTGACCGGACTCGGCAGTCTGGCCTTCGGCTATCCCTTCCTGACCTCGGCGTTCGACCACTTCCACCTGCCGCTGGTGGGCGAGTTCGAGCTGGCCACGGCCATGTTGTTCGATCTGGGCGTGTACCTCACGGTGGTCGGCGCGACGCTGCTGATGCTGGCGAACATCGGGCACGTCGGTCAGGACGGCAGCTGCAAGGAGTATCAATAGTGGAAGCTTTGTTCGCGATCACCCTGGGCATCATGACCGCCAGTGGGGTTTATCTGTTGCTGCGCGCTCGCATCTTTCCCGTTGTCATGGGGCTAACGCTGATCTCCTATGCGGTGAATCTGTTCATCTTCGCCATGGGCCGCCTAGGAACGGGCATTCCGGCGGTGATTGGCAAGAGCAGCGAGTATGGCGATCCCTTGCCGCAGGCGCTGGTGCTGACCGCGATCGTCATCGGCTTTGCCATGACAGCGTTCGTCCTGGTGCTCGCCTTACGCAGCATCGGTGAGTTCGCCACCGACCATGTCGATGGCCGGGAGCCGCGTCCATGAATCATCTGCTGATACTGCCGGTGCTGCTGCCGCTGCTGGCCGGCAGCTTGCTGCTGCTGGGGCACCGCCTCCCACTGCCGATCAAGCGAACGGTTTCGCTGTTCGCCTGCTGGGCGTTGCTGCCGCTGGCCGTGGCCTTGCTCCAGCTGGCGGCTGATGGCGAGCTGCGTGTTTACGCGCTGGGCAACTGGCAGGCGCCTTTTGGCATCGTGCTGGTGCTGGATCGGCTGGCGGCGTTGCTGCTGGTGCTCAATGCCGTGCTGTCGGCCTTTGCGCTGCTCTATGCCGCTCGCGGTGACGATGTGCGCGGGGCGCATTTTCACGCCCTGTTTCAGTTCCAGCTGCTTGGCATCAACGGTGCGTTTCTCACCGGTGATCTGTTCAACCTGTTCGTGTTCTTCGAGATCCTGCTGATCTCTTCCTACGCACTCTTGGTGCATGGCAATACCGGGCCAAGGATTCGCGCCGGGGTCCACTACGTGGTGCTCAACCTGCTGGGTTCTTCGCTGTTTCTGATCGGCGTCAGCCTGCTCTATGGGCTGACCGGTACGCTGAACATGGCCGACCTCGCTGTCCGGGTCGCCAGCGCCGGGGCCGATACAGCGCCGCTGCTGGCGGCGGCCGGTTTCCTGCTGCTGGTGGTGTTCGGGCTCAAAGGGGCGATCCTGCCCCTGCATTTCTGGCTGCCGGCGGCCTACGCGGCCGCTCCGGCACCGGTGGCGGCGCTGTTCGCGATCATGACCAAGATCGGCCTTTACGCGATCCTGCGCGTCTTTACCTTGATCTATGGGAATCAGGCCGGCGAGCTGGCCAACATGGCCAACCATTGGCTTTGGCCTCTGGCCCTGCTGACCCTGGGGCTGGGGGCAGTGGGTGCCCTGGCGGCGCGTGAACTGCAGCGCATGCTGGGCTACCTGGTGGTGGTGTCGGTGGGCACGCTGCTGGCGGGCATTGCCATGGGCACGGTCGAGGGGCTGAGCGCCGCGCTCTATTACCTGCTGCATACGACGTTGGTTTCCGGTGGTCTTTTCCTGCTCGCCGGCTTGATCGCGCTGCAGCGCGGGGTGGTTGGCGGGGCGCTGCGGCCGGCGCCAGCCCTGCGTCAGCCGCTGTTGCTGGGCGCGCTGTTCTTCGCCGGTGCGATTTCGGTAGTCGGGTTGCCGCCGTTCTCGGGCTTTCTCGGCAAGCTGATGCTGTTGCAGGCCGCTGGGGTCAACCAATCGGCAGCCTGGTTGTGGGCGGTGGTGCTGGGCGGTGGGCTGGTCATGCTGATCGGCGCTAGCCGTGCCGGTAGCGTGCTGTTCTGGCGCGGTAATGCCGAGCTGGCGGAGAGTGCAGAGGTGCCGCGTGGTGATCCTTTGCGCATCGTTGCCTGCGCGGCGCTGCTGGTGTGCAGCCTGTTGCTGGTGTTTGCCGCGCAGCCACTGCAGGCCTATGTGCGCGCCACCGCTGCCCAGTTGCTCGATGTGGCGCCCTATCTGGCGATTGTTCGCGGAGGTGCGGCATGAGGGGCTGGCGTTGGTTGCCCAATCCGGTACTGAGCGTCCTGCTGGCGGTTCTCTGGCTGCTTCTCAACAACACGCTGAGCTTTGCACACCTGCTGTTGGGCGCGTTTCTCGGCTGGGGCATTGCATTGCTCTGCCGACCGCTGCTGATGCCGGTGCCGAAGGTAGCCAAGCCGCTCGCCCTGTTGCGTTTCGCCCTCATGGTGGGCAGTGACATCGTGATCGCCAACCTGCACGTGGCCAAGCTGGTGATCGGCCCGCGCACGCAATTGCGCCCAGCCTTTATCGAGGTGCCGATGCGGCTGCAGGACGAGTTCATGCTGTCGTTACTGACCAGCATCATCTCGCTCACTCCCGGCACCGTCTCTGCGTCGCTCAGCAGCGATCGCAGCGTGCTGTTGGTTCATGCGCTGGACGCGCCGGATCCGCAGCAGCTGGTGGCTGAAATCCAGCGCCGTTACGAGGCGCCTTTGCTGGAGATCTTTCAATGCTCGCGGCCGTGATTCCGCTGTGCCTGGCGATGCTCGGGGTGGCGGCACTGCTCACCGTGATTCGCCTGTTTCAGGGGCCTGATTTGCCGGACCGAGTGCTCGCGCTGGATACGCTATATATCAATGCGGTGGCGCTGATCGTGGTATTCGGAATCTGGCTGGCGTCGGATCTGTTCTTCGAGGCTGCCCTGCTGATTGCCATCATGGGCTTCGTTGGGACCGTGGCGGTGGCCAAGCACCTGTTGCACGGCGACATCATCGACTAGGGAGACGGCCATGCCGCTGTGGATCGAAATACTGGTAAGCCTGCTGCTGGTCGCCGGAAGCCTGTTCACGCTGATCGGGGCGGTCGGGCTCTATCGGCTGCCGGACTTCTTCACCCGTCTGCACGGCCCGACCAAGGCCACGACCCTTGGAGTGGGCGGCATCGTCATCGCCTCGCTGCTGTTTTTCAGCGTCGAGCGCGAGGGGCTGAGCCTGCATGAGGTGCTGATCACGCTGTTCTTGTTCATCACGGCGCCGGTCAGTGCGCATATGCTGGCCAAGGCGGCGATGCAGCAGCGCGTCGACGTCTGGGACAAGACCCGCGGCGATCGGTGGGAGTGAGCTCAGTCGTCGCTCGCGCCGCCCGGATAGGCGCAGCCGCTTAGCGTTTCGCCGTTAAGGGTCAGGCGGGCGGAAAGGTTGCTCAGCGTACCGCTGGCCGAATGCTCGCAGGGCTGCGGAGCGACCCATAGCTCGACGCGTAGGTCATTGGCTTCGCTGCTGAAGTGACGCGCGCCGCCTGGCAGTTGTTCCGTCAGATAAGGCAGGGCCAGTGGTGCCTGGCCGGGCCGCTCGAGCAGCATGCCGCGCGCGCTGACTTCGAGGCTCCAGTCCGGTTCGGCACCGCTGGCGCGCAGCAGCAGGCGCGCGAACCCCGGCTCGTCACAGGCGTGTCCTTCGCCTTGCAGACGCAACAGTGTGGTCAGCTGCAGGGCACCGTCGGTGCCGGCAACTTCCGCCTCGCGCTGGCTGGCGTGCATGTCGAGGAAGACGCTGTCACGTCCGCGCGCCAAGGCTTGGGCGCTTTCCAGTACCGGCCTGGGCAGTGCGAGAGAAAATTGCCGTGCCTCGTGGCACGGGGTGAAGCGGGCCTGATCCCCTGCAACCCGAATGGTACCCTGCCAGCGCGCGGTCGCCGGCGCGCTTGGCTCGGGGCCGCGCAGGAGCTGGCAGCCACTCAGTACAAGCGCGGGAAACAGCAGCGAGATAGCGCGCATCGGCCGGTGCTTCATGGGCCAGGCTCGCCGCTCAGTTGCCCTGAACCGGGCGGCCGTCGACGGTGCCGCGTTCGAGCATGATCTGGTATTCCTTGCCGTCCTTTTCGACCTGGTGCAGGCGCACCAGCAGCAGGTCCCAGTCCTTGGCGAACCACATGACCGTCTGGCGCTTGCTCTGCGTCGGGTCGCGTACCCGCTCGACCTTCACCGCGTCGAGGAGCCCGGCGCGGGTTTCGACAGGCTCTTCGCCGAGCACGCGGAAGTCGTAGGTTTCGATCTCGTCACCGTCGAGCACCTGATAGCTCATCGAGCGTTTGCCGGCGGCGACGTCCTGTTGCAGGGCGAGCTGATAGGTGGACTTGTCCAGCAGCCCTGGATTGAGCGGCAGGTTGACCACCTCGCCTTGATCCTTGCCGGTAACGAGTTTGGCCTGCCAGTCGAACTGATGCCCTACGCGCTTGGAACGGCCTAAACCGCCGCGCTTGTAGCTGTACTGCAGCGGTAGCAGGGCGCCCTTGTCGACGGTGAAGACACTGCGCTCGTTGACGCTGGCAACCACCATCGAGGCATTGAAATCCAACTGCCAGCGGCCGTCGGCCAGCTTCACGAGGCTACGTTCGGCCGTGCCGCTCATCGGCACCTGCTTCCAGTCGGCGGTGTAGCTCGCGTTGAACGGTTTCGGTTCGATCGCCTGAACCGGCAGGGCGAGCAACGCGAGGGCAAGCAGCAGGGCGCGGCGCATAGGGGCTCCTAGCTTCGTAGAACGTAACCGTTGGGGGGCAGTGCTTTGCCGTCCAGCATCGCCCGGTCGTCCTGCAGGCGCAAGCGACCCTCGGCGAACCAGCGCACGGCCAGTGGGTAGATGCGATGTTCCTGGGCGTGTACCCGCTCGGTGAGCGCTTCGATGGGCTCGGCCGGGTCGATCGGGATCGCCGCTTGTACCGCTACCGGGCCGCCATCGAGCTCGGCGGTGACGAAGTGCACGCTGCAGCCGTGCTCGCTATCGCCGGCTTCGACTGCGCGGCGGTGCGTATCCAGCCCCTTGTGGCGCGGCAGCAGGGATGGGTGGATGTTCAGCAGGCGTCCATGGTAATGCTCGACGAACGCGCTGGTGAGAATGCGCATGAAGCCTGCCAGCACCACCAGCTGCGGGCTAAAGGCGTCAATCGTTTCGATCAGTGCGGCGTCGAAGGCGTCCCGGCTGGTGAAGGCCTTGTGGTCCAGCACGCGGGTCTCGATCCCGGCCTGGGCGGCGCGCTGCAGGCCATAGGCCTCGGCGCGGTTGGAGACCACCGCGCGGATGCGCAGCGGATTGTCCGCGCCCTGGCTGTCGATCAATGCCTGGAGGTTGCTGCCGTTGCCGGAAATCAGCACCACCACATCGCAGGTGGACGGCATCAGTGGCTCTTCAGGTTGTTCAGCACGACACGCGGCTGACCTTCGCCGGCCGCTTCAATGCCGCCGATCAGCCACGGCGATTCGCCGGCGGCGCGCAGGCTGGCCAGGGCGGCTTCGACCTGCTCCTGGGCCACGCAGATCACCATGCCGACGCCGCAGTTGAGGACTCGGTGCATTTCGTGCTCATCGACATTGCCCTGCTGCTGCAGCCAGTCGAACACCGCCGGGCGGTTCCAGCTGGCCACGTCGATCACCGCCTGGGCGCCCTCGGGCAGCACGCGCGGGATGTTGTCGAGCAGGCCGCCGCCGGTGATGTGGGCCATCGCCTTCACCGCGCCGGTATCCTTGATCAATTGCAGCAACGCTTTGACGTAGATGCGGGTCGGTGCCATCAGCAGGTCGGCCAGCGGTTGGCCGTCGAGTTTGGCAGTGGCGACATCGGTGCCGCTGACTTCGATGATCTTGCGGATCAGCGAGTAGCCGTTGGAGTGCGGGCCGGAGGAGGGCAGGGCGATCAGCGCATCGCCGGTTTGTACGCGCGAGCCGTCGATGATCTCGCTCTTTTCCACCACGCCGACGCAGAAACCGGCCAGGTCGTAGTCCTCGCCTTCGTACATGCCCGGCATCTCGGCAGTCTCGCCGCCGACCAGCGAGCAGCCGGCCAGCTCGCAGCCCTCGCCGATGCCGGTCACCACGCGCGCAGCCACGTCGACATTGAGCTTGCCGGTGGCGTAGTAGTCGAGGAAGAACAAGGGTTCGGCGCCGCATACCACCAGGTCATTGACGCACATGGCGACCAGGTCGATGCCGATGCTGTCGTGCTTGGCAAGGTCCATGGCCAGGCGCAGCTTGGTGCCGACGCCGTCGGTGCCGGACACCAGCACGGGCTGCTTGTAGCCGGCCGGAATCTCGCACAGGGCGCCGAACCCGCCCAATCCGCCCATCACTTCGGGACGAGCGGTGCGCTTGGCCACGCCCTTGATGCGCTGAACCAGCGCTTCACCGGCATCGATGTCGACGCCTGCGTCCTTGTAGCTGAGGGAGGGTTGCTTGCTCATAGAAATCCGACCTGTGCAGGGGAGTGCGGGATGACCGGGCTGCGCGGGCTGCATGGGGCCGGGCGCCGATCCTGAAAGGCCGGCGATTTTATCAGGCTTGCCCAATACCGGCCATCCCGCCTGGCCCGCGGTTGCCGTGCCTTGGGCGCGTGTTTAAGGTATGCCGTTCTCTTCGCCCGCCTGCGAGACTCCCATGCGCCTGATTACCCGTTCCTTACTGCTGTGCCTTGCCCTGTGTCCGTCGCTTGCGCTTCAGGCAGCACCGGTGCAGGGGCTCTACCGTGTGGTCGAGCCGTTGCCCAGCGAGCAGGCCGATGCGCGCGAAGAGGGCCTGCGCCGGGCCTTCGATACGCTGATCCTGCGTCTGACCGGGCGTCCTGAGGCGGTGGAGAATCAAGCGCTCGTGCCGCTGCGCAAGGATCCACAGCAGGTGGTCCGGCAGTTCGGCTTTCAAGGTGAACGGGTGGTGGTCGAGTTCGAACCGGCGGCAGTGCAGCGCCGTTTGCAGGAAGCCGGGATTCCCACCTGGGGTGCCGACCGCCCGGAAATTCTCGCCTGGTGGCTGGTCGAAGGCTCCGCCGGTGCGCAGCTGATCGGCGATGACCAGCCGGGCGCGGCGGTTCTGCGCGAGGCGGCGCAGCATCGTGGTCTGCCGCTGGTGGTGCCGCTGGCCGACCTCGCCGAGCAACTGGCGGTCACCGCCGACACCCTCGCTCAGCCGACGCGTCTGGCCGAGCCTTCGGCGCGCTACAACGCCGATGCGCTGCTCGCCGTCCGCGTGCGCGAGGGCGGGGGGCGCTGGCAGGCCGATTGGCGTTTGCGGCTGGGTGATCAGCAGACGCGCGGAGAGGTCGTCGGCGACAATCCCGAAGCGCTGGCGGACGCAGTGCTGCGCGAGTCGCTGTTGTGGCTGGCGGCGCGCTTCGCCAGTCGGCCGGGCAACGCCGAGGCGTTGGTGCTGGAAATCGATAACGTCGATGTATCGCGCTTCGCTGAAACCGAGCGGTTGATGCAGTCGCTGCAGGCGCAGCTGGTCGGCCTGGAGGGAACTCGGCTGGTCTACCGGCTGAAGGCCGATCCGGCCCAGGTTCGTGCTCAGCTGGGCCTGAGCGCACTGACCGAAGTGCCGGCCGAGGACGCCGCGACTGGCACCGAGCCCTCTCCGATCGACGCTGCCGCACCGCCTGCCGCGCCTGCCGAACAGGCTGAAACGCCTGACGAGCCGGGCTTGCGCTTGCGCTATCGCTGGTAACCGCACCGTGGCGGCCGCGGCCGTCGCGCATCAAGAAAGGAGTCTTGCCCATGTCCACTTCCGGGCGCTGGTTATGGCTGGCCGGGCTGTTACTCGTCGGCTGGTTGGTCTACCTGCTGTCGCCGATCCTGTCGCCGTTTCTGGTGGGCATGCTGTTGGCCTATCTCGGCGATCCTTTGGTCGATCGGCTCGAACGCTACCGGTTTTCCCGCACCTGGGCTGTCGTGACGGTGTTCGCCCTGTTCAGTGTGCTGTTGTTGGCCATGCTGCTGATCCTGTTGCCGATGCTTGGTCGCCAGTTGGCCCAGCTTTACCTGCTGGCACCGAAGATGCTCGATTGGCTGCAGCTCTCTGCGTTGCCCTGGCTGCAGGCGCAGCTGGGGCTGGCCGAGGGCTTCTGGCGGCTCGATCAACTCAAGCTGGCGGTCACTCAGCATCTGGGCAGCACGACCGATGTCGTCGGCATCGTGCTCAGTCGGGCGACGACTTCAGGGCTGGCGCTGATGGCCTGGCTGGGCAACCTGCTGCTGGTACCGGTGGTGGCGTTCTACCTGATGCGCGACTGGGACCTGATCATCGCGCGGCTGCGCGCACTCCTGCCGCGCCGGCGCGAGAGCTATGTGGTGACGCTGGTCGGCGAGTGCCATGAAGTGCTCGGCGCCTTCATTCGTGGCCAGTTGCTGGTGATGCTGGCGCTGGCGGTGGTGTATGCCGGTGGACTGATGCTCATTGGTCTGGAGTTGGGGCTTTTGATCGGAGTGCTCGCCGGGCTCGCCAGCATCGTGCCGTACATGGGGTTCGTTGTCGGCATTGGCGCGGCGCTGATCGCCACCCTGTTCCAGTCGGGGCTGGAGCTCTATCCGCTGGTAGGCGTGCTCGTAGTGTTCACCATCGGCCAGTTGCTCGAGGGCATGCTGCTTACGCCGCTGTTGGTAGGCGATCGCATCGGTCTGCATCCGGTGGCGGTGATCTTCGCCGTACTGGCCGGGGGGCAGCTGTTCGGCTTCGTCGGCGTACTGCTGGCGCTGCCCGTGGCGGCGGTGATCATGGTTGTGCTGCGCCATGCGCACGAACTCTATAAACTCTCCGACCTTTACGCAGAGCCCGCCGCCACGGCGACGGGTGAGTCCTCCGGTCGAACATGAAGCCCATTCAGCTGCCGCTCGGCGTGCGTCTGCGCGACGACGCCACCTTCGCCAATTACTATCCTGGCGCCAACGCCGCGGCGCTCGGTTATGCCGAGCGGCTCTGTTCCCCCCAGGCCGGCTGGACCGACGAGCTGATCTACCTGTGGGGCCGCCAGGGCGTGGGCCGCAGCCATCTGCTGCAGGCGGCCTGTCTGCGCATGGAGGAGCGCGGCGAGCTGGCGGTCTATCTGCCGCTGGCCGAGGTCGCCGCCCATGGTCCGGCGATTCTCGACAACCTCGAGCAGAGCGAGCTGGTCTGCCTGGATGACCTTGAGGCGGTAGCCGGCGATGCGGCCTGGGAGCAGGCGCTGTTTCACCTGTTCAACCGCCTGCGCGATGCCGGGCGCCGTCTGTTGCTGGCGGCCGACAGCCCTCCGCGCGAGCTGGGCGTGCTGCTGCCGGATTTGCAGTCGCGGCTGAGTCTGGCGCTGGTGTTCCAGCTGCAGCCCTTGTCCGACGAGGACAAGCTGCGTGCGCTGCAGCTGCGCGCCTCGCGGCGCGGGCTGAACCTGCCGGACGATGTCGGCCGGTTCATCCTGAGCCGTGGCGAGCGCAGCATGAGTGCGCTGTTCGAGCTGCTTGATCGCCTCGATCAGGCCTCGCTGCAGGCGCAGCGCCGGCTGACCATTCCCTTCCTCAAGGAAACCCTGGGCTGGTAGCGCGTTACGCCTCGGTTTCGCCGGCGGCGCGGCGGGTGTACTGGAAGGCCCAGCGGGTGTAGAGCAGGGCAGCGACGAAGAACACGAAGCTTATGATCGCTTCGAGCCAGCCGAATACCGCGCGCGCCGGATCGATGGCCGCCAGTACGCCCTGAATGAAGTACAGGTTGACGATGAAGCAGCCCCAGGCGTGCGCACGTGGGCTGCCTTTGATCATCCCTGGGGCGACCAGCAGCAGCGGTACCAACTGAACGCCAATCACCAGCCAGGGGCTGGCCCCGTGCAGATTGGCGAAAAACAGCGTCCATACCAAAAGCAGGACGATCAGGCCGGCGTAGCAGGCCATGCTCACGGCCCGGCTAATGCGCAGTCTTGGTGCGAGCCATTCCAGTTCCGGCAGCGGCTTGGGCTTTCTAGCCATGGGAGGTCTCCAGGCGTTGGGCGGTTTGGGCCAGGCGTTTGCCCAGCGCGCGGCAGAGTGCCTGCTCGTGTTCGTCCAGGCTGCGCTTGCCATCGGCGCCGGCATGCCGGCTGGCGCCATAGGGCGTGCCGCCGCCGCGGGTTTCCAGCAGTGCGCCTTCGGAGTAGGGCAAGCCCATCAGCAGCATGCCGTGGTGCAGCAAGGGCAGCATCATGGTCAGCAGGGTGGACTCCTGCCCACCATGCAGGCTGGAGGTGGAGGTGAATACGGCCGCTGGCTTGCCAACCAGCTCGCCAGTCAGCCACAGGCTGCTGGTGCCGTCGAGAAAATACTTGAGCGGTGCGGCCATGTTGCCGAAGCGGGTAGGGCTGCCGAGGATAAGCCCAGCGCAGTGGCGCAGGTCGTCGAGGCTGGCGTAGGGAGCGCCCTGTTCGGGAATGCCCGGAGCGACCGCCTCGCATTCGGCCGAGACCGCCGGCACCGTGCGCAGGCGGGCTTCCATGCCAGCGGACTCGACACCGCGGGCGATCTGCCTGGCCATCTCGGCGGTGGCGCCGTGCCGGCTGTAATACAGCACCAGAACGTAGGGTGTCGTCATTCGACCAGCTCCAGCACCTTCTCCGGCGGGCGGCCGATCACTGCCTTGTCGCCGGCCACCAGGATAGGGCGCTCGATCAGTCGTGGATGGGTCGCCATGGCTTCGATCAGGCGCTCGTCATCGAGGGTCGTATCGGCCAGATTCAGCGCGCGGTATTCCTCTTCGCCGCTGCGCAGCAGCTGGCGCGGGCCGATACCGAGCTGGTCGAGCAGCACGCGCAGCTCCTGCGCAGAGGGCGGCGTTTCCAGGTAGCGGATGATCTGCGGCTCCAGGCCGCGAGCCTGGAGCAGCTCCAGCGCGCCACGCGATTTGGAGCAGCGCGGGTTGTGATACAGCTTGAGCGCGGTCATTCGATTCGCATCCTCGGGGCAGAGCTGGCTATTCTAACCTTCTCTGTCCGCTACCCTGTAGGGCGGGCATGTCGCCTGGTTGCCGCCAACGGGAGAGGGAATGCCGTTTCAACTCGACAGATTGCTATCCTTCGTCCGCTTTCTGATCAAGCGCTTCATGGCCGACAACGCGCCGCATAGCGCGGCGGCGCTGACCTACACGACGTTGTTCGCGGTGGTTCCGGTGATGACCGTGACCTTCTCCATGCTTTCGGTGATCCCGGCGTTCCAGGGGGTCGGCGAGCAGATCCAGAATTACGTGTTTTCCAACTTCGTACCCTCCACCGGCGCGGTGGTGCAGGGTTACCTGCATGCCTTTTCCAACCAGGCCCGGCAGCTGACCTGGGTCGGCGTCGGCGTGCTGATGGTCACGGCGCTGATGATGCTGCTGACCATCGAGAAAGCCTTCAACACCATCTGGCGGGTGCGTCAGCCCCGGCGCGGGATCTCCAGCTTCCTGCTCTACTGGGCCGTGCTCAGCCTCGGGCCACTGCTGCTTGGCGCGGCCTTTGCCACCACCACCTACGTGACCTCTCTGGTGCTGTTTTCCGGGCCAGAGGCGCTGCTTGGTGCAGGGGTGGTACTGCGTCTGACGCCGCTGGTGCTGAGTATTGCCGCTTTCACCCTGATCTACGCAGCGGTGCCCAATACGCGCGTGCCACTGCGTCACGCTCTGGTCGGCGGTACCTTCACGGCGGTGTTGCTGGAGCTGGCGCGACGTGGCTTTGGCCTGTACGTGATGTTCTTTCCCAACTATGAGCTGATCTACGGGGCGTTCGCCGCCGTGCCGCTGTTCCTGCTTTGGATCTACCTGTCGTGGATCATCGTGCTGTTCGGTGCCGAGCTGGTCTGCGGATTGTCCTCATCACACGCCTGGCGCACCCGGCGCCTGCCGAGGCTTCTGCTGGTGCTGGTGCTGTTGCGCATCCTGCACGACTACCAGCAGCAAGGCCGCGAGGTGCGCCTGCGTGACGTGCAGCGGGCCGGCTGGGCCTTGCCGGACGAAGAATGGAGCCAGGTCATGGGCTTTTTCGAGCGCGAACGGCTGGCCAGTCGTACCGATGGCGGTGGCTGGGTGTTGTGCCGCGACCTGGCGCATTACGGCCTGGCCGAACTGCTGGCGCGCCAGCCGTGGCCGCTGCCGGTGCCGGACGAGCTGCCGCCCAGGCTCGACGGCGAGCCCTGGTACCCGGCATTCGTCGCGGCCCTGCAGGCGTGGCATGACGCCCGCGATCAGCTATTCGGCGCCAGTCTGGCAGAGTGGTTCGCATACGGTCTGGCGCAGGAGCACGATGCATGAGCGCAGCAACGCGCATGAGAGGCTTGGGTGCGCTGCTGGTGCTGTTATTGGCGGGCTGCGGCGGCGCCGATTGGGGGCTTGACCAGCACGGGCACGCCGTCAGTGCGGCGCAGTTGCAGGGGCGTTGGCTGGTGATCAATTACTGGGCTGAATGGTGCGGCCCGTGCCGCAAGGAAATTCCTGAGCTGAATCGGCTGGACCTGCGGCAGGATGTGGTGGTGCTCGGCGTGAACTACGACGGCCTGCAGGGCGAGCCGCTCAGTCGCGCGGCAACGGCGCTGGGCATCGAATTCACCGTGCTGGCGACTGATCCGGCCGCGCGTCTGGCGCTAAGTCGCAGCGCCGGGTTGCCGCTGAGCGTGTTGGTCGACCCGCAGGGCCGGGTGCGGGCACAACTGGCCGGCGAACAGAGCGAGCAGAGCCTGTCCGACGCCTTGCACGAACTCGGCGCTGCCTCGTTTCAGCGGACGAACCAGTAGTCCTGCCAGAAGCCGATCACCTTGGCCGGATAGCGGTACTGGCCCAGGCTGCCGTTATAGCGGGCCAGGGCGCGGGTGATGTCGCCGTTTTCCTTCTTCAGGTAGAAGCTCAGGATGGTGCAGCCGTAGCGCAGATTGGTGGCGTTGTCGGTGAGGTTGTCCTGCGGTCGCCCCAGTTCGGCCTTCCAGAACGGCATCACCTGCATCATGCCCTGAGCGCCGACGCTGGAAATGGCGAAGCGGTCGAAGCGGCTTTCGGCATGGATCAGCGCCAGCACCAGCTCGGGGCTGAGGCCCGCCCGGCGGGCTTCGCGGTGCACCAGGCGCAGCAGGGTCAGGCGCTCCTCCGGGTCACGCAAGTAGCGCGAGAGGCGGCCCGACATGTCCACCAGCCACACCTCGGCATCGAAACGGTCGGCGAAGCTGTCCGCCTCGGCGATGGCTTCCTGCAGCAGGCTGCGCAGTTCCGGCTCCGGCGCCTGGCGCTGACTGGCCGCCACCGGCACCGCCAGCCACAGCGAAAGCAGCACAGCGAGCAGGCGAAGCATGGTGCTCAGTCTTCGCCGGGGTCGCTGGGTTTGCGCCCGGTGCGGCGTTCGAGGGTACGCAGAAAGTCCTGCTGCAGTTCCGGATCGTTGCGAGTCAGCTCGATCAGGCTCTGCTCCAGTTCGCTCGCCTCGTCGGCAAAGCCCAGGCGATCCAGGCGGGACACGCGCTCGACCCAGCGCTCGACGTCGTCGCCTTCCAGATCATCGAAGATCAGATCATGCGCCTGTGCGACCCGCCGGCGCAGATCCGCGCTGATCTGCAGCCTGGCGCTGGCACGGGTGCCATCCTGGGGATCGAGCACCTCGAAGGTCAGGGTGTCGACGTGCGCCAGGTCCTGCTCGGCGAGCGGTCCATCGAGCAGGTTGAGGCGCAGCACGCCACTGCGATCGGTGGTCAGCTCGTAGCGCTCGTTGCCGGCGCTGACGGTCACCGGGCTGTCGGCCCAGGGCAGGCTGATGTATTCGATGCGTGGAGCGCTGGGCTGCTCCTGCAGGCTGGCGAGATTCTGTTGGGAACGCCCGTTGGATTCGACGTTGATGAAGGGGTTGAGCCCGGCGAAGCCGTAGTTGATCCAGCCGCGGGTGGCGGCTTCCGGAATCCGCCCGAGCGCCACCACGTTCAGCACGTTGGCGCCGACGCCGGCAACCACCGCAACGGCCCCAAGCGGCACTTCGTACAGCTCGCGCCACGGTTGATAGGGCGTATAGCGGTCGTAACGGCGGGTGACTTCGATGTCGGTGACCTCGAACGTCTGCTGGTTGCGGATGCGGATGCGCCGCTGCGCCTCCTGCAGCGTTCGCGGCTCGCCCACGTCGATATGCAGGCTGTGTTCAAGCAGCTTGCGCTCGGTGCGCGCCTCGTGCTCGCTGCGTTGCGGCAGCTGGTTGGCGCAACCGGCCAGATAGAGCGCGCTGATCAACAGCGCGCCGGATGAGACGATGCGACGCTCAAACATGGCTTACCGGGCGACTCTCGCATGCAGGAAGGACAGAATGTCGTCGGCGGGCACGGCTTCGGCCTGCTCCGCACGGCGATGCTTGTATTCCAGAGTCCCTTCCTTCAGGCCGCGCTCGCCGACCACCAGGCGATGCGGGATGCCGAGCAGTTCCATGTCGGCGAACTTCACGCCCGGGCTGGTCTTCTTGTCGCGGTCGTCCAGCAGCACCTCGTAGCCGGCAGCGGTGAGCTCGGCATACAGCTTGTCGGTGGCTTCGCGCACGGCGTCGTTTTCGTACTTCATCGGCACCAGGGCAATCTGGAACGGCGCCAGAGCGTCCGGCCAGAGAATCCCGCGTTCGTCGTAGTTTTGCTCGATGGCGGCGGCCACCACGCGCGAGACGCCGATGCCGTAGCAGCCCATGGTCAGGATCACCGGCTTGCCGTCTTCGCCGAGCACCTTGCAGTTCATGGCCTGGCTGTACTTGGTGCCGAGCTGGAAGATGTGGCCCACCTCGATGCCGCGCTTGATTACCAGGGTACCCTGGCCGTCCGGGCTCGGGTCACCGGCAACCACGTTGCGCAGATCCGCGACTTGCGGCAACGCCAGGTCGCGCTCCCAGTTCAGGCCGAAGTAATGCTTGCCATCGACGTTGGCGCCGGCGGCGAAGTCGGCCATCAGCGCCACCGAGCGGTCGATGATGCAGGGGATCGACAGGTTCAGCGGGCCAAGCGAGCCGGTGCCGGCGCCGACAGCCTCGCGGATCTCGGCTTCGCCGGCAAATTGCAGAGGGCTGGCAACCTCAGGCAGCGCGGCCGCCTTGATTTCGTTGAGCTCGTGATCGCCGCGCACGATCAGGGCGATCAACTGGCCGTCCTCGACGCCGCGCACGATCAGGGTCTTGACGGTTTTCTCGATGGCCACGCCGAACTGTTCGACCAGCTCGGCGATGGTCCGGGCGTTGGGGGTGTCGACCAGGCGCAGCGCTTCGGTCGCCGCGCCACGCTCCGTTTCGCGCGGGATGGCTTCGGCCTTCTCGATGTTGGCGGCGTAATCGGAGCTGTCGCTGAAGGCGATGTCGTCTTCGCCGGAATCGGCCAGCACATGGAATTCGTGCGAGCCGGTGCCGCCGATGGAGCCGGTATCGGCCTGCACCGGGCGGAAGTTCAGGCCCAGGCGGGTGAAGATGTTGCAGTACGCCTGGTGCATGCGGTCGTAGGTTTCCTGCAGGGACGCCTGGTCCAGGTGGAACGAGTAGGCGTCCTTCATGATGAATTCGCGGCCGCGCATCAGGCCGAAGCGCGGGCGGATCTCGTCACGGAACTTGGTCTGGATCTGGTAGAAGTTGATCGGCAGCTGCTTGTAGCTGTTGAGCTCGTTGCGCGCGAGCTCGGTGATCACTTCCTCGTGGGTCGGACCAACGCAGAAATCGCGGTCATGGCGGTCCTTCAGGCGCAGCAGTTCAGGGCCGTACTGCTCCCAGCGGCCTGACTCCTGCCACAGTTCGGCCGGCTGAATGGCCGGCATCAATACCTCGAGGGCGCCGGCCTTGTTCATCTCCTCGCGGACGATGGCTTCGGCTTTGCGCAGCGAGCGCAGGCCGATCGGCAGCCAGGTGTAAAGGCCCGAGGCGAGTTTGCGGATCATGCCGGCGCGCAGCAGCAGCTGGTGGCTGATCACCACGGCATCCGAGGGTGTTTCCTTGAGGGTCGAGAGCAGGTATTGGCTGGTGCGCATGGGCAGGGAAATCCGGTTTCGCAGGACGTGAAATGCCCCGCATTGTACGGATGGGGCTTAAAGCCGTACAGGCGTCACTCAGCCGATTCGGCGCCTGAAAGCAAGAGCCCGGCGCGCTGGCCGGGCTCTTGCTGGGTGCAGGTGGCAAGGGTGTCAGAGCACCTCGAGCGGGTACTCGATGATCAGCCGCAGCTCATTGACATCATGGTCGAGTGCGCGGTCGGCACGGTAGAACGCTTGCTCGACGGTGAACGACAGGTCCTTCGCCGGGCCTTGCTGGATGACGTACTGCGCGGCGATGTCGAGCTCGCGCTCTTTGGCCCGGCCTTCGTCGCCCAGGTCGATGTTGCGGCCGCGGACATAGCGGGTCGAGAAGCTCAGGCCCGGAACGCCGAAGGCTTCCATGTCCAGGTCATAGCCGAGCAGCCAGGAGCGTTCATCCTTGTAGATGAAGTCGCTGTACTGCGAGGAGTTGGCGAGCCACACGGTGCTGTCGCCGTCCAGGCCGTAGTCGTAGCCGATCGGTGCACCGTCTTCGTCGAAATACCCGCCGCTGGAGTGCTGGTAGGCGAGGGTGAAGGTGTGCGCGCCAGCCGTGTAAGCGGTCGCCAGGCTCCAGATGGTGTTCTGTTCGCGGCGATCGCTGCCGGTGTACTCGCGTTCGTATTTGGTGCGGTACAGGTTGAAGTCGACGCCCAGGCTGGGCCCTCATCGAGGGGCTGCACGAAGGTCAGCCCGGCGTAGTACTTATCGAAGGCGTCCTTGATGTCGGAGTGATAGAGCGAGGCGGAGAGCTGCTCGCTGACATCGTAGGCGCCGCCAAAAAGTGTGGCCGAGCGCAGGCCGACACTGTCGCGGTCGCTCTGATCGGCGCCGCTCAAGGCGGTTAGGCGGCCGGCGGAGAGCACCAGGCCGTCGAGTTCGGTACTGGTCAGCATCGCACCTTCGGCGATTTCCGGCAGCAGGTCGCCGCCGGTGGTAAACACCGGCATCTCCACGAACTGGCTGCCGACTTTCAATTCGGTGTTGGATATGCGTGCCTTGATGGCGGCGCCGAACTGGGAGAACTCATCACGCGCCTTGCCGTCGTTGTCCAGCTCGAGCAGGCCAGCACCGGCACGGCCGCCGCCGGTGTCGAGCTTCAGGCCCAGCAGGCCGATGGCGTCGATACCAAAGCCGACGGTGCCCTGGGTGAAGCCGGACTGAAACACGCCGATTACCCCGTGTGCCCACTCTTCGGCGTAGCTTTGCTCGTCCGCGTCGTTACCACGCAGGTCGGCGTTCAGGTAATAGTTGCGATTGAGCAGTTCGAGACTGGCGTCTTCGATAAAGCCCGCCGACTCCGACTGGCTGCTGCCGAAGGCCGAGGCGCTTGCCGCCGCGATCGCCAACGCCAGGGTCCCTGACTTGAACATGTGCATGTGACGCTCCTTGGTTTTTGCTTTTTTGACTTCTCTTCCGAGGGCAAGGACAGCTGACAACGCTTGCCAAGCTAAAAAAGATGCTCTTTGGCGCCCAGGCTGTCTAGCGCGGCGTGGCTGTCGATATGAGGGGCAGGGGTGCTGCAGTATGCTGTGCTCCCGTTTTGCAGAATGCTCAGGAGCCTTCATGTTCGAGCTTGATTCCCGCCTGGTGCAGGACACGCTGGTGGTGGGTGATTTTCCGCTGTGCCGCCTGCTGCTGATGAACGACGCCAATTACCCATGGTTCATCCTGGTGCCGCGTCGGGAAGAGGTCAGTGAGCTGTTTCAGTTGAGCGAGGACGATCAGCGCCAGCTCTGGCAGGAGGCGACGTCACTGGCCGAGCGCCTCAAGGACCTGTTCGCCGCCGACAAGATGAACGTGGCGACCCTTGGCAATGTGGTCAGCCAGCTGCACGTGCACGTGATCGTGCGGCACAAGACCGATCCGGCATGGCCGGCGCCGGTGTGGGGCAAGCTGCCCGCACGGGCCTATCGCCCCGAGGAAATCCAGCGGATCGTCGCCAAGTTGCGGTTGACGCTCACCGATCGGTTCACCTTCGCGCCCGGCTGGGGAACAGACTGATGACTGCCGATCTCGACGCACGGATCGCCGATCTGGAGAGCCGACTGGCTTTTCAGGACGACACCATCCAGACGCTCAACGACGTGATCGTGGCGCAGCAACGCCAGCTCGACCGTCTGCAACTGCAGCTGCAGGCGCTCTCCAGTCGGCAGGATGAGCTACAAAGCCAGTTCGGCGGTCAGGGCGAAGCCGACGCTCCACCGCCGCATTACTGAGTTCGTCCCATTCAGGTCAGCGTGACCACGTCCTCGGCCTGCAAGCCGCGCTCGCGGGTCTGCACGGAAAACTCCACGCGCTGACCTTCCACCAGAAAGCGATGTCCCTGGCCGCGGATGGCCCGGAAGTGCACGAAGACATCGTCGCCTTCGTCTGGGCAGATGAAGCCGAAACCCTTGGACGTGTTGAACCATTTGACGGTGCCGATCCGGCGGTTGCTCGGCGCGGTGTTGCGGGCCGCGCCGGGGTATGTGCTCGCAGCTTGGGTGGTGGTCGCTTCGCCGTTCGCGCGGCGGCGCGCGGCAAGTGCCTGCAGCGTGACGGCGGCCGCGGCGCTCAGCAGCGCCAACAGGCTGACGGGCAGCTCGGCCGCCGCCAGCGGGGTGAACGCGGCCAAGGCCTGCAGGCTCGCCGCCAGTATCAGTAGCAGCGCAGCAGCGAAAAGGCAGCGCTTGCTCGCTTGGTCTGGCGCTGTGCTTGCGAGCTGCACGCTCAGC
The DNA here is from genome assembly GCA_030602315.1 of Pseudomonadaceae bacterium. Lineage (GTDB taxonomy): Bacteria > Pseudomonadota > Gammaproteobacteria > Pseudomonadales > Pseudomonadaceae > Azomonas. The sequence continues at coordinate 70,678 of JAUVZY010000002.1, read as the reverse complement.
AGGCCGATGAAGGCCAGGCTGCAGACGGCTATCGTGAGGGTTTGGCTGTCGGCGAAGGCGAGCATCGCCAGCAGCAGGGCGAGTACGCCCGAGGTTAGGCTGGTGGTCTTGAGCATTGCTTCCACTCTGTCCGTGGTGAAAACCGGTGCCCGTCCAGGTCGACGTACGGTGCGCCGGGGCGGTGAGCATGGATACATGCGGCGATGTATTTAACCGCAGGCATCTGAGTCGGACAAACGAAGCGCAGTGGAGAAAGGTTTAAGAGTTGTTGCCGGTTTTTCACCGGCAGCAAAAAGGGCGGCCGAGGCCGCCCTTGAGATCGTCGGAAGGCTCAGTCGAGCAGGCTGCGCAGCATCCAGGCGGTCTTTTCATGGACCTGCATGCGCTGGGTCAGCAGATCCGCGGTGGGTTCATCGCTGACCTTGTCCACCAGCGGGAATATGCTGCGCGCGGTGCGCACCACCGCTTCCTGGCCTTCGACCAGCTGCCGGATCATGTCCTGCGCGTTCGGCACGCCTTCTTCTTCCTTGATCGAGGACAGGCGCGCATAGGCCGAGTAGGTGCCAGGTGCCGGCTTGCCGAGGGCGCGGATTCGCTCGGCGATCAGGTCGACTGCCAGCGCCAGTTCGTTGTACTGCGCCTCGAACATCAGGTGCAGGGTATTGAACATCGGACCGGTGACGTTCCAGTGGAAGTTGTGAGTCTTCAGGTACAGCGTATAGGTGTCGGCCAGCAGGCGGGAAAGCCCCTCGGCGATGGCGCTGCGATCCTGTTCGGCGATGCCGATGTTGATTTCCATACACGTCTCCTTCTGTTGGTTCAGGCGCTGCCAGATTGGTGGGAGGAGCCTAGCACAGGCGTTTTGCGCGGTTCACTTGATCTTCCCTATGGCCGCCATAGCCCTTCGATGCACCGGTGCAATTAACCATATATAATCGCGCGCTTTGCCGCAGGCGGGCCTGCGGCCTGTTCCTGTCACGTTGTGCGGAGTTGACCGATGCCTATCTACGAGTATCAGTGCGCTGCCTGTGGCCATCAGCTGGAAGCGATCCAGAAGTTCAGCGATGCGCCGCTGGTCGACTGCCCGAGCTGTCAATCTGCCGAATTGAAGAAGATGCTTTCGGTACCCGGTTTCCGTCTCAAGGGCGGTGGCTGGTACGAAACCGACTTCAAGACCGGCGCCAAGAAAAATCTCGCCAGCGGCGACAGTGCCCCGGCATGCCCGGCCGGCGGTTGTGGCGCTGGCACCTGTGCGGCCGCCGACTGAGCCGCCTCACCGAATCCACCTGCAGAGAAGACTTCACACCATGATGCGCAGCCACTATTGCGGCCAACTGAACGAAAGCCTGGATGGGCAGGAAATCACCCTTTGCGGCTGGGTGCACCGTCGCCGTGACCACGGCGGGGTGATTTTCCTCGACATCCGAGACCGCGAAGGTCTGGCCCAGGTGGTGTTCGATCCCGATCGCGCAGAAACCTTTGCCAAGGCCGACCGGGTGCGCAGCGAATACGTGGTCAAGGTCACCGGCAAGGTGCGCCTGCGCCCCGAAGGCGCGCGCAACCCGAACATGGCCTCCGGTGCCATCGAGGTGCTGGGCTATGAGCTGGAAGTGCTGAACCAGGCGGAAACCCCGCCGTTCCCGCTGGATGAATATTCCGACGTGGGCGAGGAAACCCGTTTGCGCTACCGCTTCCTCGACCTGCGTCGTCCAGAAATGGCCGCCAAGCTGAAGCTGCGCTCGAGCATCACCTCCAGCATCCGTCGCTACCTGGATGACAACGGCTTCCTCGACGTGGAGACACCGATCCTGACCCGCGCCACCCCGGAAGGCGCGCGCGACTATCTGGTGCCCAGCCGTACCCATCCCGGCAGCTTCTTCGCCTTGCCGCAGTCGCCGCAACTGTTCAAGCAGCTTTTGATGGTGGCCGGCTTCGACCGCTACTACCAGATCGCCAAGTGCTTCCGCGACGAGGACCTGCGTGCCGACCGTCAGCCGGAATTCACCCAGATCGACATCGAAACCAGCTTCCTCGACGAGGCCGACATCATCGGTCTGACCGAGAAGATGATCCGCCAGCTGTTCACGGAAGTGCTGGGCGTCGAATTCGGTGAGTTCCCGCACATGCCCTATGAAGAGGCGATGCGTCGCTACGGCTCGGACAAGCCGGACCTGCGCATTCCGCTGGAGCTGGTCGACGTGGCCGATCTGCTCAAGGACGTGGACTTCAAGGTCTTCTCCGGCCCGGCCAACGATCCCAAGTGCCGTGTCACCGCGCTGCGCGTGCCGGGTGGCGCGAGCATGCCGCGCAAGCAGATCGATGACTACACCAAGTACGTCGGCATCTTCGGTGCCAAGGGCCTGGCCTACATCAAGGTCAACGAGCGCGCCAAGGGTGTCGAGGGCCTGCAATCGCCGATCGTCAAGAACATCGCCGAGCCGAACCTCAACGCCATCCTCGATCGCGTCGGTGCGGTCGATGGTGACATCGTGTTCTTCGGTGCCGACAAGGCCAAGATCGTCAGTGATGCCCTGGGTGCGCTGCGCATCAAACTCGGCCATGACCTCGATCTGCTGACCTGCGCCTGGGCGCCGCTGTGGGTGGTCGATTTCCCGATGTTCGAGGAGAACGACGATGGCTCGCTGTCCGCGCTGCACCATCCGTTCACTTCGCCCAAGTGCTCGCCCGAGGAGCTCAAGGCCAACCCGGCCGGCGCCTTGTCGCGCGCCTACGATATGGTGCTCAACGGCACCGAGCTGGGCGGCGGCTCGATCCGTATCCATGACAAGAAGATGCAACAGGCGGTGTTCGACGTACTGGGCATCAGTGAGGACGAGCAGCAGGAGAAGTTCGGCTTCCTGCTCGATGCGCTGAAGTATGGTGCGCCGCCGCATGGGGGCCTGGCCTTCGGCCTGGATCGTCTGGTGATGCTGATGACCGGCGCGCACTCGATCCGCGAAGTCATCGCCTTCCCCAAGACCCAGAGTGCCGCCGATGTGATGACTCAGGCGCCGGGCGCGGTCGACGCCAAGGCCCTGCGCGAGCTGCACATCCGCCTGCGCGAGCAGCCCAAGGCCGAGTAAGTCGGACAAGGAGCCCGGTTTCCCGGGCTCCTCTGGTTCCGGGACTTTTTTCCAGCATTCAGCACAGACAACGGAGCGAGTTATGGCTGGTCATTCCAAATGGGCCAACATCAAACACCGTAAGGAACGCCAGGACGCCAAGCGCGGCAAGATCTTCACCAAGCTGATTCGCGAACTGACCGTGGCTGCCAAGCACGGCGGCCCGAGTCCGGCGGACAACCCGCGTCTGCGTCTGGCGGTCGACAAGGCGCTGACCGCCAACATGACCCGTGACACCATCGACCGCGCAATCGCGCGCGGCGCCGGCTCCAATGATGCCGACAACATGGTGGAGCTGAGCTACGAAGGCTATGCGCCAAGCGGCGTGGCGATCATCGTCGAGGCGATGACCGACAACCGCAACCGGACCGCCGCCGAGGTTCGGCATGCGTTCAGCAAATGCGGTGGCAACCTGGGGACCGATGGTTCGGTGGCCTATATGTTCGATCGCAAGGGGCAGATCAGCTTCGCCCCCGGTGTGAACGAGGAAGCCCTGATGGATGCAGCGCTCGAGGCCGGTGCTGACGACGTCAACACCCATGAAGATGGCTCGATCGACGTATTCACCAGCTTCGCCGACTTCCATGCGGTGAACGAGGCCCTGGCTGCGGCCGGTTTTAAGGGCAGCGAGGCCGAAATCGCCATGATTCCCTCGATCAGCGCGCCGATCACCGACGTCGAGACGGCGCAGAAGGTAATCAAGCTGATCGACATGCTCGAAGACCTGGATGATGTGCAGAACGTCTATCACAACGCCGAGTTCTCCGAAGAGGTCATGGCGCAACTGAGCTGATCGGGCGCGCCACCATATGAAGGCCGGGGAGACGAGCGCTCCCCGGCCTTCTTGCATCTACGCAAAGGCCGAACGTGACGGCGCGGGGTGCGCGCCCCTATACTCGGCGCTGGATAAATACCCAGTGTGCGGTTTGTCACTGGTCGCGGTGCGGATGGCCCAGCATGACCCTGATCCTTGGAATCGACCCCGGCTCGCGCATCACCGGTTACGGTGTGGTGCGAGACACCGGTCGCGGTTGCGAATACGTCGCCTCAGGTTGCATTCGCACCGGTGAGGGGGGCTTGCCCGAGCGTCTGCAAGCCGTCTATCGAGGCGTATGCGAGGTCATCCGTCTGCATGGGCCGGTGACCATGGGGATCGAGCAGGTATTCATGGCGCGCAACGCCGATTCGGCGCTCAAGCTTGGTCAGGCGCGCGGCGCCGCGATCGTCGCCGCCGCCGAGCAGGGGCTGGCGATCGCCGAATACACCGCGACCCAGGTCAAGCAGGCCATCGCCGGCAGCGGCGGGGCGGACAAGCAGCAGGTGCAGCTGATGGTCATGCACCTGCTCAAGCTGGTGCAAAAACCACAGATCGACGCCTCCGACGCCCTGGCCATTGCGTTGTGCCACGCCCACCATCGGCAGACGCTGATTCCCCACGGCCTGATGGGTGCCCGGCGGCGTAGCGGTCGCCTGCGTATGTGAGCGGTCGCGCCGACCGCGAACCCTGGCCAGCGCTGTAGCTGCTCCGGTCGTGCCCACTCAACCCTTGATGCTGAACTGTAGGAAACACGCGCTTTGATCGGACGTCTACGCGGCACCCTGGCGGAAAAGCAGCCGCCGCACCTCATCATCGATGTAAACGGCCTGGGCTACGAAGTCGAAGTGCCGATGACCACGCTGTACCGGCTGCCCGCGGTCGGCCAGTCGGTCACGCTGCACACGCATCTGGTGGTGCGTGAGGACGCCCAGTTGCTGTATGGCTTTGCCGACAAGCGCGACCGCGAGATGTTCCGCGAGCTGATCCGGCTCAACGGTGTCGGTCCGAAGCTGGCGCTGGCGCTGATGTCGGGGCTTGAAGTCGATGAGTTGGTGCGTTGCGTGCAGGCCGGCGACACTTCGGTGCTGGTCAAGGTGCCGGGCGTCGGCAAGAAGACTGCCGAGCGCCTGTTGGTGGAGCTCAAGGATCGCTTCAAGGCCTGGGAAGGCATGCCGTCCATCGCGCCACTGGTAGTGCAGGCAGGGCCGGGTGTGGCAGTCTCCTCAGCCGAAAGCGATGCGGTGAGTGCGCTGATCGCCCTGGGCTTCAAGCCGCAGGAGGCGAGCCGCGCCGTTGCAGCCGTACTGGAGCCTGACTTGACTAGCGAAGACCTCATCCGTCGTGCGTTGAAGGGAACCGTGAAGTGATCGACGCCGACCGACTGGTCACTGCGAGCAGCCGTGACCGCGACGAACAGCTGGATCGTGCCATTCGCCCGTTGAGGCTGGCCGATTACATCGGCCAGCCCGTGGTGCGCGAACAAATGGACCTGTTCATCCGCGCGGCGCGCGGGCGCGGCGAGGCGCTGGACCATACGCTGATCTTCGGCCCGCCGGGCTTGGGCAAGACGACGCTGGCCAACATCATCGCCCAGGAAATGGGTGTCTCGATCAAGAGCACCTCAGGGCCGGTACTCGAGCGTGCCGGTGATCTGGCAGCGCTTCTGACCAACCTCGAAGCTGGCGATGTGCTGTTCATCGATGAAATCCATCGCCTGTCGCCGGTCGTCGAGGAAGTGCTTTATCCGGCGATGGAAGATTTCCAGCTCGATATCATGATCGGCGAAGGTCCGGCCGCTCGCTCGATCAAGTTGGATCTACCACCGTTTACCCTGGTGGGCGCCACTACCCGTGCCGGCATGCTGACCAATCCGCTGCGTGATCGCTTCGGCATCGTCCAGCGCCTGGAGTTTTACGGTATCGAGGACCTGGCCACCATTGTCGGTCGCTCGGCGTCGATTCTCGGTTTGCCGATGGAGGCCGAGGGGGCTTACGAAATCGCTCGGCGCGCACGTGGTACGCCACGCATCGCCAACCGACTGCTGCGGCGGGTGCGCGATTTCGCCGAAGTGCGCGGCAAGGGCGAAATCAGTCAAGTCATCGCCGACCAGGCACTGAACATGCTGGATGTCGACGAGCGCGGCTTCGATCACCAGGATCGTCGTCTGCTGCTCACGCTGATCGAAAAGTTCGATGGCGGCCCGGTGGGGCTAGACAACCTGTCGGCAGCCATTGGCGAGGAGCGGCACACTATCGAGGACGTGCTCGAGCCCTACCTGATCCAGCAGGGCTATATCATGCGCACGCCGCGCGGGCGAATGGTCACCCGTCATGCCTATCTGCACTTCGGGCTCAACCTCCCCAGACGGCTCAAGGATGCGCCGACAGGCGATCTCTTCGAGACCGACATCGATTGACAAAAATTTCTTGCCAGCCCGATTGGCAAGCTCAAAGCCGAGCACTAGAGTATGCGCGCGCCGAATGAAGCCCAGCCGTTTGCCCACCGTTGCCGGGTCTATTACGAAGACACCGATGCCGGTGGAGTCGTCTTCTACGTCAATTACCTCAAGTTCATGGAACGAGCCCGCACCGAGCGGTTGCGTAGCCTGGGTTTTGCCCAGTCGCAGCTAGCCCGTGAGGACTTGTTGTTCGTCGTGCGCCGCAGCGAGGCGCGCTACCTGGCGCCCGCGCGACTCGATGACGAACTGCTGGTCACCGCTGAAGTGACCGAGCTCAGAGGCGCCAGCCTGCGGTTCGCCCAGCAGGTTCGCCGTGTTGACGATGACCGACTGCTCTGCGAAGGGCAGTTCGACGTGGTGTGCGTGCGCGCCGAAAGTTTCAAACCCCGAGCCCTCCCGGAGGCGCTGCGAGCCGCCTTCGCAGGTCCCGGTCTATCCGCAGTAGGAGAGTGAAGCGTGGAACCGAATGCCGATCACATGTCCATCTGGGGCCTGATCAGTAGTGCCAGTCTGGTCGTACAGCTGGTCATGTTGACGCTGGTCGCCGCGTCGGTGACCTCCTGGGTTCTGATTTTTCAGCGCGGCAATCTGCTTCGCGCGGCCAAGCGCGGCCTGGACGGCTTCGAGGAGCGCTTCTGGTCTGGCGTCGACCTGTCCAAGCTGTATCGTCAGGCCGGCAGCAATCCAGACCCGGATTCGGGTGCCGAGCAGATTTTCCGTGCGGGATTCAAGGAGTTTTCCCGTCTGCGTCAGCAGCCCGGCGTTGATCCGGATGCGGTGATGGATGGCGTGGCCCGCGCCATGCGCGTGGCGATCTCTCGCGAGGAAGAAAAGCTCGAACAAGGTTTGCCATTCCTGGCTACGGTGGGTTCCACCAGCCCCTACATCGGCCTGTTCGGTACGGTTTGGGGGATCATGAACTCCTTCCTCGGTCTGGCCCAGGTGCAGCAGGCCACGCTGGCCACCGTCGCGCCCGGTATCGCCGAAGCGCTGATCGCAACCGCGATCGGCCTGTTTGCCGCGATTCCCGCGGTGATCGCCTACAACCGTTTCTCCGCGCGCGGCGAGCTGTTGATCGGTCGTTATTACACCTTCGCCGATGAGTTCCAGGCGATCCTGCATCGCAAGGTCCACGCCTCCGACGAGTGATGACGCAAGTGCTCCCTGTCCTGAGGCAGGGGGCGCGCTAGGCCGCAGTGGGCGGTGCGCAATTATCAGGTTCTGCTATGGCTCGAATTCGCAACAGACGCAAGCCGGTCGCCGAGATGAACGTGGTGCCCTACATCGACGTGATGTTGGTACTGCTGGTGATCTTCATGGTGACCGCGCCAATGCTCAACCAGGGCGTGAAGGTGGAGTTGCCCAAGGTCAGCTCGGAAGTGCTGCCGCAGGATAACGACTCCCGGATTCTCACTATCTCGATCAAGGCCGACCGCACCTACTATTGGAGCCTGGGCACCGAAGTCGATACGGCCAAGGCCGATGAAACCGCCGTCGAGCTTGGCGCGCTGGTACAGGCGGTGCGTGGCATCGTCGCGCAGAACCGCGAGCAGGGTAAGCCGGTTCAGGTGCTGGTGCGGGCTGACAAGTCGGTCGACTACGGCGCGGTCATGGCGGTGATGGGCGGTCTGCAGCAGGCTCAGGTCGGCAATGTCGGTCTGATCACCGAGGCGCCCTGATGTTCCAGCGCGAGCGCTCGTCTTCGGAAAACCTGTTCTGGCCTGTCGTATTTGCGGTAGGCCTGCATGTGCTGATTTTCGCCATGCTGTTCGTGAGTTTCGCCATGACGCCGGAATTGCCACCGTCGCGTCCGATCGTGCAGGCAACGCTCTATCAGTTGAACTCGCAGAGCCAGGCGACTACCCAGACCAACCAGAAGCTGGCTGGCGAGGCGAAGAAGACTTCCGCGCCGCAATACGAGGTCGAGCAACTCGAGCAGACCAAGCGCGAGCAGGAGCGCCAGGCGCTGGCGGCCAAGGCGGCGGAACAAAAGAAGGCCGAGGAAGCTCGAAAGGCCGAAGCAGCGCGCAAGGCCGCCGAGGATCAGAAGCAGAAGGAGGCGGCGAAGGCGAAGGCCGAGGCCGAGGCAAAGGCCGCCGAGCAGAAGCGTCAGGCGGAACTTGCGAAAAAGAAAGCCGAAGAAGAGGCCAAGAAAAAGGCCGCTGAAGAGGCAGCCAAGAAGAAAGCCGCCGATGAGGCAGCCAAGAAAAAGGCTGCAGAAGAAGCTGCCAAGAAAAAGGCTGCGGAGGAAGCGGCGAAGAAGAAGGCCGCCGACGAGGCTGCCAAGAAAAAGGCGGCCGCCGATGCCGCTCGCAAGGCCGAGGAGGAGCGCAAGGCGCAGGCCCTGGCCGAGCTGCTGTCCGACACCACCCAGCGGCAGCAGGCGCTGGCTGATACCGTGGGCGATCAGGTTGCCGGCAGCCTCGATGATCTCATTATCAATCTGGTCAGCCAGCAATGGCGGCGTCCGCCCTCGGCACGCAACGGCATGAGCGTCGAAGTGCTGATTCAGATGCTGCCGGACGGCACAATTGCCAACGCTTCGGTGACTCGTTCCAGTGGTGATCAGCCGTTCGATAATTCGGCGGTGGCCGCTGTGCGTAACGTGGGACGCATCCCCGAGATGCAGCAGCTCGATCGTGCAACCTTCGATCGCCTGTATCGTCAACGCCGCATCATTTTCAAACCGGAGGATCTTGGTCTGTGAGTATCTTCAAGCGAATCATCCTCGTCGCGATGTTGGTCGTCGGCGCTCCGCTGTTCGCTGCGGACCCGCTGGTGGTCACCTCGGGTACCGATCGTGCGACCCCGATCGCCGTGGTTCCGTTCGGCTGGCAAGGCGGCACGGTACTGCCCGAAGACATCGCCCAGATCGTTGGCAACGACTTGCGCAATTCCGGGATGTTCGAGCCGATCAATCGGCAGAACATGATCAGCCTGCCGACCCGCGGCGAAGAGGTCATCTATCGCGACTGGAAGGCGCTGGGCGCCCAGTACCTGCTGGTTGGTCGCATTGTGCCGAGCGCGGGACGCCTGCAGATCGAGTACCAACTGTTCAACGTCACCACCGAGCAGCAGGTCATGAGCGGCAACGTCGCCGGTGGCACCGATCAGCTGCGGGACATGGCGCATCACATCGCCGATCAAGCGTTCGAGAAGCTCACCGGCGTTCGCGGTGCGTTCCAGACGAAGCTGCTCTACGTGACGGCCGAGCGCTTCTCGCCGCAAAACGTGCGCTACACGCTGCAGCGCTCCGATTACGACGGTGCGCGTGCGGTGACGCTGCTGCAATCGCGCGAGCCGATCCTGTCACCGAGCTTCGCACCGGATGGACGCCGTATCGCTTATGTATCGTTCGAGCAGAAGCGTCCGCGCATCTTCATCCAGTACATCGATACCGGGCGTCGCGAGCAGCTGACCAACTTCGAAGGCCTCAATGGCGCGCCTGCCTGGTCGCCGGATGGTAATCGCCTGGCGTTCGTTCTTTCCAAGGACGGCAATCCGGAGATCTATGTCATGGATCTCGCCTCTCGCCAGATGCGGCGCGTAACCAACCACATGGCGATCGACACCGAGCCTTTCTGGGGGCGCGACGGGCAGACCATCTATTTCACCTCCGATCGTGCCGGCAAGCCGCAGATCTATCGGCTGAACGTGGCGAGTGGCGCGGTGGATCGGGTGACGTTCGTGGGCAACTACAATGCCAATCCGAAACTGTCGGCGGATGAAAAGACCCTGGTAATGATCCATCGCCAGGATGGCTATACCGTGTTCCGCGTCGCCGCGCAGGACCTGCAGCGCGGCAATCTGCGGATACTTTCGCAGACCAGTCTGGACGAGTCGCCCACTGTTGCGCCTAACGGCACCATGCTAATCTACGCGACCCATCAGCAGGGGCGCGGGGTTCTGATGCTCGTGTCTACGAATGGACGCGTGAGAGTTCCTCTACCGGCTGTCCAAGGCGAGATCCGTGAGCCGTCCTGGTCCCCATTCCTGAACTGACCGGTCTATCCTTTTTTCCACTAACGCAACAAAAACACACCCTGGGGTAAATCATGGAAATGCTGAAATTCGGTAAGTTTGCTGCGCTGGCTCTCGCCTTGGCCGTGGCTGCTGGCTGTTCTTCCAAGGGCGGCGATGCTTCCGGTGAAGGTGCAGGCGCAGGTATCGACCCGAATGCTGGCTACGGTGCCAACGCTGGTGCCATCGATGGCAGCCTGAGCGAAGAAGCCGCTCTGCGCGCTATCACCACCTTCTACTTCGAGTACGACAGTTCCGACCTGAAGCCGGAAGCCATGCGCGCTCTGGACGTACACGCCAAGGATCTGAAAGGTAACGGCGCTCGCGTCGTTCTGGAAGGTCACGCTGACGAGCGCGGCACCCGTGAATACAACATGGCTCTGGGCGAGCGTCGTGCCAAGGCCGTTCAGCGTTACCTGGTGCTGCAGGGCGTTTCCCCGGCTCAGCTGGAGCTGGTTTCCTACGGCGAAGAGCGTCCGGTTGCCCTGGGTAGCGACGAGCAGAGCTGGGCTCAGAACCGTCGCGTAGAGCTGCGTAAGTAAGCATCATGCGCAAGTCCCGTCTCTCTCTGGCCTTGTTGGCATGCGCGCTCCCGAGTCTGAGCCTGGCTCAGGCCCCGGTGTTCGACAGCACGCGTACCGAATACGAGAGCAATCCCGGCTATTCGGCACCAAGCCAGGGGGCAGGCGGAGCTCCCGCCGGAGCAGTGGCCGCAGGCCCTGCTTCGGCGGAAGCCATGTTGTTCATGCAGCTTCAGCAGATGCAGGGCGAGATCGCCCAGCTGCGCGGCATGCTCGAAGAACAACAGAACCAGATTCAGCGGCTTGAGCGCGAGGCGCTCGAGCGCTACAAGGACCTCGACGGTCGTCTTTCCGTCGGTGCCTCAGGCAGCGGCGCGGCACCTGCTGCCAGCGCGTCTGCCAGTGTGGCCAATCAGCCCCCCGCGGCAGCCGCTGCTGCCGAGCCGGGTGATCCTGCCAAGGAAAAGCTTTACTACGACGCCGCTTTCGACCTGATCAAGGCCAAGGATTTTGATAAGGCCAGTCAGGCGTTCACTGCGTTTTTGCGTCGTTACCCCAATAGCCAGTACGCCGGTAACGCGCAGTATTGGCTCGGTGAGGTCAACCTGGCAAAGGGCGACCTGCAGTCGGCTGGACAGGCGTTCGCGCGTGTCGGTCAGGCCTATCCCGATCATCCGAAGGTGCCTGATTCGCTGTACAAGCTTGCTGACGTCGAGCAGCGCTTGGGTAATGCGGACAAGGCGCAGGGAATCCTGCGCCAGGTGGTACAGCAGTATCCGAACAGCTCGGCCGCTCAGTTGGCCAGGCGTCAGCTGCAGCGCTGATCATCGCCAGGATCGTTCGAAGAAGCCCGCATACGCGGGCTTCTTCGTTTAGAATCTCCGCCCCTCAATCAGCAGCGGAGGCGGATGGCCTGTTTCGCCGTCACGCCCGTGGCCTTCATGCACGATACCCTCAGAATCACCGAGATTTTCCATTCGCTCCAGGGTGAAACCCGCACCAGCGGTCTTCCCACCACGTTCGTCCGTCTGACCGGCTGCCCACTGCGCTGCCAGTATTGCGATACCGCCTATGCCTTCACTGGCGGTGAGCTTTGGACGCTCGATCGCATCGTCGAAGCCGTGGCTGCCTATCAGCCCAGGTTTGTTTGCGTGACCGGTGGGGAGCCGCTGGCGCAGCCCAATTGCTTGCCGCTGCTCGCCCGCCTGTGTGATGCCGGGTACGAGGTCTCGCTGGAAACCAGTGGTGCGCTGGATATTTCTGCGGTCGATCGGCGCGTCAGTCGCGTGGTGGATCTGAAAACGCCTGGCTCGGGCGAGGTGCAGCGCAACCGTTACGAGAACATCGAACATCTGACGGCCAATGATCAGCTCAAGTTCGTGATCTGTTCGCGCGAGGACTACGAGTGGGCCTGCTCCAAGATCCTTCAGCACCGGCTCGATGAGCGGGTCGGCGAAGTGCTGATGTCGCCCAGTCATGGCCAGATCTCGGCCCGTGCGCTGGCAGACTGGATCGTCGAGGACAATCTGGCGGTGCGCTTTCAGTTGCAGCTACACAAGCTGTTGTGGAATGACGAGCCGGGCCATTGATCCCCGGGTTCCAAGGAGCTTCGATATGAACGAGAAGGCGGTCATTCTGCTGTCTGGTGGCCTGGATTCGGCGACAGTTCTGGCGTTGGCGCGGGCCGAAGGGCTCGATTGCTACAGCATGAGTTTCAATTATGGCCAGCGCCATCGAGCCGAATTGCAGGCGGCCGAGCGCGTGGCCGAGCAGCTCGGAGCGATCGAGCACAAGGTGATCGGCCTCGATCTGGACGGTATTGGCGGCTCTGCGCTCACCGATCTTTCCATTGCCGTGCCTGAAAGCCCGAGCGATGGTATTCCTGTGACCTATGTGCCGGCGCGCAACACGGTATTTCTGGCGCTGGCGCTTGGCTGGGCCGAGGTGTTGGGCGCCCGGGACATTTTCATTGGCGTGAATGCCGTGGATTACTCCGGCTATCCTGATTGCCGTCCCGAATTCATCGAGGCGTTCGAGCGCATGGCGAACCTGGCAACTCGCGAGGGCGTCGAGGGTCGTGGCTTTCGTGTGCGGGCGCCGCTGCAGAGCCTCAGCAAGGCACAGATCATCGCCCTGGGCGTGGCGAACGGCGTTGATTACGGGCTGACCGTCTCCTGTTATCAGGCTGATGATGACGGTCGCGCTTGCGGGCGCTGCGACAGTTGTCGCTTGCGTGCAGCGGGCTTTGCCGCGGCCGGTGTCGCCGATCCGACCCGATATTTCTGATTTTTTTCGCAGCGGGTTGTTTTTTCGAGAGAAATCAGTATTATGCGCGGCGTCGGGTCGTTAGCTCAGTCGGTAGAGCAGTTGGCTTTTAACCAATTGGTCGTAGGTTCGAATCCTACACGACCCACCAGACATCGAAAGAAGCCGGATCCGCAAGGTATCCGGCTTTTTTTATGCCTGTTGATCTGTAAAGATCGCCGTCTCGCGCCCGAGCGGGCAAAGCTACGACCTTTGTCTTACAAACGAAGTCGTAGTTAGCGTCTAGACTCTGGCTCTCCAAAAAACGCATACGTGGTACCGAGGCCCCTATGTATTCTGACCGCATTCGGCTGGCTTCCCTGCAGAGCAAGATCACCAGCGCTGCAGAAGCTGCATCCCTGATCAAAGACGGCATGGTTGTTGGTATGAGCGGCTTCACCCGCGCGGGCGAGGCCAAGGCAGTGCCGATGGCTCTGGCTGAGCGTGGCAAGAGCGAACCGGTGCACATCACCCTGGTAACCGGTGCCAGCCTCGGTAACGATCTGGACAAAATGCTCACCGAATCGGGCGTGCTCGCGCGCCGCATGCCGTTCCAGGCCGACCCGACCCTGCGCAAGGCGATCAACGCCGGCAAGGTCATGTTCACTGACCAGCACCTGTCCGACACCATGGAAGCCATGCGTAGCGGTCAGCTGCGCAAGCCGGAAGTGACCATCGTTGAAGCCGTCGCCATCACCGAAGAAGGCCACATTGTGCCCAGCACTTCGGTTGGTAACTCGGCCAACCTGGTGCAGTACGCGGAGAAGGTGATCGTCGAGATCAACCTGACCCATCGTCTGAACCTGGAAGGTGCTCACGATATCTACATCCCCTCTCCGCGTCCGGATCGTACCCCGGTTCCGCTGCTCAGCCCCGAGCAGCGCATCGGTGTGCCGGCGATTCCCTGTGACCCGGCCAAAATCGCAGCCATCGTGATCTGCGAAATCCCCGACTCTCCGTCCAACGTGCTGCCGCCGGATGACGAGACCCAGGCTATCGCCAATCACCTGATCGATTTCTTCAAGAAGGAAGTCGCTGAAGGTCGTCTGACCAATAGCCTGATGCCGCTGCAAGTTGGTATCGGTACCATCGCCAACGCCGTGACCTGCGGTCTGATCGATTCGCCGTTCACCGACATCGTGCAGTACTCGGAAGTGCTGCAGGACTCCACCTTTGCACTGATGGATGCTGGCAAGCTGAAGTTTGCCTCCGGTTGCTCCATGACCCTCTCCGAAGAAGTCGGCGCCAAGGTCTACGGCAACTTCGAGAAGTACAAGGACAAGGTGGTTCTGCGTCCGCAGGAGATCTCCAACCATCCGGAGCTGGTGCGTCGCCTTGGCATCATCGGTATCAACACCGCGCTGGAATTCGACATCTACGGCAACGTGAACTCCACCCATGTGGGCGGCACGCACATGATGAACGGCATCGGTGGCTCGGGCGACTTCGCTCGTAACGCCCACATCGCCGTATTCGTGACCAAGTCCATCGCCAAGGGCGGCAGCATTTCCTCCGTAGTGCCGATGGTCAGCCATGTTGACCACACCGAGCACGACGTGGACGTGCTGGTCACCGAGCAGGGTCTGGCCGACCTGCGTGGCTTGGCTCCTCGCGAGCGCGCTCGCGTGATCATCGACAACTGCGTGCACCCGGACTATCGCGCTGCGCTGAACGAGTACTTCGACAAGGCGTGCGCCAAGGGTGGCCACACCCCGCACGTGATTGGCGAAGCACTGAGCTGGCACGTGAACCTGGCTGAGCGCGGTCACATGCTCGCCAAGTAAGCGATCGCTCTGCGCCGCGTGCGGCGCGGTCCGGACAAAGGGCTGACGATACCAATCGTCGGCCCTTTGTTGTTTTAGCGCCTGGCATCTCCATATCGGCTGCAGGCCTCGGTGCCGCAGTGTCGCGAGTCAATTCGAACATTTTGGCGGTGTATAATCGCCGCCCGCTCAATCCAGGCAGGTCCTCACATGTCGCAGATTCCCGAACGCATCCTGGTCCAGGCTCATCTGGCGGCCTCTCAGGCGCGGCAATTGACCCCGGTGCAGGAAGCCGAGTTGCGCAGGGAAATTGCCGCTGAATTGCGGCGCCAGGATGCGGTGCTGGTGGCACATTACTACACCGATCCGGTTATCCAGGCGCTGGCTGAGGAGACCGGAGGGTGCGTGGCTGATTCGCTGGAGATGGCGCGTTTTGGTAGCGAGCACCCGGCCAAGACCTTGCTCGTAGCCGGCGTTCGCTTCATGGGCGAAACGGCGAAGATCCTCAGTCCGGAAAAACGCGTGCTGATGCCGACCCTCGAGGCGACCTGCTCGCTGGATCTCGGTTGCCCGGTAGACGAGTTCTCGGCTTTCTGCGACCAGCATCCCGAGCGCACCGTGGTGGTCTACGCCAATACCTCGGCGGCGGTGAAGGCCCGTGCAGACTGGGTGGTCACTTCCAGCTGCGCACTGGAAATCGTCGAAAGCCTGATGGATAACGGCGAGAAGATCATCTGGGCGCCCGATCAGCACCTGGGGCGCTATATCCAGCGCGAAACTGGGGCGGACATGCTGCTCTGGGATGGCGCTTGCATCGTTCACGAAGAGTTCAAGGCCAAGCAACTGGCCGATCTCAAGGCGTTGCATCCGGAGGCTGCCGTACTGGTACACCCCGAGTCACCGGAGGCGGTGATCGAGCTGGCCGATGCGGTTGGCTCGACTAGCCAGTTGATCAAGGCAGCGCAGACCTTGCACAACCCGATGTTCATCGTTGCGACCGATCGGGGGATTTTCTACAAGATGCAGCAGCTTTGCCCGGACAAGCGCTTCATCGAAGCGCCGACGGCTGGGCAGGGCGCGACTTGTCGCAGCTGCGCTCATTGCCCGTGGATGGCGATGAACACGCTGGAGAACACGCTGGAAACCTTGCGCCAGGGTCACAACGAAATCAGCGTCGATCCGGCCTTGGTTCCGCGGGCGGTGCGGCCGCTGAAGCGGATGCTCGATTTCACCCGTGAGGCGCGCTTGCGCGTGGCCGGCAACGCCTGAGGTGGCTGCCGGCGCATGCCGGCGTCAGCGCAACATCTGCTCGACGATGCGCTTTTCTTCGCGTAGCTGATCCAGGCGGGCGTCTACCCGGGCGGCGGTCTGGAAATTGCTCGAGCGGCGCTTGGCGTAATCGAGTTGCTCGAATGCCTGATCGTAGTCGCCGGTCAGGGCGAAATACTCTGCGCGTGCCTGGTGCAGGCCTACCAGGTCGCCGGTCAGGCCGCGCAACTCCGCCAGTTGATACCAGATGTCCGGGTCCTTGCTGCGTCGCTCTGCCAGGCCCTCGAGGGCCTTGGCCGCTTTGCCAGTCTCGCCGCGCTTGACCTGCAGGTCGATATTGCTCTGCTGTACCGGATAGCTGGTCGGATACAGCAGCGTTAGCTGCTGCAAGCGGTGGCTTGCCTGCTCCAGGCGGTTCGCAGCGATATCCAGCTCCACCAGGGCAAGGTTGTAGGCGAGGTCGTCCGGGGCCTTGGACAGCAGTGCCGTCAGTTCCTTGCGGGCCTCGTCCAGTTGTCCGCCGCGCATCAGTGCCAAGGCCAGCCCGTAGCGGGCCGGCACCTGTTCCGGATCCTGTTCCAGCAGTGCCCGGAAGCGCTTGACGCTTTGGCCGGGGGTGTTTTCGAACTGCAACTGTACCCGCGCACGCATGAGTTGGTAGCGAGTGCTATCGACCGCTCCCCTTGGTAGCTGTTCGGCGCGGTTGCGCGTATCCGCGACGCGAGATTCGGACAGCGGGTGGGTGAGCAGAAACTCCGGCGGCTTATGGTTATGGCGGTACTGGCGAATCAGGCGTTCGAACATCTGCGGCATCGCCTGCGGGTCATAGCCGGCCCGAGCCAGATTGGTCAGACCGATGCGATCGGCCTCCTGCTCGTTCTGTCTGGAATACGCGCGCTGAGCCTGAATGGCCGCCGCCTGGCTCGAGGCGATCGCGGCAATGCCGGCGTCGCCAGCACCAGCGGCAGCCGCGATCACCCCGGCCAGCATGGCGGCCATCATCGGCAGCTGCAGTCGCTGTTGCGCTTCCAGGCCCCGGGCGAAATGCCGTTGCGACAGGTGAGCGAGTTCGTGGGCCATGACCGACGCGAATTCGGCTTCGGTATGGGCGTGCAGAAACAGCCCGCCGTTGATGCCGATGATGCCGCCCGGTGCGGCAAAGGCGTTCAGCTGCGGGCTGTCGAGCAGCACGAATTCGAAGCGGCGGTCCTGCACCTGGCTGGTCTCAGCCAGCCGATAGACGCTGCTTTCTACGTAATCCTTAAGCAGGGGGTCTGACAGCTGGGCGATCTGCCGTCGCAGCAGGCCGAGCCAGGCGCGTCCAAGCAGGTATTCCTGATCAGGCGAGACGATGCTCGAACTGGCATCGCCGAGTGATGGCAGGTTGTCGGCGCTGGCACAGAGTGGCAGGGCGCAGGCGAGTGCCAGCAGGGTGGGGCGCAGAATCTTCATCCAGGACCACTCGACAATGGACAGGTCGCTAATGTAGCGCCCCCTGTGGACGGCTGGCCAGGGTGTCACCGGGTGCGTATGCTGGCAGCTTTGCCTGCCGGAGGGAAAAATGACCAACGGTTCTGATGGCGTGACGATCGCCGCCGAGGTGGATGCCTCTGGGCTGAGCTGTCCGATGCCGCTGTTGAAGGCGAAGCTTGCGCTCAATGGGCTTGAGAGCGGGGATGTGCTGTTGGTCATCGCCACCGACCCCGGTTCCCAGCGAGACTTCCGCAGTTTCGCTGCGCTGGCCGGACATGCCCTGGTACGTGAAGACGTGGACGGCGGCAGCTTCCGTTATTGGCTGCGCAAGGCCTGATTGCCAAAGGCGCCGGTGGGCGCTGTTTTGTTTTGGATATAGAAGATGCTGACGATGTTGCGCAACTGGTTTCACCGCTACTTCTCCGACGAGCAGGCGGTGCTGCTGGGCGTGTTGCTGCTGATTGGCTTTGGCGCCGTTCTGACGCTCGGCGGCATGCTCGCTCCGGTGCTGGCCGGTCTGGTGCTGGCGTTTCTCATGCAGGGCCTGGTCAACAGCCTTGAGCGCATCGGCTTGCCGCACATCGCGGCCGTCTGGTTGATCTTCCTGCTGTTCCTGTCGGCGCTTGCCGGCATTCTGCTGGTGCTGCTGCCGCTGATCTGGCAGCAGGTGCTCAATCTGTTCAATGAGTTGCCACGGATGCTGGTGGAGTGGCAGACGCTGCTGCTGCTGCTGCCGGAGCGCTATCCGCAGCTGGTGTCCGAAGAGCAGGTGCTGCGCGGCATCGACTCGGTGCGCGGCGAGTTGGGCCGTCTCGGCCACGTGGTGCTCACCTCGTCGCTGTCGAGCTTGCCCTTACTGCTCAATGCGGTGATCTACCTGGTGCTGGTGCCGATCCTGGTGTTTTTCTTCCTCAAGGATCGGGAGCAGATCGGTCGCTGGTTTCGTGGCTACCTGCCGACGCGGCGCCCGTTGCTGTCGCAGGTGGCTCGGGAGATGAATCTGCAGATCGCCAATTACATTCGCGGCAAGGCGATCGAGATTTTGATTGTCGCGGCGGTCAGCTATGTCGCTTTTGCATTGATGGGGCTGAACTACGCGGCACTGCTGGCTTTGACGGTCGGTCTGTCGGTCGTGGTGCCGTATATCGGGGCGGTGGTCGCGACGGTACCGGTCGCACTGATTGGTCTGTTCCAGTGGGGCGTGGGCGACCAGTTCATCTATCTGATGGTGATTTACGCCGTCATTCAGGCGCTCGACGGCAATGTGCTGGTGCCGCTGCTGTTTTCCGAGGCCGTCAGTCTGCATCCGGTGGCAATTATCTGCGCGGTGCTGCTGTTTGGTGGGCTCTGGGGCTTCTGGGGCGTGTTCTTCGCCATTCCGCTGGCCAGCCTGTTCAAGGCGGTGCTGGACGCCTGGCCCAGGGCTCCGCAGACGGACCCGCCTGCGGGCTGAGCGCTGTGCTCAGGCGCCCGCGTTGAGGGCCTGAGCGGCTTCGAGTACCTGTTGGACGTGACCGGGGACCTTCACGCCCCGCCATTCGTGGCGCAGTACGCCCTGCTTGTCGATCAGGAAGGTGCTGCGTTCGATGCCCAGGTGCTCCTTGCCGTACAGCTTCTTGAGCTTGATGACATCGAAGAGTTTGCAGAGTGTTTCTTCCCGGTCAGAGATGAGCTCGAATGGAAAACCCTGCTTGGCCTTGAAGTTCTCGTGGCTCTTGAGTCCGTCGCGGGATACCCCGAACACCAGCGTATCGGCCTGTAGAAAGGCCGGCTGCAGGTCACGAAAGTCCTGGCCCTCGGTGGTGCAGCCGGGAGTGCTGTCCTTGGGGTAGAAGTAGATCACCACCTGCTTGCCGTGCAGCTGCGCCAGGTCGATCACCTGGCCGCTGGTGGCCGGGGCCTGGAACGCGGGAACCGGTTGGTGAAGCGTTGCTGTATCCATCGAAAAGGCCTCAGGGATTCTGCGGGCGCCACGGCTCGATCAGTGCATCGAGATTGAGCGCGTCGGCGAAATCGAGGAACTGGTCGCGCAGCCAGCTGATCTGCGTGCCCGGTGGCAGGATCACGGTCAGCGTGGCGTTGAGCATGGTGCCGCCGGTTTGGGGCGCCTGGTAGGTTTCGCAGGTCATCGCTTCGAGTTCGACGCGATGATCCTGGAAGAACTGACACAGCTCGCCGATGATGTCCGGCCGATAGGCCGCGCTGACGTAGGCCACATAGGGCAGCGCCTGCGGGCGGTACTCCAGCGGCGCGCTGCGTGTCACGCTCGCCCGCAGCCCGTGCTTCTTGGCCAGGCTGGGCACCGCTGACTCCATGCGAGCCAGCGCATCCCAACTGCCCGATACCTGCAGTACCAGCGCACTGAATTCGCCGTGGCGGGTGAGGCGGGTGTTGTCGATGGCGCAGCGGTTTTCCATGCAGGCGCGGCAGAACAGGCTGGACAGCGCCATGGGATCAGGCCCCAGGGCGCTGATGACGAGGAACTGTTCGCGAGGGGTAGGGAGTGCCATGCAGGATCCTGTGGGTCGATCGGTCAGCGGAACGAAGCTTTCAAAGGTTAGCGAAAATGGCCGTCCGATGGAATTGAGGTTTCGGTGATCGCCGGCTCTGTGCGGTCTTTTTGCCGACCATGTTCGCCCCTCGCAAAGCGCCTGCGAGCCTTGTACCATTGCGCGTCTCTTTATCGCTGATCGGCAGGAGTGGCGGATGATTGCGGGCAGTATGGTGGCGCTGGTCACGCCCATGGATGAACAGGGTGCTGTGGACTGGAAAAGTCTCGGTGAACTGGTCGATTTCCATCTTCAGGAAGGCACCAACGCGATCGTCGCCGTGGGCACCACCGGCGAGTCGGCCACCCTCGACGTCGATGAGCACGTCGAAGTCATCCGCCGCGTAGTCGCTCAGATCAACGGGCGCATGCCGGTAATCGCCGGCACGGGCGGCAATTCGACCCGCGAGTCCATCGAGCTGACCCAGGCTGCCAAGGACGTCGGTGCCGATGCCTGCCTGCTGGTAACCCCTTACTACAACAAGCCGACTCAGGAAGGCCTCTACCGGCATTTCCGGCTGATCGCCGAAACCGTGTCCATCCCGCAGATCCTCTACAACGTACCGGGACGCACCGTCTGCGACATGCTGCCGGAAACCGTCGAGCGCCTGGCCGTGGTGGACAACATCATTGGCATCAAGGAGGCGACCGGCAATCTTGAGCGTGCCCGCCAGGTGCTCGATCGCGTACCGCAGGATTTTCTTGTCTACTCCGGTGACGACCCCACTGCGGTAGAGCTGATGCTGATGGGGGGCAAGGGCAATATCTCCGTTACTGCCAACGTCGCCCCGCGTGCCATGAGCGACCTCTGCGCGGCCGCCATGGCAGGCGAGGCCGACAAGGCACGGGCCATCAACGACAGCCTGATGCCGCTGCACAAGGCGCTGTTTCTCGAATCGAACCCGATTCCGGTGAAGTGGGCGCTGCATGAGATGGGACTGATCCCGGCCGGCATCCGTCTGCCGCTGACCTGGCTCAGCGAGCCCTTCCAGGCTCCGTTGCGTCAGGCGATGCAACAGTGCGGCATTCTGAAGTGACAGCGAAGGGATCGTTCATGAAGCGTTTGGCTGGTCTTTCCACCCTCGCCCTGCTGGCTTCGCTTGGTAGCGGCTGCTCGTGGTTGTGGGGTGACGAGGGGTACTTCCGTGATCGCGCGCGCGAGTACCAAACCGCAAGTCAGCAACCGCCGATGCAGGTGCCGAACGGCATGCAGACGCGTTCGCTCGAGCCGCTGCTGGCAATCCCGGCACAGGTTCCCACGCTGACCGAGCCAGGCGCCTTCAGCGTGCCGCGGCCGCCCCTGGTGCAGGTGCGGGCGGCGGAGCAGGGCGATACCGTTTCACTGTCTCAGGCGCGTCGCTACGATGCCCCGACCAGTATCAGCCGTGCCACCGATGCCAGCGGGCAGCCGCTGCTGCAGCTCGAGAGTGATTTCAACCGCGCCTGGGCGAGCATCGGTCGTGCCCTCGATGCAGCCGATGTGCGCGTCGACGATCTCGATCGCAGCCAGGGCCTGTACTACATCAACCTCGCCGAAGGCGCCAAGCGCGGCGATGGACCGGGCTTCTTCGCGCGGCTGTTCGGCCGCGGCGAGCGTTCCAGCGAGGCGCGCGCCGAGCGCTATCAGGTGCGGGTGATGGATATCGGCGATCGGGTGCGGATCTCGGTCGAGCGTGACGCGGACACGCCGGCACCGGCTGACGTGGCTCGCCGAGTGCTTGGCCTGATCCAGGACAACCTGGGCTGAGCGCGCGCTGCAGCCCCTTTCAGTACAGGCGAACCCGGGTTCGCCTGTTTACTTTCTGATAACCGGAAAATCGACATGACTGCGTCTGCCCTTAGCCTGAAGAAACTCTACTCCGGTAAGGTCCGTGACCTTTATGAGATCGACGACAAGCGCATGCTGATGGTGGCCAGCGACCGCCTGTCCGCTTTCGACGTCATCCTCGCCGAGCCGATTCCGGACAAGGGCAAGATCCTCACCGCCATCTCCAACTTCTGGTTCGATAAGCTCGGGCATCTGGTGCCCAACCATTTCACCGGCGACCAGGTCGAGGATGTGGTATCGGCGGCCGAATTGCCCTTGGTCGAGGGGCGAGCAGTGGTCGCCAAGCGGCTCAAGCCGGTCGCCGTCGAGGCAATCGTGCGCGGCTACCTGGTTGGCTCGGGCTGGAAGGAATACCAAAAGAGCGGCACTGTCTGCGGTATCGCCCTGCCGGAGGGGCTGAAGGAAGCCTCGCGGCTGCCTGAGCCGATCTTCACACCGTCGACCAAGGCGGCGGTCGGTGACCACGACGAGAACATCAGCTACGCGCGCTGCGAAGAGATCATCGGAGCCGAGCTGGCGGCCAAGGTGCGCGACACCTCGCTGGCCTTGTACAAGGCGGCGGCGGAGTATGCGGCGACTCGCGGCATCATCATCGCCGACACCAAGTTCGAGTTCGGCCTCGATGAAGACGGCACGCTGACGCTGATGGACGAGGTGCTGACACCCGATTCCAGCCGCTTCTGGCCGGCCGACAGCTATGTAGAAGGCAAGAATCCGCCGAGCTTCGACAAGCAGTTCGTGCGAGATTGGCTCGAATCCACCGGTTGGAACAAGCAGCCGCCGGCACCGGCGGTGCCCGCCGAGGTCGCCGAGAAAACGGCGCAGAAGTATCGCGAAGCACTGGAGCGCCTCACGGTCTGACCCCGACCGCCTTGGCGCTGCGGCAAGCCCTTGTTAAGGGAAAGAAAAATGCAGCGTCGGGGTTCGACAATCGTTGGCGAGCTGTTATTATGCGCGCCGCTGGAGAGATGCCGGAGTGGCCGAACGGGACGGATTCGAAATCCGTTGTACGGGCAACCGTACCTAGGGTTCAAATCCCTATCTCTCCGCCATTACATAAACACAAAAGCCCCGCTCGTCGGGGCTTTTGTGTTTCTGGCGTTTGGTTGAGTTCTTTCAGGCGCCGGGCACGCTGATTTCGCCAGCGCTCCAGCGCTGTTCGAATTCGCGCTTGGCACGAATGACCTGATTCTGGCATTCGACCATGTGGGCGTCGTCACGCCATACCTCGCAACCCTTGATCGGCCGGAAGTAGTTCTTCCAGGCCTGCTCCTTGAGTTCGGCAGTCTGCACCGGCGCTGCCGGCGGTACGTTCGGCGGGAGCAAGATCACTTCGCGGCGTTGGCGTTGCTGCATGGCTTCGGCTTGCGCCGCGATGCTGCGTGCCTCTTCCAAAATCACGTTCAGCGTTTCACGCAGCTCGGCATGTTCCTGGCGGGTCCGCTCGATGGCCTCGCGGGCCTGGGCGACGTGCAAGTTGGCTTTCGCCTCGACCCGCGCGGATTCGCGCATCTGATAGCCAGCCATGGCCATGGTCGCGATGCCGGCCAGGCCGAGCAGCCAGGGGAAGGGCGATGTGGGCATAGAAAGAGGCATGGCAGCGATTCTGTGAGACGTATCTCAAAATGATATCGCAGCGAAGCCGCTTTGCGGCAAGGGCTTGATGGCCGAGTGAGGGGTTGCCCGGTCAGGGGTAAATGCGCCGCGGGGTCGGATGAACGCCGCGACGCCGGATCAGCGATGGTCCGCGTTTATTTGCGAAGCCATTTGCCATCGATCAGCACGAACTGGCCGGATGGTGTCTTTTCGATGGCCTTCTTGCCTGCCAGACGCTCGACGTCGCGGACGTTGATGCCGTTCTGGATGGCCAGCCGATGGTATTCGGCGCGGCGAGCCTGGTTGATCTGGGCGGCGATGGCATCGGCGTTGGCGGAGGCGCGCACCACGCCGAGGTAGCCATCGGGCTGTTCGCCGACCAGTCCGCTGGCCTTGGCCTGGGCGAGGTTGGCCATGGCTTCGTTCAGCGTCAGCGCCGCTGCAGGCAGGCTCAGTGCCAGTAGTAGCAGTCCCAGCTTGAGGTTGAGTTTCATGGCGTCAGAACAGTCCGCTGTCTTCGTTGATGATGGCGTCGAGCTGTTTGTCGACGCGGATGTAGATGTCGTGCTCGATCTTCACGTTAAGGTTGATGTTGATCGGCTCATCGGGTACCGCCAGCTCGACCCGTGGCGTACAGGCGGCGATAAGCAACAGCAACGGGATACTCAGAATCAGGCGCGGCCACATGGGAGCGCTCTCCGCGGTCAGGGGGTTGGACGGGGGCCGGACTGTCGCAGTCGCTCCTGAACGCGTCGCTGGATGGTCTCGCTGACGCGGTCGGATAGTTGCAGGCTGGTGAGCAGTGCCGGGATGTCTTCCTCAAGGTTGATGTTGAAGTGCACCGGTCGCCCGCGCTCGAGCTCCGGGTTGCGCCCATGCAGGCGCACGCCGAGGCGTAGCAGGCCGTTTTCATCATAGCGGATGTCGCTGCTCAGAAGATCGAAGCGAAAGTTGCGCAATGCTTCGGCGACCAGTTGCATCGCCGGGTTGGTGCGGCCGAGGGCAGCAATGCGTGGCGAGTCGAAGCGCAAGGTGCCCGCCGAGCGTGCGTTTACCTGACCCTGCTCGACGATGAGCTTGCCCTGCGCGTAACGCAGCTGCAGTTCGCCGTCGAGGGTGCCGTCGCCGGACAACCCCTCGGCGGGGTAGGCCGCCAGCAGCTCGGCCAGCTCGAGCCCGTCGATGGTTATCTGCTGCAAGGGCGCAGGACCGTCGAATGGCTGTTGTCCTGGTTGGGCTCGCAGCTCGCCGCCCAGCACGCGCAGGCGCGCTTCACGCCACGCCAGGGTACCGCTCAGCGGCGCAGCGAGTGTGGCCTGGTAGTTGCCGGCAAAGGTCAGCGGCCCCAGTGCGAGGCCCGGGTTCAACTGCTCGATGCGCAGCGAGTCGAGCACGAGGCGCACCCGCTGATCCTCGACGGCGAGGTCGGCCTGGCCGGTGAGTCCGCTGAATTCGCTGCGATCGTAGACGCCGCCCAGGCCTCTGGCGTCGACCCGCAGGCGCGCCTGCGGCGATGCACCGGGCGCCCATGTCAGGGCGGCCTCGGTACGCAGGCGACCTTGAGTGAGCGTCAGCGCCTCGGGCCAGTCGGATGCGGTGGCCGCCAGCGGGTTGCCGGCACGCAGGAAAAGCTCGTCCAGGTTCACGGCGAGGCGGGTGGCGCTCGCGGCTCGCCAGTTGAGCTGGGTCTGCCCGCTGAGCCCGGCATCATTACGCAGCGTGCCGCTGGCGCTGGCCTGGTTAGGGCTGGCGGTGACTTCGCCGCTCCAGTGCCAGCTTTGGGCATGCAGCAGGGGATGGTCGAGCTGCGCGATGCGCAGAGTCGGTCTCAATGACGTGGTCCAGTTGGCCGTCTGGGTGGCGCCGGTGACGGTCAGAGCCTCGAGAGCCAGGTCGATGCCGCGCAGATCGAGGCCTGGATCGCTTGGGTCGCTTAGCCTGGCGGCGCGCAGTTTGGAGCCGGTCTGTCCTGTCAGGGTGAATTCGCCCCCGGCGTAGTGCAAGGCAAAGGCGAGCTGAGCGCCCAGGTCGCGGGCTCGCCAATGCTCGAGCGCGAGATCCTTGGCCATGACGCTCAGTTCGGCACGCGGCGTGCGCACGCTCAGCGGTGAGAGCACCAGCTCCAGTTCGGCCGTGTGCAGGCGCAACGGCAGCGGTCCATCACTGCGGATGTCGACGGCCAGCTGCAGGGCGTCGATAGGTTGCTCGGACGCCGCCGGCTTAACGATCAGATCGAGGCTGTTCGGCCGCATGGCAGGCGGGATCGCTGCCAGATGCTCGGGCTGTGGCCGCAGGCGCAAGGCGCCGTCGAGTGCAGTCGGGCGCCACTGGCCCGCGGCGCCTTGGAGCGCCAGGCTCAGGTCGCCCTCGATCAGTCCAAGCCCCGGTACCGGCCAGGGCGCGGGAAGGTGCAGCGCCGCCTGCAGGGCACCGCTGGCTCGCGCAGGCGAAAAGTCCGGCAGGACCAGGGCCCAGCTGGCGCCCAGGCGCATCTGCTCGGGTATCGCCGGCAGGTCGGCGAGCTGAAAGCTGGTCCAGGGCGCCAGCCAATCGATCAGCCAGGCGGCTTCGGGCAGTTCGGCCAAGGCCAGGCTGCCCCGCCAGTCCAGTCCTTCGTTCGTTTCGGTCAGGCGATGACGCGATTCGAGGCGCGGGTTGCCATCGGTGAGCAGGCGCAGCAGCAGATCAGCCTCTGAGTCCGGCGCCGCCAGGGAGGCTTCGATGGTCAGGCGATGGGCGTTGTGCAGCAGCGCCACGCTTGCCTCGGCGGACGAAGCGTGCGCCGGACGCTGCCAACGGAGCTGGCCTGCCAAGGTGCAGCGGGTCTGCTGGCAGGGCAGGGTCAATCGCCAGGTGTCCACCTGTGCCTGCTGTGGCGCGAAAGCCAGCGCGTCGCGCAGCTCCTCAAGGCGCCAGGTGGGGGGGGCGGCGCGGGCCGGTTGCAGGGCTTCCGAGGGATGCCAGTCCAGCTCCAGGTGCTGGATGTCGAGGCGCAGGATGGCAAGGCCGGCCACCTGCAGCCGCGTGCCCTGGGCCGTCAGCATCAAGCGGCTGTCGGCGCTATCGCGGTGCAGCAGTTGCAGCTGCTCGAGATAAAGGCCACGCCGCTCCAGGCGCAGACCCTGCCAGTCGACGTGCTCGATGCCATGCAGGGTCAGTTGCTGGTCCACGCGATGCCAGATGATCAACACGCCGACCAGCGCGAGACCGAACAGCAGGCCCAGGCCAAGGAGAATCTTTCGCAGCATGTTCGAGCGTGCTCCCGGTCGGCGCACCAGTGGTGCTCAGGACAATGGGTCTGGCGGCCATGGAGCCTGCGCGTTGTCGGCAAGTTCCCGAGCGAACGCGCAAAAAGCGCCGAGCCCGTCATAAACGAAGCGGCAAATCAAGCCCCTGCGCCAAAGTTGTGCACATTCGACGGCGTCGCCGGAATTATGGGTCGCGCAGCGGGAAAAATCACAGTCGGCGCCTCTTGATTTTGCTAAGTCATTGAAAAATAAACGATTAATTGGCTGAGCATTTTTTCGCCAGTTTGTCTGGGGCGCCCAATTCATCGGGCTTTCAGCCTCTTGTCTGCAGTTTGTCCACGGACTTATCCACAGCTTCTGTGGATTTCTCCCGGTTCGCTTGCAGGACCGAAAGTGCGGCATTTTGGCAAGTCTTTTCCTTACGGAAAAAAGTAGTAAAGTGCGCGCCCTGTCCCGGTAGCACTCGCCTGACCTCATGCGCTTTCGTACTCGTTCTGCGTTGTATCTGTCTTCCGATGTCCAGTCCAAACACCTTCCGACGCGCGTTGCGTTGTGGCTGCTCGACAGCCAGCGGCTGGGGCACACGGCAGGAGCGAAGCGACTGGCCGGACGCTTGCTGAAACAGCCGGCGCGGGAGGGCGTGGTGGTGGCGCAGAGCCGATTGGGACGGTTGCTCTGTCAGGATTGCGGCGGCTCGCGTGACCGCCGGGTTGGTTTGCAACTGCTGCGCCAGGCGGCGCGTGCCGGCGATAGCCAGGCCCAGCTCGAGCTGGGCCGTCTGCTCTGTCGCCCTGAGCACTATCAGCCGGCGCAGGCGCGTCACTGGCTCAAGCTGGCTTTGGTGCACGGCTCGCCAGAGGCCAGTCAGCTGCTGCAGACGCTGCCCGACTGCTGAGCTGCGCGTCGGGCGGCCCTCCAGGGGGCGCGGTCACGCCAGGCTTTTGTAGCGACTCATCAGGGCGCGCAACGCGGCAGGCTTGACCGGCTTGGACAGGTAATCCAACCCGGCGGCGTGGATTTCCGCGACCAGTTCGGGCCGCGCATCGGCACTGATCACTATGCCTGGTACCGGCTCGCCCAGGCGCGTGCGCATCCACGCCATCAGGCCGGTTCCGGTTTCTCCATGATCGAGGTGGTAATCCACCAGCACCAGTTGTGGCAGCACACCGTCTTCCAGGAGCTGTGCGCAGTCGGCACGGTTGCGCGCCGTCCAGACCTGGCAGCCCCAGCGGGAGAGCAGGCTGTGCATGCCGGTGAGAATGCTGTCTTCGTTGTCCACACAAAGCACCTGGGTGCCGGTCAGCGCATGCTGGGGGGCGGCAGGCTTGACCACCGGCAGCGACTCCTTGCTGGCCTCGGCGATCGGCACGCTGACACTGAACACGCTGCCTTTGCCGGGCCACGAACGTACCGATAGCGGATGCTCGAGGACGCGGCAGAGCCCGTCGGCAATCGCCAGACCCAGTCCCAGGCCCTTCTCGGCGCGGGTCTGGTGGCTGTCGAGGCGCTTGAACTCCTCGAAGATCACGCTGAGCTTGTCTTTGGGAATGCCGGGGCCACGGTCCCAGACTTCCAGGCGCAGGGTGTTGCCCTGGCGGCGTACGCCCAGCACCACCCGGCCCTTGGCGTAGCGGAAGGCATTGGTCAGGAAGTTCTGCAACACTCGGCGCAGCAGCTTGATATCGCTCTGGATGCGCAAGCGGCTGCCATGCACGCGGAAGTTCACCCCGCTTTCCTGCGCCAGCGCGGTGAACTCCACGCCGAGGGTGTCGAACAGGGTGGCCAGGGGGAAGGCGCTGCGATCGGGGGTGATGCGTCCGCTTTCCAGGCGCGAGATGTCCAGCAGGTCGGTAATCAGGTCTTCGGCCGAGCGCAGCGAGCTGTCCAGGTGGCGTACCAGCTCCTGGGCCTCCTTCGGCAGTCCTTCGGCCTGGTGGGCGAGGGAGGCGGAGAACAGCCGCGCGGCATTGAGCGGCTGCATGAGGTCGTGGCTGACCGCGGCGAGGAAGCGGGTCTTCGAGGCGTTGGCGGTTTCGGCCACGCTTTTGGCCTCGATCAGCGCCTGGTTCAGCTCGGACAGCTCGCGGGTCCGCTCCTCGACGCGGTGCTCCAGGCTCTCGTTGGCCTCCTTGAGCGCCTTTTCCGCCTGGCGGTAGGCGGTGATATCGCTGAAGCTCATCACGAAGCCGCCGCCGGGCATCGGGTTGCCGATCAGCTCGACCACCCGGCCGTTGGGGAACACCCGTTCGGAGGTGTGCGCGGTGCCCTGGCGCATCCAGTACAGGCGGCGCGCCACGTGCGCATCCGGATCGCCCGGCCCGCACAAGCCGCGTTCGGCGTTGAAGCGGATCACGTCCGCCACCGGGCGGCCGATGTAGACCAGCCCTTCGGGGTACTCGAACATTTCCAGGTAGCGCCGGTTCCACGCCACCAGCCGCAGCGACTGATCCACCACGCTGATGCCCTGGGTGATGTTCTCGATGGCGCCCTGCAGCAGCGTGCGGTTGAACTCCAGCACCTCGGAGGCTTCGCCGACGATGCGCACGACGTCCTCCACCTCCATGTCACGGCCTTCCAGCACCGCCTTGACCACCGCGCGGGTCGACGAGGCGCCCAGCACGCCGGCGAGCAGCCGTTCGGTATGGGCGATCCAGCGGGTGTCGGCCGGTTGCTTGAGCGACAGCGGCTGGCCGGTGCGGCGGGCGAAATGCTGGAAGCTCTGCTGCGCGCGCTCGGCGCCGACGAAGCGAGAGGCCAGGCTCAGCAGGTCCTCGATCTGCACCGCCAGCAAACGACGCACGCCGGGCTGCGGGTTGATCTGCTGGCCGACGAAGCGGCTGGCCTGCCAGTGCTCGGAGAAACGTGAGCGGGTCATCACCGAGACCCAGAAGAACAGCGTGGAGTTGCCGGCCAGCGCCAGCACCATGCCCTGAGTCATCGGATCGATACCCAGCCCCAGCGGGTTGCTCTGCAGCCAGACCAGCCCCGGGAACAGCTCCAGGCGCCAGTCGAGCACCTGGGCGATCAGCGGCACGATCAGCGTGTAGGCCCAGATCAGCGCGCCGGCGATCAGCCCGGCGAACACCCCGCGGCGGTTGGCCTGCTTCCAGTACAGCGCGCCGACCATCGCCGGGGCCAGCTGCGACACCGCAGCAAAGGCGATCTGGCCAATGGTGGCCAGTGAGGCGGTGGAGCCGAGCAGGCGGTAGCTGACGTAGGCCAGCAGCAGGATGAACAGAATGCTCACGCGCCGCACCGAAAGCATCCAGTAGCGAAACGCCTCGAACGGCCGCTCGGTCTTCTGCCGGCGCAGCAGCCAAGGCAGCAGGATGTCGTTGGAGATCATGGTCGACAGTGCCACGCAGGCGACGATCACCATGCCGGTGGCGGCCGAGGCGCCGCCGACGAAGGCCAGGATCGCCAGCCACGGATGAGCTTCGGCCAGCGGCAGGCTCAGTACGTAGGAGTCGGGCGTCACGTCTGCCGGCAGCAGCAGGCGTCCGGCCAGCGCAATCGGTGCGACGAACAGCGCCGCCAGCAGCAGGTAGACGGGAAATACCCAGCGCGCCAGGCGGAAGTCGCCCATGTCGGTGTTTTCCACCACGGTGACATGGAACTGGCGCGGCAGGCAGGTAAAGGCCATCAGCGCCACGACGGTCTGCACCAGCAGGTTTGGCCAGCTGAAGGTGGTCACCCAGTAGCCTTCCAGCTCCGGCGCCGCCTTGGCCTGGCCAACCAGATCGTCGAAGCCGTCGAACAGGCCATAGGTGACGAAGATGCCGATGGCCAGAAAGGCCAGAAGCTTGACCAGCGACTCGAAGGCGATCGCCAGCACCATGCCGCGGTGGTGCTCGGTGACATCGAGGTTGCGGGTGCCGAACAGGATGATGAACAAGGCCAGCACGATCGACACGATCAGCGCGGTGTCCAGCGACTGGGTGGTAATGGTCTCGGTGTTGCTGCCGCTTAACAGGTTCACGCCGATCACGATGCCCTTGAGCTGCAAGGCGATGTACGGCAGCACGGCAACCAGGCAGATCAGCGTCACCACCACCGCGAGAAACTGCGACTTGCCGTAGCGTGAGGCGATGAAGTCGGCGATCGAGGTGATGTTTTCCTGTTTGCTGATCGCCAGCATCTTTTGCAGCACTTTCGGTGCGAACAGCAGCAGCAGGATCGGTCCGAGATAGATCGGCAGGAACGACCAGAGCTCGCCGGCCGACTGGCCGACCGCGCCGTAGAACGTCCAGCTGGTGCAGTAGACCGCCAGCGACAGGCTGTAGACCCAGGCCCGGGTGCGCGGCGACATGTTCTGTCCGCGGCGATCGCCATAGAAGGCGATGGCAAACAGGACGGCCATATAGACGAGGGCGACGAACGCGATCATCCCGTTGGAAAGGGTCATGCGAACTCCGAAAAACGAGTGAAACACCACGATGCACAGGCTGTTGCGGCCGGCGTCTGTGCGACGCTCTGGCGCGCGGGGCCGACACAGTATCGGCGTGCTGGTCGCGCAGTGTCGCAGCAAAGCGGCGCGGCGGCGACCTGTCCTGTCATCGCCTTATGGTGCGGCGCTTGGCACGGGTGGGGGCCAATGGCTTATGGTGGCCGGACCGCGCCGGTCAGCGGCGGTTGGCAAGACAAACGAAGAGGCTCAGGTATGTTCACAGCAACGCCAATAACCCTGCAGCGGGGCGCGCTGCGGCTGGCGCCGATGCAGGAGGCGGACATCGTGCCGTTGGTGGCGCTGGCGCAGGACAACCGCGAGGCGCTCGGCTGGATGAACGGTCCGCTGCGCCCCGATTGGTATCGCCAGGCGCTGGCCGATCAGCGCGAGGAGCGAGCGGTGGTGTTCTGCGTCTGGCTCGGTGAGCGCATCGTCGGCACCACCCGGTTCGGCGACTTTCTGCCGGCCTTGCCGGCGCTGGAAATCGGCTGGACCTGGCTCGACCAGCGCCAGCATGGCACCGGCCTGAATCGCACCATCAAATACCTGATGCTGGGGCACGCCTTCGGCGCCTGGCAGATGGTGCGCGTGCAGCTCAAGACGGCCGCAGGCAACGTCCGTTCGCAGCGGGCCATCGAAAAGCTGGGCGCCTGCCGCGAAGGGCTGTTGCGCAATCACCGCCGTCTGGCCGACGGCCGTCTCGATCACACGGTGCTGTACAGCATCACCGATGCCGAGTGGCCACAGGTCAGGCAGCGGCTGGAGGCCTCCTTCGCCTGATGCGCCTTACACGCCTTGCGGCAGTTCTTCGCCGCCCAACGCTTCGATCAACGCCGGCACGAACTCGGCGAAGGTCAGCATCATCAGGGTGAAGGTGGCGTCCTGCTGGCCGAGGGCGTCGTCGCCGCCATCCTCGGCGGCCTTTTCCTGCAGCAGCTCCTCGAAACGCAGGCGCTTGACCGCCAGTTTCTCGTCCAGCACGAAGGACAGCTTGTCCTGCCAGGCCAACGACAACTGGTGCACCTGCTTGCCGGCACCCAAGTGCTGCTGGATTTCGTCGCTGGTCAGGTCCTGGCGCTTGCAGCGCACCACGCCGCCTTCTTCGCCGGTGTCACGCAGTTCGCATTCATCCAGCACATAGAAGTCGTTATCGGCTTCCTGCGTCTGTACCCAGCGGGTCAGGGTAGCGGTGGGCGCCACCTTCACCGACAGCGGCCGCACCGGCAGCGAGCCGATGGCCTCGCGCAGGGTGGACAACAGATCCTCGGCGCGTTTGGCGCTGGCGGTATCGACGAAGACCAGGCCGAGCGCCGGGGCGATGGCCGCCAACGTGGTGGACTTGCGGACGAAGGCGCGCGGCAGGAAGGTCTGCACGATCTCGTCCTTCAACTGCTCGCGCTCTTTCTTGTAGACCTTGCGCATCTGTTCGGCTTCGATCTCGTCGATCTTCTCCTTCAGCGCATCGCGCACCACGCTGCCGGGCAGGATGCGTTCCTCCTTGCGCGCGGCGATCAAGAGAAAGCCTTCGCTGGCATGCACCAGAGGCGCATCGGCACCCTTGCCGATCGGCGCGACGAAGCCGTAGGTGCTCAGCTCCTGGCTGGCGCAGGGGCGGGCAGGCTTGGCGGCCAGAGCGGATTCAAGCGTGTCCCCATCGAGCGGGATGTCCTGGGTGAGACGGTAAACGAGCAGATTGCGGAACCACATTGCGACGGCACTCTCGGGAAAACGGGTCGCGCATTATTGCCAGCGCGCCGCCCTTGGCCAACCCCGTGGTGCCCGACTGCAGGCGCTGGCAGGGCCTGTGCCTCGCTCGCTGCCGGCTGCGATGTACGCCAGCCGGGCGTTTCCGGGGTGCGACGCTAAGTGTTTGGAAAACGGCGAAATTTTTTTTGCAAAGGGGGTTGCCAAGGTCAGGAACGCTCTCTAGAATGCGCACCACTTCGAGAGTGAAGGGTGATTAGCTCAGCTGGGAGAGCATCTGCCTTACAAGCAGAGGGTCGGCGGTTCGATCCCGTCATCACCCACCAAACTCGAGGTAATGCGCAGCGGTAGTTCAGTCGGTTAGAATACCGGCCTGTCACGCCGGGGGTCGCGGGTTCGAGTCCCGTCCGCTGCGCCACATACCGCACCACCCACCGGCAGGTGGTGCTCGAAAAAGCGGCCTTAGGGCCGCTTTTTTCGTTTCTGCCTGCTCGAAGAGGCGTTTCGGTTCGCGTCGTGCCGGCTCAGCGGAACTCTCGCAGGCTGCAGGCAGCCTATCTGTGATTACGATCGCGCAGCGCGGGGCGCCATCCCGTAGCCATTATTCGAGAACGCCTGATAAGCTGCTTCGCTCTTTGCCCTCAAGCGTTTGAATATAAGGAAACAGCATGAGACACCAACGTTTGGCAACTGCCGTCGCCCTGTGCGGCCTGGTCCTGGTGGGCTGCGAAAAGCAGGCGGCCGAGGTCGAGCTGAAGACGCCGGCGCAAAAGGCCTCCTACGGCATCGGTCTGAACATGGGCCGCAGCATGGCTCAGGAAGGGCTGGACGATCTCGACCCGCAGGCCGTCGCCAAGGGCATCGAGGACGCCATCGCCAAGCGTGAGCAGCGTGTTTCCGATGACGACCTGATGGAGGCCTTCACCGCGCTGCAGACTCGCGCCCAGGAGCGCATGACCAAGATGGGCGAGGAGAACCTCGCCGCTGGTGAGAAGTACCTGGCCGAGAACGCCAAGCGCGAAGGTGTGACCGTCACCGAGTCTGGCCTGCAGTACGAAGTGCTTCAGGCGGTCGAAGGCGGCCAGCAGCCGACCGTCGACGACATCGTCACCGTTCACTACGAAGGCCGCCTGGTCGATGGCAGCGTGTTCGACAGCTCCATCCAGCGCGGTAACCCGATCGACCTGCCGGTCGGTGGCGTGATTCAGGGCTGGGTCGAGGCCCTGCAGCTGATGCGCGAAGGCGAGAAGTACCGCATCTACATCCCCAGTGACCTGGCCTATGGCGACCAGAGCCCGAGCCCGGCAATCCCGGCCAACTCCGTGCTGGTGTTCGACCTGGAGCTGCTGGACATCAAGGACCAGTCGGCGGACGGCGAAGAAGCCGACGACGCGCCGGCCGGCGAGTAACCCAGCACTACCCCAAGCCCCGTCCTCGTACGGGGCTTTTTCTTGTCCGACCGATCGAGGCATGGCGCGGCATGGAATCATTCGACGTCGATCCGCTACCCGAGCGCCTGGTCGCGCGCCTTCGCCGCGCGCAGCGCGTGGTGGTGTTCACCGGGGCGGGGGTGTCGGCCGAGAGCGGCATCCCCACCTTCCGCGATGCGTTGACCGGACTCTGGCAGCGCTTCGATCCGATGGCGCTGGCTACGCCGGAGGCCTTCGAGGCCGATCCGGCGCTGGTCTGGGGCTGGTACGAGTGGCGCCGCATGCAGGTGCTGCGGGCGCAGCCCAATCCGGCGCATCGGGCCATCGCCGAGCTGGCCAACCGGGTGCCGCAGCTGACCCTGATAACGCAGAACGTGGACGACCTGCACGAGCGTGCCGGCAGCCCGGCGGTCATTCACCTGCACGGCAGCCTGCAAGCGCCACGCTGCTTTCATTGCGCCCGGCCGTTTGCCGAGCTGGCCGAGCCACTGGAGCCTGAGCAGGGGCGGGCGCTGGCGCCGCCGCGCTGTCGGCACTGTGGCGGGCCGGTGCGGCCGGGGGTGGTGTGGTTTGGCGAGTGTCTGCCCGAGCGGGCCCTGAGCGAAGCGTTCGCCGCCGCCGAGCAGTGTGATCTGCTGCTGTCGGTCGGCACGTCGGGGCTGGTTTATCCGGCGGCACAGATTCCGGCGCTGGCGCTGCGCGCGGGGGCGTGCGTGGTGCACGTCAATCCGCAGCCGCAGGCCTTGGGCGGCGCGGCGGAGTTCAATCTGGCGGGGCTTGCCGGCGAACGGTTGCCGGCGCTGCTGCGCGCGGCGTTCGGCTGAGCCGAGCGGAGGGGGTGTCCGCCCGCGGGCGCGGGCGGACGGCAGGGGCGGTCAGTCGACCGCCTTCACCATGTCTTCCAGCACCTTCTTGGCGTCGCCGAAGACCATCATGGTCTTGTCCATGTAGAACAGCTCGTTGTCCAGGCCGGCATAGCCGCTGGCCATCGAACGCTTGTTCACGATCACGGTGCGCGCCTTGTAGGCATCGAGGATCGGCATGCCGGCAATGGCCGAGTTCGGGTCGGTCTTGGCCGCCGGGTTGACCACGTCGTTGGCGCCGAGCACCAGCACCACGTCGGTCTGACCGAATTCGGCGTTGATGTCCTCCATCTCGAACACCTGCTCGTAGGGCACCTCGGCCTCGGCCAGCAGCACGTTCATGTGTCCCGGCATGCGCCCGGCCACCGGGTGGATGGCGTATTTGACCGTCACCCCGCGATGGGTCAGCTTCTCGGCCAGCTCCATCAGCGCGTGCTGGGCGCGGGCCACCGCCAGGCCGTAGCCCGGAACGATGATCACCGTGTCGGCGTTGGTCAGCAGGAATGCGGCGTCATCGGCCGAGCCGGACTTGACGCTGCGCTGCTCGCCGTTGCCCGCCGTCGAGGCGCCGGCTTCGGCACCGAAGCCGCCGAGGATCACGTTGATGAACGAGCGGTTCATCGCCTTGCACATGATGTAGGAGAGGATCGCGCCGCTGGAGCCGACCAGAGACCCCGCGATGATCAGCATCGAGTTGTTCAGCGAAAAGCCGATGCCGGCCGCCGCCCAGCCCGAGTAGCTGTTGAGCATCGACACCACCACCGGCATGTCCGCGCCGCCGATCGGGATGATGATCAGCACGCCGATGATGAAGGCCAGCGCCAGCAGGATGGCGAAGGCGGTGCCATTGCCGCTGAAGGTGAAGGCCAGGCCGAGCAGCACGATGGCCACGCCAATGGCCAGGTTGACCAGGTGCTGGCCCTTGAACACCACCGGGGCGCCCTGGAACAGGCGGAACTTGTACTTGCCCGAGAGCTTGCCGAAGGCGATCACCGAGCCGGAGAAGGTGATCGCGCCGATCGCCGCGCCGAGGAACAGCTCCAGGCGGTTACCCGCCGGAATCGCGTCCTCCATGCTGGCGACGATACCCAGCGACTGCGGCTCGAGCACCGCGGCGATGGCGATGAACACCGCGGCCAGGCCGATCATGCTGTGCATGAACGCCACCAGCTCGGGCATCTTGGTCATTTCCACGCGCTTGGCCATCAGCGTGCCGATCGAACCGCCGATCAGTAGGCCGACCACCACGAAACCGATGCCGGTGGTGGCGATCTCCGCGCTCAGGCTGAACACCAGCATCACCGTGGTGACCACGGCGATGCCCATGCCGAGCATGCCGAACAGGTTACCGAGGCGCGAGGTGGTGGGGTGAGAGAGGCCCTTGAGCGCCTGGATGAAGCACACCGAGGCGACCATGTACTGCAGGGTGATCAGGTTCATGCTCATTTAGTTGGCCTCCAGCGCGGTGGCGGCGGCAGCCGGTTCGGCAGCGGCCTTGGGCGCCTTCTTCTTGAACATTTCCAGCATGCGGCGGGTGACCAGGAAGCCGCCGAACACGTTGACCGCGGCCAGCGCCACGGCCAGGGTGCCCATGGCCTTGCCCAGCGGGGTGACGGTCAGCGCCGCGGCCAGCATGGCGCCGACGATGACGATGGCCGAAATGGCGTTGGTGACCGCCATCAGCGGGGTGTGCAGCGCCGGGGTGACGTTCCAGACCACGTGGTAGCCGACGTAAATCGCCAGCACGAAGATGATCAGGTTGTAGATGCCGTCGGAAATTTCCATGTCTTGATCCTTGTTCTGCAAAGCGTCAGCGCGCGTTGCTACGCACGACGTTGCCGCCTTCGCACATCAGGCAGGCAGCGACGATGTCGTCGTCGCGGTTGAGGTGGAACTGGCCGTTCTGGTCGATCACCAGCTTCAGAAAATCCAGCAGGTTGCGTGCATAGAGCGCCGAGGCATCGGCGGCGAGCATGGCCGGCAGGTTGGTGTGGCCGACGATGGTCACGCCGTGGCGCAATACCACCTGATCAGGCACGGTCAGCGGGCAGTTGCCGCCCTGCGCGGCAGCCAGGTCGACGATCACCGAACCGGGCTTCATCTGCGCCACGGTGTCGGCGGCGAGCAGCGTCGGCGCCTTGCGCCCGGGGATCAGCGCGGTGGTGATGACGATGTCGGCCTGCTTGGCCTTCTCGTGCACTGCCAGCGCCTGGCGCTTCATCCAGGATTCGGGCATCGGCCGGGCATAACCGCCAACGCCTTCGGCGCACTCGCGCTCCTCGGCGGTTTCATAGGGCACCTCGACGAACTTGGCGCCGAGCGACTCGATCTGCTCCTTCACCGCCGGACGCACGTCCGAGGCCTCGATCACCGCGCCCAGGCGGCGCGCCGTGGCGATCGCCTGCAGCCCGGCCACGCCGGCGCCGAGCACCAGCACGCGGGCAGCTTTGACGGTGCCGGCGGCGGTCATCAGCATCGGCATGAAGCGCGGGTAGTGATCCACCGCCAGCATCACCGCCTTGTAGCCAGCGACGTTGGCCTGCGAGGAGAGCACGTCCAGGCTCTGCGCGCGCGAGGTGCGCGGGGCGGCCTCGAGGGCGAAGGCGGTCAGGCCGGCCGCCGCCATCTTGGCGATACGCTCGTCATCGAACGGATTGAGCATGCCGATCAGCGTGCTACCGGGGCTCATCCGCGCCAGCTCGGCATCGCTGGGGGCGGTCACCTTGAGTACCAGCGCGGCGCCGAACGCATCGCCGGCGGTACCGAGGCTCGCCCCGACAGCCTGATAGGCCGAGTCCGGAATGCAGGCGGCCAGACCCGCGCCGGTCTCGACGGTGACCTGGTGGCCTTGGCTGATGAGTTTCTTGACGGTTTCGGGCGTGGCGGCGACGCGTTTTTCGCCCAGGTGGGTTTCCAGTGGAACGCCAATATGCACGTTAAGGCTCCTGTTTGTTCTTGTCTGCTGCCTTCCAGGGTTCGGGCAGGGCTGCTCAGGGTTCAGCGCGGACGGGATGGGGCCGGCGTGCGGGTGGAGTGGCGGGGAAGCGACATGCGGGGGTCCTCGGTAGTTGCGAATCGGGCTGGCGAGCAGCGACGCGCCATCGCCGACCGGCGCGGCAGGCGGGTCGCTGGCTATACATTCGTCGTATTGCAACTAAATCTTTTCAGGGGGTTTGCCAGCAATGGTTCTTTGGGACGAGAACCGGCGGCCAATGGGCGATGCGACGCTATGTCGCGACCGCCCTGCGAAAGGGCTAGGCGGCTTCGTCCACACGGCGCGTACGGCTTTGTCGTGCTGGCTGGACAAGCGTCGGGCGGCTGCGCCAGAGTGCCGGGCCAAGGCGCCCGGAGCGAGCATTCACGCGGCCTGGCGGTCTGTTAGCGGGATACCAACGAGGAGAATCCGACGATGCGTCTGTTACACACCATGCTGCGCGTGGGCGATCTGGAGAAGTCGCTGGCGTTTTACACGGAAGTACTGGGTATGACGCTGTTGCGCCGCAAGGACTACCCCGAAGGCAAGTTCACCCTGGCCTTTGTCGGCTACGGCAACGAGGCCGAGCACACGGTCATCGAGCTGACCCACAACTGGGACACCGACCACTACGAGCTGGGCACAGGCTACGGCCACATCGCCCTGGAAGTGGCGGACGTCTACAAGGCCTGCGAGGACATTCGCGCGCGCGGCGGCAAGATCGTTCGCGAGCCGGGGCCGATGATGCACGGTTCGAGCATCCTGGCCTTCGTCGAGGACCCGGACGGCTACCGCATCGAGCTGCTCTCGGCGCAGCGTGCCGACTGATGGGCGAAACGAAAACGCCCCGCGTGAGCGGGGCGTTTTACTGAGCGACGACCCTTACAGGTCGTAGTCGAAGTCCGCCAGCTGCTTTTGCAGGCGGCGCTCTTCGAGGAGGTTGTCGATGATCCTGCGCTTGGTCAGGTTGGTCTTGGCCACCTCGACCGGAGCGTCGGCGGCTTCACCGTCATCCTCGGCGACGAAGTCGTCGTCGATCTCGATATCTTCTTTGTCGGACACTCGGGTTCACTCCATAGCTACCAGACGCTATTGGGCGACCTTATAGCGGCAATCCCTGAGACCGTAAAAAAGATTTTTTCAATCGCGAGAGGCCTAAAAACCCTTTGCGCTCAATCATCTGAGGTCTTGTGCCGGTACTCGCACAGATCCTCGATCCGGCAGCTGCCGCACTGCGGTTTGCGCGCCTTGCAGACGTACCGTCCGTGCAGGATCAGCCAATGGTGCGCATCGAGCAGATACTCCTTCGGCACGCACTTGAGCAGCTTGCGCTCGACCTCGAGGACGTTCTTGCCCGGCGCGAGATTGGTGCGGTTGGCGACGCGGAAAATGTGCGTATCGACCGCCATGGTGAACTGGCGAAACGCGGTGTTGAGCACCACGTTGGCGGTCTTGCGGCCGACGCCGGGCAACGCCTCGAGGTCTTCGCGGTTGTCGGGCACCACGCCCTGATGCCGTTCCACCAGGATGCGGCAGGTCTCGATGACGTTTTTGGCCTTGGTCGGATACAGACCGATGGTCTTGATGTATTCGCTCAGTCCCTCGACGCCGAGGGCAAGGATCGCCGCCGGCGTGTTGGCCACCGGGAACAGCCGGGCGGTGGCCTTGTTGACGCCGACGTCGGTGGCCTGGGCCGAGAGAATCACCGCGATCAGCAGCTCGAACGGTGAGCTGTAGGCCAGCTCGGTCTGCGGATGCGGATTGTCTTCGTGGAAGCGGCGGAAGATCTCGCGGCGTTTTTCAGCGTTCATAAGCAAAATCTCGGGAGCCGAAGAGGGCGCTGGAGGCTGGAGGGCTGGACGAGGGCGCGCAGGGGCCTGCTCGTCCAGTATTCAGCGCCGTTCGGCTTAATCGATCGCCCCGGTCACCCGTACGCGGCGGTTGACGCTGGGCTTGGGCGCCTCGCTGCGGGCGCGGCTGGCGGCCAGTTGCTCGTCCACGCGGTTTTTCAGCGCGATCAAAAGGCCCAGCACGATGAAGGCGCCGGGCGGCAGGATGGCCAGCAGAAAGCCCTTGTAGTTCTGCACCAGGGTGATCTGCCAATCGGCGGCGATCGGGCCGAGCAGCAGGTCCATGTTGGCGAACACCACGCCGGTGCCGAACGCTTCGCGTACCCCGCCGAGCACCAGCAGCACCAGGGCGAAGCCGATGCCCATCACCAGGCCGTCGTAGCCGGCGATCAGCGGATGGTGCTTGGCGGCAAAACCGTCGGCGCGGCCGAGAATCACGCAGTTGGTGGTGATCAGTGGGATGAAGATGCCGAGGATCTGGTACAGCTCGTAGGTGAAGGCCTGCATCAACAGCTCGATGCAGGTGGTCAGCGCGGCGATGATCATCACGAAGGCGGGCAGGCGCACGGCGGTGTTGACCACGCCGCGCACCAGCGACACCGCGATGTTCGAGCAGAACAGCACGAGAATGGTGGCGATGCCCAGACCCAGCGCGTTGACCGCCGAGTTGCTCACCCCCAGGAGCGGGCACAGGCCAAGCAGCTGCACCAGCGCCGGGTTGTTCTTCCACAGACCGTTGACGGTCAGTTCGCGGTAGCTCGGATTGCTCACGGACGGTTCTCCTGCGGCGCGCTGGGGGCGACCGGCTCGGCGACGGCTTCGGTGGGCGGCTCGGCGGGCAGCCCCAACAGGTGCGTGCGGTTGGCGGCGAAGTAGCGCAGCGCGCGTTCGACCGCAGCGACCACGGCGCGCGGGGTGATGGTGGCCCCGGCGAACTGGTCGAATTCGCCGCCGTCCTTCTTCACCGCCCAGCCTTCGCCGGCCGGGTCGCTCAGCGACTTGCCGACAAAACCCAGCACCCAGTCGCTCTTGGCCAGTTCGATCTTGTCGCCCAGGCCCGGGGTCTCGTGGTGTTGCACCACCCGTACGCCGGCCAGCGTGCCGTCGGCATTCACGCCCACCAACAGACGAATCGCGCCGCTGTAGCCGTTCGGTGCGGTGGCCTGCAGGATCACTGCGCGTGCCTGGCCGTCCTTGCGGGCGATGTAGGCGGCCTGCGGACGGCGGTTGCCCAGCAGCGGGTCGTCCACCAGCAGGGTGTCGTCGAGCAGGTGGTTGTCATAGCTGCCGGCCGGCAGGATCTCGCCCAGCGCCCGCACCTGGGCGGCGCGTTCGGCGGCCTGGATACGCTGGGCGGTGCCCTGCTGCAGCAAGGTCACGCCACCGACCGTGACCAGCGCGAACAGGCCGAGCACGCCGGCGTTTTTCAGCATCGAGCGGCTGATTTCAGGAAGCATCACGGCCTCAGTCTCCCATCCGCATGCCGCGCGAGGCCTTTTCGTGGCCGTAGGTGCGCGGACGGGTGTAGTAGTCGATGGTCGGCGCGGCCAGGTTCATCAGCAGCACCGCGAAGGCCACGCCATCGGGGTAACCGCCCCAGGCGCGGATCACGTAGACGATGATGCCCACGCCCAGGCCGAACACCAGGCGGCCCAGCTGGCTGGTGGCGCTGCTCACCGGGTCGGTGACGATGAAGAAGGCGCCGAGCATGGTGGCGCCGGACAGCAGGTGAAACAGCGGCGAGCCGTTGGAGTCCGAGCCCGAGCCGTTCCAGAACAGCAGGCTCATGATCGAAAGGCCGGCCAGCATGCCGATCGGCGCGTGCCAGCTGAACAGGCGCTTGTGCAGCATGAACAGGCCGCCGGCGAGGAAGGCCAGGTTGACCACCTCCGAGCCGATGCCGCCGAAGTGGCCGAAGGCCGGGTTCTGCCACAGCTCCTCGACGGTCAGGCTGTGGTTCATCTTCATCGCATCCAGCGCGGTCGGCCGGCTCCAGCCGTCAGGCAGCACATTCAGGCCGAAGATCTGCTTGAAGCCGTCGGCGATGCCCACCGCATGCGGCACCGGCCAGCTGGTCATCTCCACTGGGAACGAAATCAGCACTACCACGTAACCGAGCATCGCCGGGTTGAACGGGTTCTGCCCGAGCCCGCCGTAGAGCTGCTTGCCGAAGCCGATGGCGAAGCTCACCGCGATCAGCGTCAGCCACCAGGGGGCGTAGGGCGGCAGGGCGAGCGCCAGCAACACCGCGGTGACCAGCGCACTGCCGTCCTGCAGGAAGAAGCCGACCGGGCGTTCGCGCAGGCGCAGCAGCAGCGCCTCGGTGCCGAGGGCGACCAGGCTGGCCCAGGCCAGATTGATCAGCGTGCCGGCGCCGTATTGCCAGGTCAGTGCGGCCACACCGGGCAGGGTGGCCGCCAGCACCAGCAGCATGACGCGCTGGGTCCGATTGGCGCCCTTGGCATGGGGCGAGGTGATGCGGGGCAGGGCCATATGGCTCTCCAGGTGTTCCATGGGCCGGCCGAGGGGGCCGGTGCCGGGTCCGTGGGCACGGGCCTGGCGGCTATCGGTTATCGCCGCGGGCAGGCTGGTTGGCCCGCGCCGCGCGGCCGGACCTACGCGGTGGTGGTCTGATGGGCTTCCAGTTGCTGCTCGGCGCTGGCCAGGCGAGCGCGCGCGGCGCCCAGGGCGTCATCGCCGGCATTCGGATCGCGTTCGAGCTTGCGCAGGTCGGCACGGGCGAAGGCCACTTCGGTCTTCAGCGCGCGCAGGGTTTCATCCACCGGACCGTGCTTGTCCACCCGCACCAGCTCGGGCGCGGGCTTGTCGCTCTGTTCCTCGGCCGCATGCAGCGCCTGTTCGGCGGCCGCCAGGGCCTCGCGCAGGGTGGCCAGTTCGCCGTCGTCGGCGCCGGCCTTCTCGGCCTTTTTCAGTTCGGTGCGCTTCATCGCCAGCTCGACCTTGGCCTTTTTCAGCGGGTCGACGGCCTTTTCGGCGCTCTGCTCGGCGGGTTTGGCGACCGGTGCGGGGGCGGCGTCGAGCAGTTTCTCCTGCTCGGCGAGCTTGGCTTTGAGCTGTTCCAGCTCGGCCTGCTGCTCGGCAGAGGGCGCCTCGACCTTCTCCAGCTTGCGGATCTGCGCCTTGAGCATGGCCGCTTCGATCTTGGCCTTCTTTGCCGCGTCGTCACTGGCCGGTTGGGCGACCGGCGCGGGCTCGGCCGGCACGGCTGCGTCCAGCGCCTTCTGCGCGGCCTCGGCGGCGGCGCGCAGTTCGGCGACCTGGGCTTCGAGTTCGGGCGTGGCGTGCAGCGCCAGTTGTTTTTCCGCCTTCTTCAGCGCGACCTGGGCCATGCTGGCTTCGATCTTGAGCTTCTTCTGCTCATCGCTCAGGCCGGGCTTCGCCGCTTGTGCGGGTGCCGCTGCTTCGCCGGCTGGCGCTTCGGCCTGGGCGGCCTTGGCGCGCGCGGCCTTCTCGGCGCGGGCCTTGCGTTCGGCTTCCTTCTGCTCCTCGGCGCGGCGCAGGCGCTCCTGGCGCTGTTCGAAGCGGACCTTGGAGTATTCGGCCTTTTTGGCCTTCTGCTCCTGCTCGCGGATGTCGGCCTTGGCCGCCCGGTAGTACTGCACCAGTGGGATGCTGGAGGGGCAGACGTAGGCGCAGGCGCCGCATTCGATGCAGTCGAACAGGTTGTGCGCTTTCAGCTGGTCGACGTCCTCGCCGAGGGCGAAGAAGTGCAGCTGTTGCGGCAGCAGGTTGGCCGGGCAGACCTCGGCGCACTCGCCGCAGCGGATGCAGGGCATCGCCGGCGGTGGCGCCGGCAGTTCGGCGGCGGTCGGGGCGAGCAGGCAGTTGCTGGTCTTGATCACCGGCACGTCCAGCGTCGGCAGGGTGAAGCCCATCATCGGGCCGCCCATGATCAGGCGGTCGAGCTTGCTCTCGTCGAGGCCGGCATAGGCGAGCAGCTCGTGGGCCGGGCTGCCGATCAGCACCTCGACGTTGCCCGGGCGCGCCAGCGCCTCGCCGGTCAGGGTGGTGATGCGCGAGATCAGCGGGCGGCCGAGCAGCACCGCATCATGCACCGCCACGCAGGTGCCGACGTTCTGGCAGAGCACGCCGATGTCGGCCGGCAGCTTGCCG
Organism: Pseudomonadaceae bacterium; assembly: GCA_030602315.1. Classification (GTDB taxonomy): domain Bacteria; phylum Pseudomonadota; class Gammaproteobacteria; order Pseudomonadales; family Pseudomonadaceae; genus Azomonas. Next base: position 26,309 of record JAUVZY010000002.1, on the reverse strand, counting down.
CTCGGCACTTCCAGGCCGGTGAGGAGCCGGATCAGCTGCTTCTCGCCACCGGACGGGTACTTGGTGGGGAACACCCGCACTTCATACGGGCGCGCGCCGATGGCAGCGCGCACCGCGGCGATGGCCTCGGGCTTGTTGTCCTCGATGCCGATCAGCACCTGGCTCGGGGTCAGCAGGTGGGCGAACACGTCGATGCCGGCGATCAGCTCGGCGGCGCGCTCGCGCATCAGCAGGTCATCGGCGGTGATGTACGGCTCGCATTCGGTGCCGTTGATGATCAGCGTGTCGATGTGATGGCGCGACTGGGTGCAGAGCTTGACCGCGGTGGGAAAGCCGGCGCCGCCCAGGCCGTTGATGCCAGCATCGCGGATCAGCGCCACCAGCGCGTCGGGGTCCATCTCGCGGTAGTCCGGGCGTGGGGTCAGCGGTGCCCATTCGTCGCGGCCGTCGGCCTCGATGACGATGGCCGGCGCCGGCATGCCCGAGGCGTGCGGATACGGCTGCGGGCCGATGAAGGTCACCGTGCCGGAGGTCGGTGCGTGCAGCGGCACGCTGACATAGCCATTGGCCTCGGCGATCTTCTGGCCCTTGAGCACGCGCTCGCCTACCTCGACGATGGGCTCTGCGGCAGCGCCGATGTGCTGGCCGAGCGGCAGGATCAGCTGCGCGGGCAGCGGCGGGTGCTGGATCGGCGTGCGGTTGGACAGCGTCTTGCGCTCGTCCGGGTGGATGCCGCCGTGGAAGTCGTAGATCTTCGCGTTCATGCCGCCTGCTCCCGGTCGGTGGCGATCAGCTGACCCGGGGCGAGCGGGCGGTCCCACTTCCAGCCCTGCAGGTTGTCGCCCACCGGGCGCATCTCGATGCAGTCCACCGGGCAAGGCTCGACGCACAGGTCACAGCCGGTGCATTCGGAAACGATCACCGTGTGCATCTGCCGCGCGGCGCCGACGATGGCGTCCACCGGGCAGGCCTGCAGGCACTTGGTGCAGCCGATGCATTCGGCCTCGCGGATGTAGGCGACCATCGGCGGCTTCTCGCCGCCTTCGGCGTCCAGCGGCTCGGGCTCGACGTGCAGGAGGTCGGCCAGTGCCTGGATCGTCGCCTCGCCGCCGGGAGGGCACTTGTTGATCTTGTCGCCGTGGGCGATCGCCTCGGCGTAGGGCTTGCAGCCGGGGTAGCCGCATTGACCGCATTGGGTCTGTGGCAGCAGGGCATTGATCTGCTCGGCGATCGGATTGCCCTCGACGCGAAAGCGCACCGCGGCAAAGCCGAGCACGGCGCCGCAGATCAGGCACAGGGCGAGCAGCGCGAGCACCGCGATCAACACCAGGCTCATGGGCGGACCAACCCGGCAAAGCCCATGAACGCCAGCGACATCAGCCCGGCGGTGATCATGCCGATGGCCGGGCCCTGGAACGATTTGGGCACATCGGCAATGGCGATGCGCTCACGCATGGCGGCGAAGAACACCAGCACCAGCGAGAAGCCCAGGCCCGCGGCGAAGCCGTTGAGCGTCGCCGAGAGGAAGGTGAATTCGGCCTTGTTGGCGTTGAGCAGGGCCACCCCGAGCACGATGCAGTTGGTGGTGATCAGCGGCAGGAAGATGCCCAGCACGCGGTAGAGCAGGGGGCTGGTCTTGTGCACCACCATCTCGGTGAACTGCACCACCACGGCGATCACCAGGATGAAACTGATGGTGCGCAGAAACTCCAGATCCAGCGGCTTCAGCACATACTGCTGCAGCAGGTAGCTGCACATCGCCGCCAGGGTCAGCACGAAGGTGGTGGCCAGCGACAGGCCGATGGCGGTCTCGATCTTCTTCGACACCCCCATGAAGGGGCACAGGCCAAGGAACTGGACCAACACGAAGTTGTTGACCAGGATGGCGCTAACCATGATCAGGGCGAGTTCGGTCATCGGGATACCGTCAAGGCGGCAGGGGCCGGCTGAAAAAGGCGCCTATTATCGAGAACTGCTCTGGCTGCTGCAATTGCGGCGCCCGATCAATGCTAAAGGATGAGACGAATCGTTCTCAGGGGTGATGGACTTCTTCAGTGCGGTAATGGCAATGTGATGGCGCCTGGGCCATTGACGGCAAACCTGACCTTACGGCGGGTGCAGCCAGTGGACGGTGACAGCGGCGCAATCAGCCTCCCCCTGGAGAACGACTGTGGCGTATCCACCGACACGCGGTTTCACCCTGATCGAACTGATGGTGGTCGTCGCCATCATCGGCATCCTCGCCGGCATCGCCTATCCCAGCTATCAACAGTACGTCATCCGCGGAAACCGGGCCGCCGCCCAGGCGCAGATGATGGACATCGCCAACCGCCAGCAGCAGTTTCTGCTCGCCAACCGCGCCTATGCCAGCCGTGCCGTGCTCGAAGCGAGCGGCTATGGGCTGCCCGCTGACGTCGCGCGCCATTACGACTACGCCATCACCCTGGGCAGTGCCAGCCTGCCGTCGTTCACTATCACCTTTACGCCGCAGGGCCGCCAGGCCAGTGACGGTGCGCTGACCCTGGACAGCGCCGGGCTGAAGACGCCCGCTAACAAGTGGTGAGCACGATGAGCGCGCGCAGTTCGCGGCAGGCAGGCCTGAGCCTGGTCGAGGTGCTGGTCACCCTGGTGGTGCTGGCCATCGGCCTGCTCGGCGTGATGGGGCTGCAGGCGCGCCTGCAGCAATCGGAGGTCGAGGCCTATCAGCGCTCGCAGGCGCTGCTTCTGCTCGAGGACATGGCGGCGCGACTGGCTGCCAACCGCACCGCCGCCGCCAGTTACGCAACCGGCAGCGGGCCGCTCGGCGTTGGCATGGACTGCCCGGCCGACAGCGGCAGCCGCCAGCAGCGCGATGCCGCGCAGTGGTGCGCGGCGCTGCAGGGCGCCGCCGAGAGCAGCGCCGGCAGCCGCGTCGGCGCGATGCTCGGCGGGCGCGGCTGCGTTGAGAACCTCGGCGGCGGTCAGTATCTGGTCAGCGTGGCCTGGCAGGGCCTGGGGCCGCTCAGCGCGCCGCCGGCTTCGCAGGCTTGCGCGCGCAATCTGTACGACGGCACTGCTGGCAGCGGCTGCGTCAACGACCGCTGCCGCCGCGTGGTCAGCACCCTGGTGAGGATCGCGCCGCTATGAGTCGCCCGAACATTATCCGCCGCTCGCGCGGTTTCGGTCTGATCGAACTGATGGTGGCCATGACCGTGGCCCTGCTGCTGACCGCCGCGACCCTCACCCTCTACCTCGACATGAGCCGGGCCAACACCGAGCTTGCGCGCAGCAATGCGCAGATGGAGAACGGCCGCCTGGCGATCAAGCTGCTGCGCGATGACCTGCAGCACGCCGGGTTCTGGAACGGTTTCGTGCCAGCATTCGACGACCTCACCGCCAGCGGCGTGCCGGGCGACTACCCCAGCGCCATCCCCGCGCCCTGTGCCGCTTTCAGCACCTGGACGGCGGCCACCCGCAGCAACCTGATCGGCGTGCCGGTGCAGCTGTATGCGGACGTGCCCAGCGGCTGCGAGAGCATGCTGCCGGACAAACTGCCCAACAGCGATGTGCTGGTGGTGCGGCATCTGCAGGCGTGCGTGGCCGGGGTCGGCAACTGCGAGGCGGACATTTCCGGCAAGCTCTACTGGCAGACCTCTTCCTGCGAGGGGGAGAACCGCTACCTGCTCGCCACCACCGGTTTCAGCCTGAGCCGACGCGATTGCAGCACCCGCGCCGAGAAGCGCAGGTACGTCAACCATATCTATTACCTGCGCAGCTTCGCGGTGACCCGCGGCGACGGCATTCCCACGCTGATGCGCTCGAGCTTCGATCTGGACGGCGGCGCGCTGGTGCAGCAGGCCGCCGTGCCACTGATCGAGGGCATCGAGGGCATGCGCTTTGCGTTCGGGGTGGACAACCTGAGCGACAGCAACGCGCCAGTGAACTACAGCGCGGCGGTCGCCTGGGCCAACCCCAACAACCGTGTCTCGCCGACCAATCGCGGCGACGGCGTGGCTGACAGCGTCTGTCGCTCCAGCACTCCCTGCAGCCTCGACCAGCTGGTCAACACCGTGCTGGTGGAAATTCACCTGTTGGTGCGCAACGTCGAGCCCAGCGCCGGCTACCGCTCGGACAAGACCTATCGGCTGGGCGAGCAGAGCGTCGGCCCGTTCAGCGATGGCTTTGTTCGTCACGTCTATTCCAGCAGCGTGCGCCTGGTGAACGTCTCGGCGCGGAGGGAAACCCCATGAAAACCGCTCTGTTCCCGCGCCAGCGCGGCATGGCGCTGGTGATCGCGCTGGTGATGCTGCTGTTGATGACCTTGATGGTGTCCAGCGCCTTCACCTTGAGCAACACCAACCTGACCTCGGTGGGCAACCAGCAGTGGCGCAGCGAGGCGCAGGCGGCGGCCGAGGTGGCCATCGAGCAGGTGGTGGGCTCGCCGTTCACCCTGGCACCGGTCGCCGAATCCATTGCGGTGGACCTGAACCGCGATGATGTCATCGACTACGTGGTGCAGATCGCCCGGCCCGAGTGCGTGCGCGCCACCCTGGCGAGCAGCGTGTCGGCGAGCAGCCTGACCCTGGTGGGGATGGCCAACTCCACCTGGAACACCGTCTGGGAGCTGGTCGCCACGGTGGATGATCCGACCACCGGCGCCAGTGTGCGTGTGCGCACCGGGGTGCGCATCCTGCTTTCGGAAGCCCGAAAAAATGCCGTCTGTCCGTAAATCGCGCCCGATGAGGTGGGTCATGAAGTCGTTCATCCGCATGGCGCTGTTGGCCCTTTCGGCGGCACTGCCCGCATTGGCGCAGGCCGAGGACATCGACCTGTTCGTGGGAACGCCACCCAGCGGCGCGGAAGCGCCGAACGTGTTGATCATCCTCGACAACACCGGTAACTGGAGCTCCCCGTTCGAGAACCAGATCGCCGCGCTGTCTTCGGTGCTCGGTGCGCTGCCGGCCGACCGCTTTCGCCTGGGCCTGATGCTGTTCAGCGAAACCGGCGGCAATGACGCCGGCAACAGCGGCGCCTACGTGCGCGCGGCGATCCGGCCGCTGACTACCGGCAACAAGGTGCTGATGCAGAACCTGGTGCTGAGCCTCGACAAGAATGCCGACAAGGGCAACGCCGGCAAGGCCGGCAAGGCCATGTGGGAGGCCTACCTGTACTTCGCCGGCCTCGAGCCGCATGCCGGTAACCAGAAGGCCAAGACCGACTACACCGGCAACCGTGGCATCAATGCCGCCTCCGACGCCATCTACGCGCTGGCGGGCAACGCCCTGGCGAGCAAGGCCGGCACCCGCTACAACCGCCCGGTGGTCTCCGGCTGCGCGAAGAACTACATCATCTACATCAGTAACGGTGCGGCTCAGGACAGCAGCAACGACATCACCGAAGCCACCGCGGCGCTGTTGGCACTCGGCGGGGCGACCACGCCGATCCCGTTGTCGCCGAGCGGTTCGCAGGGCAACGTGGCCGACGAATGGGCGCGCTTCATGAAGCAGAGCCCCGAGGCGATCACCACCTACACCCTCGACATCAACAAGGTCACCTCCGGCCAGGGGCCTGGTTGGACGGCGCTGTTGCAGAGCATGGCGCGGGTCAGCAGCGGCAAGTACTTCGATGTCGCCGCCAGCGGCACGCAGATCGCCGATGCGCTGGGGGTGATCTTCTCGGAGATCCAGGGCACCAACACCGCATTCGCCTCGGTGAGCCTGCCGGTCAGCGTCAATACCCAGGGCACCTACCTGAACCAGGTGTTCATCGGCATGTTCCGCCCGGACGAGGACGCCAATCCGCGCTGGTTCGGCAATCTCAAGCAGTACAAGCTCGGCCGGGTTGGTAGCAATCTGCGGCTGCTCGATGCGAATGACAGGCAGGCGATCAATACGTCCACCGGCTTTGTCAGCGAATGCGCGCGCAGCTTCTGGACGCCAGCGACGCTAGACGATTACTGGGCCTTCCGCCCGGTGCGGACCTGTCTGACGGTGCCAGGTTCGGACGGTTCCAACTCGCCGGACGGCAACATCGTAGAAAAGGGCGCGCAGGCCCACCGCCTGCGCAGCGCCACCTCGCGCAGCATGTTCACCTGCAGCGGCAACTGCTCAGGCGGGCTGAGTGCGTTCAACACCGCCAACACGGCCGTCACCCAGGCGGCGCTCGGCGCGGCGAGTGCGAGCGAGCGTAGCGACCTGATCAACTGGACCCGTGGCCAAGACCTCAAGGACGAGAACGGCAACGGCCTGACCACTGACGTGCGTCCTTCGGTGCATGGCGACGTGGTGCATTCGCGCCCGGTGGCGCTCAACTACGGCACCGCCACCGCGCCACAGGTGGTGGTGTTCTACGGCGCCAATGACGGTGCGCTGCGCGCGGTGAACGGCAATCGCAGCTCGATGTTCGGCACCGCGGCGGCCGGCGATGAGCTGTGGTCGTTCATCCCGCCGGAGTTCTATGGATCGGTCAAGCGCCTGTACGACAACAACGTGCTGATCAAATACCCGGGGCAAGCCGGGCTCAATCCGACGCCGTTGCCCAAGCCCTATGGCATGGACGGCGCCGTGGCGGCCTACAAGAATGGCAATACCGCCTGGATCTACGCCACCATGCGCCGTGGCGGGCGCGCCCTGTATGCCTTCGATGTCAGCGCGCCGGGCGCGCCGACGCTGAAATGGAAACGCGGCTGCCCGAACAACTTCCCCGCTTCCGGCACGGTCAGCGACAGCGATTGCAGCAGCGGGTTGTCCGGCATTGGCCAGACTTGGTCGACGCCCAAGCTGTTCCAGGCCGCCGGTTACGGCTCGGGTAGCTCACCGCTGCTGGTGGTCGGCGGTGGCTACGACACCTGCGAAGACGCCGATCCGCACGCCTGCAGCAGCTCCACCAAGGGCAACAAACTCTATGTGTTCGACGCCGACAGCGGCGCGCTGGTGCGCAGCTTCGACACCGATCGCAGCGTGGTGGCCGACGTCACCCTGGTGCCCGGCGCCAACGGCACCTCGATCTACGGCTATACCGCCGACCTGGGCGGTAACGTCTACCGCCTCAACATCGGCAGTGGCGTGCCGTCGACCTGGACGCTGACCAAGGTCGCCGCGCTTGGCTGCGCCGCCGGCGGCACCTGCGCGGCCAACCGAAAGTTCATGTTCGCCCCAGACGTGGTCGCCGACGGTGCCGGCTATGTGCTGCTGATCGGCTCCGGCGACCGCGAGAAGCCGCTGGCGAGCTACACCCGCGCCACCGCCACCACCAACTACTTCTTCATGCTCAAGGATCAGCCGGGCAATTCCACGTGGCTGAGCAGCGAAACCGAGCAATGTGGCGGCAGCGTGCTGTGCCTGAACTCGCTGCTGGCTATCACTGGTAACAGCACCCCCACCGATGCCCAGCTGGCGGCGAAGAAGGGCTGGTACCTGTCGCTCAGCCCCACCGAGCAGGTGGTCACCTCGGCGCTCACGGTGTTCGGCGTGGTCACCTTCAGCACCCATCAGCCTGCGGTGGCGGCTGCCGGGGTGTGCACCAGCCTCGGTGATGCACGGGTTTACAACATCAACTACCTGAACGCCGAAGGCATCGACGGGCCGCGCTACGCCGACCTGACCGGCGACGGCCTGCCGCCCTCGCCGGTGGCGGGGATGGTGACGCTGGACGATGGCAGCACCGAGCCGTTCGTCATCGGCGCCAACCCCGAGTCGGCGCTGGATGACGGTCGCCAGCGCCGCCAGTCGTCGATCCTGCAGCCGACCACGCGGGTGTATTGGAGCGTCGAGGAATGAGTGCGTCGATGCCGGGCAGGTGTGAGCGCACGGCGGGCTTCACCCTGGTGGAACTCTTGGTGGGCGTAGCGGTGATGGCGGTGCTGCTGAGCATTGCCGTGCCCTCGTTCGAGAACCTGGTACTGAGCAATCGCCTGCGCAGCTACAGCAATGATCTAGTGGCCAGCGCCCAGCTTGCCAAGAGCGAGGCGATGAAGCGGCGCACGCCGGTGACGCTGTGCAAGTCCGCCAATGGCACCAGCTGCGCGAGCGGTGGCGACTGGGAGCAGGGCTGGATCGTGTTGGCCGGCAGCACGGTGGTGCGGCGGGCGCCGGCGGCCGCCAGCGGTTACCGGGTGTCGTCCTCCACCAACAGCCTGACCTTCCAGCCCAGTGGTGTTGGTTCCACCCAGGCCACGCTGACCGTCTGCCGCAGCGCGCCGGTGGGCAGCCAGGAGCGGGTGGTGACGATTTCGGCCACCGGCCGCACCAGCGTTACCCGCACCCAGAGCGGTCGCTGCGCGTAACGGAGCCAGCTGAAAGGGCCCGTGCAGGAAAAAGGGTGGCAGCGCCATGCTGCGTCAGTAGGCCTTGGCGTGTCTCGGCGCAGCAGACGGTGGACAACGCTATGCGGTTGTCCACCCTACACCAGCCGGCTCTGCGTTCTGTAGGGTGAGCGACGGCGCAGTCCGTAGGGTGGCCAACGACCGCAGGTCTCGGCCACCGTCGGCGCAGCAGGCGGTGGACAACGCTACGCGGTTGTCCACCCTACGCCAGTCGGCTCCGCGTGTAGGGTGGGCAACGGCGCAGCCTTGCCCACCGCAGCGGCGCGGTGGCTATCGCTGGACTGGAGTCAGCCAGGCGAAACCACCGCGTGAGGTGCTTAGTGGACGCGCTGGCCGGGCTTGGCGCCAGCGTCCGGGCTGAGCAGGAAGATTTCTTCGCCGCCGGGGCCGGCGGCCAGCACCATGCCTTCGGAGAGGCCGAACTTCATCTTGCGCGGCGCCAGGTTGGCCACGTAGAGGGTCAGGCGGCCTTCGAGCTTGCTCGGGTCCGGGTAGGCGCTCTTGATGCCGGAGAACACGTTGCGCTTGGCGTCGCCGATGTCCAGGGTCAGGCGCAGCAGCTTGTCGGCGCCTTCGACGAACTCGGCCTTCTCGATCAGCGCGATGCGCAGGTCCACCGCGGCGAAGGCGTCGAAGTTGATTTCCGCGGCCAGCGGCTCCTTGGTCAGCTCACCGTTGCCGGCCGGGGCGGCAGGGGTGGCGGCGTCGGTGGACTGGGCGGCGAGGTCTTCTTTGGAGGCTTCGGTCATGGCGTCGATTTTCGCAGGCTCGATTCGGGTCATCAGGGGGGTGAAGGCGTTCAACGGGTGGTTGGCCAGCGGGGTGGCCAGATCGCTCCAGGTCAGCGCCGGGACGTTGAGGAAGGCTTCGGCGGCTTCGGCGAGCTTGGGCAGCACGGGTTTGAGCATGATCACCAGCTGGCGGAACAGGTTGACGCCCAGCGCGCAGATCGCCTGGACCTCGTCCTGCTTGCCCTCGACCTTGTTCAGCGCCCACGGCGCCTTGTCGGCGATCCAGGCGTTGGCGCGGTCGGCCAGCGCCATGATCTCGCGCATGGCGCGGGAGAAATCGCGGGCTTCATAGGCCTCGGCGATCGAGGGCGCGGCGGCCTGGAAGGCCTCCCACAGTTCCGGCTCGGGGTTGGCGGCGACCAGCACGCCGGCGTTGCCCTTGTGGATAAAGCCGGCGCAGCGGCTGGCGATGTTGACCACCTTGCCGACCAGGTCCGAGTTGACCTTCTGCACGAAGTCCTCGAGGTTGAGGTCGAGGTCGTCCACGCCGCGGCCGAGCTTGCTCGCGTAGTAGTAGCGCAGGTACTCGGGGTTCAGGTGGTCGAGGTAGGTGCGCGCCTTGATGAAGGTGCCGCGCGACTTGGACATCTTCTGCCCGTTCACCGTCAGGTAGCCGTGCACGTTCACCGCGGTCGGCTTGCGGAAGCCCGAGCCTTCGAGCATCGCCGGCCAGAACAGGGTATGGAAGTTGACGATGTCCTTGCCGATGAAGTGGTAGAGCTCGGCGGTCGAATCCTTGCCCCAGAAGGCATCGAAGGACAGATCCTCGCGGCGCGCGCAGAGGTTCTTGAAGCTCGCCATGTAGCCGATCGGCGCGTCCAGCCAGACGTAGAAGTACTTGCCCGGCTCATCGGGGATCTCGAAGCCGAAGTACGGCGCGTCGCGGGAGATGTCCCACTCCTGCAGTCCGCCGTCCAGCCATTCGGCGATCTTGTTGGCCACCGCGTCCTGCAGGGCGCCGCTGCGGGTCCAGCCCTTGAGCATGGCCTCGAAGTCCGGCAGCTTGAAGAAGAAGTGCTTGGAGTCGCGCAGCACCGGGGTGGCGCCGGAGATGGCCGACTTGGGGTTCTTCAGCTCGGTGGGCTCGTAGGTGGCGCCGCATTTTTCGCAGTTGTCGCCGTACTGGTCCTCCGCCGCGCACTTGGGGCAGGTGCCCTTGATGAAGCGGTCGGCGAGGAACATGCCCTTGTCCGGGTCGAAATACTGGGTCACCGAGCGGGTGGCGATGTGCCCGGCGTCGCGCAGGCGGGTGTAGATCAGGCTGGCCAGTTCGCGGTTTTCGTCCGAGTGGGTGCTGTGGAAGTTGTCGAAATCCACCAGGAAGTCGGCGAAGTCGCTGCTGTGCTCGGCCTTGACGTTGTCGATCAGCTGCTCGGGGGTGATGCCTTCCTTCTCCGCGCGCAGCATGATCGCCGAGCCGTGGGCGTCGTCGGCGCAGACGTAGATGCACTGGTGGCCGCGCAGCTTCTGGAAGCGCACCCACATGTCGGTCTGGATGTACTCGAGCATGTGGCCGAGGTGGATCGAGCCGTTGGCGTAGGGCAGGGCGCTGGTGACGAGAATCTTGCGGGCTTCGGTCATGGCTTATCGATGCGCTGGCTTGCGGAAAAGGTCGGCAACTATAAAGGAACGGGCGCGGCTCCGGCCACCGCTGACCCGGTGCAGTCGGTGGGCCCAATCGGGCCGGGCTGCGCTAGCATAGGGGCAACAGCCACGCCCTGGAGGCCGCATGACCACGATTACCCGCGCCGCGGTGGAAGCCGCCCTGCGTCAGTACCTCGACCCCCACCTCAATCTCGATCCGGTCAGCGCCGGTTGCCTGCGGGCGGTGGATATCCAGGGCGAGCAGGTGACGGTGCGGCTGGAGCTGCCGTACCCGGCGGCGCAGTTCAAGAGCGGCTGGGCGCAGATCCTCAAGACCGGCCTGGAGAACCTCGACGGCGTGGCGAGCGCCGAGGTGCAGGTCGAGTGCGTGATCCAGCCGTTTGTGACCCACGCGCCGACCTTGGCGGGGGTGAAGAACGTGATCGCGGTGGCCTCCGGCAAGGGCGGGGTGGGCAAGTCGACCACCGCGGCCAACCTGGCGCTGGCGCTGGCCCGCGAGGGCGCGCGGGTCGGCGTGCTGGATGCCGATATCTACGGGCCGAGCCAGGGCATCATGTTCGGCGTGGCTGAAGGCACCGCGCCGGGCAACAACGGCAAGCAGTTCTTCCCGATCCAGGCCCACGGCGTGCAGGTGATGTCGATGGCCTTTCTCGCCGACGACAAGACGCCGATGGTCTGGCGCGGGCCGATGGCCTCCGGCGCGCTGCTGCAGCTGATCACCCAGACCGCCTGGGACAACCTCGACTACCTGGTGGTGGACATGCCGCCGGGCACCGGCGATATCCAGCTGACCCTGGCGCAGAAGGTGCCGGTGGCCGGCGCGGTGATCGTCACCACCCCGCAGGATCTGGCGCTGCTCGACGCCAAGAAGGGCGTGGAGATGTTCCGCAAGGTAAACATCCCGGTGCTGGGGGTGGTGGAGAACATGGCGGTGCATATCTGCTCGAACTGCGGCCATGCCGAGCATTTGTTCGGCGAGGGCGGCGGAGAGAAGCTGGCGGCCGAATACGGGGTAGACGTGCTGGCCTCGCTGCCGCTGTCGATGAGTATCCGCAGCCAGGCCGATGCCGGCGCGCCGACGGTGATCGCCGAGCCACAGAGCCCGATCGCCATGCTCTACCAGCAGCTGGCGCGCCGGGTCGGCGCACGCATCGCCCAGGGCGGCGCGCCGGCGATGCCGACCATCACCATCAGCGACGACTGACTAAACGCGCACCAGCGCCGTATCGGGGGAGACTCAAATCGTGATCGTGCTCGCCAACCTGCTCATCGTTCTGGCCACCGTCGCGGCGATGGAGGTGATCGCGTGGTATTCGCACAAGTACGTCATGCATGGCTTCGGCTGGGGCTGGCATCGCTCGCACCATGAGCCGCGCACCGGGATGTTCGAGAAGAACGACCTGTACGCCGTGGTGTTCGCCGCGCTGGCCATCCTGCTGATCGCCTGGGGCACCGCGGGCGCCTGGCCCGCGCAGTGGATCGGCGCCGGGATGACGGCCTACGGGTTTCTCTACTTTCTCGCCCACGACGGGCTGGTGCACCAGCGCTGGCCGCTGCGCTACGTGCCGCGCAAGGGCTACCTGAAGCGGCTGTATCAGGCGCACCGCATGCATCACGCGGTGGATGGGCGCGAGGGCTGCGTGTCGTTCGGCTTTCTCTACGCGCCGAAGCTGGACGCGCTCAAGGCAGAGTTGCGCCGTCTGCACGGCGGGCCGCTGCGCCGTCACCGCGCGTCCACAGACCAGCCGGACGCGCACTGACCGCCATCGTCCGCGAAGCCAGCGCCTGCAGGCCGCCGAGGCCGACCAGGCGCAGCTTGTCCAGCGCGGTGGTGCCGACCCGCGCATCCCAGGCGGCCGGGCCGGCGGTGGTCACCTTCACCCCGATCTGCCGGTAGACCAGCCGCGCGGTGGCGATCGACCACGCCGAGCGTAGCGGCAGCGCGGCGAGTCCGTCATAGGCCGAGGCGTAGTAGGGCTCGGCAGCATCCACCAGACGCGCCGCCAGGCGTGCCAGCGCCGGGCGTTGCGCCGGCTCGGTCAGGGTGGTGGCGCTCAGCCCTTCCTGTTCCAACCAATCCGCCGGCAGGTAGATCCGCTCGTTTTGCGCATCTTCGACGATGTCTCGCGCGATGTTGGTCAGCTGAAAGGCAATGCCCTGGTCGCAGGCGCGGTGCAGCGTGGCCTCGTCGCGCACGCCCATCACCATCGCCATCATCACCCCGACCACGCCGGCGACGTGGTAGCAGTATTCCAGCGTGTCCTCGAAGCGCCGGTAGTGGCGGCCTTCGACATCCATGCGAAAGCCGGCCAGGTGGTCGAGCGGGTAGCGCGCCGGAATGTCGTGGCGGCGCACCACTTCGCGCAGCGCGGCGAAGGCCGGATCGGCCGGCCGGCGATTGGCGTACACCTCGCGGGTGGCCTGCTCCAGCCGCGCCAGCGCCGGATGACCGCCGCCGCCGTGCTGGCCGAAGCCCAGTTCCTGGCCGTCGATCAGGTCGTCGCAGTGCCGGCACCAGGCATAGAGCAGCACCGCGCTTTGCCGGGTGTCCGGGGCGAACAGCCTGGCGGCCGCGGCAAAGCTCTTCGAGCCCCGGGCGATGGTGGCCTCGGCGTGCTGGCTGAGCGCCTCGGCGTTCATCGCCGCAGGTCCTCGAGCATCAGCGACGCCGTGGCCTTGGCCGAGCCGACCACGCCGGGCACGCCGGCGCCGGGGTGGGTGCCGGCACCGACGATGTAGAGGTTGTCGATGCGGTCGTCGCGGTTGTGCGGGCGGAACCAGGCGCTCTGGGTGAGGATCGGCTCCAGGGAGAAGGCCGAGCCCAGGTGCGCATTCAGCTCGCCGGCAAAATCGTCGGGAGTGAAGAGGCGGCAGGTGAGCAGGTCGTCGCGCAGGCCCGGCAGGTAGTGCTGCTCCAGATAGGCCAGGATGCGGTCGCGGTAGCGCGGGCCTTCCACCGCCCAGTCGATCGGTGCGCTGCCCAGGTGCGGTACCGGCGCCAGTACGTAGTGGGCGCCGCAGCCTTCCGGGGCGAGGCTGGGGTCGGTGACGCAGGGCGAATGCAGGTAGAGGGAAAAATCCTCCGGCAGGCTCGGGCCCTGGAAGATCTCGTCGATTAGCTCGCGGTAGCGCGGCCCGAAGCACACCATGTGGTGCTGCAGGTGCGCGTGGCGGCGCTTGAGGCCGAAATAGATGACGAACAGCGACATGCTGAAGCGCTTGCCGGTCAGGCGGCGGCCTTCCTTCTGCCCGCGCGGGTGGTCCTTGAGCAGCGCTTTGTAGGTGTGCACCACGTCGGCGTTGGAGGCGATGGCATCGGCCTCGAAGCGTCGGCCATCGGCCAGCACCGCGGCGCTCAGGCGATCGCCCCGGGTTTCCAGGCGGGCGACTTCGGCGTTCAGCTCCAGCTGCCCGCCCAGATCCTGAAAGTAGCGCACCAGCCCCTGCACCAGCGCACCGGTGCCGCCGCGCGGAAACCACACGCCCCACTGGCGCTCCAGTGCGTGAATCAGCGCGTAGATCGACGAGGTGGCGAACGGGTTGCCGCCCACCAGCAGCGAGTGGAAGGAGAACGCCTGGCGCAGCCTGTCGTCCTCGATGAAGCGCGAGACCAGCGAGTAGACGCTGCGCCAGGCCTGCAGCCGCGCCAGTTGCGGGGCGGCCTGCAGCATGCGGTCCACGGAGAGGAACGGCACGCTGCCAAGCTTCAGGTAGCCCTCCTGGAAGACTGCTTTGGAATAGCCGAGAAAGCGCTGGTAGCCGGCCACGTCCGCCGGGTTGAACAGGCCGATCTGGCGATCCAGTTCGGCCTGGTCGTTGACGTAATCGAAGCGGCTGCCGTCTTCCCAGCACAGTTGGTAGAACGGACTGACCGGCAGCAGCTCGACGTAGTCGGCCAGGCGCTGGCCGCGCAGGGCGAACAGCTCTTCGAGCGCCGACGGATCGGTGATCACCGTGGGGCCGGCGTCGAAGGTGAAGCCGGCGTCCTGGTAGACATAGGCGCGGCCACCGGGCTTGTCGCGTTTTTCCAGTAGGGTGGTCTGGATACCGGCGGCCTGCAGGCGGATGGCCAGCGCCAGGCCACCGAAACCGGCGCCGATCACCACGGCGCGCTTGGCTGTACTCATGAGTGCTTCCTTGTGCATTGGTGGGGGCCGGCGAGGGCGGCGCGGCAGGCCTCGAACAGAGGCACGGGCGGCTTGCCGGTGACGATGCGAAGTTTGTCGGTCAGGCGCAGGCGCCCGGCGTAGAAGCGCTGGATCAGCCCCTCGGGCAGCCCATAGAAACGCTGCATGACGCGCCAGCGCTGCTCGGGGCGACCGGCGAGAAACAGCATGCGGTTGAGCAGGCGGAAAAAGCCCTGGCGGTGCCATTCGGCGAGCAGGGTCTGCTCGGTGAGCGCCAGCAGCGCTTCGCTGCTAAGCACCGGCAGCGCGGCCACGGCATCGGCCAGGCGCACGGCGTGGGGCAGCGAATAGCCGGTGGTGGCGTGGAACAGCCCGGCGGCCAGCCCGCTGTGCGGCACGCCCTGCCAGTCGGCGGCAAACGCGCGCGGATCGCCGGCGAGGGTGATCGGCAGCACGCCGTGCTCCTCGCGCAGTAGCTCGGCGATCTGCCAGCCGCGCGCCTGAACGTACGCGGCGAGGCGCTGGCGCAGCAGCGCGTGCGGCAGCTCGGCGGCGTCGGCGTAATAGGTGTCTTCCACCAGCAGGCGGTCGGCGGCCAGCGGCAGCAGATAGACGAAGCGATAGCCCTCGTGCTGGTCGACGGTGGCGTCCATCAGCACCGGCTGCGTCAGGCCGTGGGGCTGGCGCAGGCGCAGTTCCTGGCCGAGAAACTTCTGGTAGCCGAGGGCCAGATGGGCGCTGGCGCGCGGGCCGCGGCCGTCGATCAGCGCGTGGGCGCTCAGCCGCTCACCGCCGGCCAGCTGCACGCCGTGGGCGTCCAGCTGGCGGACGCGGCAGGCGAGGCGCAGCCGATCGCCCAGCCGCTGGCGCAGGCAGTCGTCGAAGCGGGTCGAGGTCAGGCTGGCGTAGCCGCCGTGCAGCTGGCGGCGCCGCGCGGGGAAGCGCACCTCGTAGCCCGGCCAGCGATGCGCGACCAGCGGTGCCAGCCAGGCGTGCTGGGCCGCGCTGAGGTCGGCATCGTGGAACGACCAGGTGTGGTTGCCGCCCAGTGCCTCGTCCTGTTCCAGCAGCAACAGGCGCAGCTCGGGGCGCCGTTCGGCCAGGCGCCAGGCGATCAGGCCGTTGGCCAGCCCGCCGCCGACCAGGATCAGGTCGTAGTCACGGCGCTCAGTCGACATGCGCGGGGCTCCGCTCGACCGGGCTACCGCTGGCCGCCACCGCCTCGATGATCTGCGCCGCGCGCACGGCGCCGCCGGCATGGTGGACCGCTTCTCCCAGGGCGGCGGCGCGGGCGGCATACGCCGGCTCGGCGAGCAGGCGTTGCAGGCCCTGGCGCAACGCGCGCCGCGAAGCGAGCGCCGGCAACAGGCGCAGGCCGGCGCCGTGATGCACCACCCGCGCGGCGACGCCCGGCTGGTCGAAGGCAATCGGCAGGGTCAGCATCGGCGTGCCGGCCAGCAGCGCGTCCATCACGGTGTTGAGGCCGGCGTGGGTCACGGCGATGTCCGCCCGCGCCAGGGCGGCGCGCTGCGGGGCGAAGTCGGTGACCCAGGTGGCGCCGTCGCGCTCGAGCAGGCGCTCGGCGCTGGCGTCGAGGGCGCCGCAGTGGGCCAGCAACAGCTGCAGCTCGAGGTCGCGGCAGGCGCGGGCGATGCGCCGGAACAGGCCGAGCCGGCCGCCCTGCAGGGTGCCGAGGGAGGCGAACACCAGCGGTCGCGCGTCCAGCCCGGGCAACTCCAGCGCCGGCTCGTGGTGGCTCGGCGGACGCAGCGGGCCGAGCGCGTGAAAGTGGCCCGGCAGCGCCGCGCGCGGAAAGTCGAAGGCGCTGACGGTCTGGCTGATCTGCGCATACGGCGACAGGCACTCGTGCAACGCGCGGCGCGCCGGCAGGCCGAAGGCGGCGGCGTGCGCTTCGATCACCCGGGCATGCGGCGCCATCAGGTGGTCGTAGACGCGGCTGCTGCTGTCGTTGAGCTGCAGCTGGAACGGCGTCTGCGCATAGCCCCAGGGCATCACCGGCAGCGGCAGGCGCGGCTCGCGGTTGACCGGCAGGGCGCAGGCCACCGACACCCAGGGCAGCCCCAGGTGCTCGGCGATCAGCCCGCCGGCCGCTTCCATCTGGTCGGCGATCAGCGCATCGACGCCCAGCGCCTGCAGCCGCGCCGGCGCCTCGCGGCAGAGCATGTCGGTGCCGGCGGCCAGATCGGCGATCACCCGGCGCAAGCCCAACGGCCCGCCAGGCCGTGCCGCCCGCGCGACGATGCGCGCGAGCGAGCCGGGCGGGTGACTGGCCGCGCCCACCGCCTCGAAGCCGAGGCGCGGCTCGCGCAGCAGGGCGCGGGCGTCGGCCTGATGCACGAAGGTCACCCGGTGGCCGCGCGCGAGCAACGGCGCGGCGAGCGCCTCGAGGGCGCGAAAGTGACTGGTGAACGGCGGGGCGATGACGGCGAAGTGGCTCATCCGGCCCTCCGTTCAACCGCGTGCAAAGGGGGTGGTCAGCAGCGGCGCCCGGCGTAGCGCCGTCAGGTCCGCCGAGCCCGTGCAGAAGCAGGCGATGCGCAGTTGGGCGATCAGCACCTCGAAGTGCTCGATCACCGCTTCGGTCGATTGCAGCGCGCCGGGCAGGGCGGCGGCGGCCTGGCCGACCAGATCGGCCCCCAGGCGAATCGCCTTGGCCGCCTCGACGCCGTCGCGGATGCCGCCGGAGGCGATCAGCGGGGTATCGGGGCAGGCGGCGCGCACGCCGACCAGCGCCTGGGCGGTGGGAATGCCCCAGTCGGCGAAGGCCATGGCGATCTGGCGCTGGGCTGGCGTCTGCGCGCGCTGCGCCTCCACCACCGCCCAGCTGGTGCCGCCGGCGCCGGCCACGTCGATCGCCGCCACCCCGGCCTCCACCAGTTGCCGCGCCACCGTCGCGCCGATGCCGGCGCCCACTTCCTTGGCGATCAGCGGCACGTCAAGGCGCGCCGCCAGCTGCTCGATGGCCGCCAGCACGCCGCGCCAGTCGCGGTCGCCGCCGGGTTGCACGGCCTCCTGCAGCGGGTTGAGGTGAATGATCAGCGCATCGGCGTCGAGCATGTCCACCAGCCGCCGCGCCTCTTCGAGACCGACGCCGGAGACCAGTTGCGCCGCGCCGATGTTCGACAGCAGCAGCACATCCGGCGCCAGCTCGCGCAGCTGGCGGGTCAGCCCCTGGTTGGCGTCGGACTCCAGCGCCACGCGTTGCGAGCCCACCCCCAGGGCGATGCCCAGCGCCTGGGCGGCTTCGGCCAGATGGCGGTTGATGCGGGTGGCGCGCACCGCGCCGCCGGTCATCGAGCTGATCAGAAGCGGCGCCTTGAGCGCGCGTCCGAGGAAGCGGCTGCCAAGTTGCACCTGGTCCAGGTGCAACTCCGGCAGGGCGCAATGCTCGAAGGCAAAGGCGGCGAACCCGCTCTCGCCGCGCTGGGTCTTGCCGGCGGGGTCGAGGACGATGTCCAGGTGGTCGTTCTTGCGGGCCGACAGGTCATCCGATGCCATCGCCATTTCCTTATTGGGGCTAGTGGTGATCATCTTGTACATTTTTATCTTCATGTACTAGTTTTGTACAAGTAGCATTGCACGTTGAGATCAGTGCGAAGGAGCCGACACATGCCTACCCCGTCAACGCCCGCGTGCGACAGCTTTGTCGAGGATGTCGCCCAATTGCGCCGGCGTATAGACCGGCGCCTGGCCGAGCTGCTCCCCGGGGCTCAGGCAGAAGGCGATCAGCTTGGCCTGGCCATGCGCAGTGCCGTGCTCTCGCCGGGCAAGCGCATCCGGCCGCTGATGCTGGTGTTGGCGGCGCGCGAGCTGGGTGCGCGCGAGTCGGCGGTGCTGGATCTGGGCTGTGCGCTGGAGTTGGTGCATGCCGCCTCGCTGGTGCTGGACGACATGCCGTGCATGGACGATGCGGCGCTGCGGCGTGGCGAGCCGACCGTGCACCGGCGCTTCGGTGAGGACGTGGCGGTGCTGACCTCGGTGGCCTTGCTGAGCCTCGCCTATCGAATCATCGCCAGCGCCGCCGAGTTGCCACCGGTGCTGCGCGGCGAGCTGGTGGCGGTGCTGGCCGATGCGGTGGGCGCCGACGGGCTGGTGCGCGGACAGTACGAGGATCTGCGCCAGGGCAATCAGCCGCGTGAGGCGCATGAGGTGGCCGGTACCAACCAGCGCAAGACCGGGGTCCTGTTCGCTGCCGCGCTGGAGATGGCCGCACGCGCGGCCGCCGCGACGGAGGCCGAGCGCCAGGCGCTGCGCGAGTTGGCCGGCGAGCTGGGTCAGGCCTTTCAGCTGTATGACGATCTGTGTGACAGCGACCCGGCCACCGCCCCGCTCAAGGACACCGGCAAGGATGCGGGCAAGTCGACGCTGGTGGCGCTGCTCGGCCCGGAGGCCGCCAGGTGGCGGTTGCGCCAGCACGTGCAGCGGGTGGAGGCGCGGGCGCAGGCGGTGTTCGGAGCGGACAGCGGGCTGTCGCAGCTGGTGCAGCAGCTCTTTACCCGCCTGTGACGGATGCGCCCCGGACGGGGCGCGCGTTCAACCGAAGATCTTGCCAAGCATGCGGCTGACGAAGCTCTGATCGAGGCTCTTCTTCACCGATGCGACGTAGTGCTTGTCTTCGCGCTTGATGTGGTTGATCAGCCAGAGGCCGATATCCACGCGAATTTCCCGCGCCAGCTTCATCGGTTCGACGCCGCTGTCGAGTTTTTTCACATAACCCTCGGCCCGTTCGGCGAACGAGGCGTGGGTCTTGCGGTGGGCGTCCAGCATCTCGTACTGGGCCTTCTCCATCAGCGACTCTTCGAAGCTGTTGTGCGAGATGGCGTAATGGATCAGCCCGCGGGCGACTTCGCTGACCTTCTCGGCATCGCCGGATTCCACGCAGCGGTCAATCTCGGTGAAGTATTCAAAAAGGCGCCGATGTTGCTCATCGATGATCTCGATGCCGGTCTCGTATTCCTTCGACCAATCGATCGTGATGCTCATGTAAGAGCGACCCCCCATAGCAAAAATGTCGGTTGCCCGGAGAACTTATAGGTCGTCCCCTCGGGGTTAAAAATGGCTCCGAGTGATACCAGAGTGGTTTGATGCAGATCAAGACTGCCGCCCATTTCATCTATCCGTAGCATGGGGTTTTTCGGCGCTTCCCGACCCGGCTAATATGCTCGCCTCAATTACGGGGGAAGCTATCAGCATGAGCATCAAATCCGACAAGTGGATCCGTCGCATGGCCCAGGAACACGGGATGATCGAGCCCTTCGTCGAGCGTCAGGTGCGGGCCGAAGGCGGCCAGCCGCTGATCTCCTACGGTGTTTCCAGCTACGGCTACGACGTGCGCTGCGCGGATGAGTTCAAGGTATTCACCAATATTCATTCCGCCACCGTCGACCCGAAGAACTTCGACGAAAAGAGCTTCGTCGACGTCAAGGGGCCGGTCTGCATCATTCCGCCCAATTCCTTTGCCCTGGCCCGTACCGTGGAATACTTCCGTATCCCGCGCAACGTGCTGACCATCTGCCTGGGCAAGAGCACCTACGCCCGCTGCGGCATCATCGTCAACGTCACGCCACTGGAACCCGAATGGGAAGGCCATGTGACCCTGGAGTTCTCCAATACCACCACCCTGCCGGCGAAGATCTACGCCAACGAGGGTGTGGCGCAGATGCTCTTCCTTGAATCCGACGAGGCTTGCGAGATTTCCTATCGCGACCGTGGCGGGAAGTACCAGGGCCAGCGTGGTGTCACCCTGCCCAAGGCTTGAGCCATTTTGGTGCATAAAGACCGGGGCGAGCCCCGGTTTTTTAATGCCCCTGATTTTATTGCAGGAATCCTGCCAACTTCAGCGCCTCATGCCCGGCGTAGAGCGCCATCGCACCAAATGCCGTGGCCGCCAGGCGCCTGATCAGGGTCAGCGGCAGGCGCTCGGCGGCGAAGTTGCCGACCAGTACTACCGGCACGTTGGCCAGTAGCATCCCCAAAGTGGTGCCGAGGATGACCCAAACAAAGGCATCGTATTGCGCGGCCAGCATCACCGTGGCGATCTGGGTCTTGTCGCCCATCTCGGCGAGGAAGAAGGCCACCAGCGTGGCCATGAACGGGCCGAAGCGCCGGCCAAGCTTGGTCTCGTCTTCGTCGAGCTTGTCGGGAATCAGGGTCCAGGCGGCGACCGCGGCGAAGGCGGCCGCCAGCAGGCCAGCCAGCATGGCCGGAGAAAGCAGATTGGCGACCCAGTGGCCGATGGCACCGGCGGCGAAGTGGTTGGCCAGGGTAGCGACCAGGATGCCGAGCACGATGGGCACCGGCTTGCGGTAGCGGGCGGCGAGCACCAGCGCGAGCAACTGGGTCTTATCGCCGATTTCGGCGAGGGCGACGATGAAGGTGGGGATGAGGAAGGCTTCCACGAGACATCCTGACGGGGCGGGTCGATCGCTGCATGACACGCATCGCCTGCCCGCCCTGGTCAGGTGATCCGCGTCATGAGTCTTGTCAAACCCGTGTGGCCGCAGCGTTCGCTGCCGGCCGGGTCGCCTGCGCCAGGGTCGGTTGACCCAGTCTGTTGACGCACGCCTGGCAAGCGGGGCGCTTGCCGGAGACTACTCCCCCAGGACGGCGCGCATTCTGCCCAAGCGAAGCGGCAGGTGCAACCCTAGGCGCGGCTGGCGGCGTAGATGCGAAAGCCGTTGGCTTCGGCCAGCGTGCGGCAGGCGCCCAGGTGCCGCTCGATCAACGGCGGGTACTTGAGAAAGCTGTTGGCCACGATGCGCAGCTCACCATGCGGGCGCAGATGGCTGGCGGCGCGGGCGAATAGCCGCTCGCTGGCCTGATAGTCGGTGTGCACGCCGCTGTGGAAGGGCGGGTTGCTGACGATGGCGTCCAGATGATCGGGCGCCGCGTCGATGCCGTCGCCGGCGATCACTTGCGCCTGCAGGCCATTGGCGGCCAGGGTCAGGCGGCTGCTCGCCACGGCGAAGGCGTCCACGTCCAGCATCACCACCTCGGCCGCGGGGTAGCGGCGCTTGAGCACTGCGCCCAGCACTCCGGCGCCGCAGCCGAAGTCCAGCAGCCGGCCGCTCTTGAGGCCATCCAGATGCGCCAGCAGCAGCTCGGTGCCGACATCCAGCCGGCCGTGGCTGAATACCCCGGGCAGGGTGACTACCTCGAGCGGGCCATCGGCCAGCTCGAGGGTGTAACGCCGGGCCAGCGCCGGCAGCTCCGGCGCCGCCGGGGCCTGTTCGACGCGCACCTGCCAGAGCTGGCAGTGGCGGGCGCTGTCGAGCTTGCGCGGGCTGCCGAAGGCGGCCAGCTGCTTGGCCGCGCGCTCGATGCCGCCGCGCTTTTCGCCCACCAGGTACAACAGCTTGCCGGGCAGGCGCGCGGCGAGGGCCTGCAGCAGGTAGTCGGTCAGCTCGCGGGATTTGGGCAGAAACAGCACCGCGGTCTCGAACGGCGCCGCGTCGGGCGCGACCCCGAAGCTCAGCCGCTCGGCAAAGCGCGCGGCGAGCTGCGCGTGCTCGCCGGCCTGCCAGCTCCAGCCGCGCGCGGCCGGCAGCTGGCCGAGCAGGTCATCGGCCGGCAAACCGGCCAGCAGCAGCGGGCCGGCGAACAGCTCGGCCTGGCGCAGCAGCACTTCGCTTCGTGGGTCCATGGCGCAGCTCCGCAAAAAAGCGCGGAGCTTAGCAGAGGGCCGAAGGCCTCACACCGCCCACCAGTAGCGCAGCAGGTGGAAGAACACCGGGGCGGCGAAGCACAACGAATCCATGCGGTCGAGCATGCCGCCGTGGCCTTCGATCATCTGGCCCCAGTCCTTCACCCCGCGGTCGCGCTTGATCGCCGACATCACGATGCCACCGAAGAAGCCGAGGATGTTCAGACAGAAGGCCACCAGCAGCGCCTGCCAGAAGCTGAACGGGGTGAAGGGAAACAGCAGGCCACCGATCAGGGTGGCCAGCGCCACGCCGCCGACGAAGCCTTCCACCGTCTTGGAGGGCGACAGCCGCGGGGCGATCTTGCGCTTGCCGAACAGCTTGCCGCAGACGTACTGCAGCACGTCGGACAGCTGCACCACGATCACCAGATAGGCGATCAGCAGCAGGTTCTTTCCCTCGAAGCCGGGGATCTCCAGGGTCAGCAGCGCCGGCACGTGGCTGATGCAGTACACCGCGATCACCAATCCCCACTGCACCTTGGCTGCGCGCTCGAGAAAGCGCTGGGTGTCGCCGCCCAGCGAGGCGAGGATCGGCAACAGCAGGAACACGTAGACCGGGATGAAGATGGAAAACAGCCCGTACCAGTCGATCGCCACCAAGAGATACTGCAGGGGCAGGACGAAGTAGAAGGCGGCTGCGAGCGCCGGGTAATCGCTGGCGCGGGTCGGGGTGAGGGTGAGGAATTCGCGCAGGGCGAAGAACGACACCAGAAAGAACAGCCCGACCACCGCCGAGTGGCCGAGCCAGAACGCGGCGCCGATCAGCGCGACCATCACCCACCAGGCGTTGATTCGCGCGTTGAGGTTGTCGATCACCGCGTGCGGCGCGTTGCCCACCCGGCGCTTGAGCACAAAACCGATGGTGGAGGCCAACGCCAGGAGGGCGCCGATGCCGGCGAACAGGGGCAGGGCAGGGTTCATGCGGCCAGCTCCGGGTCCAGTGCCAGGAGAGCCTGGCGGGCGCGTTCGAGGAACGCGGGCTTGGTTTCTTCCTCGGCCAGGTGCAGCGGCTCGCCGAAGCTCAGGGTGCACAACAGCGGCAGCGGCAGCACCCGGCCCTTGGGCATCACCCGGTTGAGGTTGGCGATCCACACCGGCACCAGCTCGATCTCGGGCCGCTGCCGGGCCAGGTGATAGAGCCCGCTGCGAAACGGTTTGACGCCCTCGTCCAGGTTGCGCGTGCCCTCGGGGAACAGGATCAGCGAGTCGCCGCCATCCAGCGCATCGAGCATCGGCTGCAGCGGATGCGCTTCACGCTCGCGGTGTTCGCGGTCGACCAGCACCCCGCGGAACACCTCGTTGATGATGAAGCGGCGCAGGCCGCCCTTGAGCCAGTAATCCGAACCGGCCACCGGACGGGTGCGCTCGCGCAGTGCCGGCGGCAGGGAGGCCCAGAGCAGCACGAAATCGCCGTGGCTGCTGTGGTTGGCGAAATAGATGCGTTGCACCGGCTCGGGATGGCAGCCGAGCCAGAGGCTGCGGGCGCCGGTGATCAGGCGGGCGGCGCTGGTGATGAGCAGGGCACAGAGCCGTGCCGGCAGGCTGCGCGCCGGGCGCTCGGTGACGGACTTGGGGGTGACTTCAACGGCGGTCATGTGTGCTCCTCAGCCCAGCTCGGCCAGGCCGCGGGCGACCCGGTTGTAGATGGTCAGCAGCAAGAGGGCGGCGACCACCGCCAGCAGCAGGTTCATCCCCAGCGCCGGCAGCCAGCCGGTGGCGATGCCGGCGGCCAGCACGCCGAAGGCAAACGCCCGGTCGCTCTTGCCCATCGGTCCGTCGTAGCGGCGGCTGGCGCCCACCAGCGGGCCCATCACCCCGGCGTACTCGCTGACCAGTGCCAGCAGCACCACGCCGATCAACAGCGGCGCACTGATCCCGGCCACCATCAGGAAGGGCAGGAACAGCGCGCTGTCGGCGATCACGTCGCACAGCTCGTTGAGGTAGGCGCCGAGGTTGGATTTCTGGCCGAATTCGCGGGCCAGCATGCCGTCGATGGCGTTCAGCGCCATGCGCAGGAACATCCACAGCGGAATCAGCCAGAAGATCCAGGCATGGGCGGCCAGTGCAGCCACCAGCGCGGCGACGGCGAGCGATACGAGGCAGGCGGCGAGGGTTACCTGGTTGGCGCTGATGCCTGCGCCGGCAAGGCGCACCACCAGCGGGCGCAGCAGGCCCTGGAAGGCGGGTTTGAGTTGGTAGATGGTCAGCATGCAAGTCCCTTTGCGGCCACTGAGAGATGCCGCCGATTGTTCATCAACGGCGGGGAAAGCGGTAGGTGGTCAATCGACGCGGCGCAGCGCCTCGCCGGCCTGGAAGGCGCGGGCGTTCTCGGCCAGCTGGCTGACGATGCGCTGACGCGCCTCGCGGCTGCCCCAGGCGCTGTGCGGGGTGACGATCAGGCGCGGCACGTCGGGTTCCAGCAGCGGGTTGCCATGAACCGGCGGCTCCTCGCTGAGCACGTCGGTAGCGGCGCCGCCCAGCCGGCCTTCGCGCAGGGCATCGGCCAGCGCCTGCTCGTCCACCAGACCGCCGCGGGCGGTGTTGATCAGGAAGGCGCCAGGCTTGAGCAAGGCCAGCTCGGCGGCGCCGATCAGGTGGCGGGTATCCTCGGTGAGCGGGCAGTGCAGGGTCAGGGCGTCCACCTGCGGCAGCAGCTCGGCAAGCGGCAGGCGATCGTCGCCGGCCGGCCGCCCGGGCAGCTGGCCGACCAGCACGCGCATGCCGAACGCCTCGGCCAGGCGCTTGACCGCGCCGCCCAGCGTACCCAGGCCGAGGATGCCGAGGGTCTTGCCCTCCAGCTCGACGATGGGGAAATCCAGCAGGCAGAAGTGCGGCGTCAGGGCCCAGCGGCCATTGCGCACCGCTGCCCGGTAATCCGGCAGGCGGGTGGCCAGGGCGAGCAAAAGCATCAAGGTGTGCTGGGCCACCGAGGCGGTGCCGTAGCCCTGGCAGTTGTACACGGCGATGCCGTGACGGCGCGCGGCGGCCAGATCCACGTTGTTCAGCCCGGTGGCGGCGACCAGGATCAGCTTCAGATCCGGGCAGGCATCGAGCACCCGGTCGGTCAGCTTGACCTTGTTGACGATCGCCACCTGCGCGCCTTTCAGCCGCTCGACCACCTGCTCGGGCAGCGTCTGCTGGTGACAGACCAGCTGGTCGAAGGCCTGCTCCAGCGGGTTGAGGTCGAGATCGTGCTGATCGAGCGGAACGAGATCGAGGAACACGGCGCGGGTGGGCATGGGGCGTCCTTCTTCAGAGCGGTGATGAACAGAGTGTACTTGTGACGCCAGAGTGACGTGCATTTCCCACGGCTGGCGTGCGGCCCAGGCACGGCCGGTGGGCAAGGCTTCGCCGTTGCCCACCCTACGGGGGCGGGGCGTGGGGTGGTCAACGACCGCAGGTCTTGGCCACCTTGGGGCAGCGTGCGGGGTTGGCGGTGGGCAAGGCTGCGCCGTTGCCCACCCTACGGGGGCAGGGGCGGAGGGTGGTCAACGACCGTCAGGTCTTGGCCACCTCGGGGCCGCGTGCGGGGGCTGGCGGTGGGCAAGGCTTCGCCGTTGACCACCCTACGGGTGTCAGCGCCGGTGCACGCACTGGCCGGCGGCATAGGTCGCCTGCACGGCGCGGTCGTCGCCGAGGATCATCAGGGCGAACAGTCGCTCGGCCAGTGTCGTCGCGCTGGCCATGCGCTGGGCCAGCAGCGGCGTGGCGGCGAGGTCGAGCACCACGAAGTCGGCGTCCTTGCCGGGCAGGAAGTTGCC